>CAYMFM010000087.1:0-15610 GCA_964389685.1 uncultured Rikenellaceae bacterium
GACTTTTCGTCAGCCATAAATGGCGAAAAATTCAAAGAATTTTTCGGGTTAAGTTCCCGTTGAATTAGCATTCAATTATCATTGGTTGTGGTGATTGGCTTGTATGTAGCGTTTTAATTGATTATACCAGCCCACTCGGTGCAGCTGTCTAATCAAACAATTCAAGAATCAAATTTTCAAATTCAACTGAAGAGATGTCCGGATCACATACAATTCCATCTGTCAAAATTATATAGCCCTCTTCATCCTTGGGATGACCTGCAAAAACAGGTGTTGCATAATCGATGCTATCATTTTGGTATTCATTTAAAATGTTTTCAGCTTCACCCAGAGATATACTATCATTATGAAAGGAGATAAATAATTCGGATCGTTTCAGATAAAGAAACACCTTCTCAAAACCAAAGGTGTAGTAAAAATATTCGGTGCTGTATCCTTCTGGTAATTCCTCTTTATCACATCCGCAAGGAATAATGATCGCATACGCTCCCTGATCATTCACCTTACCGGCCCAAGGTACTTGTCAAGCCATGCCAGGGTCTCCTTGATGTACTCAGCCCTTGGCGGGATGTGGTCGGTCTTGTAAAGGATGAGGCGCTTGTGTTCTGGAGGGGTCCCCAGGAGATCAAAAGCGGGTCTTATACGCTCGTCAATGCCTCTGTCGTACAATCCGTTAAGCATGAGGGTGGGGATCCGGACACGGCTTATGTAGTTAATTGTATTAACCTCTGGCCTGACGTTGCTTCCCAGACCCAGACCTCCAGCCAACATTATGTTGACGCTGAGGCGTTCCTCCACAGCCGGAATGATGCTCCCGAGCCCACCTCCCCAGCTCATACCATAGTAGGCTATCTTGCTGCTGTCTATATCCGGCCGGGTCTCCAGGTAGTCGATGCTTCGTCTGAAATCCTTAACAATCTGGATCAGAAATTCAGTATAGGCATAAGAATCGGTTCCACCATGAATCGCCCTCAACTCCGGTTTTGCGCGTTCGAAGGTCCCCTTGTATATTGGAAAAAGGACGGCCCGGCCATTCCTGACAAGGAAGTTCAGGAACATGGTGAATTCGTAGTAAGTTTCCATCTCCTGGCTTGACGTTGTATATGCGGCCGCGCTTCCGGGAAAGTAGATGACCGTCTGATAGGGAGGTTTACCATTGACAGGAAGGAAAAGGTAGGCCTGTACCCGCTCGTCACCATATACAGCATCAAAAGATATCTTCTCACGAACCCACCCTCCCGGGCTTTCCTCCCGATACTCTACGCTTGAGTTTAGCTGTGATTTATCATAGGCAAAAAGCTCCCTGTAGATTTGGAAGATAGCATCGGAGACGGGCTCTTGTTTATTGATATCGGCTGGTACCTGGAAGCCTTTGAGAGCAAATACCTTCGCGGGAATGCTATCAGGGTGTGGATAGAAAGCCAGCCGTATCCCGTTCCTGGGAGATCGATCCATTGCAGGTGCCTGTCTCTCGTTGCCGAATTCGTAAGTATTGTCCTGCCAGCTTCCACCACGTATTACCCTTCCCGTTATAGTTTCGTTCCAGCACCACTCCCGAACATTCCCAGCCATGTCATAAGCTCCATAAGCAGTGAAGCCAGAAAGACTACCCACCGCAACCGTTCCACGCTGTCCGAAATTGCAGAATGGGGCAAGTATTTCGAAGCCTCCAAGCTGTGGGACCTGAACCATAGGGGTCATTCTTCCCGCAGCCACAAACCAGTGTGTTGAGGTTGGCAGACTCATCCCTTTATATTCGGCATAAGCAGCTGCCTCGTACCAGCATACTCCCGATACCGGGTAGTCTGACTGTTCCGGTAAGTAGTCACCTCCCATCCAGGTGGAAGGACCAGGTTGCCCCGATTGGTCCACTAACTCACTCATAGCCATGTCCCAGGTGAGTTCCTTCCCATCTTTTACAAAGTCGTGTTTCCAGTAATCCCGGTTCTGGTACCCGCCTGCATCCACAAATTTCTTATACTCCCGGTTCGTTACTTCGTACCGGCCAATGAAAAAGTCACTCAGTGTTCCGATGGGGATATTTGTTGCTGGTACCCGTACCATTCCTGACGGAATGCTCCCAACCTGGTCCAAATTCCGTATTAAGGTGTCGGGTACACCCGCACCGACATTGCTTACTGAATTTAATGATACACTTTTCCACGTTGATGCCGCTGCCAAGACAGTATCGTATCCTTCCTTCTCCAGTCTCCAGCGGAAGATTCCGATTGGAACGCGGACCTTCTCCAACGGCGTTACTCCCAGGAAGGTCCACTCTCCGTCGGAGTCCACATACTCCTTCATGAATACTTTGGCTCCGGGAGGATCTGTCAGGACGTCGATCTCCAGGGATATCTGCGAGAACATCTCCTCGAGCTCAGGATCGTTCCCAAGGATCGCCTCAGACCTCTCCGCCAGCCTGTATGGCTCCAAAAGGTTCCGCCAAACATCGTTCTCCCCTATCAACCGCTCGATTTCGGGAAGCGCCTCCTCTCTGGCCCAGTGGATTTTTGCCTGCCGTTTGAAGAGACATACTGCACCAAGGACAATAGCAACAAGGAGCACAGCGACTGCAGGGATGAGAACCTTGCGCAGGGTAAGTTTCCTGCCAGGTTTACCAGGCTCTGCCTGCTTTATGGTTTTGATCCCGAGCGCTTCTTTTATATCATCATCGTCAACCTCATCCATCTTCAAAAGCAATTGAACCACCTTGACTAACTTGCTAATGTGTTTTTCCAATGGAGGTGTTAAAGCATCAAGCCAATGGACATCGCTTACGTAATACTCCAGCTGTTTTGACATTGGAACATCCTCCAATCGAAGGGGTATAATGGCCAGGCCATGGTGTACTGCCCGGTCCACTTCTTTTATGACCTGAGGCGAATGGTTTGAGTTTGAGGAATAGATCAGGACAAATACTTTGGAGGCTTTAATACCATCGATGATAGCCTCCGCAAAGGGAAGGCCCGGAGTAATGTCGCGGGGCGCAATCCAGCAACGGATCCCGTTTTGTTCCAGGATAGAACAAACAGCATCAGCGACACTTTTATCCTTATTGGAATAACTTATGAATACATCATGGGACATACCAGGCAGATAATCTATTAAAGTTACAAAAGAATAAAACCTCAGTCAAATTAAATTAGTGCCTTATCCGATACGGATTCAGGCTACTTCAATCTCCGGTTCTTTTTCCTTGAAGATAAGGTACCAGATGCCGTTTTCAATCAGGGCTTCTTTACCAATAACAAAAAACAGTTCCCTGAAATAGGAATTTCGCTCACCGGGCTTCATCTGTGATTGGTTTAACTCGCTGATCTTTGCCTCGGCCCTTTTATAAATAACCTGCATCAGTTCATACTGGTTCAGCAACTGCTCGTAACCTTTCATATTAATGTATGCCCTGATTAAAGCAAAGATACCCAGTAATATTGGTGCTATTACCAGCAATATGTTCAACAGGTAATTATTTGATTCATAGAAATTACCTAAAAAGAATATTGAAGCAAACAGAATAAAGGCCATAACGAATGATACATTGGATACCCTGTGGTAACGGGATATGCGCTCGGTCATCCTTTTTATTGATGAATCGAAAAACTCAGCCTGGTCTTTAATCCAGTTATCTGTAAGATCGTTTATCGTTTCAGGGTTTATGTTTTTAATATTGTATGCAATCCCATAAAGGGCTGAAAGAATATGTTTTACCCAGGTAAATTCTTTCCTGTGTATTCTCAGGATATAATTAGAGACATTTTTCTGCAGACCTGCAAAGTTCCAGTAAAACTGGATTCTTAAAGCTTCTGCCAGTGTCCTGTTGTATAAATATTTTGTATGATTTTTTTTCACCCTTGAATAAATAAATATCACAGTTGCCAGAACAAGGATGAACATGGTAGCTGCCAGTATAATTTTGTTTACCCATATATTGGAATATATTTCCAGGAACAGGATAAAAAACAATCCTAAAACAAATAGCCAGGCAGTAACCAGCAGATCTCTTCTCCTTGCTTTCAGTGATAACTGGTCAAGAATTGAATACCAGTTCAATACTGACCTTTGAGGAAGGTTTAGTTTTTCAGGTTTATTAAACAAATATGATCTTGATTTTTCAAGATCTGATTGTTCTAGACTGAGTGAATCTTTGTTGATCTCCTCAATTTTCTCAAGTGCCTCTTTCAATGTGACATCCTTCAGAACACGATCCAGGGACAGAGCATCCTTACTGTCAATATTTGTTGAAAGATGCTCCGGAGATTGTCCTCTTGCACTGGGCAGAATAAAAACGGTACCATCATATTCAAATGTGCTTTCAGCAACCGTATCATCATCTCCCGTTATTTTATGTTTTACTATATCGGCCGTACCCCCTTTTTTCCCAGCTTTCCCATCCCACAAAGCAATCAGTATTAAAGAGCTGTCGGCCACCAGTTTTCCTGTTTCCAGGTATTTATGGGGCCTGTCAGTCTCCCTTCTTTCATTCCCGACAATAAAACTCCTTTTTGCCTGTTTCAGCAGCTTATCAAATTCTTCATCAGAAGTATCATCAAAGTCTTCTTTGTATTCATGCTGATTAAAAGGTATCGGGACAATCAGTTCGAACCTGTCCCGGTATTCTTCATTTTCCCTTTTCATTTTCAGGAAAATATTGGCAACATACCTGTCGGCACCTTCTGCAATTGAGGAAAAAAGATGGATGGGTGAATTGGGATACCCTGCAGCCAGATCACAAAACAATTTTTCGATCTGCATTCTGTGTTCTTCCGTTGTTATAACATCAAGATGACCTATAACACCCACGGTAATCGGGATTCTGTCTGATATTAACATGGCTTATCTATTCACTTCCCGAAAATGATTTATTCAATGATCAAAATAATTTGAGTTGTCTCTCAAATAAATTAATCCCTCACACAGCCGTGAGGGATGAAAAATATGCCTATTATTCTTGCCATTGTAAATTAACGGTTTGGTGCAAAGCCTCGTTGACTTGTCCGTCCGTATCCACCAACCAGTGGAGGAGGTGGAAATGGGCTTTGCACTTTGTTGCCAACCGTACTTAGTTATCTCGATAGTTGATAATCGTTAATTAATAGCCCAGGTGAAAGATTTAATTTTATAGTCAACTTGCGAATCATATCAACCGTTAATTTACGTTTCCTGTTTAATATTTCAGAAACACGGTTTTTACCACCAAATTCATCTGCTAAGTCAATTTGTTTTAGCTGCATTTCTTCCATCCTTATTTTAATAGCTTCAATGGGATCGGGTGTTTCAATTGGGAAATGTTTTTTTTCATACTCATCAATCAACAGTCCAAGCACATCGGCTTCATCACTTTCAGGTGTACCAATTTCAGCATCAAAAATGACCTCAAGTCTTTTTAATGCTTTTTGATAATCTGATCCTGATTTTATGGGTGTTATATTCATGCTAATAATTTATTTAAATGGTATTGGTATCAATTTTATCATACTCTGAATGGGTTCCAATAAATCGGATAAATATCCATTGCTTTTCGAAATTAAACTTTGCCACCAATCTATATGAGTTCTCTTTAATATTAAAAACAATCCTGCTTTCTTTTAAAATACTTGCATTTGCATAAGTTTGCTTTACATCATTCGGGATTTTCCAATCCGAATTCAGGGCTGTATCATACCAGGTCTTTAAATATTGTTCTGAGTCAGGATATGATTCCCAGAATGATCGAAATGTGCTCTTTGCAAATATTCTCTCCATATTTAGGTTGGATTCATATGTAAAGATATAAAAAAATCCCAATACGGGAACTTTTTGGATCTGAATTTTTCATTAAAGTTGTTTTTTAGTGAGTTTTTGCCGCGGATCTTAAAAGAGTCAATGGAAATAGCACTGTCCAGACTGAATATGTTTCTTTAGCCACAATGTTGTCACGGTGCAAGCCCGCCCGACTGAACGACTTCAGTCGTTCGGGCGGGGAGGGTATGGCGTGCTTTTTGCCGTCTTTGCCCGACGAAGCGTTGCGAAGTCGGGATCGCGGTACCGGCATTACAAATCTGTCTTGGGAACAGGAGCAAATTGCAAAAAATGTGACAATACAAATGACCTTTATTGACCGTGTTATAAGCAGGCCTGTTTTACTTTTAGTAACAGTAAATTATCAGTCAATTGACGAATGGTCAAGAAATCTATTTGAACAAAAACTTAATCCTCCATTAGAGATCTCTAAAGCGAAGTTAGTCACCAAAGCATAATTTTTATTGGCCATTTAATGGCAGTTGATGAAGATGTCGTATTCAAATCCCGAGCTGACAGAAGACAACACTACATTTTATTTCTTTATTTTTTCACTTCCCCGAGGTATTGATCATACCATTTTAGAGTTTCTTTTACTAAATCCTGACGAGGCACCAAATGACCTTCATTATATATTTTAAGCTCTTTGATCTTTGAGCCGAGCAGTTCATACATTGGTTTTTGAGATGTTTCTTCCGGGAAAAACATATCGTGTTTCCCATTAAGCATTAATACGGGCTGATGAACTCTTGGAAGAAAATTTATCTGATCCACTTCCGGAAGTGCCCTGTTCATTTGCATCCCACCAACAAGAATTACTAGGGCTTTAATACGAGTTTCGACAGCTGGTATTATTCCTCCCAAAAAACTTCCCCAGCTATATCCAAAGTAACCAATTTTATCCGCAAGAAAGTCTTTTCTTTCTTCGATATAATCAATAGTACGGCCAAGATCTTTCCTCCACATTATTACATGGTCCTTATAGAATACAGTCTCTTCCGCTAAATCGGAATTTAATCCGTCTCTTCTTTCAAAGGTCCCTTTCACAATGGGAAAAACCAATGCACGTCCGCTTTTAACAACAAACTCTAATGTCTTCACATCTGAAGTGTTGAATACATCCTTAAAGATCACACCAGAGCCATGAAAAAAGATAACAGACTGGTAGGGCGGCGGAGCATTTTTTGGCAAAAAAAGCCAAACATTGAATTGCTCGTTACTATAAGCAGCATCCAATGTTACTTTTTCTACTTTCCATATGTCTGATTCTTCAACGGTTATTATCTTAGGATTTAATGGTGATTTGTCATAATCAAATTGTCTCACATAGATGTTAAAGGTCTTGTCATCAACCGGCTTTTCTTTTTTATAATCACGGAATGCAAGATCAAGCTTTCCCGATAATTTCTGAGCTGTGGAATCTCCTGGAAGTTCTTTTGTACAACGAAATCCATTTGAAATAGAACGGTCAGCAGATAACTGGGTATAAGCACAATTGAAAGAGTATGTTGGGTCATTGAAACCGCCTCCAAGAATATACCGCTGATCCGGGTTGTTGCCTTCATTAAGGCACCACTCTCTCACGTTACCTGCAATGTCATAAACTCCAAAAGAAGTAATTCCCTGTAAACTTCCGACCGGTATAGTTGAATTTTCATTAAAATTGGAAAGCGGGATTATATCCTTTGTCCTGCCAGTCTGGGCAATAACACTCCATTGATATACTGAAGGGAGTTTTTTATTCATGAATTCTGCATATGCAGCTGCTTCATACCATGATACACCTGACACCGGATAATTTTCCTTTCCGTCAGGATAAGTTCCTACTTCCCATGTCGAAGGTCCGGGTTTTCCTGTTTTGTCAACAAACAGTTTAATCGCTTCATCCCGGGGAAGTATTTTTGCATTTACATAAATCGGATAATTCCAGTAATCTATATTAGAATATCCCCCAGCATCTACAAACCTTTTATAATCCTTGTTTGTAACCTCATATTTATCGGCAAGAAACTCTCCGACATTCTTTCCTCCATATTGTTCCAGGCCCACAACCAGCATTTCTGCAATTCTTGACGGGATTCGCACCATGTTTTCAGGTAATTCCCCGGTACTGTCAAGTTTCAAAACAGAAATTTCCTTATTTAAGGGTGTATAAATATGTGGTCCTGCATAAGTAATTGTCTGAAATCCCTTTTTCTCAAATTTCATTCTGAGATATCCCCGGGGAAACCTGACATCTTCAAGTGGAGTTGTTCCAATATACTTCCAGGCGCTGTCCGGTTCATTGTAATCTTTCCAGAAAACCTCGGCGCTGGCTGGAATTGTCTGCAAAGAAAAAGTGGTTGATATTTTTGGCCATAACTTTTTCAGGTTGGAATCACCAGGAATGATTTTTTCAAGTTCAGTGGTCATATCAAATGCCCTGGTAGGAGCAGTAAAGTTTTCATCCACCATTTTTTGAATCGCTGGTATCTGTACCAGTTGAGCCCATTTGATTTTCTTCTGTACACTATACCATCTGGCACCAAACCAGACTGAAAGTGCCAGGATCATAATTGTTATCAGCCATGGAACGAAAGCGGGAAATGGATGAAATACTTGTTTATTTGTCAGTATTTTTGTCTCAGGTAATTTTCTCTTCACCTTTTTCCTGGTTTCTTCCGTTGGCACCTGCCCGGTGACTTTTTCTTCTGCATGAAACTTTTGCCCTTTCCTCAGGCCACGAATAATCTCATCGATAGCATTGGCTACTTTATTGATCTGGTCACGATAAATAAGTTGTTTTGCACCTTGAAGCACATCATCATCCCGTTGTCTTAGCGGACGATTGACTCCCTGGTGATGATATATAAAATCCACCGGCCGGATAAAACCAAGATAATCTTCCACAAGTTTAATATCCTCGGGATCGAGGTCATGAATACGTACCGGCAGCACCCTGTTTGAGACATTTCCGTTTGGCAAAGTTACCTTCAATCCGAATTGATCCTGTTTGTACAGCTCTATAAATGCAACAAACTCATTCTTCCATGCATAGCTTTTAGGATCGCAATAAGTTCGTGAGATAACCGGGACAAAAACAAGGCACTTGAGTTTCTCTTTTAGAGAAGCATTTACATCATGTGTCTCTAGAAGCCCGTCATGAGGATTGATATCAAAATAAACAGTAACCTCCTCCTTAAAGGTAGCCTCCAGTTCCTTCCTGAGATTATCGACGAACTCAGTTACCCAGCCATCATATTTGTTGTCTTTCTGACGGTAGGAAATAAAAATGTCGTATTCGTAATCGGGTATGAGGCTGGGCATGGTACAATAAATTTCAACTTATAATGAATATTATATTTCCGGCAGGTTCAGGCGTTCAACTAAATCCTGGAAACGGGGATCATCGGCCAGTTTATTATAATAAGGATTATTTTTGATCCAGGGAATGAAATCATGCCTTAGCTTATACGCTTCTTCCAACCAGTATATAGCCTTGTCTTTATCACCCAGTGCAGAATAGATATCGGCAAGACCCCATGTATGCCACCTCATATTTTGTGCTTCCATCTCTGCAGCAATTTCAAGGGCTTTATCCTTTTGTCCTGCAAGGGCATAGGCAACACCCAATCCGCTGGCAAAGCCTGAGGTGGGAGCATATATCTTTTTCAGTGTATCAATTGCTTCTTCGTACCTGCCCAGCTCTGCATAGACCATACCAAGGACATAGTATGCCATTGGATAGT
This sequence comes from uncultured Rikenellaceae bacterium, assembly GCA_964389685.1. GTDB lineage: Bacteria > Bacteroidota > Bacteroidia > Bacteroidales > VadinHA17. Next base: position 9,507 of record CAYMFM010000087.1, read on the forward strand.
TGGGATTTATCTCCAGCGCATCCTCTGCATAGCTTATTGCTTCCTCATAACGGCCGAACCACTGAAACATCCAGGCAAGGTATCCCGGGCATATGGGAGCGAGGGGATTTATCTGCATGGCTTTCTTCATCTCATTTGCGGCTTCATCAATCTGGTTGGTCAGGGCAATATACCATCCATATGTATAATGTGCCGGTGCGCTGTTTGGATTGAGATCGATGGCCTGTTTAAGGTGGTGTTCCGCTTTTACAAAATCATAATCATGGTAAAGATATGTTTCAGCCAGTACTACGTGAGCATTGGCAAGGTCGGGGTGCAATTCCTCAGGATCGAGTTCAATAGCTTTAAGGGCATATGCTTTAGCCATGTTAAGGGAGGCAATACCCGCACCATGCCCCGCACTACCATAGCCAAGTGCTAATCCTATATATGGTTCAGGATCAGCAGGATCAATTGCAATAGCCTCTTCATAATACTCCACACCCTTTTCAAAGCCCTCCTGGGTCAGCTGGCTCATGTAATACGAACCGCGCGCACAGGCTTTTCTTACTTCCGGGTTAACAGTTCTGGCCGATATCGTTGCTTCTTCCTCTTCAGTTGGCTTAACCTCCATTTCCTTGAGTATCCGGCTGATTATATCGCTGTAAATGTTTGCCAGTTCCGAGAAACTCTGTGTGAATGAAGAACGATACAGGTATTTTTCTTCCGGGAAAGCTTCAACGACCATTATTTCTACCTGGAGATTATCCTCGGTCCCCTTTATGGAAGTTTCAACCAGGTTATTCACACTCAGTTTACTGGCGATCTCCTGTACCGGTTCTTCACTGCTCCTGAATTGAAGTGTTGTTTGTTTTGGCCTGACGATCAGGTTACTGATACCCTGCAGCTGGCCTGTCAGGTCGCTCTGTATCATATCAGCTATCCATGTCAGCTCCGGGTCCCCGGTGAAGTTGGAGACAGGCATAACGGCGATTGCTTTTTTTATGGTCTCATCAGGTGAAGAGGATCCTCCAGCTCCGCGTCGTAACCTGGGAATAATAAATACCATTGCAATTATTGCCAGTAAAACAATAGCCGCTGGTATTACGAACTTTCCGGTCATCCATATTGGTCTGCCGGGCTTGTATTCAGCCTGCGCGGGTTGCCCTTCAGGAAAACCATCCTGTGTTCTTGTTTGATAGGTTTTGGTTATCCGTTTTTTCTCTTCAGGATGAAGACCATAGATTATCTCCCTGACAGCATTTGCCACTTTATTGATCTGATCGCGGTAATAGGTTTTGTTCAGGTTTTTATCCGGGTTATCCTGAGGCGTTAACGGCCTGTTCACACCGGTACTGGAGAATATAAAATCTATCGAACGAAGCCTGCAACCAAGCTCTTTTTCAACCAGTTCAGTATCTGTAGGGTCCAGCTCCCGGATTCTCACCGGTATAATCCTGCTGCACACATTTCCGCTGGGAAGTTTAATATCCCTGCCAAATTCATCTTCACCCGCCATTTTATTGAATGCAACAAACTCATTCTGCCAGGCAAAGCTTTTGGGGTCACAGTAAGTTTGTGAAATGATTGGTATAAAAACCACGGATTTAAGTTTTGCTTCCAGGCTTTTATCAACATTGTGAATCTCCAGCAATCCATCGTGAGGGTTTTCATCAAAATAGATTGAGACATCTTCCTTAAAAGTAGCATCAAGCTCCCTTTTCAGGTTGTTTACAAACTCCGTTACCCAGCCGTCGTACTTGTTGTCTTTCTGGCGGTAACTGATGAATATGTCATATTCATATCCGCTAATTATGCTTGCCATATTGTATTTATTTTGTTAGATAGTTTATTTGTCCGAAATATTTATCGAGCCATCCCAGGACCTCCTTTACCCTGTATTTATATGCAACATAGTGACCTGCTTCGTATAGGCAAAGACGCTTATCAGCCTCAGGAGTTCCAAGGAGGTTGAAGAATGTAATAACCTGATTATCAAGATTGAAATCATTGTCATATCTTCCGTTCAGCATGAGGGTAGGTATCTTGACCCTTGAAACGTAGTTGATTTCATCAGCTTCCGGGTAGGGTCTGTTGGTAGTAAATCCACCCAGGATCAAAATATTGACTGCAAGCCGTTCTTCAACAGCCGGAATAACAGCACCCATTCGTCCTCCCCAGCTATGCCCGTAAAATCCAAGTTTATCAATATCTATATCGGGGCGGGTTTCAAGATAGTCAATTGATCTTCTGATATCTTTTACCAGTTTGATCAGATTTTCAGTATACTGATGAGTTTGTTGGGCGTCGGTTTGCCATATTTGCCCTTCATTTCTTTCATATGTTCCGAAATAAACCGGGAACATCACTGCCCGTCCGCTATTCAGAATATATTCAAAATAACCGGGTGCATACCCCCTTGGATCTTCATTACGGATTGCAGATGCACCCGGGAAGAAAATCAGTGTCTGGTATGGTGGTGATACATTCCTTGGAAGAAACAGATACGCGATCATCCTTTCTTTTTCATAGGCTGCCTCGAAAGTTACTCTTTCAACGATATAATCATCATGAGTGCTGTCTCTCTCTTCGATGGTTGGATTAAGTTCAGTTCTATCGTAAAGAAACTGGTTTTTATAGACCTGGAATGTATTATCCGGGGCCGGGGTTTCAAGCGAATAGTCCCTTTTACTTCTGGTTGACATTTCGATAAATCTGAAAGCAGTCCCGGGAATTTTCTCTTTATCAATATACCGTGCACACCTGAACCCATTCTGGGGAGAACGGTCAAAAGGAGGGAGCTGACCCCAATATTCAAATACATAGCTGGGATCATCCCATCCTCCACCTGAAATGATTCGTCCATCGCTGGATTCATTCGAGCACCATTCTCTTACATTACCGGGCCTTCCGGTTTTGTCAACAAACTCCGTTACCCAGCCATCGTACTTGTTGTCTTTCTGGCGGTAGCAAATAAAAATGTCGTAGTTGTAAGCTTTTATGATGCTTGCCATGTTACTTGTTCATTATGGTAAAGTTACGAAATTATAAAACGCGAATCAAAGTTTTATTATCACTCTTAGTATTGCGACTTTTATGATCACTGCGAAGCTTTCACTGAGTTGGCGTGCACGATGGGCTAGTCCCGATAGAAAAGTAGAATTATTCTTGTGATGATAAACCCATTTAAGTATAGAGGGAGAGGCAATTAGTTGATGGTTAAATATTTGTGCTAAGGCTAAATGCAGGGTGGTAGCCTGATCCATTCAGTTATTGGTTTTCGAAAGGTAAGTTACAAAGAAATCTTCAAAGGTTAAGTAAAAAGCAACATTGCATTTGAGCCGTTTGTTATGCTGCGTTTTCTTCTCTTTTTTTAATACTCTGAAATTCCTCCTGATTGGTGAGCAATTCCTCTTCCAGGTCATAGTCATCCTGCAATCCCAACCAAAATTTAGCGGAAGTATCAAAATACTTACTGAGCCTTATTGCAGTGTCAGCCGTAATCCGTCTTTTGCCTTTTAATATTTCACTTATCCGTGTTTGAGGAATTCCCAGATCCTTTGAAAGGCGGTATGCAGTAATTTCCAAAGGTTTCATGAACTCTTCAAGAAGAACTTCTCCCGGATGTATGTTTTGAATTCTTTTCATCAGATTACTATTTATGATAGTCTATCATTTCAACTTCAAATGCATGACCATTAATCCATTTGAATATTATCCGCCACTGATCATTTATTCTTATACTATAAAATCCTTTTCTTGTTCCACCAAGCTTTTCAAGTCGATTAGCAGGAGGAATCCTTAAATCATTCTGGAGAGGACATCTCTAAAGGTAAAATTTTTAAAATGAAATTTTTAGAGAAACTGAATCAAAATAAGTTTTGAATTAATTGTTTTACGTTTTATTGTAATTATTTAGCTGCCTGGAAATTCCGGTGATACAGAGCCATCACTTCCGGATTTGTTAAGCCAACCAATTAATTCCATTGTATAATAAATACTTAGCCCAACAAGAATAGCTATTTTTATTCAGGAAGTATGGCTCAGTTTCGACCGGAGAGGGTGGCACACTTTATCCGGAAACTCCATTAAATCAGTATTTTTTTTAATCAGTGAGCCTCTTTCATCTTGTAGAGAGTCATTTACACATTTTGACGATCTACACAGGGTAGCCTGGATCAGAGTCAGGAAATACATCTGTCAAAACGAAAATATCTCTGGCTTTGGATTGCGGTATTCTTCCTTTTGACCGCATCCCTGATATTCGGAATCCTGAAAGCGAACGCATGAATCAAGCACCCGAATAACAGTTTTTTTAAAAAATGTATATTATTATTTGCAAAATGAATATAATACTATACATTTGTATAAAAACTGATCATCATGTTAACAAGTACATCACTCGCCAATCATCGCTTTAAACTTTTCGGACTTATCCTCTCCAGCCTAGGTCTCATCCTATTTGTAGTATTAAAAGTACTCAATTACTCCTACGAAGAAGGTTGGGAGGACAGGATCTTTGTGATCAATCATTTTATCATTGTCTTTGGCATGGTCATGATCATGTACAGCAGTGAGACCAAAGACGACGAAAGGGTGAAACTCATCAGACATTCCATGCTGAAATTTTTCTTCGCCCTAATGATTTGCGGAATCATGTTGTATGTGACCCTGACCTCCCTGGAGAGTGTTAATGGATCCTTCTACATCATTCTTTATATTATTGAAGCAGTATTGCTCGGTTACCTGGCCGCATTTCGTTTATCCCTTCGGACCGATCCTTCGTGGATATTCCGACAATCACCTGCTAATAAGTCAAGATTCATAGTCATGGGTACTGCCATCCTCTTTTTATTAGGATGGATCATTTACGTAGTCATCACTTTTAAAATCTGATCTAAAACATTGAAAAATACTATTAAAGTTGAAAGAGCCAAAAAAGGCCTTACCCAGGCCGATCTTGCTGAAATGGTAGGCGTTACGCGTCTGACCATACACTCTATCGAAGCAGGAAAATTCAAACCATCGGTTTTGCTTGCAATGAAGATAGCTACCTGCTTTGGAGTTACTGTGGAAACACTTTTCGAACTAGAAGAAGACGACTAAACCAAAAAAAACAAAATGAAAACACAATTATTATCATTGCTTCTGATGGCAGGTCTTCCTGCTATTCAGGCACAAACAGAAGTACCTGTAGGTTTCTTATGGCATGTAAATATTGACAGTTCCAATTTCTGGCTGGCAGGATCCGTTCATGTAGGACAGAAAGACCTATACCCCCTCCCTGAAGTATATACAAAAGCATACAGGCAGGCAGATCATGTGATTTTTGAACTGAAGGATGATGCTGAAACCCTGGAGGAAATGATCTTCACTTATGCGAAAAAGGACATTTTGGAAGAAGGACAATACCTGAATAATTATCTGAGTCAGGAAAGCAAAGAAATACTATCAGTCCTTTTCAAAGGAAAAGAAGAAAAGCTGTCACGATACTACGAGTATGAAGGCTGGTTATTGAACATGGCCATATCAGGCATGAAATATAATTTGATCGGTTATGATCCGGAATTGTCGGTTGATAAATACTTCCACGATCTTGCTTTAGCCGACCAGAAACCTGTCTATGGGCTGGAGCAGTTGGAAACTCAACTAAAGCTCTTTGACTTTGACGCTCCAGTTGAAAATCAGGTGCAGATCATTGAAGCTGCACTGGGACAGGCAAAAACGCAAGCCCGGAATGACCAAGCCATCATCGACGCGTATTACAATCAGGACGCTGAGGCATTCAGGGAAGCATTCCTGACACTATTGGATCTTAAGAATCCTCAAAGAAAAGTGATTTATGACCTTGTCTTTGTCAACCGAAACAAAGTATGGGTAGAGAAACTTATTGATTTATCCAAAACCCAGCCTGGCAGCTATTTCATGCTTGTTGGTAGCGGTCATTATTTTGGTCCGGACAATCTAATAGAACTACTTGAGAAAGAAGGATATCAGGTCACTCCGTACAATACTCTGGCAAATTAAATCTCTGAGATTGTTTTCAAATACTATTTAATATAAATTCAACATAACATTGCGTGTAGAAGCCGTTCAAATGGCTGCTACACATATGTTAGGGCCTA
>CAYMFM010000088.1:0-15442 GCA_964389685.1 uncultured Rikenellaceae bacterium
TGTCATGACCCTTCCCTGGTAATCGGCACTGATAAGTACCTGTGACCGGCTATCTTCACTTTTTAAAACGATGATTTCCTGCTTCTCTTTCAGCAGGTTCAGGTCGTACCCGAATGTACCTGACTGGAATTGTTCTTGATCCGTCATACTGCTTTCAGTTTGTGATCGCTTTCTCTCCGATGAACAAGAGAATAGAGCAATCAAGGTTAATCCTAAAATAAGAAAGTAACATTTTTTGTTGTACCGTTTCATACGATTATTTTTTACTGGTTATTGACCAATGTAAAAACCCTGGTAACGCCTGAGCTCGAATTTCCGCCAACCATCACTTCAAACGATCCCTCCTCAAAGAAAGGTTTTCCATTATCATCAAGAACGGCAAGATCTTCAGAAACAAGAGTAAATGATACTACCCTTTCCTCACCGGCAGCAAGTGAAATTCGTTGAAATCCTTTCAATGCTTTCAGGGGTACGGATGTAGAACTCTCTTTATCGATTACATACAGTTGAACCACCTCATCACCCATTCTGTCGCCCACATTTTTCAACGTTACCCTTACTTCCAGTGTATCGCCAATCCTCAGTTCTTCGTCGGAAAGTTCGAACGCTGTATAATCAAAACGGGTAAAGCTTAATCCATAGCCGAAAGGATAGAGTGGATCGCCCTTAAAGTAACGGTAGGTTCTCCCCTCCATTGCATAATCTTCAAAAGGAGGCAAGTCCTCTACCGAACGGTAAAATGTGACCGGCAATCTTCCTGCCGGGTTATAATCTCCGAACAGAACATCGGCTATGGCTGTTCCACCTGCCTGTCCGGGATACCATGCCAGAAGCATGGCGGGCAGGTTTGCATCTTCCCAGTTGACTGCCAGGGCGCTTCCGGAATTCAGCACAAGAACGATGGGAGTACCCGTTGCATGGATCACCTGTATCAATCTTTTCTGTATTGCCGGCAACTCCAGGTTTGTCCGGTCACCCCCTTTAAAACCTTCGTATGGTACACGCATCTCTTCCCCTTCCAAACGAGGGGAAATCCCTCCAACAAAAATGGCAACATCAGAACTGGCAGCCAGATCCACGGCATCCTGGAAACTATTACTCCCCGGCAAGCCCCATTCCAGTTTTACTTCTGCATTCCAGGCTCGCTGAAAATATTCCAGCCTGAACTGATACTCTTTATCCTCTTTGAAGGTATAGGTTGTTCGGGTAGAGCTAAGACCATAAACAGACCAGGAGTCCATGATGGTATCATTATCGATGAACAGGCGGTATCCATCATCGGCAGTAACACTTAGGGTATATTCACCCGAGACAGGCGGTTTTAACGTAGCAGACCATCTTGCAGAATAATTTTCACTGGGCAAATCTCCAATCGAATTACCTTCGCCCCGGATAAAATAGATCTCTCTATCATGCCTGGTTAACCGCGGTTCTCCTTCCAGTTTTTGATTGTCGAAATATTCACCCAAAAATCCGGTATCGCTTCCCGAAGAAAAATAGTCCGGTGGAATTCTTTCCAGTACCATATCATCACCAACAAGGTTACATCCCTGAACAAATTCAACACTGGCTTTTCCGGCAACCTTTTCCCGTATTCCCTCTAAAGCAGTAACAGGGCTGGATGGGGTCCCGTTATAGTTCCCAAGTAAAACATCAACATTATTAGCATTCGGACCGATCACAGCAATTTTCCCCAGCTCTTTGCTTAACGGCAGGATGTTCTCTCCTGTTGAATTCTTTGGTTTACTGTTTTTCAGTAGCACCATGGATTCACGGGCAACACGCAGGGCTGCTTCCGCGTGTTCCGGAGCATCATTCATCTCAAAGGGGGTACTGGTATAAGGAACCATTTCTGGTGGATCGAACATCCCCAGTTTGAATCGTGCGGTAAACAATCGTTTTACCGAAACATCAATATCTTCTTCTGTCAGGTATCCCTTTTCCACCGCCTCTAAAAGCGACAGGTAGGTATTTCCGCAATTTAGATCACACCCTTTCTTCACGGCAAGAGCAGCGGCCTCAGCCTCTGTTTCAACCAGTTTATGAAAATGATGGATATCATAGATCGCCCCGCAATCAGAGACCACATACCCCTGAAAGCCCCAGTCATCACGCAATATCTTTTCCAGCAGCAAATCATGGGCACAGCATGCTTGTCCCAGATACCGGTTGTAGGCTCCCATCACGGAAAAGGCACCCCCCTCAACAACTGTTGCTTTGAATGCCGGCAGATAGGTATCATACAGGTCACGCATATCCGTTATGGCATCATAGGCGTGACGGATTGGTTCGGGTCCGCTGTGTACTGCATAATGTTTCGGTGTGGATACAACCTTCAGGTATTTTGGATCATTCCCCTGTAATCCCGTTACGAATGCAACTCCCATCCGCGATGTCAGAAACGGGTCTTCTCCATAGGTCTCCTGTCCCCTGCCCCATCTTGGATCCCTGAAAATATTAATATTGGGTGACCAGAATGTCAGCCCCTTATACCTTCCCCTATCGCCTTTCCTCACAAACTCATGGTGTTTTGCCCGTGCTTCAGTTGAAATGATATCAGCGGTGTGATACATCAGCTCTGTATTCCATGTTGCTGCTAATCCAATTGCCTGGGGAAAGACCGTGGCGGTTCCGGCCCGGGCAACGCCGTGCAAACACTCATTCCACCAGTTATAAGCAGGAATGCCAAGCCTTCCGACAGAGTCCGCCTGGTCAATCATCTGGGATACCTTCTCCTCCAGTGTCATCCGGGATACCAGATCATCCACCCGCTCCTGAATAGAAAGGCTGGGATCCTGAAAGGGATAGTCGTATGATTTTGTACCACAACCTGAAAGGAAGAACATTAAAAAAAAGAGAAACAGTGCACTGATTGTTTTCATAGTGATCAACTTTAACGATTTTCAAATGACATATCTTGATTGTGTGGTTTATTACCCCCACCACAATCGCTGTTTTTTTTCAGCAGATCGGTTATGATGTATAAGCCTGTATGGCCTTTTTTATTGCCCGGATATGGGATGTTGTGGTACCACAACATCCTCCAATGATGTTCGCTCCTGCTTCGATCAGTTCCGGGACCCATCTTGCCATCTCTTCAGGGGATTCAATGAAACGTGTTTCACCGCCCTTAAGAATGGGCATTCCGGCATTGGCATGAATCAGGATGGGTACCTGTGGATCATACCCGCGGATCTGTTTTACGATCGGGACCATCTCTTTGATACCGTTACCGCAATTTGCCCCGATGACAGGAATACCTGATTCCAACAATACCTTAGCCATTTCCAAGGGGGAGATTCCCATCATGGTCCGGTATTCTCCCTGCCGGGTTCGTTCAAATGTAAACGTACAGATGATTTCCAAACCGGTATTTTCCTTTACGGCCCGTATAGCACAGAGGGCTTCTGCTGTATCCGACATGGTTTCAATGCAGGCAGCATCTGCTCCGCCCGATTCCAGGGCAACTGCCTGTTCAGCAAAAGCATTATACAACTCTGTTTCCGTAATCTCCCCGGTGAGTAAAATCTTACCAGTGGGTCCGATAGATCCCAATACAACAACCTGCTGCCCGGCTGCTTCTCTTGAAATCTCCGCTGCAGCTTTATTCAGTTCATGTACTCTTTCCTCCAGTCCATAATGTCGAAGCTTGAACCGGCTTCCCCCAAAGCTGTTGGTCTCAAGCAGATCAATTCCCTCATCACAATACCCTTTTGCAATACCCAGTACGACGTCGCGCTTCGAAACATTCCACAATTCCGGGCACTCACCGGGTTTCAATCCCTTTTCCATCAGGTATGTTCCCCATGCTCCATCGGAAACAAGAATTTTCTTTTCCCTGAGTCTGTCCAGTATGATACCCATCTGAATCTGTAGAGTTGTAAAGGTTTACCCTTGTGTTCATCAATTGAACCCAAGTTAATAATAATATCTTTTTGTTTTATTTTTCAGGCAGGTTATCTGATGGCGACAGGATCAGTTTCCCAATATGACGGTATTTCCAACATATTGATTCACTTCCGGTGAGGAGATATTGGAACCAAAATGGAGGTTTATCGCTTCAATGATTTGAGATGCAACCCAGGCATTACCCCGCTGGTTGAAATGCAAGCCATCCAATGAAAAGATAGAATTCATGGAAAGGTCTGCTTTCAAAGGTACCCCATCAAGAAGGATAAGGTTTGGATCTTCAGGAATACCCCAGGAATTTATTCTTCCTGTAGCCGCCAGTTCCTTGATGGGAGTATGAAGATCTGCCAGAACCAACTGATCCGGAAATTCTTCAACCACCTGCTGGATGATCTCATTGTATCTATTGATGGCTACGTTCAGGACATGAATATCAAATGTATTGAGGTAATACTCTTTTGGCACCGGCACAGTCCAGCCCAGACCATTCGTCACCAGATTAATGGGTATCGTCAAAAGTATCAGTTCATCCGGATTCAATTGCCTGATCTTTGGAATGGGATTACCATACTGATCGATTGCATCGCATAGAGAATCATCTTCAACCACCACCGGTTGGGGGTAAAGTGTAGGGCCATTGTCGTTGAAATCGATCATGGGTCGGAATTCACTGTCAGGTATCTGGTTGTGATAAATAACGGCCTGATTAAAAGGGAAATAATGGCTTTGTGCTGCACTTTTCTGGCCATTGGTTAATCGTATGAAATCATACTGATAGGTATAGAAAAAGGGCAGGTCATCAAAGGAGGGCAGGTTGACAATAACTCCTTTTGTCTGCGGATTAGTTAAGAGTGCAGTAACCAGCTGACGATAGCTGTTTTCAAACAGATCTTCCGGAGTCAGATCATTATCATTTAGCAGTACAGGATCAGAAGGGGGATCATAATCTCCCTGGGCACCCGAAGTAGCAAAGTGCAATGCATCATACATCCCGACCCAGAGCAGGAAAAAGGTTGGGGATGAAGCAGTAGCCTGATCGAGTAGCGTGGAAGTTCCTGGATTAATTGCAATCCGATTGAAATAGATGTTTGAGGCGAACTCAGGCTGAAGTGCTTGATACGATTTCATGAATGGGATTGAGAAATCAGTAAGCAGCTCTCTATCTCCTGTATAGGATACCGGTATCTCACCCGGAAGCACGATAGTAACTGGCTCAACAGCCGTTAAGCTAGGATAAGAACAGATCATTCTTCCAAAGGTAAAGGTAGGGCCTGACAACAAAGGATTATATCCATTTTCGGAATCAATATCAGCCTGGTAAAATACTCCTCCGGTAGCATCTTCTAATTGCCGGGCTAACAGCGATCCGAGAGAGTTAACCTGTCCTGCTGTATAGAGCGCTCCATCCATGAATCCGGAAGTGTAGTTGTCACCAATGCATACAAATGTTGAAAAATCTGCTGTACCACTGTTTATAAGTACTTCTGTTTCCGGGAATTCATAGGTACATCCTATGGCTGCCAATAAAAGGATCAGGTATATAGCTGCTTTTTTCATGATGTACCCGACATTAGAAATTAAATAAATCCTCAATCGAATAGGAGATATAATAAAAGGCTCCTACCTGTGCACCTCCAAATGAATTGGTGTACGGGATATTCAAAAAATTCGATACACCGGCTTTTATGACTGACCGGGGATTCACAAATGTATAGGAAAATTGCAAATCCCATGAGTTGTATGGTTCGAGCCAGCCGGAGGCATAGGGACTTTCCCAGTTTATACTGCTCTGGTAACGCCAGGCCAAGTTAAAACCAACCCGTTTGAATCCGGGATTATTTTCCAGCTTGTCAAGTCTCCGGTTCGAGATAGAAACGTTGGCTTTAAAACCGGGTGTATTGAATCCGGGAATGATTGGATCTTTCGGGTCACTCCTCAAATCAGACCAGGTCGCATTACCACTCAACACAGCTCCAACCGGAAACATGTATTTCATTCCAAGTGAAATGCCCTGGATCATCACTTTTTCCTGGGCGTTAGTATAAATAAAAAACAATTCACTCTGTGATGAATTGTTAATCTGATGCGCTGCTGTATAGAGATCCACCGTAGGACTGGTACGGGGTTTCACCACTTCCACGAGACCGATAAAATCACGATAAATACTGTAATAATAGACGGCATCAATAAAGAGCTTATCAACGAGCTTTGTTTTATATCCAAACTCAAAAGAGATCACCTGTTCGGGGCTCAGTGTTTTGAATGCTCCATTCGGAATAACTCCATCTTGAAGAATCCCTATGTTTTTCAGAATGGCCTGCTCGGATCCAAGTGGAGTAGTGGTAGTGCTGTACATATCTTCATCCACTTTGTCGTTGAATTTTTCAATGGATGAATTATAAATGCTGTTCTCGAAAAGATCAAAGGGTTCGATCAAAGGCTCTAATCCGCCGACCAACCTGGAGTAACCAAGGTCTTTATTGATAAATTGCTCTTTAGCACTTGGATTCCGGTAACCGGTGAGAAATGAAGCCCTGAAGTTATGTTTCTCCTTATAGGTATATAATGCCGATAGGCGTGGTGAAAAGTGTCCTTGAAATTTCTCACTTTTATCATACCTGAGGCTTCCGGTAATGTGCACCTTTTCGTCGAATACTTTTTTCGACAATTCAACAAACCCTCCATATTCGGTAAAGAAGATATCGTTCCCGGTTGTATCCGGGAAAATGGTCCCTTTGGAGTCAAGATCATAATACCTGTAACTTCCCCCCAGTTGCACCTCAATCCATTTGATCTGATGCTTGAAGTTGTAAACCCCATCGAGATGATAGAGACTTGAATTATTTGTAAAACGTGCACCCTCCTTGAAATCCGGATTATTAATGATTCGCTCTTTCTCTTCGTTGTATGCAGCCGAATTGGGGGTTAATCGGTTCCTGTCTGCGAAGGCCCTGGCAGCATTATGGTCATAAGGCTGGACCTGCCAGAACATCAGCCTATTGGAATAGGCATCATAGTAATCTTTGAACCATTGTTCATCACTGGCATAAGCTTCATTCAAATGAATCGCCAGGTACCTCGAATCATAGGTGTCACCTGTATTCTGCTGGGTTGTGTACCCCCGGAACAAGAAGTGGTCACCCACCAGTTCCGCTTTGCCCTGGTAAACATTAAAATTACTCAGGGCAATCCTGTTATCAGCTGTATAAACGGTAGTTGCATTTCCAAAATTAGCCTGAAGAATGGCTGTTACGTTATCGGTGATCCGGTAGTGGACTGCAGCATTCACTTTAATACTCTTCACGCCATTATCCACAAGATGTTTGTCCCGGTATCCTGTTCGTGCAACAATTATATTCTCGCCGTATTCACCTACAGGCAGTATCTGTGTAATCTCGTCCCCGTATTTATTGAGTGCATCGTGTCCGGGATCAAGTTCATAATGGATATTCCCCGGTCTGATGTTGGTGGTATCATTTGCATACCAGTCTTTCCCTCTCATGATGGATGCATTAATCTTGAAAGCGATCTTGTCATTAAATGAAGTAGCATATCGTAATCCTGCATCAACCAAGGGCTTAGTAATAAACTGGAATGGGTAATCACTACCGGTTTTCAGATCACTGATACCCGGTTTAACGTAGGCACTCAATCCCTGGTAAACAAACGGGTCCTTGCTTGTCATTACAAGTAAACCATTCAATGCGTTTGCACCATAGATTACCGAAGAGGGTCCCGGCAAGAACTCAATACTCTCTACATCAAGCTCATTTAATCCAGCAACATTTCCAATAGAAAAACTCATACCGGGTATCTGGTTATCCATCCCATCTACAACCTGAACGAACCGTATGTTTTCCGTTGAGTTAAAGCCCCTGGCATTGACCGTCATAAATTGCATGCTCTGAGTCGTCACATCCACTCCCTTAAGGTGGGCAAGGGCTTCGTAAAAATTAGCGGAAGGCGTTTCCCTGACGGCAATTGCATCCAGCAATTCAATCGATATCTGCTCACGCATTGTCTTTTGTTCAACCTCTACTACAGGTGTTGTAATGATGATCTCTTCACCTATATAGGTTTCGGGTTTAAGCCTGATCCGAATCCCCGATTCAGGGCTTTCATCAACAGTATATTCCTCAGTTTTATATCCGATCATGGAAAAACGAAGGGTCAGTGGAAGGGTCTCCCTGACCCGCAGGTAAAAATACCCACGTGTATCTGAGACAGTGCCTAATGCTTTATCCTTGACAGATATATTTACCCCAACAAGAGGCTCCATGGATTCTATGTCCAGAATCCTTCCTGATGCTTCAATTATCTTTTGGGCATGAACCGGGACAGATAATAAAACGATAAGAACAAGGGGTAAAATAATTCTCAGGTATCTCATCAGATCAATAAACCACAAAGCTGCAAAAAAAAATAAAAACAAATGTTGTTAAAGAACAGTTTTTTTGTCTGTTTAAAATAAAACTGAATATCATTATCTTGTAGAAAATTAGATAGGTTCTACCAGCAGGAGATCAATGACTTCAAAGGAACGACTATTGCTTGCCCTACGATACAAAAATGCACCAGGCATTGCATCAACTTGACTTTAAGGTTACCTATCATACCTGTGGGGGAACACTGGGTATTGAGAAATACATTGTCGAAAACGGCTGTGATGCCAGTGAGACCCTTGCTCCTCCAAGTGTCGGGGGAAACCAGGAACCATGGGAATTCAAACAAAAAGTGGGTGACCGGATCTCCTGTATTGGTGGATTGGATCAGTTCAATGTTTTAACTGAAGGAACGAAATCCGAAATACGAAACAAGGTATTTGAATTGTTTAGAAACGTCGGGGAAAATGGAGGATATATTTGCTCCGCTTCTGATCATTTTTTTGAAACAGATCCGGAAAACCTGATTGAAATGGCTAATGCCGCCAAGGATTGTATATATTGAAAATTAGCTCCTTATGCTATGAATCTGTCAGCAAATTCTCTCGGAATCGGCGACCGCTTTGCTCAGGAAGCAGAAGCACAACTGGCCGCCCTGAGGAAGGCCAGAGATGCCGGAATTGATATCACACCCGTCTGGAACAAATCATTCCGGGAACACGAAATCATAAAATCACACCCCTCCGAAACACGCGAAAAAGCAGATCTTGCTGTAAAAAAACAGGAATGGACCTCCCCCTATTTTGTTGATGCAGATCACATTAACCTCAATACGGTCGATTTTTTCCTGGATCATGCCGACTTTTTCACCCTGGATGTTACAGACCATATTGATCAACCTGCATCAAGAGAGGATGTTTCTGTTTTTTTACGGGATATGCAGGATTTTTTGGGTGAACTTACCATTCCCGGAATCGGGAAATCCTTTCTCATCGACCGGGATTTCCTTGAAAACATCGCTGCCAGATACCTGAAAGCAAGCCTGGAGGCAAACCGGATCTTTGCATACATTGCCAACAGGAAAGGAAGAGGGAACTTCATCACCGAGGTTTCCATGGATGAAGTGGAAACACCCCAGACACCCCTTGAAATCTTTTTTATCCTCGGATTGCTGAAAGAAATCCCGGTACAAACCATTGCCCCGAAATTTATCGGACAGTTCTATAAAGGAATAGATTATGTCGGAGATGTGTCACAGTTTGAAATTCATTTTGAAGAAACATTGCTCGTCCTGGATCACGCAAAAAAACAATTTAACCTTCCGAAAGAACTCAAACTAAGCATCCACTCCGGGAGTGATAAGTTCTCACTCTATCCAGTTATCCGAAAGTTATCCGCGAAACATAACCAGGGAATCCATCTGAAAACTGCCGGAACGACATGGCTGGAAGAGGTAATCGGACTGGCTCTTGCCGGAGGGGAAGCACTGGATACGGTAAAAACCATATACCGGAAATCATGGGAAAGAAGAAGTGAACTGTGCAAACCTTACCAGAGTGTCATTGATATTGATCCGCTTTCTCTTCCCGACCCGCAAACCGTGAAAAAATGGAACAGCGAGAAGTTTGCAAACAGCCTGCGTCACATCCCGGATCATCCGGATTTTAACCCGCACATCCGGCAATTGATCCATGTCGGGTATAAAGTGGCCGCTGAAATGGGAACCCAATTTGTAGAAGCAATTAAAAAAAATCATATATTGATCTCTCAACAGGTAATCCAAAACCTGTACGAACGGCATATCATACCGCTCTTTTTTAAAAATCAGCGTAACGATTCGAAATAGACACTGCCATGAAAAAATTTCTCGACGAAGACTTCCTGCTGCAAACGGATAGCGCGAGAGAATTGTATCATGAATGGGCTGAACCACTCCCGGTAATCGATTATCATTGTCATCTGAATCCAGAAGAGATTGCAGTCGATCGAACATTCAGGAACCTCACAGAAGCCTGGCTGGATGGAGACCATTACAAATGGAGGGCCATGAGAACCCATGGAGTATCCGAAGACTTTTGTACGGGGAATAAGGATCCGTTCGAAAAATTTAAAAAATGGGCTGAAACCGTCCCGTATACATTGAGAAATCCACTGTATCATTGGACACACCTGGAATTGAAACGCTATTTCGGTATTACTGACTTATTGAATCCGGAGACTGCTGAGGAGATTTATGCAGCCGCCGGGAATATGCTGACATCAACCGATTTCTCCTGCCGGAACCTTCTTTTGAAAATGAATGTTGAGGTGCTTTGTACAACCGATGATCCAATCGATTCACTTGAATTTCATCAGCAGATCAAACAAGATGGTTTTGGGGTTACCGTACTGCCGGCATTCCGGCCCGACAGGGCTTTGAAAGTGGAAAACATTATATCATTTAACGATTATGTGAATTCCCTTGAAAAAGTGACAAATCTCGAGATCAAAACCTTTCCGCTGTTTGTGGAAGCCCTGGAAAACAGGCATCAATTCTTTCATGAAAGGGGCTGCAGACTCTCCGATCATGGAATTGAGACGTTCTATGCTGAAGATTATTCCTACAAAGACATTGCGCGGATCTTTGAGAAGATCAGGAATGGAAAAGAACCTGACGAAAAGGCAATACTGCAATTCAGGTCTGCCATGCTGGTGGAATTTGGATTGATGAATAAAAGCAGGGAATGGACACAACAATTTCATTACGGTGCTCTCCGGAATAACAATACACTGATGATGAAGCAAATTGGGCCCGATAGTGGATTTGATTCGATCGGGGATCTACCCGTCGCACAAAACATGAGCAAATTCCTGGACCGGCTGTCGAGTCAGGGAAAGCTTGCAAAAACCATTCTGTATAACCTCAATCCGGGAGATAATGAACTGGTGGCTACCATGATAGGAAATTTCCAGGGGGAGCCGTACTCAGGTAAATTGCAATTCGGACCAGGATGGTGGTTTCTGGATCAAAAAAGTGGAATGGAAAGGCAGATAAACTGCCTCTCCAACATGGGTTTGCTCAGTCACTTTATCGGAATGACAACGGATTCAAGAAGTTATCTTTCCTATCCAAGGCATGAATATTTCAGGAGAATCCTGTGCAACCTGCTGGGAACCGATATGGAGAACGGTGAAATACCCCCGGATATTGATCTGGTTGGCAAAATGGTTCAGGATATCTGCTATTACAATGCTAAAAACTATTTTGGCTTTAAATAATCCATCGGGTATAACACGTAAAGAAACAGAATAACAGTACATCAGGCCGTTACCATGCGAATTGTAAGAATAAATTTACTCATCCTGCTTATCCTCTCCTCCTGTCATACCGGTTCGAAACAGCGGATTCTGAAATTAGCCCACGGACTGGACACCAATCATCCGGTCCATAAAGGAATGGTCTTTATGGCAGAACGGTTGAAGGAAATTTCCGATGGACAGATGGAAATCCAGATATACCCCAGCGGACAGCTTGGTCCTGAACGAACCTGTGTTGAACTGCTGCAAATCGGAAGTCTGGCGATGACTAAAGTTTCCGCTGCCATTATGGAAGGATTTGCACCGAATTACAGGGTTCTGGGATTACCTTATATCTTCCGCGACCAGGAACATGCCTATGCAGTATTGGATGGAGAGATCGGCAAAGAATTACTGATCGAGTCTGAAAAATACTGGTTGCGCGGGCTCTGCTTCTATGATGCCGGATGCCGCAGTTTCTATACGATCGATAAACCAATCCTGACACCTGAAGATCTTAAAGGACTAAAAATAAGGGTAATGAAAAGTAACACTGCTGTTAACATGGTCCGAAGCCTTGGTGGATCCCCTACCCCAATCTCCTGGGGAGAACTGTACACTGCCCTCCAGGGCGGAGTGGTGGATGGAGCAGAAAATAATCCACCCAGTTTCTACACTTCACATCACTATGAAGTGTGTAAACACTATTCTATGAATGAACATACCTCGGTCCCTGATGTTTTGCTTATCAGTACACACGTATGGAATAAGCTGAGTGAGCAGGAGCAAAACTGGCTGCAGCAGGCAGTTGACGAATCGGTACCGGTACAACGCAAATACTGGCAGAAATCGGTTGAAGAAGCAATGGAAGCAGTGAAAAAAGCCGGTGTAACCATCTATTTCCCGGATAAAAAACCATTTGCGGAAATGGTTCAACCGATGTATGAAGAGTACGCATCCGATGAAGAATTGTATTCCTACATCAGGAAAATCCGTGACCTTTAGTTCACCTTATCCATGACCTTACGAAAATACATAGACAGAATTCTTGAGCTGCTGGTAATAACCATCATGTCCGTCCTGGTAATTGATGTTTTGTGGCAGGTGGCGAGCAGGTACTTGATGAAATCCCCCAGTTCCTTCACCGATGAACTGGCCGGTTTTCTGCTCATCTGGGTTGGGATGCTGGGAGCAGCCTACGGTACCGGAAATGGCCTGCACCTTGCCATTGATCTGCTGCCCTCAAGATTACCTCCCCGAAAGCGTAAAGTTCTGGAGCTGGTGATCCATTCACTGGTCGGACTATTCGCCCTGACCGTAATGGTAATCGGCGGAATATGGCTGGTTTATACCCGGTTTTACCTGGGACAGATCTCGGCAGCCCTGGAACTGCCACTCGGATATGTTTACCTGGTATTGCCGGTGAGCGGAATATTCATAATCTATTATTCGATCCATAATACCATCCTCTCCTTTCAACAAAACAAACAATAACCGTCCGGACCATGGAATACATTGGTATCATTATCCTCATTGTTAGTTTTGTCATTTTTCTTGCCATGGGTGTACCCATTGCCTATAGCATCGGTCTGTCAGGGATACTGACAATGATTGTAAGTATAGCCCTATTACCTGCATTAACTACCATGGCACAGCAAATATCAACCGCCCTGGATAGTTTTGCCCTGTTAGCCATTCCCTTCTTTATTCTTGCCGGACAATTGATGAACCGTGGGGGGATTGCTGTACGGCTCATTGACTTTGCAAAAGTTCTTGTAGGTCGTTTGCCCGGGGGACTGGCTTTCGTAAACATCATGGCAAACATGTTATTTGGAGCCATTTCCGGATCAGCAGCTGCCTCCGCTTCTGCTATTGGAGGTTTCATGCATAACAGAATGGTTAAAGAGGGATATGATAAATCCTTCAGCGCTGCAGTGAATGTAACCAGTGCAACCACCGGACTGCTGATCCCTCCAAGCAACATCCTGATCGTCTATTCCCTGGCCAGTGGAGGGGTATCCATTGCTGCCCTGTTTATGGCAGGATATATTCCGGGTATTATGTTAGGTATTGCCCTTATGGGGGTAGCTGCTGCCTATGCCTACCGCAAAAATTACCCGGTAGGAGAGCGAATCGGGTTGAAAGAGAGTCTGTTGAAATTCTTAGATGCAATTCCAAGCATGCTGTTGCTGGTGATCGTGATCGGGGGCATCATAACCGGTATCTTTACTGCCACTGAGGCGTCGGCAGTTGCTGTTCTGTATACTTTGATCCTTGCCATGATATATAAGGAGATCAAAATCAGGGATCTGCCTGATATTCTTTTGAAAACTGTTGGCACCACGTCCATTGTTCTTCTGCTGGTGGGTACCTCCATGGGGCTATCCTGGGTAATGTCATACGAAAACATTCCACAAAGTGTGAGCCAGGGTCTGCTCTCCATTAGCGAAAATCCGATCATCATCCTCCTGATTATAAATATGATCCTGCTGTTTGTCGGAATATTCATGGACATGACTCCTGCTGTGCTCATCTTTACACCCATTTTCCTGCCGGTGGTAACCTCTCAACTGGGCCTTGATCCGATTCATTTTGGAATCATTATGATCATGAATCTTTGCGTGGGCCTCTGTACACCACCGGTTGGTTCGTTGCTCTTCATCGGATGTAGCGTTGCCGATGTGAAAATCGGGGAGGTGATAAAACCGTTGTTACAACTCTTTGTTGCCATGATCATCGTTCTGCTGATCATAACGTTTGTTCCGCAACTAAGCCTCTGGTTACCCCGGGCACTTGGATTCTGAGGTGGAATGCCGGCATATCACTTGAATGAAAACAACCGGCTTGCCGGTCGAAACGCTTACCGCACGGAAATGGAAGTACAGATCACAAGAACTGCCGATCAATCAGATACACTTTATGTTCCTGCCCTGGATGAACATTATCATTCCATATTCGGAGCATGGCAGGAATCCGTTCATGTCTTCATAAGGGAAGGATTTCTGCAAATCCAAAAACCTTCATTTGCGATCTTTGAAATGGGATTCGGAACGGGTTTAAACACCCTGTTATCGATGATCGAAGCACGAAAAAATGAAATTGAACTTACCTACCATTCCATCGATCTCCATCCATTGAAAGTGAGTCTTATGAAGCAGCTAAACCACAGCCGGTTCATAGATCCAAAGTTTCAGCCCTTTGCCAGTGCAATATATTCATGCCAGTGGGGACATCCTGTTACTATCGGTGAAAATTTTTATCTGACAAAAATAAAAGCCGATATTCTCTCATACCATTTCAGTTCTATGTATGACCTGGTTTACTGGGATGCTTTCGGGCCGGACAAGCAGCCGGAATTATGGCAAACTCCGCTTTTCCGAAAGGTTTATGAATCGATAGTTCCCAACGGTATCATGGTAACATATGCTGCAAAAGGTCAGGTACGCAGAAACCTGGAAGCCGCTGGTTTTACCGTAAACCGGATACCCGGTCCCAAGGGTAAGAGGGAAATGATCAGGGCCATTAAGGAAGAGGAATAATGAAGCTATATGACTGATTATCATCATTCATCATTCCTGCCTGCCGGGTATTTCTTCAGTATTTAGGTAACAGATTTTGTTTGAGATTTTAAGATCTATTTGGTTAATTGATTGCCTGATTTTTTGTGCAAGGTCTGGAGGATATATAGAACAAAATCCCGGAGGGATTGAATAATAAATAACCCGGTACAAGCCCCGACGCCTGCCTGCTGCAGGCAGGATTTTGTCGGGGCGAAGTGCCGGGTATGTTGATGATTTTTATTCACAACCCCGGATGCCTGCCTGCCGGCCTTTAGATTTACGTTTTAATGATTCTTAGTAGTTTTAAGAAAAAAG
>CAYMFM010000089.1:0-15087 GCA_964389685.1 uncultured Rikenellaceae bacterium
TGGGCGGTTGCCAGGTTCATGAAGTTGATGGAGGCAATAATGATCAGGAACAGGGCGATAACAGAAAAAATGTATATGGAAGCAAGATTTCCTCCCGGTTCCATTTCGTACTCCACATCCGAACGCAAATGGATCTCTTTTATGGACTGAAGGAAATAGCCATACTTGTTCCCCGCTTCAAAAAAATCTTCCATGGAAGCCTGGACAAACTGTTCCATCTGTGGCCCTACATATTTCATGACCATATCGGGAAATTTCTCCTCCAGCTGCTCGGGAGGAAAATCCTCCTGTAACCGAAGATAGGTATACAACAAGTTGTTTATCCAGAAGGTACTGTTATGAAAGGACATGGTTTTCATCGAAGCGAGGAAATCGAATTTTATGTGTGAATTGCCGGGAAATTTTTTAACCACACCGGTAACTTCAAACCTGGTCCTGTCAACCCCCACTTCAAGTATTTTCCCCAAAGGGTTATCATCTCCGAAATATTTACTCGCCATCTCATCGGTGATAACGACGGTATTGGCACGTGCAAGTGCGGTTGATGGATCACCCCGGAGCAATCCAGTTGAGAAGAGATCGAAAAAATTTGAGTCAGCATAGAAGAAACGGTCTTCAAGAAAACTGTTCTCCTGAAACCGGACAATGGGTTCACCGGCAAGCGAAAACAAACGAGTGGTACTCATTACTTCCGGATAATCCGCTACCAGTGTTTGAGCCAATGGTGCACAGGTCAATGCAACAATCATTTCATTCCCCTGGATCGTCCCATGCAGTCCGACCCGGTATATCTGGTCAAAGTTTTCGTGAAACCGGTCGTAGCTCAATTCATCCTGCACATAGAGCAGGATCAGGATGGCACTGGCAAGTCCGATGGCAAGCCCTGAAATGTTGATCAATGAATAGGCTTTGCGGGAAACAAGGTTTCTGAAGGTGATGGTGATGAAATTACGAAACATGTGTGTTGAGTTAGGTTATATTTTAAAGGACAAGGTTTTCAACCGGAGGTTGCGCGTGATTCAGTGCAAACTTACATTAAAAAGTGATACGATGACTCGCTAAGTTGCGGTCCATGAAAGGATTTCCCTTTGTGCTACATTGTGGTTGGCCCGCTTAATTTGATGTTACCAAGCCCAGGGCTAAAGATATGACACTCCTACGGAGCTGAAAGAGCATGAAAACTACGAACAACGAATACCGAGCTGAAGTCGCCCAGACAGGGTCGCAATACGACCATTTATTTAACCCGAAAAATTCAAAGAATTTTTCGCCATTTATGGCTGACTTTTA
Source organism: uncultured Rikenellaceae bacterium (assembly GCA_964389685.1). GTDB lineage: Bacteria > Bacteroidota > Bacteroidia > Bacteroidales > VadinHA17. The sequence goes on from CAYMFM010000089.1 coordinate 1,291, forward strand.
TCAGGGTTAACCCTGACATACATAATTGATAATCAATAGATTACAATTATGTATCGTCATTATTCATGCTGAATGCATGAATAATTCGGGTTAACTCGTAGTACGATTAGCATTCGTGCTACGAGTATATCGTCAGGATTAGTCGTACCACCAGCTCCAGTGGTAGTACGACTAACGCTCACCGATCAATTACTGTTTCAGCACCTTATCATACCAGGCATCTTTCAGGATCAGTGCCTTACGGGACAAGTTCACTCCGCCTGCTTCCATCACCACGGTATATTCCCCGGGGCCAACGGAAGAGGTTATATATTCCATATCCATCCGTCCCATGTATTGTTCGATCTGCTCGTCGGTTAATCCATACTCTTTAAACCGGTCAATCTGTCGCTGAACCTGTTGTTTTTCCCTGTCGGTGCGCTCACGATCGCGTTTATTCATTGTCCAGATCACCCGGTTCAATCCGGCTGTGTTTTTACCTTTCAGTACGTTGAGTAAACGGTCACCCTGGTAGATGCTAATCGTAACTTCCTCCTGAAGGTCGTTTTTCAGGTAATAGTTGATGATCACTCCAGCCGGTTTGCTTTCACCATCATAATTACTATAGCTTGCGTGGTTATCCTCAAGAGCGACCCACTGGACCATTGTTGTAATGCCAAACAGATGGGCTTTGCTTTCCAGAACTTTTGAAGAGAGTTCCTGCAAGGGTGAAATGTTTGTAATAAAGATTCCGCGGCCATGAGTGGCGACGATTAACTCCTTCTCTCTGGGATGGATCTTCATATCGTATACCGCATTAGTTGGCATATCACCCTTCATCTTTGTCCAGGATTTGCCACCATCGATGGAGACATAAACGGCCATTTCAGTTCCAGCAAAAAGCAGGTTTTTATTCACCGGATCTTCACGAACCACATTGATTGGTTCATCGGGCAGGTTGGATGCAATGGAAGTCCAGGTTTCACCGTAATCGGTTGTTTTAAAGATAAAAGCGTGGAAATCGTCACGACGGTAGCCGGTATAGGTTACATAGGCCGTTGCCGGATCGAAATGGGATGCTTCCACCCGGCTGACCCAGTACCCCGGATTCCCTTTGATATTTTTATTTAACAGGGTCCAGTTTTTTCCGCCATCTTTTGTCAACTGTACATTGCCGTCATCGGTTCCAACCCAGATTACACCCTCAACCACCGGTGATTCAGAAATGGTAGTGATAGTACAATACTGGATATTCCCGGTACCCACAATTTTTGCCGAATCGGCGGTGGTAAGATCGGGGCTTACCACCTCCCACTTTTCACCCCGGAATGTTGATTTCAGCAATTTGTTTGCTCCATGGTAAATGACATCACTGTTGTGTGGTGAGATCACAATGGGGGCATTCCAGTTGAACCGCAATCCCCTCTCCCGGTAAGCAACACTTTTGCGCTCACCGGTCTTCTGATCGATCCGTGTCAGGGGACCAAATTGTGATTCATTATAGAGCCAGCGGTTGTCATTGGCATCGACCTCATTGTACATGCCATCACCGCCCCCTGTACTTCGCCAGTCTTCGAAGAGTATATTCCCCCCGTTTCTTTTGGTGCTGGGACCCTTTACAGACCCGTTATCCTGTAATCCACCATAGACGTTATATGGATATTCCATGTCGATACCTACGGCATAAAACTGAGCCAGGGGAAGGTTGTCGGGATGGTACCACTGCTCACCGGCATCGTAAGTAATCCCCATGCCGTGATCATAACCGAGCAGCATGTGTTTGGGATTTGTGGGATCGATCCACATGGCATGGTTATCTCCTCCGAACCGGAATGGTCTTCCCCATGTTTCTCCTCCGTCTTTTGTTTCCCACATCCGGACACCGAGAATATAGACATGCTCTTCATTCGTCGGATCGATGCGAACCTGCTGGTAATAGTATGCCGGTCCGCCACCGATCTCTTCATCTTCGGGGCTTACTTTCCTCCAGGTTTCCCCTTTGTCATCGGATCGGTACATTTCGTCACCCACTATTTTACCGCTTTCCGGACGGCCCTCCAGCAACTCTTTGTATCTCACTTCGTCGCTTACCCCGGGAACATTGCAATTCTCAATATTGGCATAGACGACATTCGGGTTGCTGACTGAAATTTCGAGTCCGATTTTACCCAGCATACCGGTGGGGAGCCCCTCTTCCAGTTTTTTCCAGGTCTTTCCCCCATCGGTTGTTTTGTACAATCCACTGCCCGGGCCACCGGGATTAAATGTCCAGGGTCTGCGCACTTTATCATAGGCTGCTGCAATTAATATTTCCGGATTGGATGGATCCATGGCAACATCAACCACCCCGATGTTTTTCCTGTGGTCTTTAACCTCCAGTACCAGCTCCCAGGTTTCGCCACCGTTGACGGATTTGTACAGTCCCCGTTCGGGATTCTCTGAATAGAGGTGACCCAGGGCGGCAACATATACGATGTCCTGATTTTGTGGGTGTATGAGTATCCTTCCGATATGATGGGATTCTTTCAATCCCATGTTTGTCCAGGTTTTCCCGGCATCGGTGGATTTGTATACACCATCGCCCCAGTAAGTGCTGCGGGAGTTGTTGGCTTCTCCTGTCCCCACCCACACAATGTCCGGATTAGATGGGGCGACAGCAACATCGCCGATGGATATTACCTTTTCAAAATCAAAGATGGGTTCAAAGGAGATCCCGTTGTTCACGGTTTTCCATAATCCACCTGATCCGGTTGCCGCATAAAATATGGTGTAATCCTGCTCAACCACAGCGAAATCAACAAACCGGCCGCTCTGACGTGTCGGACCAATTTCGCGATAGGTGATCTTATCAATTATGTTTTGATGAACCGCCTGACCAGAAACAGAACAGATTGCGATCAGGCTGAGTACAACAATGCACAGGCTTGTTTTTGTGGCATTGTCAGAGATTGGTTTAATGGAATTTTTCATGATGAGGTATCTTAAGTTAATGTATGAATCAACAGGAATGGCAAATTAGCTTTTTTTGATGAAAATGAAGAATTGTTTGGGGGATTGTACAACATATGGCATAGAGCATAGAGAGGGTAATGATGATTGATGCCGTGCCTGCCGGCAGGCAGGAGTAGTGAGTTATGAATGATGAGTGTACTCGGTACTTGGTACTCGTTGCTCGGTAAAAGAGAAGAAGGGGACTTTGTGACTGTGAACCATGCCAGGGGGCAGGCAATGATGAACGCGAGTGCAACCCATTTGAGGATAGCCCAAATCCATGTGTAAATGAAGAATTAAATCTTCTTAGACCAGAAACATCATCAACAGATATTCTGTTCTCATTTGGCGAATAATTATTTAAAATAAATCAGATGAGAATATCCAATGAATTTCATGAACAATTTGTATTTTTGCATCTTGCCTTTTCTGGATTTAATTATACCAGTCAGACATAACAGTTTTTACATTTTCAATAACCAACGGTTCAATAATATTAATTCAATGGCATTGGATACTAAAAAATTATTCAGGATTTCTACCACTATAATTTTGATCTTAGTACTACTTGGGATCATTTTTTACCCCAAAATTAAACCGGTGTTCACATCCGATTATGGAGCAGGAACAGCCCAACCAGCGCGTAGTCAGGGTAGTGGAAGGGGCGGTCAACCGTTGTTAGCCAGTGGCTATATCATTGTCCCGACCCAGATGAACGAGCTTATTTATAGCACCGGTTCATTGATTCCCGACGAGGAGGTTGAACTCTCGTTCGAAACCTCGGGCAAAGTAGTGGGCATCTTTTTCAAAGAAGGAACAAGGGTTAAAAAGGGCGAATTACTGGCTAAAATCAACGACAGGCCTTTACAGGCGCAATTATTGAAACTCCAGGCACAGCATAAGCTCACTGAAGAGCGTGAGTTTCGGCAGCGCCAGTTACTCGAACGTGATGCAATAAGCCGTGAAAGCTATGACCAGGTTTCCACCGAGCTACAATCTCTTGAAGCCGATATCATGTTGATTGAAGCCCGTATTTCCGAAACAGAATTAAGGGCACCTTTTGATGGGATAGTCGGATTGCGCATGATCAGCGAAGGGGCCTTTGCCACCACTCAAACCAAAATAGTCAGACTGGTCAAGATCATTCCGCTAAAAATTGAGTTCTCCATTCCAGAACGTTATGCCGGTGAAGTTACTCCCGGATTCACTATTTCATTTGTCATCGATGGTATTCCCAAAACTTTCACAGCCAATGTTTACGCTGTCGAGCCCAAAGTAGACATGGACACACGTACCATAGTTGCCAGGGCTATTTATCCCAATAGCAACGAGGAACTAAAACCGGGCCGCTTTGCCAGTGTCAGGGCACTCTTGTCGCAGATAGAAAACACCATATCGGTTCCAACGGAAGCGATCATTCCCGAAATGGATGGAGATAAGGTATTCATATTAAGAAATGGCAAGGCTGCTGAGGTCCGGGTGACTACCGGCCTGCGAACCGCATCGCACATTCAGATCAGAAGCGGACTGAATTTCGGGGATACCTTGCTTACCACAGCCATTTTGCAATTGCGGCATAATATCCCAGTTCAGCTTGATACACTAGTTACCAACGAATCCGTAGCAATTTCTGAACTATGAGCCTGTCATCTGTAAGCATAAACCGTCCTGTTCTGGCCACCGTATTTTCGCTGGTAATTCTCCTGTTTGGGGCTATCGGACTGTTCTACCTGGGAGTAAGGGAGTTTCCCAGCGTCGACCCGCCCATTATATCGGTTAGCACATCGTATCCGGGTGCAAACTCCGATGTGATTGAAACACAAATTACGGAACCGCTGGAGCAATCGATCAATGGTATTCCGGGAATTCGCACGTTGACCAGCCGAAGTAGCCAGGGGCGCAGCAGCATTAGTGTTGAGTTTCAGTTGACAGTGGATATGGAGACTGCTGCCAACGATGTTCGCGACAAGGTATCTCAGGCTCAACGCCGTCTGCCTCGGGACTGTGATCCACCAACGGTTTCAAAAGCCGATGCAGACGCAAGCCCGATTATGATGGTAGCTGTCACAAGCCCTCAACGGTCACTCCTTGAACTTTCCGAAATTGCGGAGTTGACATTTAAGGAGCAGTTGCAAACCATTTCAGGGGTTAGTGCTGTTATGATCTGGGGTGAAAAACGGTATGCCATGCGCATCTGGCTCGACCCGGCAAAACTGGCAGGCTACCAGATGACGCCTCTTGACGTAAGAAATGCCATCTTACGTGAAAACGTTGAACTTCCGGCAGGAAGTATCGAAGGTACTTCTACCGAACTCACCATTAGAGCCTTGGGGCTAATGACTACTCCACAGGAATTCAACAGCCTGATTTTGCGCCAATCCGGTGACCAGATTGTACGGGTCAGTGATATTGGCCGTGCCGAACTGGGCCCTCAAGATTTGCGCGGAATTATGAAAGTAAATGGCATACCCATGGTTGCAGCGGTTATTGTTCCTCAACCAGGCGCTAACCATATTGAGATCGTGGATGAACTTTACAACAGGCTCGAGTTCATTAAGAAAGATCTACCCGATGATGTGGAATATGATGTTGGTTTCGATAATACAAAATACATACGCTCCTCAATTAGTGAAGTTCAACGCACCATATTCCTTGCCTTCTTTCTTGTAGTGGTTATCATTTTTGTCTTCCTTCGCGACTGGCGAACCACCATCATTCCAATACTTGTTATCCCTGTTTCTTTGATCGGTTCATTTTTCATCATGTACATTGCCGGTTTTACCATCAACGTACTCACATTGCTGGCCATCGTCCTTTCTATTGGTTTGGTGGTTGACGATGCCATTGTTATGATGGAGAATATTTATGTGAAAATAGAGAAGGGTATGACACCTTTTGAAGCCGGGATTGCAGGATCGAACGAAATATTTTTTGCCATTATTTCGACAACCATTACACTTGTTTCGGTATTTATTCCCATTGTATTTCTGGAAGGCATGACGGGAAGGCTTTTCAGGGAATTTAGCATTGTAATTGCCGGTGCTGTTGCTATATCCTCTTTTGTGGCACTTTCTCTAACCCCCATGCTTTCAACGAAATTACTGAAAACAAGACACAAGAGAAGCAAAGCTTATAATTATACGGAAAAATTTTTTGTGGCTTTGAACAGAGCCTATCAGAATTCACTCGATTCGTTCCTTCGTAAAAAATACATCTCATTGATCATTCTTGCATTGGCAGTTTTCCTGATTTTTATTTTATGGGAGAATATTCCGGCCGAAATGGCTCCCCTTGAAGACAGGTCGCAGATGAATGTGAGCATTACCTCGCAGGAAGGTGCCACGTACGAGTTCAATCTCAGTTATGTGGAAGAAGTCGGAGAACTGGCAGAACAGATTATTCCCGAGTATGATAAGATAACGATCATGGTCAGGGGAGGAGGTGGTTTTGTCCGTATCCTGCTTGTTGAGCCCTCTGAAAGGAAAAGATCTCAACAAGAAATAGCCAATCAGTTAACAGCAGAACTCCGGAAAAAAACCCGCGCCCGTGCCAACGTGATCCAGCAATCGACCTTTGGTGGCCGGCGTGCAGGACTACCCATCCAGTATGTGCTTCAGGCGCCTAACATCGAAAAACTTCGGGAAATAATACCAGCATTTATGGCCGAAGTAAACAACAATCCAACGTTCGTTATGGCCGATGTTAATCTGAAGTTTACCAAACCGGAACTACAGATTGTGATAAACCGGGATAAAGCAAACCTCCTGGGGGTTTCAACCCAGAATATCGGGCAAACGTTACAGTTGGCGCTCAGTGGGCAGCGATTTGGTTATTTTATTATGAACGGTAAGCAATACCAGATTTTGGGAGAATTGGCCAGGGAAGACCGGAATAAACCACTTGATCTCAAATCATTGTATGTGAGAAACAGTAGTGGCCATATGGTTCAACTTGACAATTTTGTCACATTGGAGGAGTCCACAGCACCACCGCAGTTATACCGTTACAACCGTTTTGTGGCGGCCACTGTATATTCCGGGCTGGCAGAGGGAAAAACCATCAGCCAGGGCTTAGAAGAGATGGATAAAATCGCAGCCAGAGTGCTCGATGATACATTCAGGACCGCACTCGCAGGTGACTCCAAGGACTTCGTTGAAAGCTCCTCCAGCCTGATGTTCGCCTTTCTTTTGGCTCTCGTGCTGATTTTTCTTGTTCTATCGGCTCAATTCGAGAGTTTTAAAGACCCGATAATTGTAATGATGACTGTTCCGCTGGCTCTTACCGGAGCACTCCTGTTTATGTGGTATTTCGATATTACCATGAACATCTTCAGCCAGATTGGTATAATCATGTTATTAGGCCTCGTATCTAAAAACGGTATCCTTATTGTTGAGTTTGCCAATCAGCGTAAAGTGGCCGGAATGAGCAAATTTGATGCAATCCGTTATTCAGCCGCTGCCAGGTTCAGACCTATTTTGATGACCAGCCTGTCAACCATACTCGGGGTAATGCCTCTTGCTCTGGGTTGGGGTGAAGGCGCTCAAAGCCGTGTGGCAATGGGGATTGCCGTTATTGGGGGGCTGTCTCTCGCTACATTCCTTTCGTTGTATGTAGTACCAGCTGTGTATCTCTTTATTTCAAGTGAATCGAAAAGCATGAACCATGAACCAAATAATCCTGCCAAAGTTGAAATCACCGAAAAAAATTAACCATTTTGTTTTCCTGGTATTTTCTCTTTTTGTCCTGACTGATGTGGTTGCCCAGGATTCATATGGTCTTAGTCAATGCATCCAGAAAGGACTGGAACAAAATTTTGCGTTGCAGGTAATCCGTAACCGCGAGGAGATTGCGGAAAACAATTTCACGGTTGGAAATGCTGGTATGTTGCCAACCATTACTGCAACCAACCGCTTTGGAGGCACTGTAAATTCAACCACTCAGAATTTGCGTGATGGCGGTGAAAACAGGTCAAGCGGGATCCACAATACCTCAGGATCGGCAGCAGTTAACCTTGGAATGACTATTTTCAGAGGGTTTCAGGTGCAAAATACCTACAAGAAGTTAGGAAAACAGGCTGAACTGGAAGGACTCAATACGCAGATGTCGATCGAGAACCTGGTTGCCCAAATCGTGTCAGAGTACTACTACTATTTAGAACAGCTAATACTATTTGATAACCTGGCTTATGCAGTTTCGCTGTCTCGTGAACGTGTCCGTATCGATGAAGAACGTTACCTGCTTGGGTCGGCTTCCAAAATGCAACTGTTGCAATCGATTGTATATCTCAATGCCGACAGTTCAAGGTATGCACGCCAGAATGAAGTTCTCCGATCTTCACAGATCAGGCTGAACGAATTAATGGCTTCCGATAACCTGGGAGAAGATATTTGCCTGCAGGATACCCTGATCCAAATTAACGAAACCCTGTTGTATGAAGACCTTCTGAAACTTACCCTTCGCTACAATACCAGTTTGCAAATTGCATCAAAAAACCAGGTCATTTCAGAACTGGACTATAAAATTATTAAATCGCAATCCTATCCCTATCTGAACCTGTCATCGGGTTATACCTATTCTTACTACGGCTACGAAACGGGAACTTTGCGCAATCAGCATGTCCGGGGTATGAACTATGGTCTTACCCTTGGAATGGATCTTTTCGATGGCTTTAACCGGACACGTGAGAATAGTAATGCCCGCATTGCAATCGAGAACAGGAATATTCAGTTTAAGGAGGTGGAACAGGAGGTTATGGCTGACTTGCTGACCATTTATTATGCTTACGAGAACAACTTGCGCCTCCTCAGACTTGAAGAGCAAAACCTGGAAGTGGCTCGCGAAAATCTCGAAATAGCGCTCGAACAGTATAAACTGGGAAGTTTGGCGGGACTTGAGCTTCGCGAAGTTCAAAAGAGCCTCCTCGATGCTGAGGAACGACTTATTTCAGTTAAATACCTGACAAAACTTGCCGAAATCTCATTGCTTCAGATTTCGGGCAGTATTATGGATTACATGTAACCTTCACCTGCGGGATATTCACCCTTAACACACAAGGTGTTATATTTCAAGTTAAAAAACCCTCACAACACATACTGCACACCTTAAGCCGTAAAGCGTCTTACGTCAGTCGTATTTCGGTAACGGCTATAATAATAAAAACAGTGATACGATGACTAGCCGATCAAGGGATGGTCCATCGCGACAGTCATCGGATCACTATATAAAAGGTCAACATTAACTCGTTGTACGACTAAAGTTCGCCTGTCTGACGCCTTGCCTGCCGGCAGGGCAATCAGGTGCTACGAGTTTAAAAATTTGCATTGTTTAGGTAGTCGACTCGGAGAGTCGACCTCCATTATTTCTTAGGTAATTGGAAATTTTCGATTCAATTTGAGCCAGATTAGATTGTCTTCACTTTTTACTTTAATCTTTTATTTTTATCTTGTTTTACTCATACCTTAGGCACTCCACCGGGTTGATCCGTGCGGCTCTGAAGGATTGCCAGGTGATGGTTAGTAATGAAATAAAGACTGCTCCGAGTCCGGCAATAATAAAGATCCACCACGATATGGATGTGTGGTAAGCGAAATTTTGGAGCCATTTGTTCATGATGAACCACCCCAGGGGACAGGCAATGATAAACGCCAGTGCAACCCATTTCAGGATATCACGGTAGAGCAGGAGCAGGATATTCGACAGGACTGCTCCGTTTACTTTTCGGATACCCACCTCTTTCACCCTTCTTGAGACAAGGAGTGAGCTTATTCCCAGGAGCCCAAGGCAGGAGAGAAAGATAGCAACAAAAGATGCCCAGGTGGTAATTTTACTCCATCGCTCTTCCGTATTGTATTGCTCGTCGAGGATATCGCTAAGGAACTGGTAATCAAATGTGTATTCAGGAACGATCTCATTCCAGTTCTCCTTTAGTGAAGAAATTCTTTCCGGAATATTTTGCGGAGCAATTCTGACAAAAACATACCAGATGCTGTTATACGGAAAGAGATGTAGCATCACCGGCATGACATCACTTTTCATGGAATCAAAATGAAAATCCTTAACCACGCCAACAATATTCACTGTATCCTGTTCATTGACTACAAAATCCCCCAGGGGTTCGCTCATATCAAATGCTTTGACAAAAGTTTCATTCACGATAACTCCGTTTTGCCAATCTGCCTGGTTATCCTCCCTGAAATTTCTGCCGTTTATGATCTCGAGTTCCAGGGTATTTATGTAGTTCTCATCAATCCTGAGAAAACGGGTATTGATCAGATCACCATTCCTGTTTCTGATTTGATTGGAACTGCTTCCACTGGTAAAGTTCCTGTCACTGGATGAAACATTCAGTACATTCGGATTTTGCCTGAACTTATCTTTTACCAGTTGAACCTTACTGTATTCAAAATCAACCAGGATTGCAAGGACATTTTGATCATTAAAACCGACCGGTTGATTTTTAAAGTAGTACAATTGCTTGATGATCATGATCCCGGAGATCATCAGAACAATGGTTATCAGGTATTGTGCTGTTACAAAGATCCTCGCAAAACGGTAGCGATTTACCAGCTTTTTTTCTCCCCGGACAAAGGATAAGGGATGATTAACACGGTATAGCGAAAGCATAACATACGTGCTGGTTAACAGAACAATGAATAGTACAATTCCCGCCATATAAAAATAGTTCTGCCAGTGTTCATAAAGGGAGAAGGGGAGCTGACGTTCTGCAAACCGGTTGAAAACGGGAAGAACCTGCTCGGCAAATACAATTCCCAGGAAAAGAGCAATGAGTGTAACGATGAAGGACTCAGTCACGAAATGCCGGGTGATCTGACCTTTATGAGCACCTACGATATTCATTAAACCAAGGCTTTTCATTCGGTTCATGGACTGGCCAATGGTAAGCATGATATAATTTATACAGGCAATGCATAAAATAAGTATAGCAATGCTGGAAAGGATGTAGATGCTTTTCAGGTTCCCTTTCTTTTCATAACCACCAATGGATATTTCATCGGAATGGAAATAAACCTTTTCGTAGGGTTGGAGGAAGAAGAGAAAGTTATCTTCACTGTCCTGTAAAGACCCAAATTTCACTGCCTGCTCAATCCCTTCACCCCAATATTTGTCAAGGAGATCATTGGCAATATTCTCAACCTGCTCATACTGTTTCTCATCATCGAGCAGCATAAAAACAACGTTTGCGCCAAATGCATTGTTACTTCTGGGGTAAGTATGGCAATTGATCCAGGGGACAAGTACCTCATAATCCATGGTCGAATTATTCGGCAGATCTTCCATGACACCTGTCACCACATAAAGATTTGGTACACGTTGAGGAAATTCAAGGCTCTTTCCAATAACTTCATCGTATCCTTTCCCGTCAGTACCAAATATTTTATCTGCTGTGGACCGGCTAATTATGACACTCTGGGGTTTTTCCATAGCTTCTTCCGGATGACCAGCTAAAAATGGGACTGTGAATATGTCAAGGAATTCAGGATTGGCAAAACCCAGCTTAAGCTGGTATTTCTGATTTTCATAACCGATCATGGCACGTGTACGCCTCCATGGAGTGATAAATTTTATTTGAGGTATATCATTCCGGAAGTTTTCAACCAGCTCATCCGGGACAAAACCGGCATATCGAATATCTCCTGTGCCTTCAATGTACCTGTAGGCAAGACGGAATATCTGGTCTGACTTTTCATGATAGGTATTGAATGATAATTCGTGCTGGATGAAGATAAAAATCAGGATGCAACAGGCAAGCCCAAATCCCAGTCCAATGATATTGGTAAGGGTATGGAACTTGTTTTTCCAGAGATTCCTGTATGCTTGTTTGAGATAATTGTAAAACATGGGATGTCGATTTAGTATTACGTTAGTTTTTAACAGTTGGTTTATTCTCCTTCAAGGATTAGCAACTTTATGAAAGAAGAATTTTCATCTGAACAGTAGATCCGGTGAAAGGCTTTTTGAAAATCTTCCTCCTTTGCTTTATATATGTTGATGAATTGTTGAGGATTTCTGTCAATCACGGGGAACCAGGAACTCTGAACCTGAACCATGATCCTGTGACCTTTTTTAAACGTGTGGAATTTGTCCAGCATATTGAATTCTATATGCGTTACTTTATTTGGAACCATCGGTTCAGGTTTTTCATAATTATTCCTGTATTTGCTTCTGAAAACCTCTCCTGCAAGCAGCATCTGGTAATCAGATAAAGGTTCTTCGGCATCACTGGGGTATACATCAATCAGTTTTACAACCCAATCAGCATCTGTTCCGGAAGTGGATACGGATAAGCTTACGATTACCGGACCGGCAATGGTGATATCTTCTTCAAGTATATCTGATTGATAAACAAGAACATCGGGCCTTCCAGACGCAAAACGCTGATCCGCTATCATCCAAACATGCCCCTGTTGAGTCTGTTCTAATGTAGACCAGGGTACCGGTTTGTCCGGATCACTTATAAATTCGTTATAACTGATCTCCGAACCATTCCATTCTGAGGAGAATGATAATGTACCGCTTCTATGAAGGTAAAGCTTTTTTTCTTCTACATTTTGAGGCGGCCAGGTATCCAGGCTTCTCCATCTATTCTCCCCCGTCTGAAACATGAATGCTTCAGGTGCATTATATTCACCAGCACCTTTCAAATAATGCATGAAAAACGGAAATTCAATTTCCTCCATGAATTGATAACCTGTTTTTGATCCGAAAGGGATATCCCCAAGGTTTTCACCTTCTCCATGCCACCCACCATGCCTCCAGGGACCAATCACAAGGGTATTCCGGTTACCGGGATTCATCCGTTCGACTGTTCTGTAAATTTCAAGTGGTCCCCGGTAATCTTCTGCATCGAACCACCCTGCAATGTTTAAAACCGGAACCTGAACGTTGGTAAGATGTTGGAGAATGTTCCGCTCTTTCCAGTATTCATCGTAGTCACCATGTTCCATGTATTCGTTCCAGGTCGGATTTTCTTCATGGAAGTATTTTTTATTTACATTGGAGAGGGGGCCCAGCTCTAAAAAGAATCTATAGCCATCCTGTGTTGTATATGGGGGGAAGGATGCTGGTTTTTTAGTGGGCCCTCCTGGACGCGGCCATCCATCATATCCGACCCATGAATAGGTATACATCAGCCTGAAAGCACCATAGTGATGACAGTCGTCACCCATCCACCAATCGGCCGGAGCAGCCCCCTGGGATATTGCCTTCACTGCAGGATGAGGATCAATGGCAGCCATCATAGCTGCCCAACCGGAGTAGGATCCCCCACAAATCCCCACACAGCTATTGTGATTTTTGAGGTTTTTCAGTAACCAGTCAACCGTATCGTATGCATCACTGCTTTCATCAATATCCATTGAACTGTTTTTATCAGCTATGTATGGACGCAATACTTTAAATTCTCCTTCCGACATAAACCTGCCACGCATATCCTGGTGTACAAAAATAAATCCCTCTTTCACCAACAGGTCATTCGGATGAAGCTTCCTTTTATATCCTGATCCATAATTGCCCACTCCATACCATTCCCTTTGGAACAAGATTGGATAATTCCGGTTTTGATTCTTCGGAATGTAGACCTGAGTATAAAGTTTGATCCCATCCCTCATGTGAATCATATACTCGTGCTTGCTGTAATTTTTCAATACCAGCAATCGCAGGGAAGCATTCTCATTCTCCGGATTCAGTTCCAGCGATTTTTCAAAATTCCGGATCGCAAGTTCAATATCACCGCTCTCATTACGAAGTAACAATGCTTCCGCATAACTATCCCACGGATCATAATGTTCAGGATACGCTTTGATGTTT
>CAYMFM010000090.1:0-14779 GCA_964389685.1 uncultured Rikenellaceae bacterium
TTGTATAAATTTACTTCAATAATCCTGTAAATCCAAGGTGATCTTCTTCCCGGTGTATCTGCATATACATGCCATTTATCTACCAGGTTATTCTCAATGACAGCAGTCCAGATAACGGGATCGTTTACCCTCATGCTGACCTATGTTACGATCTTGATTCTGATTTTTCCAGGATGATTTGAGCTGAAGTATGCCCAGCTAATAATATCTCCCCATCAGGGGGTGTTCGACGATTGTTTTTTTCAGTTCGAGCAGGTCGACAATACCCGGGTTTGAATAGAAGATCTTTCCGCCCGGTTCGATCAACAGGGTGTAAGGGAGAGCACCGTCCCAATCCGGGTCCACCGCCTCGATCAAAGTGTATTTATCACCTCCCGTAAAAATATAATTCGTTATGGCAGAATGTTTTGATTCAAGAAAGGCCATTACATCGTGCGTATTATCCGGGTCATCAGCTGAAAGGGAAATGAATTCAAAAGCCCTGGCTCCATACATGCGCTGCAGTTTAACCAGTTCGGGGTATTCGATAATGCAGGGACCGCACCAGGTAGCCCAGACATTGATCAGACGCAGTTTGTCCGAAGGGTTCTCTTTAAGCTGTTCAATACCGGCTACATCCACTTTCTCCAGCCCGATCTCTTTCTCGTTCCATTCCTTATTAATTTTGTCTGTCCATTCGGTCTTCCACGACCATTTAATGGAGCATCCAAACGATTTGGTAACTTGGGTTTCAACGGGTTCACTGTTGAGGACAGCATCAACGGCTGTCCTGAGGTCTTCTGCATTTGCCGTACCGGGCTTCTCGGATGAATCGATCCTTCCGACGTACTGCAGTTTCCTCTCCCGGTCAAAAACAAAAGCATGAGGAGTAGCAGTGGGCCCATATTCAATGGACACAGCCTGGTCATCACCATCATATAGGTAGGGGAAATTGAATCCTTTATCCCGGGCTCTTATTTGCATGCTTTCGTAGCTGTCATCCAGGTCCGAATAACCACACTCCTCCAGCAGGAGCCCGTACATGCTGGTGGGATTGATCACCACAACATCCACTCCTTTGTCTTTGTATTCGTCTGTAAGTTTGATGATCCTATCCTCATAAGCCTGTGCTGTTGGGCAGTGATTGCAGGTGAAGATCACCACCAGAACATCGGATTTGCTAAAATCCTTCAATGAATAATACCTTCCTGAAATATCAGGCAGGTTGAAACCGGGTGCCGGATCACCAATTCTCAATGTTTTGACATCCTGCTGTTCAATTTTTTTGGGATCAGGCTTAAATTCGGGATAATTCTCTTTTTTGCCCAAGTCGCTCTGGCAGGATGATAAAAAAAGTAACGGAAGACTGGCATAGAGCCACAGTGCCTTTACAGAATGGAATTGGGAATCGCTCATAAAATAGTTGTTTTTGCTAATATACTTAAAGTTTCTTTTTGTGAGTTTCAAAGTTGGATCTGCCGGTACCTGATTTCATCTTACCTGTTGCAGGTAAGCCAGTACAAAGACAGCCGGGGCATTCCAGTTGATGCACACTTCATTTGAGGCATAACTCTCCTGTACATCCATATAGCTTTTTGCAGGATACTTCGATGGATAGTCTACGGCATAGCTATCCTGCCTGTCACCATTCGGACCTCCTACTATGAATCCGGGTACCGGCTCATCAATGCCGTCAGCACCACTCGGGCGGTGATGCGGGAACATCACTTTTTTCGTACCAAACCCGGTCAAAAAGCAATACCCGGTGGCATTCTTTCCGAAAATGTAGTCAGTGATCTGTTCTGCTCCTGCCAGGTACTTCTCTTCATCCGTTAAACGGTGTGCAATACAAAGAATCATAGCCTGGTTCAGCATATCGCTGTTGGATCCCCATTCAAACCGGTCCAATGCAATGCGGTATGGATGATTTTCAATATTAGCCAGGATTTCATCAGCCAGGGCAAGATGTCCCGATTTCAGAGATGTAGCCAATTCCGGATCCAGCAGGTGCCGGTTTTCCAGTAGCGAGTGAAAACCGTTATTCCTGACAAAGAATTTCCAGCTGTTCGTCAGCTGGAGGGTATATTCCTGCTCGTTCGATGCAAGATGATCCAGATATTCTTTCTTTTTTGTAGAGATAAAAAGTTCTGCTGCTGCCCAGTAGAAGTCATCGGAGAACAGGTCGTCTCCATATTCACCGGTACGCACATCCCTGGGATTTTTGAAAGCAATATTATTGTTCTCCACCGCCCATTTCCATGCCTTTTCTGCAGCGGTTAATGCTGTGGCTGACCATTGTGAGTCAATGTCTTTATACAGCCGGGATGCCTGTGCCATTACTGCGGCAAAATTGAGGGTTGCTGCGGTTCCTTTTCCAATGACCATTCTTTCCAGATCATAGTCTGCCGGCATGATAAAACCGCTGAAATTTTTTGCAGTAACCTTATGGAACACACCGCCATCCTGATCCTGCATGGTTAAAATCCAATCCAGTTCATACTTCAGCTCGTCCATTAAATCGCTCATTCCATTTCCGCTTTCAGGGATATTCAGTGAACCGTCTGCAATGGCGTTGGGATATTGCTCAACAAAATGGAGCATCTGCCCGGTGCTCAGAGAAGCATTGACCGTATATTTCCCATAATCTCCTGCGTCGTACCACCCACCGGGTGAGTTCAGTGTCCCTTCCGAATGCCCCGAGGATGGATGGAATACACATTGTTCATCAGCATGTCCTGCACCTCTTTTGCAGATACCACCCCAGGTTTCCTCAATCGGCATGGAGGCTCGCTGAAAATAGTAACTTTTTATTGCTGCCTGCAAAGCCTCCTGATACAACCCTTCCTTGATTTCAAAGGGTTGAGACTTTATTTTCCCGTCAACGATAATATAATATTTACCTGGAGTTTCGCAGGAACTGAAATCTCCAAGCATCACATTTTCACCTGACGCTTCCCATGTGCCATTATCTGTTAATTTGCCGCTATAAGCAACATCTCCTTCCGGGCGGATAAGTTGAAAAGTTCCTGCTTCCGTGTCAGTGACCAGGAATTGTTTCATTGAATTCGGGTAAAACCCCAATTGATTGATCCGGATTTTATCTGAAGAAGAAGTTTCTTCGATTGTTGATCCTAAGGATGCGAATAACAAGGCACTGACAATTAAAGAGAAAATCAAGTTCTTCATTTTTCTTATTTGGTTTTTAATGGTTGAGTAATATGCAGCGTCGTGGCCAGGTCCATTAAGTTATTGATTTCAGATATGGAAGGTACAAAGAATCCTGCAAAAGTTAAAAGCTATATATAATCCGTTGTGCTATCGAAAGAAAAATACTTTCAATGAACGTTTGGCAAATATACGGTCCATGAAACGTTTTGCTGCTGTATACCAAGGCAGTTGGACCGGGATTTCCGTGGTATTCTGAACCCCGGGTTGCCTGCCTTGACGGCAGGCAGGCACCCTGTGAAATAAGGCTTTGTATACGTGGCTTCACTGCATTTCACAGGGTTTACCCGGGGCTATTAATTATTGTACCCCTGCCGGGGTACTTGCCTTATCAGCAATTACAATGGAATAGAGTTATAGCTAAAATTCTCCTAAGGAGTCCTTTGGACAATAGCACAATGGATTGCATAGAATTGCTTTTTTGCCATTTGCTTTGCTCAATTGCTTTCACAATTCAGATAAATTAATACATCGAATTTTGATCATTCAATCGAATTTAATTCATGGATCAGTACGACAATGATTTGCTAAATTGTAACTTTATCTAAATTTCCGGGTAACAAATTTCAAATTTACAGTGCATTAATAGGTTAGGTGTTCAATCTATAGAGTATAAGGAGATCAATAATGATCACAACAATTATTATCCATGGTTATACAGCAGGTCGGGTTCTGAGAAAAATATACGCTGTCATTCTTTTTACTTATGTTTCATTCAACATTTCGGTTGTACATTCCCAGGAGAGCCCGGTTCCCATTACTTCCTGTATCACCGGAATAGATACATCTCAAATTATCTACGAGAATCCCAGGGTTTATAATGTTGCAATATCTTTTGAAATAAACCCGGATCCTTCAAAAATTGACAGAGAGCACGACCTTAAAGTCTGGATTCCAATTCCCCGTGAGTGGAATTCCCAGAAGAATGTTCAGATCATATCGACTAAGCCGGAACCTCATTTCGAATATACTGACCCGGAATATGGGAATACGATTTTTTACTGGGATTTTGGAAAATATCCTGTAAAGCCATCTTATCGTATTGACATTCAAGCCCGCCTGTTGTCATACGAGGTACATACGCTGGTTGACTCATCCGGTATAAAACCATACAATACAACTTCTGCGGAATATAAATTATATACCAGATCGAGCCATACCGTTCATATCACACCCATAGTGGAAGAAATGGTATCAGAAGCCGTTGGAAATGAAACAAATTCTTACCTCAAGGCACAAAAAATCTGTTCGTTTGTTCATGAAAAAATCCGGTATTATCAAGGTATGGATGACAGAAGCCTGGACTGGCTGCTTTCTCACCCTTCTGTTGATGAAAGGAGTGGAGAAGAGTATTTTACAGGTGCTTGCACAGAGTACGCTGCCCTTTTTGTAGCTATGTGCCGTTCGGAGGGGATTCCGGCAAGATGCGTTTACGGAAGGATCGGATGGGTTCCTTATCTGAATGATGCAAACTCTACAATGTACTCCTATTTGGATACCGTTTTAACAGAAGATGGATTTGCAGGTGCACAACATCATGGGTTGGGTCCTCACATGTGGGCTGAATTTTATCTTCAGGATATTGGTTGGATACCCGTAGATCCCAATGCCGGATCTTTTGGCCTTTTGCATAATTATAAGGTGATTTTGAGCAAGGGACGTGATATCTTTTTAGGTCCCAATATTCCACAAGAGCATCACAACGGTTATGGTTATCAGTGGGTACCAATTGTTGACGGAAGGGTGGATGGATTGCTTTCTGCTGTGTATAATATTGAAAGGATTTCTGAAGCAAGAAGCAACGTATATCATACTCCAGATCCATTTCCTGCCGATGCTTTAGTGGATTATAAAAGCAGTCTTTTCTCTGATGATAATGAGACATTGATAAACAATCGAAGAGAATTCCTTTGCAATATCGACTATTGTAGCAGGGATATACCAGACAGGGACCTTGAGTTTTCAAAGATATTTGATGATCCTATCTGGATTCGCTCCCTTCAATACAGCTACGATGCATTCGTTTGCCATATGCTCAACAAAATCATGGGTGTTGAGAAGTTTAACCGGCTTTTGACAGAGTATGAAAGGTTACTGGTGAATTCGCCTGCCCCAATTCAAACCAACCGGGTTATTCAGATGGCAGGTACTATCTTTGGCGAATCTATGGAATGGTTTTTTGACCAGTGGGAAAAAATAAATGGATTGCCGCACTTAAAAGTTGATGAAGTTGTACTTGAGAAAACTGAAATTGGCTGGAGCATAAGAGGAAAGTTAATTCAATCAGGTGAATCGATTTTTAGTATGCCGGTTGAATTTTCTGTGGAGACTGAAACGGATCAGCAGTTCTTTACAATATGGTGTAGCGAAAGGAAAACTGATTTTGAATTTCGAATAGTGGTCAAGCCTTTGGTACTTAAAGCAGATGCTAACCACGACCTCCTGAAACTTCAAAGAATGCCTCTGCAACTGTCTCAAATCTGGAATAGCTATCCTGATATAACGTTAGTCTATGGAACAATATCAGAATCAGAAGTCAACAAAACAGCTGCCGAACGGTTCAATAACGAGTATCTTGGATTGAATCCAGAAATTATTAAGCCAGACACTTCGATAACCGATAATGATTTAAATGCTGAATGTGTTGTACTTTTTGGCCGGCCGGAAACAAATAAAATCACTAAGTGTTTTGAGGAGCTATTTCCGTTAGCATTTAATGGAAACAGCTTTATCTTCAACAGGATAAATTATGATAAACCGTCACAGGGACTGGCACAGGTAACTGAACATCCATTGAAATCAAAAGGACTGTTCATACAATACGCCGGACTGAGTGCAAAGGCAATGCTTCAGTTTGGAGATCTTTATTTGTATGATTCCCCCAATTCTTTTGTGATATACGATGGTGATCAAGAAATTACCTCAGGTGATTGGGAAAGTGACACTGACTTGGTGTGGAAATTTTAAAAAAAATGCAATGATTAGAGACAGTTAAAGGAACGCTCTGTTCACAATTCCTTTTTCCCACCTCACCGGTTCATTGCTCTCCGAACCTCCGCGATAACCGGAAAGCAGAAATCGTCGTACCAGTTTGTAACCATAAAATCGTACCCGTTAAAGCTCATGGTGGAGATCACGGTTGTGCCGAATTCCAGGAAATATTCCAGCCGGGTATTGTACCCGAAGATCCCGCCACCGTGTCCATACGCCAGCCCTTCCTGGGTTTGCGTTACGAACATCCCGAGTCCGTAATGTGCACCCTCCTCGAGCCATACCATAAGATCGAAAGTCGATTGCTGGTCAAAAAGCTCTCCGTTTACAAGAGCATGCATGAAGATTGAAAGGTCCTCTACCGTACTGACCAGTCCACCGGCTGCCCAGGCCTGGCTTCCATGGTAGTGCAGTCCGTCAAAGGTCATGGTATAACCGTGTGCGATTTGCGGGTCATCGGGTGAGATATCGTAATCGAGCAAGCCTGTGTTTTCCAGTCCGAGCGGGTTGCAGATCCTCTCCTGGAGGACTTCATGGTAGGATTTCCCGGTAACACACTCGATCACAAAGCCCAGTACGTTGAAATTTGAATTTCTGTATGCATATTGCGTACCGGGTTCGAACTCAGGATCACAATCGGAAAACAGATACCTCATCCGCTCCAGCTGTGTAATGGGATCAGTATAAAAATAATCATCGAAAAACGTCGTGGATGAGATGGCTGGCAGTCCGCTCTGGTGACTTAACAGGTTCCGGATGGTTACCCCACTGAACTCGTTTATCTTCGGATAGGTTACCTCATCGAGTTGCAGGTAGTCGTTAAAGGGTGTGCCCAGGACGATGCCTCCCTCTTCCCACAGCTGCAGGATAATGGTGGCTGTAAACATTTTCGTTACACTGCCAACACGGAACATTGAACCTGTGGTAATGTCAGCCGATCCTAAGCTGTCCTGGCTCCCCAGGTACGCATGCCACGGCTCATGTCCGGGAATCATAATCCGGGCAGCATGTCCGAGCATAACGGTCTCTTCGGTAGTGTAGTTGTATACGGGAGTGAAATCATTGAAAAGGGTATTGAACACTTTTACTCTGAGGCCCGATTGATCAGGCTCACTGCAGTGTGAGCAGATTAAAGCGAGCAAGACGAGGGTCAGGGTGAGTTTAGCAGCTGATTGTTGGTGTTTCATGAGTGGTTTGCTTCTTGTCTCCGGGAATTGTATTGTTTTTTGATGTATTACAACTGAATAAATGTACTGCAATCGCATTTCAAATCCAAAAGAGATCTTGTACTCATTGGTACTTAATTTATTTTACATTTTTTAGAAAAAAAATCCAAACAATCATGGTGAGCACATGCCTGTTTGGGTGAACCAAACGATAATCAGTGTTATATTCGTTTAGTTTTCAATGAATCGTTTGATCCTTTCAACCGATTCTGCCTGTCTGCTTGTTTTGGACCCGATCATTTGAATGTTGATCCCTTTTTTCTCAAGCTCATTTTCTATGATTTCCACGAAAACACCACGTCCATCTGTTTCTTTGCCATCCCTTGTGGTCGTTTCCACTCCACAGCTAGGGGATCTGTTTACACCAATAATGCCGTAAATCTTAAAACCATGTTGACGGTACTCTTCCAATTGATTTGCAACTTCTTCCGCTCTCTTTTGAAGAATCTCCATGTTTTCATGTTTCTCCAGCAGATTTCTTATCCGGGTGTTTTCTCTTAATAGATCCCTGTTGGCACCATGTTTATCCTGTCTGTCCAGTCCGAGACAGAGAAACTCGGGGCAGGGCAACTGAATCATTCCGATATCATTAGCCATCAGGAGATGAATAACTTCAGTAAACTGACCCGGCAGATCTGCCGTACCATCGGAGATTGAATTTTGATTCAGCAAGCAGTGTGCAAGAAGAATGATTTTTTTGCTTCTGTTGTCGTTGAACATAAAATATTGTCTTTTACTAATTCATTCAAGATGTTAGCTAAACAGTTATTATATGGGTTGCAAAGTCAATTATTCGCAAGAAATTTCATACAAAATTTTTTTATGTGATTTGTTGATTACTATTAAAGCAATGACCGTATAAAATCCAGACGGGATTTTGACTCCGGATTATCGGTGAAAAATGTTTCAAGCGTTTCACAGATGTATTCGCTGCAATGGGCACAATTGGGAATTTCCTTGTCTCCGGCACAATTTCTAATCTGACAATTTTTGCAACCAGGGAACAATCTCCCATTTTCATTCAGGCATCCGTCACAATCAGTAATGTCCTTTGAGCTATATGCCGTTTGATATAGCTTGTTACTTAATTTTGCGATTTCGACCTTCATTTTTTCTTTGAGCTGCTCATTGGTTTCATTCGTAGCCCATAGAATCGGGCATCCTGAGCACATCAAACCACAATAAGAAACGATGTTATTCATGATGCTTTTACCTGTTGATTTAAATTGCCTATAACAGCATATCTAATTACAGAAAACTATAAAATTAATGCAATAGCAGATTAAATCCAAAGGGCCAGCTCTTCAGTTATTGCTTGGACAGAGATTTTCTGAAATTAATCCATTACATAGAAGTACTGAAAATTATTCAAGGAATTCAGTCTGGTAAACCAAAAGCGAAATAGAGTTCCCCAGGATAATCCTCATACAAACCCTGGATCAGAACACCCCCCTTATGATGTTCCAGGGATTTTCTTATATCGTCCACCGTTGTTACTTTTTCATGGTTTATCCCGGTAATTATGAATCCTTCTGAGATCTCTGTCTCGTTTTTAAGTAATCCATTGTTCATCTCTTTAACCCTGACACCTCCCTCGATCCCGAGTCTATCAGATGTTTCCTTATCAAGTTCCTCAAAGGAAGCTCCCAGGAGGTCCATGATGTCCTGCTGATTCTTTGCAACCAGTTTTCTGGAGCCTTTCAGATTGGCAAGCTTCACCGTACAGGTTAGTTCCTTCCCCTTCCGGTCGACTGTTACTGTGACCTCATCACCCGGTCTGTGTCTTCCAATCTGTTCCAACAGGTCTGCGGATTGTCGGACAGGTTTATCATCTACCCTGATTACCACGTCTCCTGTTCTGATACCGGCATCTGCTGCTGCACTTTTATCCGTCAGACTATTTACATAAGCACCTTCATTCGTCCTGAGGTTTTCATCCTGAACAAGTTTGCTGTCAATATCACGGATCATTATGCCAAGGTAAGCACGCTGCACCATTCCGTATTTGATAAAATCCTCGACCACTTTATTCACAATGTTAGAGGGAATTGCAAACCCGTATCCGGTATAGGTTCCGGTAGGACTGGCAATTGCAGTATTAATACCAATGAGTTCCCCGTTCAGATTTACAAGGGCACCACCGCTGTTCCCGGGATTAATAGCAGCATCCGTTTGAATGAAGGCTTCAATGGCCGACTTATCATCGATAATATTGATGTTCCTGCCTTTGGCGCTTATAATTCCTGCTGTTACAGTCGAATTCAGGTTAAAAGGATTTCCGATCGCCATTACCCATTCACCCACCTCAACCAGATCCGAATTACCAAATTGTAAAACCTCTAATCCATCCGCCTTAATCTGCAGAAGAGCAAGATCAGTGGAGGGATCAGTTCCGATTACCTTGGCTTTGTACGTATCATTATTATTTAGTATGACTTCGATCTCATCTGCCTGCTCTACAACATGATTGTTGGTAACGATATAACCGTTGCTACTGATAATGACACCAGAGCCTGATCCAATCTGTACGAAGGGTTCAGATTTTGGAGGATTCAAATCCCTGGATTGGGGTTCCCCAAAGAAGAACCTGAAAAAATCATCTCCGAACATGTCACCGAATGGATTACGCTGGTTGTAATAATACTGGTTTGCTCCGGTTTGGATTTTACGGGTTGAGCGAATGTGAACAACAGAATTCATCGCCTGCTTTGAAACACCTGTAAAATCAAGAGGGACATATTCACCATTCTCTTTAACGGTATAAAGAGCATGATGAACCGGTAACTGTAACTGCTCCTGCCTATGAAGATTTGCAGGAGAATCTTGATGATTGAGGCCGGTTAATAAGAAGACCGCAATCGTCAGGCCACTTCCGAGTATGGAAGAGACCAACATATTTGCTAACTTTTTCATTTTTATTCTCCTTTTTAATTAATTGTTTTTATTCTTTTTTAGGTATCTGTATTGCAAGACAACCTTGATTGAACCAGGATTAATCACCTGGCTTGATAAAATAGTGTAGTTGTACCCGGGATTCAGTTTAATTTCCGAAAAACCTATATCCGGGTCCTCATTCTCATAATCAACAACCATCTTCCGTCCAATTAAATGAGTCCTGAATGGTATGTCATAATCCGGTTCAAAAGTTGCCTCCAGAATGAGGTTGCAACCCTTCAGGATAGCATTAACTTCATGCCCAAGGCTCTGATTGCTATCCATTATAAGGATGAGTTGCTTTCTTTGCTTGTCATTTATATAGTCAATTCTCCCAATTTCAAGATGATTTTGGGATTTTAATACATTGCTTATCAGCAGTTCACTGGAATGCTGATGAATTATTTGATTCATATACATGATATGATATTGTTTGTATGATTAATAGTAAAATTTCCGCTACACTAAAATCCAGGTAGCTTTGGATACGGAATGAACAAGGTCAAACCGACACTACCTGCTTAAAACAGGAAGTTTGAAAACGGTGGGGGACGATCAAGAAACAAGGGATCCAGTCGAAAATGTTGTGGAAGTCTAAATTGAGGATTCTTTTTGAGATTTTTTACAAATGGCTGCCCGTGGCAAAAAGTAAAGCAATGATTTTTTAATTCCCCAGGATTATCGACAGATGGGTCTTCGATCCAGAGGGTTGCCGGTGTATTGTTTGTGGGCAAAATATCCGGATAATTTGCATGATTCTCTGACAGCTTAGGTGTATTGAGATTCATGCAAACCTGAATGGTGCAAAAGATCAAGATGCTTAAAAATATGCCATGTGTCAGCTTCATAATATGCCCTGATAACGATCAATACAAAGATACATTCACCGGAAGGGAGATGTTCACCAGATGTGTTAAAAATCCTTAAAGCAACTGTTAAAAAATCTTAACTGGCATAAGTCCGCCGAACATTCCAGCGGTCGGACCGGTTTATTCACTGGTGTTAATTACACTCACCAGGTGATTGAATGAATCAGGGGATTTCTTCGTACAGTGCTCCGAAAAAGTGGATGAACAGATTGCTGCTGAAAAGATGCTTGAGTTTTGGAAGAGTCAGGGGAATTTAAAATTATAGAAGCCCCCCACCAAATAACTTAAATCTAACACCTTAAAAGGAATTCACAATGTCCTCCCCTGAATTATTGCCATCAAACAAACCGACGATTTTAATTAAAAACGGAAACTGAATTTAAAAAAAAGTGTCAACCAAAGTCTGAATTTCCACTAAACACCGACTTTTGAGATACGCTTTAATACATTAAAAACCACGGAGACCCCGATTCTGTGTTCTCCGTGGCTAATTTTATTTTTAAGACAGCTTCTTTAACGGCAATCTTAACCATTAATCTTTTTTCGAACTACCCCTGCCTGGCCTGGCAATGGAGTCTCTCATCCCGCTATCCGCTTCGATATTCTTCATCCTCGGGTAATCCATGATACCCAGATTTCCCTGGCGGAAAGCTTCTGCCATGGCCAGCGGGACCTGGACTTCGGCTTCAATCACCTTGGCCCGGGCTTCCTGTGCTTTTGCTATCATTTCCTGTTCCACTGCTATAGCCATGGCCCTTCTCTGCTCCGCTTTTGCCTGGGCAATATTCTTATCGGCATTCGCCTGGTCCATCTGTAAAACTGCACCAATATTTTTACCGATATCAATATCCGCAATATCAATTGAAAGGATTTCAAAAGCAGTTCCTGCGTCAAGGCCTTTTTCAAGAACTACTTTTGATATGGAATCAGGATTCTCCAGTACGGACTTATGTGAACTGGATGAGCCAATGGATGAAACGATTCCTTCACCAACCCGGGCCAGGACGGTTTCCTCCCCAGCCCCGCCAACCAGCTGCCTAATATTGGCTCGTACAGTTACCCTGGCTTTGGCAATCAGCTGGATACCGTCCTTTGAAACAGCTGTAACCGGCGGTGTATCTATAACCTTCGGATTAACAGACATCTGCACTGCTTCAAATACATCACGGCCTGCCAGGTCGATGGCAGTTGCCATCTGGAAAGGCAAATCGATATTCGCTTTGGAAGCAGAAACCAGCGAATGGACAACCTGTTGAACTCTTCCTCCGGCAAGGTAGTGAGCCTCAAGGTCATCCCTGTTAAGTACCAATCCAGCCTTTGTACCTTCAATCAGGGCAATCACAATCATGGATGGAGGGACTTTTCTCCATCTCATAAAGATTAATTGCAGTAGGGAGATTCTTACTCCCGAAACCAATGCTTGAAACCATAATCCGATCGGTATAAAATAAAGGATGATCCACAGAAGGACTAACGCCCCGACAATAACTACAATGTATAATCCGATTCCTTGCATGTTCAATCAGTTTTTAGTTTAACAATAATTTTATTACTAAGTACTTTCACTGTGTGTTGTTAAATAAATCAGAACTAAACTGGGCTTATATTAAAAGTGTGATTTCATATAAAGTTACTCATTTTATCATTACAATGTTATGTAACGGAAGATAAAAAACGTGAAGATAATTTTTAATATTAGAAGGTTCAGTATACCAATATGGACCTAATTGGTGAGAGAACACATAAATCATTTTAGCCCTTACAGCAATCTCTATCTTCTCAAGTTCCCTGACAACAAGTTGTCTTAAACTCCTATCGAAGAGGTACATATTGTATGCAGTGTTAAACTCTACAAAATATAGATGATAGAATGAATTAAAACCCTAATTTTATAATGAAAAGGCAAATGAAACTGATTAAATATTGAGGTAAAAAAAGTGGCTCACTTTGATGCGGAATGAGTGGCTCACTTTAAATCGGAATACCCTGCTCACTTACACCGGAATTTGCAGTCAGCTTACCATTTTGGTACGGAGCGTATCATTCTCTTTTTCGCTCCTTACGCACTCACGGCAGTTACGGAGTGTTCAACTATTTTAGCCATACCCACAGACCCATGCCCTGAATCGGCGTTGAGACTCCGAAGACTGTCCGCCTCACGGTTTCCAGCCCCGTTCTAAGGATACTCGATCCAAACGTTCGGTACAATTTCCCGGGAGCTTCAACCAATAATGGCTTTACCCCGTGAAATGCGAAGCCATTCCGTATTATGCGGAATTATTTCACGGGGTGAACCATACATCAGTTGTCCCGGTAGGGTACTGTTGGGGAAACAACAGGTTTTATCAAAGAACAATTTCTCAGTAAAACTATCATTTATACGACTTCGTGTCGCAATAACGTTCAGGTGCAAAAGCCGTTTCTATGGCGTTTGCACTCTTGTTAGCAGACCCGAACGTGAGGGCAAGGCAACGAAGTTGCCGCAGAGTTCGGGATCAAAATCTATCTTTATAATTATATGACTTTCTCTAATCGTCATCATATTGCTTTAATCAGCACAACAAATGCAAGAATCACAATAAATACTGAAAGTCCAACTTCTAACCAAGTGGACTTTGTCTTTAGGGACATTAAACTACCTATCCGTGCTCCACTTATCGACCCTACTATTACCCATAAAGCAGGAAGAAATATTATGTTGCCACGAGAACAAAAGACAATAGTCCCGGCAACTGCTGTAAAAATAGTTGCGAATAAGGATGTCGCTATTGCTTTTCGTATATTGAGTTTCATAATCCTTAAAAAAGGAGGGAATAAACTACCTCCGCTACCTCCTCGCATAATTGTTAGGAAATTAAGAAAGAACGTCCCGCCAATAATAGTTATGGTACTTGGATTGATTTTTTGAGCGATTTCTGGGAAGATTCTGTCAAAATAAATTCCAAATACCGTTATGATAGAAATAATAACAAAGATAATCGCTAAGACTAAGGTTGATATAAGCCCTGTTAAAAATGCACCTGTTACTGTGCCTAATATGCCACCAATTATTACATATTGAGCAATTTTCAAATCTATGTTCTTTCTGTGGCTTATAGCACCTATAAGAGAAGAGAATGGTATAACTAATAGATTTATTCCGAAAGCACTTAGCAAAGGTAATCCAGCAGCATAAAGCAAAGGTGTCCTTATAGAGCCACCGCCTATTCCAAACATACCACTCATAAATCCAGCAAAAAGACCAATCAGGAGGTATATTATCATTTGTGTTATCGGTTCCATTCAATCTATCTCCATATCTTTTGCCCACGAATTTCTGCTAACGGTCCGTATAAGAATAGTAGCCGATTGCGGGCTTCATTCCTGTCAAAACACAAAGAAGTTGAAGCGGGCTACAACCCTTGAATTTACTACTGAACCGGCTATTATTTTTATACAATGTGTGTGCCTTGAATGGTAAACTTAGTAAAGTTCTTTGAATAAAAGAAAGTCCAGAGGGTGTAAGTCCCTTATGCGCTGGGGTAACGCCTGGAAGCATTAGCAAGTCGCAAGGTG
>CAYMFM010000091.1:0-14556 GCA_964389685.1 uncultured Rikenellaceae bacterium
ACAGAGCTCCATAATGTTGACACAGCTTGCTCAGTTCTCGGATTGGGTTGAGCACCCCGGTGGATGTCTCACAGTGCACAGCCGCAAGGACATTCAAGTCCCCTTTTTGGATAGCTTTCTCTACCTGACCCACCTCAACCGGCTGACCGACGGTAAACTTCACCGTCTGAACGTTCGGCGTATAGGTGCGAGCGATCTCTTCGAGGCGTTCGCCAAAAAAGCCATTCTGAGGGATCAACACCTTCCCATCAGGGAAGAGGAGTGAACCAAGAGCCATATCGAGGCCAGCACTCCCCGATCCTGGGAACAGAAAAAGATCTCCATTAGTTCGGATAATCTTACGTAAGAGATCCTGGGTTTCTTTGTAAAATGTTGTCCACTCCTCACCATAATGGGCTACCAACGGCTCGGCCATGGCGGACAACACTTCTGGAGCGATCTCGATCGGCCCTGGAATCATCAAGCGAAGTCTCCCCATCAAATCTCCTTTATCACCCGTATTATCGAGCCATCCAGATACCATCAGGAAAAGTGTATCAAGACCCTCTCGCTCTTGCTTTTTGCACAGTTTCTACAAGCTGCCGGGCGCGCTCAGTGAGAACATCATAGCGTTCTTCAGCCACTGCTTTTTTATCCACCAGCCAGCCTCCAGCACACACCATTGCAGCACCGGCACGGATAAACTCACCGGCGTTGTCGGCGGTAACACCACCTGTCGGCACGAGCGGAATCTGCGGCAGTGGACCATGCACCGCCTTGAGATATTCAGGACCGAGAACGTTTGCTGGGAAAACCTTCACCATGTCCGCCCCTGCTTCCCAGGCAGTGAGAATCTCGGTTGGGGTCATTGCACCAGCAATGACAACCACCCCGTACCGGTGAGCCATCTCGATTACATCGAGTTCAACTGTTGGGGTAACGAGGAATTCCGCCCCGGCAAGGATCGCCTGACGAGCAGTAGCCGCATCGAGAACAGTCCCCGCCCCCATGAGAACCCCGTCTAGCCTCCCCGTTGCTTCCTCAATCGCTCGCAGCGCTCCGGGGGTGGTCATCGTGATCTCGACACAGTCGAGCCCGCCTTCCTGCAGGGCCTGCGCGATGTGAACGAGGTCTTCCGCCTGGTTGACCCGGATGATGCCTAATGTTCCAGCTTCTTCTAACTGGTTAATCGTTAGTAATTTACTGATAGTTTCCTCCTGGTCAGGACTGTTAGTATTTGCTTTCCATGGAAGCATATACGTCCATGAATTCCGATTTGTCTGCTGCAATGTTGACCATAGAAGGCATGGATCCTTCGACTGACTCAATATCCTTTAACCCATGCCCCGTAAGAACGCAAACAACGCGCTCGCCCTTTTGGATTACGCCGTGTTTGAGAGCTTCGGCTAATGCGGCAACGCCTACAGCAGCGGCTGGTTCCACGAGGATCGTCTCATTCACTGCTAAGGATCGGCACGCTGACAAGATTGCCTCGTCCTCTACTGCAATCAGAGTTCCTCCACTTGCTCGAATCGCCGTAAGCGTTAGAGTTCCTGTTTCTCCTGGATCATCAAGCGTCAGAGCAGTAGCAATAGTATTAGGTGGTTCTGACAATCTGGGAACATTCTCAAGGCCAGCATTAAACGCTTTTACAATTGGGCAGCTTCCACTTGGTTGCACCCCGATAATCCGTGGGATTCGCACAATCATCCCTGCTCGATGCAACTCATCAAAACCCTTCCATATACCTGAGATTAGTGTGCCGGAGCCTACTGGAACAACTACTGCATCTATATCAGGAAGTTCTTCTGAGAGTTCATAGGCCAAGGTTTTGTAGCCATCCAGGATGAATGGATTCCTTACAGCAACGGTATTCATGAGGGGCCAGCCCTTTTCCTTTGCTAGACTTTCGGTCAAGGTCAACACGTCTGTCTCACGCTCTGCTTGTACAGCAAAAACTGTGGCTCCATAAGCTTGAGTCATGAATGCCTTTGACCGCGTCCCCCCCTGATACATAAGTATCACAGCATGCACGCCAGCCAAGGCTGAGTATAGAGCAACAGAGCTTGCGGCGTTCCCGCTGGACATCATGATTACAGTTTTAGCGGAAGGATCGAGAGCACTGGTCATCATCGCTACGCCACGGTCCTTAAATGAACCTGAAGGGTTAGCACCTTCGTCTTTGAGCCAAAGGTTGATCCCCCATTTGTCCCCAACTGTGCGGCTGGCATAGAGTGGGGTTTCACCCTCTCTGCGGCTTATCCTCCGAGGTAGAGGCGGCAAGAAGTCTGCAAAACGCCATATCCCCGCTGCACCCTGACGCGGCGGCCACGTAGGTGGGGTCGATAGATCGTATTCCGCGAGCAACAACCCGTCGTCATCAGGACATTCACGTCTTGTCATTGGAAAGAGGCGTTTACATCTCTGACAGCGCAACCCAATAAATCGACTCACTACCTTCTGTTCATCGTGCGTCATTATTCATCCTCCTGATGTGCACTCTGTTTCTGGAATGGTTTTCCGAAATTTGTCGTGCCTCCAACTACTCATCGACACGATCAGCTTGCTAATCTGTTTAACGGCCGCTGCAAGAATGCGATGGCCGAAGACTACGGTGGCAGTAGATGGATCGCTGAGGACACCGGATGGACTGTAATCACGTAGTGAAAAACCTAGTTGTACTTTAGATTCACCGAACCAATCCTCGGAACACCACCATCCTTGCGGTGACTGCGACCAGGTACCCGTAGGTAACGGTGTTCTCACCAAGTGTGGGTAAAGGGCAAGCATCAGTGACGTTTCCACCTCGCCAGCGTGACCGATTCCGCCAGAATGAGACTGGCGACTCTCTCTAATTGTGTGAGCAATCAGATGCCAATAGGTACTGGCAACGATACACACTTCGCGTTCTGTGCCCTGTCTTATACGGTCGATCGCCAGGCGTAA
This sequence comes from uncultured Rikenellaceae bacterium, assembly GCA_964389685.1. Lineage (GTDB taxonomy): Bacteria > Bacteroidota > Bacteroidia > Bacteroidales > VadinHA17. The sequence goes on from CAYMFM010000091.1 coordinate 2,926, forward strand.
GGGCGCTGTGTTACCCCCACGCCCCTTGACAAAGAGCAATCGCTGAAACCCATGATTAATAATCGAATTGCCTATATCGACAAGCTGCGGAACAAACAGGCCGTCGTGTAGCGACACGGTACCAGAGTACATCATGTGGTGCTGGGACGAGCCGTACGTTAGAGTAGGAAGAAGCAAAACGGGAACAGAGTCACTCACCCGTTTCACGGCACGAGTTGCGATTTCACTCGCGATTATTGCATCCGTTCCTACGGGTAAGTGTGGACCATGCTGCTCGGTCGACCCTGTCGAAATAACGACCACTGCATCTTGCTCTGCTAATGATGCAATCTGATCACGGGAACATAAATCCCAGCGTAACGGAGCCCCGTGGGTTCCGTTGTTTTGCAAAACTGGATTTGCGTTCATCACAATTGAGCTTCCCCACAAAGCCTCTGGATAGTTGACAGATAGACCTTTAACGACATCCACAGCTGATCCAGATCAATGTATTCATCAGCTGAATGAGCTTGTGCAATATCACCAGGGCCACAGATTATGCTGGGAATTCCGTAAGCTGCTAACCATGGTGCATCCGTGCCAAACGGGACACCGCATGGATCACTTGGAAGCCCCAAGTTGGCGAGCACGAACTGCATTGTTCTTACTAGAGGATGCGAAATTGGCGTCTCCATCGGGCAGTTGTGGCGAGTCTCATCCATACGTATAAGTTCTACATGGACACCGGGCACTGACCGCGCCGCCTGTTGTACAATTTGCGATACATCATCGACAATAGACTCAATTTCCTCGCCAGGGAGCCAACGCCGATCTATTCGAACGGTACATGAGTCAGGCACCACGTTGGGCATTGTCCCGCCATGGATCGCGCCAATGTTAAGGGTGGCTCCACCAAGTAAGGGATGTCGTATAGAAGTATTAATGCGAGAGGCGAGCTCATTCAAAGCAATGACAGCATGCGAAGCAGCAACGATCGCGTTTGCTCCCTGCTCCGGACAGCTTGCATGCCCAGCCTTCCCCGAAAATTGCAGCTCCATCCACTCAACACCTTTATGAGCAGCGACTAGGCGCAGCTGGGTTGGCTCACCGATTACCGCCATTTCCGGACGACGTCCAGTGTCGAGGAATGCCTTCGTCCCGATACCGCCAATCTCTTCTCCTGCAACAGCAGAAAGCATTACTCCGTGCTTCAAAGAGATCCCAGCACGATTAATAGCAACAAGTGCAAGAGACATTGCCGCTACTGCTCCTTTCATGTCCACGGCTCCACGACCGGAAAGCCGCTGTTCGTCGAGCCGTACTGCTTGTGGAAGATCGGTTGGTGGGACCGTATCGATGTGCCCATTGAGCAAGAGCCGCATACGCCCGCTGCTAGCTGAGTGCTCAACAACAAGATTTAAGTGTGTAGGAGGACGCACGGCTTCAACATGGCAAATTAACCCTTCCTTAGCAAGGAACGATTGTAAGTATGCAACGACGGCTTGCGTACCAAGCTTAGGATCACTCGGAATTGCCACTAACGACCGAGCAAGCTCGTAGAGTTCATTCTTGGAGATGGTCGCTAGTGCAGTCTCTTCAGGTAAATCACTCATCGAACCACTGCTTCAATGTTTTCATTATTGCTCCTTTGAATTCACTATTACTCTGACTATCAACCCAATCTCGCGAGGAGTTTATCAGCTAGATTTGATGTACCCCAAGCCATGTGAGAATAGCACCCCCTATTCCCTAACACCTAAATTAAAGGTACAGACGCTCCGTTTATCTTGGGCCAGTGTGAATTGCGTTTTCCATTACAGATTGGTCCTTGACCGGAAACAGTTACAGAACTACCAGTGTACTTTATTGGGACGTACTCCGATACAGCTTTTGGCATAGCAGGGAGCTCCATCTTTAATTGCTCTGTCACTTCAATGTAATTGCGCATAACTATGGTCTCCTTATTAAGTAAATAATTTCAATAATCACACTTCTTTGCACATCACTAACGTCCTAACACATTGCCTTTCCAAATCCCTAATAGGTGTATAGGACCATACTAGATGTATTAACTTATTATATGCATATCAATTAAATATGTCTTCATCTTCTTTTCATCTAAGCGAACTCCTAAGCCTGGAACCTGCGGTACATCGAAAGTTCCATCAGCTGACATAGAGACGGGAGGGTCCACTATATCATCGATCATATAGTGTCCTGATTCCTGGATATCACTAGGATAGTTTATTCCGGGGAGAGATGCATAAATGATATCATATACTAGGCCAATTCCGGATGATATCATGCTTCCTGCCCATACTCCAATATTATGTTTGACACACAGATCATGAATTTTCTTAGCCTCCGACATTCCTCCAACACGTGATAACTTAACATTGATGATGCGGCAACTTTGTAGTTCAATCGCGTGGCCTGCAGCACGGACGTGCACAATACTCTCATCTAGACATATAGGTGTTAATAGCTCTTTCTGTAGGTTCGCATGATCAATTAAATCATCATGCGCTAACGGTTGCTCAATCTGAGTAAGATCTAAGGCGTCTAATCGTTTCAATTGATGACCAGCAGACGTCAAGTTATACGAGCAATTAGCATCAACCATGAGTGGAAATTTACCTACATGGCTTCTTACGACTTTGAGTATTTTGTAATCGTGACCTGGAGAGATTTTTAGTTTAAGCCGTTTAAATCCTTTTGCTAATTGCGTGTCGATTTCTTGTAAAGTCTCATGTGCAGTAGAGAATATACCTATAGCCGCCCCTGCGTCGACTGCCTTCTTTGTGCCTCCCAAGAGTTTATAGATGGGCTGTCCTTTTTGCTGACTAAGAAGATCCCAGTAAGCTTGCTCAACAGAACTTTTGGCCATGTGATTCCCAATTACTCTAGACATCGCGTTAACAAGGTCGTCTACTTCATCAATGTTTTTCCCTAGAAGACCTGGCAATAGAAACTCTATTAGAATAGGTTTACAAGTTGCGATGGCCTCACAACTATACTGTGGATTCACCCCTGCTGAACACTCTCCAATTCCGACTGCGCCTTCTGCAAATAACTTGATAATTAGAAACTGCTGTTCTGTTTCCACGCCTCGAGCGGTGACGAACGGCTTAACCATAGGAATAGAAATATGGTAAATCTCCGCACGCTCTAATCTCATTCTTAACCCCCTATCATTTATTTTTTCGCGCAAGCCTTATTGCTAACTTTGCGGCATTTGCTACATCTGGTGCATACCCATTAGCGCGATCTTGTCAGCGTATTCTTGGGTACCCGCCACCCCTCCGATCATCACCTTTATCTGACCGCGAAGACCGGCCTGTTGAAGCGCATCGATAATCTGCGGCATGTGAATCATCGTTGTCGTTAATAGCGCAGACATATCGATGATATTGGGCTTGTGTTCCTTCACTGCTTTCACGAACTTCTCTCCTTGTCACCGCCACACCGAGGTTTACGACCCCGAACCCTGCCCCTTCGAGCATCATCGCCACGAGGTCCTTGCCGATGTCGTGCAGGTCACCTTCGATGGTACCGATCACGACCTTGCCGCGTGCCCTCACCCCCGCCTTGGCCAACAGCGGCTTCACAGTATTACTACTGCGCTTTTCATTGCCTGAGCCGAGATGAGCATCTCGGGGACGTAACAATCCCCTTTTCCGTACTCTTCGCTGGCGATATCCATCGCTGGCGTAAGTGTTTCATCGAGAATCTGCTGTGCATTGAATCCCTGGGAAAGCGCCTCTCTTGTAAGTTTCCCCGTTTTCTCCCCGTCTCCGTATAATACAGCTTGCCTTATCGCCTCTTGCATTTTAAGATTCTCCTTGGTTTGCGATATAAGTTTTATACTTCCTTCTCAATAACTTCTTCTCTTGAGATAGGCAACTTATCTATTCCCTCCTTTCGTGCGAATGCTGCCATAACTTCGAACAATTCATCCACACATGCGGGCTCAAGAGAACTCTCTTTAGTTGGATCCAAGTCCAAGATATTCTTCACTTTCAAGTGAGCACGTTCGCGAATGTCTGAACCCTCAGCTCCCTTTCCAGATCTACCATCCTGATCGATAGTGTTAAATGAAGGTTCCCAAAATTCTTCTTTGAAAAAACGGAGAGTATGTTTCGATGTAAGGAAGTGTTTACTTTCCTTCTTATTTGTTCTAATGAGTTGTTCTGCTAAATTCTCTGGGCACAAATGTATTCCCTTAGAAAGCCTACGAGCAAACCCACAAATCTCGTTATCTATAATTAGCTTTTCAAGGCTTTGAGTACTGGCAAATTCCAGCATCCCCGGTCCGGCAACAATATTGGCGCCGGCAAGTAACGAGGCGGTTATTCCCAGACCTGTCTCGAGCCCAGCTTGCATATCTAACCTTTTACTATCAGCTCTCCCAAGATTAGATGTAGTTGGCAATCGAAAGTGCTTCCCAATTTCGATCATACCACAGTCAAGCAGAATCGCCTCGGGGGATGCCATTGTTGGAGTAGCTGAGCGCATGTTCAGGTTACATGCGCCCCCCCCCCAAATGAACCTTGCTCCAGGGTTTGCCACCTGGTGAATTACCAATCCTGATAGATTCTCTGCAGTGGCTTCTAGCATCGTTCCAGCTAGCGTAACAGGAGCGGTAGCGCCAGCAAACGGAATATGAACAGCCATGGCTGGGATATTGTCCCGGGCGCTGTTGATAAGGTTGTATGCGCTCATCTGACTCCAACCCAATGGAGAAACACTATTAGCGCAAATGATATGCGAAGGCTTATTGCTAAATCTTTCCGCTCCCTGTGCTACAATCCACAACAGTTTACGCATGACCTTGTACCCTGATGGGGTAAACGCAGTGAGAATTGTTGGTTTCGTAGAGAACAAGAGCGCGACGAATAGCCGGTACGCATCTGTTATTCTCGCTGGAACATCATTGCATGTAAATAAGGAAGAATGGAAAGATATGTTACTGCATGCATTAACAATTTTTATATGATTTATTAGATCCTGAGTTACTGCAAGGCGTCTCTTTGTGGGATTATCAAGATCATGTACATATATGGCAGTACCACCGGTCTCGAAATAAACGTTATTATCTCTAAGACAATAGCATTCATTGCGTAAGTGATCATAAACAGCAAATCCCTTGGGAACACTTTTTAGGGCGTCTTCAATTAAGTCCGCGCTGATTCTTACGATGTTTTTCTTAAAATCTACTTTTGCACCGGCATCTGACATTAGTTCCTGGGAGTTTCTATCGCTTAGTGTAACGCCAGGATTGCTGAGCAATGCAAAGGCCCTTTCTACGATATATGTTACATCACTTTCCTCTAAAATCTGCCATTGAGGAATGGCATGTTTTTCCACCTTTTCTCCCCCTGATGTATTATCTCTGTGATCTGGGTTCATTAAGTCGCTTTTTCTCGCTTTTCGCTAAAGAAGATAATAAGTTATAGCACATTCTTTCTATGCGAAGGTGCCTCAGCGTTGATCACAACCGTACCTCTCTTTAGTAGACAGTAGATCTCCTCCTTGGGTTTGGCAAGTACAGAGATGTCCTTTAAAGGATTGTGCTGAAGTACCAGAATGTCGGCTTCTTTGCCAGGGGAAAGTGAGCCAACACGATCCTCGATGCCAAGCAGTTTTGCTGCCTCCACTGTAGCGGAAGCAATGGCTTGAGCTTCGGTCATCCCGTTTTCCACAAGGAACTCGAATTCTCTTCCCGTACCCCCTGGGGGATTCAGCGGCGTGCCACAATCGCTTCCGAAGGCGATGGGAACGCCAAGTTCGCATGCCTTCTTGAACGTTAATGTCTGATGCACCAAAAGTTTCTTGCAATTGTCCTGCATAAATTGGGGTACTCCGGCAGCTTTTGCTGAGTTATCTGCCATGAAGGCTGTAGCCCCAATACACATAACAAGGTAGATGTTGTTTTTCACCATCTTTACCAAGGTTTCTTCGTCCGCGTAGGTGCCATGTTCAATAGATTGAACTCCTGCCTTTATAGCGTTCTTGATTCCCTCTAAGCCGTGAGCGTGTGCGGCAACTTTCTTCTCTGCTCGGGAGGCTTCCTGGACGATTGCTTGCAATTCGGCAAGCGAAAGTTGCGGCAGTCCTGGGGCGCCTATAGAGCTGACGCCGCCACCTGTTGCCATTACTTTGATTTGATCAGCGGTCATGGCGAGTTGTTCGCGCACTCCCTTACGGGCCTCGTCAAGGCCGTCGACTTCACGGCTTCGAAGAAGCAATGAGGCATGTCCTCCAGTGATGCAGAGAGGGCGGCCACTGGCATACATCCTTGGCCCAGGTACAATTCCCTCGTTGATCGCGTTGCGAAGTGCAATGTCCACATACTCCCGCCCTCCCATGTCCCGGATGGTTGTGAACCCGCTGTACAACAACATCTGTGCACCGTGAGCTGCACGAAGTGCAACTTCCGCTGCAGAGATATCCTTTGTGAGAAAAGGATCGACCCCTCCGTACAGGCCTGTGGTATGGACATGCGCATCGATCAGACCAGGGATGAGCCACTTGTCCATTACAGAGATGACCTTCTCGCTAGCTCTAGGTTCTAAGTGTTGCCCAAGCTGTACGATGATTCCCTGATCCACTTGTAGGTCCAGCTGGCGAAAACCTATCCCTTGATCGTCTTGAATAAGCACGTTGCCATTGCTAAGCAGCATTATGTTCCCCCTTATTGAAGTTAGTCAACCTCTTTCGTGAAGCGGTTTTCACAGTCAGAGATCTACCCTGGCAATACCACAGCCAACTTATCTAAAATGGCATGTAGTGATAATTTATTGAATTTATCTTAAAGTATGCTCATATTATTCACTAGATGCCAATGATTTGGTTTACGAAATGCTGAGACCGAGGGTCTTGCGGAGATTGGAAGAACACCTCTGGTGAAGCTTCCTCAACAATCCGCCCGTCTACCATGAAAACTACCCGATTGGCAGCTGCCTTTGCGAAACCCATTTCGTGTGTCACGACTATCATGGTCATTCCTCGATTAGATAGATCCGCCATGACGTCAAGGACATCCTTGATCATCTCCGGATCAAGAGCGGAGGTTGCTTCATCGAAGAGCATGAGCTTCGGATCCATTGCTAGAGCCCGCGCTATGGCGACACGCTGTGCCTGCCCTCCTGAGAGTTCATCGGGATATGCGTCTATTTTTTCGATCAATCCCATTCGCTCAAGGAGTTCTCGCGCTTTACTAATTGCATCAGCTTTCGTTACTCTCCTAACTTTTGTTGGACCTAGGATGAGGTTGTTCAATACATTCATATGTGGAAACAGATTGAAACTTTGAAAAACAATCCCGATCTCCTTTCGGGCCTCCCGCAGATTTGCCTTGTCCCCTGTAATCTCTACGTTATCGACCCATACCTCACCTTGCCGAGGTCTCTCGAGGCCATTAATACATCGGAGTAGTGTGCTCTTTCCCGCACCACTTGGCCCGCAGATGATCACCGTTTCTTTTTTTTCAACACTCAGCGTGACATCAACGACTGCTTGAAGGGATCCAAAACTCTTTGTTACGTTTTTTATCTCTACAACTGACATCTGAGACTCCTTACGACCGTACTTGACTATGCTTTAGACGATTCTCGAGCAACAAAGCTAGTTTCAACATTGGGTAACAGATCGCCGCGTAAAATGCTGCTACCCATCCGAAGACAATAAACGGTTGTCGGTTAGCTTGCATCACTTGACGCCCCACGGTTGTCACATCGGGAACAGCAATAAGCGATAAAACAGCTGTGTCTTTGAAATGGAGCACCATCTGGCCGGCTAGCGGAGGAAGGATTAAACGCATTGCCTGTGGGACGATGACGTACAGCATTCGGTGGAAGTATGACAAACCCAAAGCGATTGCTGCCTCGCGTTGACTTGTGTGAATGCTCTCGATACCGCCTCGAATGATCTCAGTGTAGTAGGCACCTGAGTGGATTGACAACGCGAGAATACCGGCATAGGTAGCAGAGAAGGTAACCCCGAAGTAGGGCAATACATGGTAGATAACGAACAGGATGATTAAGAAAGGGAGCCCACGCATGATATAGATATATACTATGATGGGATAACGTACTACTCTCAAACGTGATGAACTAATTAGGCCAAGTACTGCCCCAATCATGAGGCCGATAAGTAACGACCACGCATAATAGGAGAGTGTATTGGCAAAACCTCGAAGGAGAATTGGTAGTATTTTAGCGGAAACGCCCCAAAAACCCGAACCATACGCGCTAGGCTCCATGTCGTGCCCACCTTCTTTCAAGCACCTTGGAAATGAAGAAAAGCGGCAGCGTGGCAGCTAGGTAAATGATGATTGCAGGAAGAAACGACTCCAGAGGGCGAAAAGTCCAAACTGCGAGAGCACGTGCCGTCTCTGTAACTTCTCGAAGAGCAATAACTGAAAGGACTGCTGTTCCCTTAATGAGTAAAGTCACCTGGCCAGTAAGAGGAGGAATGATTTTCCGAAATGCCTGAGGCAGAATCACATATCGCATTGTATCAAAGAAAGTCAATCCCAACGCATAAGCTGCTTCAAATTGTGTTCTATGAATGGCCTCAATCCCAACACGGATGATCTCGGCACTAAAGGCTGCGTTAATAAGTGTGACAGCAAGAAGTCCAACCTGCATTTCCGACATCATGATACCTAAATGAGGTAAGCCGAAGTAGAAAAAGTACAGTTGAATTATTAATGGAGTGGAACGAAAGATCTGAATGAAAAAGGATGCCATCCAATACAGGATAAGCGGACGGTAGATCCTTATGATTGCAAGCAACGTTGCTAACACAGTTGACAGGCCGAAGGTGACCGTCCAGATTTGCACGCTGAGCCCGACCGCAGGAACAAACTCCGGCCAACTGTTAAGAAAAACACGCCATGAGAATATACTCATCAAACTGTCTCTTTTGACTCCATGTGGTATTTTTAATGCCGTGGGACGCTTTCTTCAGCATGTGTGCGTCCCACGGCAAAAAGTATCGTTCCTGTCACCATTTGCCCATAGAAAGATAATTCAGCACAGGCAAGGAGGTGCTCTGTTTATGGTGCTAATCGAATTGGTTCCATGGGATATAAGACTCTCCCATCCATTTCTTGCATATTTCAGCATACTGTCCAGTTAGTTTGATCTTGCGGATGAAGTTGTCCATCCAGAACTTCAGATTCAGGGACGTTACTCCGGGCTTTATGGCAAACGTGGTGGTTTCCGCACGTAGTGCGTTGAGGACAACCAGTTTGTCCGGATAGGCGGAAACCTCCCCTGCCGAAATTAGATTCCCGTTAAGACAGGCATCCACTCGTCCACTGAGTAGGGCTTCCGTGGCATCGGTGTCGAGCTGATATAGTTTCAGAGTGGCATTCGGGAGCATCTTCTTTCCCAATTCTTCTCCAACAGCTCCGGCAATAGCTCCCACAGTGTACTCCGGCGAATTCAACTCCTCCCAACTTGTGAAACCGCTTTCTCGTTTCGCGTAAGCAACTGTGGCGGCAAGATGCAATGCCTCGCAGAACCATACTGACTTAGCTCTCTGTAGTGTGGTTAGCATACGCGGACAAATCAGGTCTATACGTCCTGTCTGAAGGGCTGGGATCTGTCCCGCCCACGGCATGTCGATAATCTCGAGTTTGACACCGAGATTCTCTGCGATTAGATTCATTAGGTCAACTTCCCAGCCGACGATGTCTCCGTTTTCATCCAGGAAAGCATATGGCCGGGCAGCGGCTGTCGTTCCGATGCGTATGGAACCACGCTCGATAATCTGCGCAAGAAGATCACTCTCCGCTACTGCTGTGATCCCCAGAGCTAGGCCTACTATTCCTACTAGTAATGCCACGATGCCGATCCGCTTCACAATATCGTACATATTCTGCCTCCTTGTCTTTTCCAGTCAAACATTCCATTCCTCCGCCATTATCGCCAACAATCTGCTGGTCTGAGTATCACCTCCTTTCTATGATTAGACCGCCAAGCGCTTGACAAACCTCCAATATCAGAATGTGTTACGCTCTTCTGGACAAGGTGCGACAACTACTATCATTTCGAGCTCAACTGGGATGTTGTTGGGAAGGTTTGATGTGCCAAGCGCCGCACGGGCGTGGCGGCCACGATCACCGAACGCCCTTACTAAAAGCTCAGACGCTCCGTTGATCACCTTTGGCTGGTCATGAAAGTCGTTAGCCGAGTTGACAAACCCGCGCACCTGTATGATCTCCTCCACCTCCTCCAACGAGTCCACTACCGACTTGATCGCTGCCAGGCAGTTCAACGCGCAGATCTCCGCGGCTTTGTACGCTTCATCTAGCGAGACCTCTTTCCCAACACGGCCAGCATATACTGCCTTGCCATCCCGTGTCGGACCCTGCCCGGAAACGTACACAAGGTTTCCAACACGCTTTGCCGGAACGTACTCCGCCACCGGTTTCGGTACCACAGGTAGCTCGAAACCGAGTTCTGTCAGCTTTTCTTCAACACTCTGTTTACTAATTGCCCACTACTCCTTTAACTGGATGCATGCCCCAATGCCCGTGATATCTCTGTTGCGGTTTTCGTAATTGCAGTAATTATCTTCTTTAGCTCTTCTGGGTTATCGAACTCGCGCTTTAGTCCTGTTAAGCTGACCGCTCCCATCATGTCTCCACTAAATCCTTTGATTAGAGCCGCAAAGCACTTGATGCCCGCCTCGTGCTCTCCGTTGTCGACCGCATAGCCGCGCTCGGCGGTTAGTTTGATCTCCTCCAACAGCTTGATGGGGTCGGTGATCGTGTTTGGAGTCCGCTTCTCGAGGGTGGTTTCTCGTAGCAGAGACACCACCTGGTCTGTGGGAAGTCCGCTCAGGAGGGCTTTACCGACCCCGGTGCAATAAGCAGGCGCACGGCTCCCGATCCTCGACATTATGGGAAGTGTCCTATGGCTTTCGATCTTGTCGATATAGACCACATCGTGACCATCTAAGACGCACAGGTGGACGGTCTTCTGGGTATCGGCGCTCAGCTTGACGAGAAATGGATGAGCGGTTTCGCGTAGCGGCATGCGACGCAACAGTTGGCTGCCCAGCTCCAGGATCTTGTTCCCAAGCTGGTAGCGACCATCACCATCGCTTCGAATATAGCCTCCCTGAATGAGAGTGTTAAGGTAGCGATAGGCACTCGTTTTATGAACCCCAATGCTGCTAGCTAGCTCGACGGCTGTCATCCCTTCCGTACTTTGAGCTAACTCTTCGAGGAGATTAAGCCCCTTTGCGAGTATTTTTGCATCCGTAGTTGCCAAAAACGCAACTCCTTATAGCGTTTATTAAAACTACTATAGCGGAAAAAGCAACTCATGTCAAGGGCAATGTGCCCGTGCGCCAAGACATCGTTACCAGGTAGAGGAGTTGGTGAGGAGGTGGCTGAAAAAGGCGAAAGATAAAGAAGAAGACAGAGTGCGAGTCGCCTCACGGGAGAGCCCTTTATGAATCACTACAAAGCGGACCACGACAGAGCGGCTCGTGGCGCAGCTTAAAGGGGCACCTAAGTGGAAAGGCGTTAGGCGGATTTTTCCTTTTCTTCTTCCTTTTCCGCCTCTTCCTTCAGCACTTTGCGGATTTGCTCCAGGCGCGTAGCGATGCGGGCAAAGACCGTCCCTTCCGGGA
>CAYMFM010000092.1:0-14237 GCA_964389685.1 uncultured Rikenellaceae bacterium
TCAACACCCATGCAAGCAGAGATCATAACCATTGGTGATGAATTGCTGATCGGGCAGGTGATCGATACCAACTCAGCCTGGATGGCGGGTAAGCTGAACGAGGCGGGAATTGATGTTATCCGGATCACCTCGGTTGGTGACCGGAGGGAAGAGATATTATCGGCTCTTGACGAAGCAATAAAACGAGCAAAGATCATTCTCATTACAGGCGGTATCGGACCTACACCGGACGATATTACCAAGGAGACCCTGGCGGCATATTTTGACTGCCGGATGGTTGTTAATGAAAAGATCCTGAAAGAGATTGAGAAATTTCTCAAATCCCGGTCCATTCCAATGAATGAGCAAAACCGGAAACAGGCTGAAGTACCCGAAAAAGCCGAGCTCTTATCAAACCAGTATGGTACAGCAGCCGGGATGTGGTTCGAGGAGCAGGATGCCATCTTTGTTTCCATGCCCGGAGTGCCTCATGAAATGAAGGCATTGATGGAGCATGAAATCATTCCCCGGCTCAGAAAACGGTTCCTTTCTCCCCCCATCCTGCACCGGACAATCCTCACCTATGGAACATTTGAGTCAAAGCTGACGGAGATCCTGAGTGATTATGAAAAAAACCTTGACCCATCCATTAAACTGGCTTATCTGCCGTCCAATGGGATCATACGGTTGCGGTTCACCATACACGGTTCCGATGAAAAAGAGATGGAAAAGATCCTTGATCGTGAAATAAACAGGCTCTACCAGATCATCCCGCAATACATATTCGGAACTGAAGAGGATACACTGGAAAAAAGTGTGGGCATGCTGCTGATAAAGAAAAGAGCAACCCTGTCTGTTGCCGAAAGCTGTACCGGTGGCAATCTCTCCCGCCGGATAACCAGCGTCCCGGGCAGTTCTGCTTATTTCACCGGATCGGTGGTAGCCTATTCGAATGACATAAAACTGAATGTCCTGAATATAAGCCTGAAAAGCCTTACAGACCATGGATCTGTCAGCCGCGAGGTGGCCGAAGAGATGGCTACCGGGGTTCGTGATCGTTTCAAAACCGATTATTCCATATCCACTACTGGCATTGCCGGTCCCGATGGCGGGACAGCGGGAAAACCGGTCGGGTTGATCTGGATCGCAGTTGCATCAAAGGAAAAGATACTATCCAAAAAGTTTCTCTTTGGCGGAAACCGGGAACGAAACATCGAACGGGCATCATTGGCAGGGTTGAATATGCTACGGAAAGTTTTGCTAAAAGCAAACGGTTAATAGTTAAATGTTAATGGTTAAAGGTCTAAAACCAAAATATTCTGCAATAAATTTGATTAATTCAATAAAATTCAATTATTTTGCGCACGATTTTGAACACGTACACGATACAGATCATAAACAGACATGTCAAGAGTTTGTCAGGTTACAGGAAAGAGGGTTATGGTTGGAAACAATGTTTCCCACTCGAAAAGGAGAACCAAAAGAAAGTTCTACCCGAATCTTTTTACCAGGAAGTTTTATCTTCAGGAGGAAGATCGCTGGATAACCCTCAAAGTTTCAGCAGCCGGATTGCGTCTTATCAATAAGAAAGGACTCCAGACCGCGCTGAAAGAGGCAAAAGAGAAAGGGTATATTTCAAGCTATTAAAACGATATCTCATGGCAAAAAAAGGGAACAGGGTGCAGGTCATACTGGAATGCACAGAACATAAGGAGAGTGGGCTCCCCGGCACGTCAAGGTACATTACCACAAAGAACCGTAAAAATACTCCGGACAGGCTGGAACGAAAAAAATATAACCCGGTTTTGAAAAAGGTAACCCTTCACAGGGAGATAAAATAAGAGATCATGGCAAAGAAGGTTGTTGCAACATTGAAAACAGGCACCGGAAAGGATTTCACCAAATGCATTAAGCTGATAAAATCCGGAAAGAGCGGTGCCTACCTGTTTAAGGAGGAGATCGTACATAATTCCCACATCAAAGACTTTTTTGAGAAAAAGTACCAGTAAAAACCCGTACTTAAACGACTTGAAAGCTTTCTTCCATTCCAAAAGAAGAAAGCTTTTTTTTATCTTTGAAACAGAAATTGAAATCACACATCAATGGCTCGTTTTGGCATCTTTACAAGAGAAAAAAAGGAGAACCTGAATAAAGGACTCGAGAAAACCAAGGAGAGTGTCTTCAAAAAACTTTCACGGGCTGTGGTCGGAAAATCCAGGGTGGATGACGAGGTGCTGGACAACCTGGAAGAGGTGTTGATCAGTTCTGATGTCGGTGTCGATACCACCCTGAAGATCATTGAACGGATAGAAGAACGCGTTTCTCGGGATAAATTCCTTAATACCAGTGAATTAAATATAATTCTTAAAGAGGAGATCGCTGCCCTGCTGGAAGAGAATACCCCGGACGGCAGGTTCGATTTCGAATCCATCTCTGAACATAAACCCTACGTGATCATGGTGGTAGGCGTTAATGGAGTCGGGAAAACAACCACCATTGCTAAACTGGCATACCAGTTCAAAAAATTTGAAAAAACGGTGTTGCTTGGGGCGGCAGATACTTTTCGCGCAGCAGCAGTCGACCAGCTACAGATCTGGGCCGATAGGGCAGGAGTGGAGATGGTAAAACAAAAAATGGGGTCTGACCCGGCTTCCGTGGCATATGATACACTCTCCTCTGCCAAAGTAAGAGATGTTGATGTGGTTATCGTGGATACAGCCGGCAGACTGCATAACCGGATCAACCTGATGAATGAGCTCGCCAAAATTAAAATGGTGATGAAAAAAGTGATCCCGGATGCTCCACATGAAATCCTGCTTATCCTTGACGGATCCACCGGACAAAATGCATTCGAACAGGCGAAACAGTTTACAAAAGTTACCGAAGTCACTGCCCTGGCTTTGACCAAACTGGATGGAACCGCCAAAGGTGGAGTAGTGATCGGGATCTCTGACCAGTTTAAAATTCCGGTTAAGTACATTGGTATCGGTGAGAAACTGGATGATATTCAGGTTTTTAACAAAGCCGAATTTGTTGATTCACTGTTTGGTTAAATTACCCTCTACGCTATCCCTACATAAAGAAGATGAAATCCAAACCCAGGAAAATCAAGGTGGTTACCCTCGGGTGCCCTAAGAACGTGGTTGATTCTGAAGTCCTTCTGAAACAGTTGGAAACCAACCGGGTAAAACTGATCCCGGAATATAGCAACGAACAGGCTGATACAGTAATCATAAACACCTGTGGGTTTATCCTGGATGCCAAAGAGGAATCGATCGACACCATCCTTCATTATGCCCGGGAAAGAGAGAAAGGTACTATTCGGGATTTATATGTCATTGGATGCTTATCTGAACTGTATAAAGATGAGCTCCGGTCCGGAATACCGGAAGTGGATCGTTTTTTCGGAGTGAACGATCTGGAAAAGATCATCATCAATCTTGGTCTTGACTACCGGAAAGAACTGGTGGGAGAGAGGCACCTTACCACTCCGGTGCACTATGCATACCTTAAAATTTCCGAAGGATGTGACAGGACCTGTGCCTTTTGTGCAATTCCCCTAATCCGTGGTAATCATATCTCCAGATCCATTGAAGATGTAGTAAGGGAAGCGGAGAGTCTGGCTGACAAAGGAGTCAGAGAGATCATACTTATTGCTCAGGACCTTTCCTGGTATGGGATCGACCTGTATAAAAAACAAAAGCTGAACGACCTTCTGGCTGCTCTTATTCCGCTAAACGGTATCGAGTGGATCAGGTTGCATTATGCCTATCCTGCCCGTTTCCCGCTCGATATCCTTCCATTGATAAGAGAAAATGAGAAGATCTGTTCTTACCTCGATATACCGGTTCAGCATATCAACGACACGGTATTGCAGCGCATGCGACGGGGCACAACAAAAAGCGAGATACTGAACCTTCTCTCTGTCATCCGGAAAGAGGTGCCGGGAATTGCCCTGCGAACCACGCTGCTTACAGGACATCCCGGAGAAACTGACCGCGCGTTTGATGAACTGGAGAAATTTGTTGCCGATGCACGGTTCGACCGTCTCGGTGTATTTACCTATTCACACGAAGAAGGAACCTATGGCTATCAACACTACCGCGATGAAGTGCCTGAAGAGATAAAATTGTCCCGGAAAAACCGGTTGATGGAAATCCAGCAACATATTTCCAGAGAATTGAACAGCTCTAAAACAGGAGAATTAATTAAGGTAATGATCGACAGGCGGGAAGGAAATTATTACATTGGCAGGACCGAGCATGATTCTCCGGAGATAGACAATGAGGTATTGATTGAAGAAGATGACAGGGAATTGCAAACAGGTGCATTTTACCGGGTTAAAATTACGGAAGCCGGTGAGTTTGATCTGTATGGGGAAGTTGAGGAGAGTGGTGAGTAGGTGAGAGGTGAGTTGTGAGTTGAAATAGGTACTCGGTCCTCGGTGCTCGGTCCTCGGTGAAATAAGTTGATAAGTTTTCTTTTGAGCCCCAAGAAAATTAAGGTTAACACTACTGTACTCATTAACCCAATAACTATCAATAACGACCCCGAAGCCGGTCTTCGGATGAGGGATCTAATAACCATCGTAAACCATCGTTTGATCCTGTGAAATAGTGACTATGTCACTCCTGCTATACAGGATTTCACAGGGTAAACCATTGTGCGACAATTGTATAAAAAAACCGCCTTCCCAAATCATGGGTGAGGCGGCTTTTTCCCCAGGTCATCTATGGTTATTTCTTCAACACGGCTTTCAGAACTTTCTCTTTGTCCAGCTTTTTGGTGCAGAAGAACCAGTCGTAGCAGGTGACATCCTCTTCTTTGCTCTCCATACGTTCTTTGGCGGTACCACAGGAACCTGCCGTAGGAATGATCACATCGTCACCCGGTCTCCAATCGGCAGGTGTAGCAACAGAAAATTTGTCCGCTGTCTGAAGAGCGAGCAACACCCTGTAGAGTTCATCAAAATTACGACCCATACTCAATGGATAATAGATGATGGTGCGGATTATTCCTTCAGGATCAATATAGAAAACAGCCCGTACTGCTTTTGTCGTAGCTTCACCGGGCTGGATCATTCCATACTTGTTGGCAACCTCCATGGTAATGTCTTCAATCAGGGGAAATTTCACTTCCACATCCTTCATTCCCTTGTACTCGATTTTCTCCTTAATGGTCCTCAACCAGGCAATGTGGCTGTACAATCCATCTACTGACAGACCGACCAGTTTGCAATTTGCCTCGGCAAACTGCTGTTCCATGCTGGCAAAGGTCATGAACTCAGAGGTACATACCGGTGTAAAATCAGCAGGATGGCTGAACAGGATAACCCAGCTTCCCTTATAATCAGCCGGAAAATTGATCTCACCCTGTGTGGTTACTGCTTTAAATTCCGGTGCAGAATCACCAATGCGTGGCATAGACGTTACTTTCTGTTCTTGTTTTTCTTCCATTTTTTAAAATTTATTTGTTATTCTCCTGTTGGATTATTTAAAGAAATATTTTTGCTTCTCTCGATCGATTGAAGTGCCAGGTAGTTGTCTCCGAATTTTTCCAGGTTCTCCATTTCAACATCATACTGATCAAAATGACGTTCCTCATCTTCCACAAGCCTTTCAAAGATTTTCTTGGAAGCTGAATCGGCATTCTGGGCACATTCGTTTGCCCATTTGTTATAGTCATTGACACTTTCTGTTTCCATTGCACCACCCATCTGCAACATCTCCTTTACGTTATGTATCTTTTTAACCTCGGCTGATTCTTTCAGGTCAACTTCACCGCCCAGGAACAGGATTCTTTCCGCAAGCAGCTCAATGTGCTGCATCTCTTCAATAGCTGTTCTCCTGAACAGACCGGCCAGCAGATCATACCCCTGGTCATCACAGTGAAAATGAAAATACATGTACTGGTGAACCGCTGCGAGTTCATCAGCCACAGCCCTGTTTAATAATTCAATGCTTTTTTCTTTCATTGTTTTTGATTTATTTGGTTTATGTTTATGGTTTAAAAGTAATTCCCAATCTCTCAGCAACGCGTAAAGCCAATTCCTTATCGGCTTTGTAAAAATGATTTAGCTGATGGTGGATTATTTCATCACGTTTTGGTCCGGAAATACCCTGCATGGCTCCGACAATATTGTTAATGGTATTCCGCTGCTCTTCTTCCGTCATGACATTTCGGAACAGGAGACCGGGCTGTGTAAAATGATCATCATCGTTCTCGTTGCGGTCGTACCAGTCAGCAACATCCGAATCCATTTTCTGGGATGGTTCTTTGTATTGTTCATCCGCTTCTATATCATCAAAGCGGTTCGGCCAATAGTTCGGACGGTCATCACCGTTGCTGTCGACACGCATATTTCCATCCCGTTCATAATTATGCACATCATTGATCGGGCGGTTTACCGGGATCTGTTCATAATTAGCTCCCAGGCGGTAGCGGTGGGCATCGGAGTAGGACAGGAGACGCCCCTGCAACATCTTGTCGTAAGAATATCCAATGCCATCAACGACATGAGCAGGTGCGAAGGCCGATTGTTCCACATCCCTGAAATAGTTCGACGGGATTTCATTCAGCTCCAGGGTACCGACATCCATCAGCGGATAATCAGCGTGTGGCCAGACTTTGGTCAGGTCAAACGGATTCCAGCGGAACGTTTTTGCCTGCTCTTCTGTCATGACCTGTATTTTCATGGTCCATTTTGGAAACTCGCCCTTCTCAATGGCATTCACCAGATCCCGTTGTGCCCAGTCGGGATCTTTGCCTTTCATCGCTTCCGCTTCGGGTCCTGTAAAATTTTTGATACCCTGAGCTGTTTTTACATGAAACTTCACCCAGAAACGTTCATTCATCCCGTTAATCATTGAAAATGTATGACTTCCGTAACCGTTCATATGACGGTAGCTGTATGGAGTACCCCGGTCACTGAAGAGGATCATCACCTGGTGAAGGCTTTCCGGATTAAGGCTCCAGAAATCCCACTGCATGGTCTGGCTTTTCAGGTTGGTTTTGGGATCCCTTTTCTGAGTGTGGATAAAATCACTGAACTTTTTAGGGTCTTTAATAAAAAACACGGGTGTATTGTTCCCCACCAGGTCCCAGTTACCCTCTTCCGTGTAAAATTTAATGGCGAATCCACGCGGGTCTCTTTCTGTATCAGCACTTCCCTTTTCTCCACCAACGGTCGAAAAGCGGATAAAGATCCGGCATTCATTTTCGATTTTACTGAAAATCCGGGCTTTTGAATACCGGGTGATATCATGCGTAACCGTGAATTTTCCAAATGCTCCTGTACCCTTGGCATGCACCACACGTTCGGGTATTCTTTCCCGGTTAAAATGAGCCATTTTTTCATGAAGGAAATAATCCTGCAAAAGAAGAGGCCCCCTTGGACCCAGGGTCAGGCTGTTCTCGTTTTCATAGTATGGCCTGCCAGAGGCAGTCGTAAGTTTTTTGTTTTTCTTTTTCATGGTTTGAGATTTATATTAACATAATTATTATTCATGCTTTTATCCCTTATCCTTCATTTTTTCTGAATTTCAACACAGGATTGCGCATAATTTTTTCATAGTAGTCCTAAAATCGAATCCGGATCCGCTGGCGGACGGGACACAATCAATCTTTTCCGTCAAATCAGGCAAAAGGGGGATTACCAGGGATTTCGTTCAGGATTTATCTTCTGCCGTTTTTTCCGGCATTTCTTTTTCAGCGGTATTTTTGATATTGATTGTGATATCCTCTTTTTTCTTATTGAATCCAACTGAAATGGTATCTCCTTCATGGAGTGATGCTTTGATGATCACTTCTGCCATTGGGTCTTCCAGGTATTTTTGGATGGCCCGTTTCAGTGGACGGGCACCGAACTGAATATCATAGCCTTTTTCCGCGATAAAATCCTTTGCAGTGGCTGAAATTGTAATTTCGTATCCCAGGTTATGGATCCTGTCGTACAATCCTTTCAACTCAATATCGATGATCTTATGGATATCTTCTCTTGAGAGTGCATTAAAGATCACCACATCATCGATCCGGTTGATGAATTCAGGAGCAAAGGTTTGCTTAAGGGCTTTTTGTATGACACTTTTTGCATAGGCATCGCGCGTTTCCTTTTTAGCATGGGTTTCAAATCCAACTCCCTGTCCGAAATCCTTCAGTTGCCGTGTTCCGATATTGGATGTCATGATCACGATGGTATTTCTGAAATCGACCCGTCGTCCCAGGCTATCGGTAAGTTGTCCTTCATCGAGCACCTGAAGCAGAATATGATACACATCGGGATGAGCTTTTTCAATTTCATCGAGGAGCACCACGGCATATGGTTTTCTTCTCACTTTTTCGGTCAATTGACCCCCCTCCTCATACCCGACATACCCGGGTGGGGCACCCACCAATCTGGAGACAGAGAACTTCTCCATGTATTCACTCATATCGATACGGATGAGGTTATCGACACTATCGAACAGGTACTTTGCAAGCACTTTAGCCAGTTGTGTTTTTCCGACACCTGTTGGTCCGAGGAACACGAAAGTACCGATCGGTTTATTGGGATCCTTCAAGCCGGCCCGGTTTCGCTGGATCGATTTTACTACTTTTCGAATTGCTTCATCCTGGCCTATCACACTTTCGGTAAGTTCATCACGCATCTTCAGCAGGCGGACACCTTCTGCCTGGGCAATTCGTTGCACCGGTACACCGGTCATCATGGCGACCACTTCAGCGACCTTTTCCTCATCAACCGTTTCCCTGTTCCGGGACAACTCTTTTTCCCACTTATCTTTTTCCAGATCCAGGAGATCAAGATACTCTTTCTCCCTGTCCCTGAAGCTGGCTGCTTTCTCAAAGTTCTGGTTTTTCACTGCTTTGATCTTCTCGTTCTTGGTCTCTTCAAGCTCTTTTTCCAGTTCCAGAATTTTTTCCGGAACAACGATATTCGATATATGGACTCTTGATCCGGATTCATCCAGGGCATCGATCGCTTTATCGGGGAGGTGGCGGTCACTGATATAACGTGCTGTAAGTTTGACGCACGCGTTGATGGCCTCCGGTGTATAGAATACGTTATGGTGTTCCTCGTATCGCTCCTTGATATTTGCCAGGATATGGATGGTCTCTTCAATGGTTGTGGGTTCCACCATCACTTTCTGGAACCGTCTTTCCAAGGCGCCATCTTTTTCGATATGCTGGCGGTATTCATCGAGTGTAGTTGAGCCAATGCACTGGATCTCTCCTCTGGCGAGAGCCGGTTTCAGCATGTTGGCTGCATCGAGTGAGCCGGTTGCACCTCCTGCTCCAACGATGGTATGGATCTCGTCAATAAAGAGGATGATATCGTTGGTTTTTGCCAGCTCATTCAGAATGGCTTTCATTCTCTCCTCAAACTGTCCCCGGTATTTGGTACCGGCAACAATAGAGGCAAGATCAAGTGTAACCACCCGCTTACCGAACAATACACGGGAGACTTTCCGTTGGATAATGCGCAAGGCCAATCCTTCAGCAATCGCTGATTTACCCACTCCCGGTTCACCGATCAGAATGGGATTATTCTTTTTTCTCCGGCTCAGGATCTGAGCCAGGCGTTCGATCTCTTTTTCTCTTCCCACGATCGGATCAAGCCGATCCTCTTCTGCCGCTTTTGTCAGGTCAATTCCAAAATTATCCAGGACAGGTGTATCGGAGGTTGACTTGGCTTGCTGTCCGCTGCCTTTTGAGCCTCCAAAACTTTTGGGAACCTCTTCATCTTCCTCATTCGGAAAATCAGCTTTTGCCCGGGTTACCTTATCCATCAGCTCAGCCTTGACAATATCATAATTGATGTTCAGTTCCTCCAGTTTCCTGGTTACCAGCGAATTTTCATCCTTCAGGATAGCCAACATCAGGTGTCCTGTATCAATGGTACTTTGCTTCATCGATTTTGCTTCCAGGTAAACCAGTTTTAACACCCGTTCAGCCGGTTTCATCAGGGGGATATTATCTGATTCGCTCATTGAAACCGGGTTATCATCCATAATCCCTCCTTCAATGGTTCTCTTCAGGTCGTGAAGATCTGCTCCCAAAGAAACAAGTACATCAATGGCCAGACCTTCGCCGTCCCGTAAAATACCCAGGAAGAGATGCTCCGTCCCGATGTGGGTATTCCCCAGCCTGATCGCTTCTTCCTTGCTGTAGCTGAGTACATCCTTTATGCGCTGTGAAAATTTTGCGTCCATTTTTTTTTTGTATGTTCCGGTTTGGATAAATCCCTCACAAAGAAAGCAAACCGGACAAAGTTAAGGTACAAAATTAACAATCAATTACTAACATCCAAGTGTTAATAAATCTGCCCCCGAAAGGCCTGAAAATAGATAATAAATCTCTATTTTCGTAAGTTTATTATACACTGCAAAAATAATGATTTTTTACCACATTAGTAAATCTAATCTTACATTCTAAATGCCAGAGAACGAAAGGATTATAAAAATCAACATAGAAGAGGAGATGAAATCGGCCTACATCGACTATTCGATGTCGGTGATTGTATCAAGGGCATTACCGGATGTAAGGGACGGATTAAAGCCGGTACATCGGCGCGTTCTGTTCGGGATGTCTGAATTGGGAGTGCTTTCAAACAGACCCCATAAAAAATCTGCCAGGATTGTTGGTGAGGTACTTGGAAAGTACCATCCGCATGGTGATTCATCGGTTTATGAAGCCATGGTCAGGATGGCTCAGGAGTGGTCTCTGCGTTATCCTCTGGTTGACGGACAGGGAAATTTCGGCTCCATTGACGGGGATAGTCCTGCAGCCATGCGGTATACAGAAGCCCGGTTGAAAAAGATCGCAGAAGAGACCCTGTCCGACCTGGATAAGGAAACGGTTGATTTTCAGCTTAACTTTGATGATACCCTTCAGGAACCAACGGTTTTACCAACGCGCATCCCCATTTTGCTGGTTAACGGAGCTTCAGGAATAGCTGTTGGTATGGCAACCAACATTCCACCCCATAACCTTTCGGAGGTGATCGATGCTACCATTGCGTACATCGACAACCGGCAGATCACCATCGATGAACTCATGCAATACATCAAAGCACCCGACTTTCCCACAGGTGGGATCATCTATGGCTATCAGGGTGTTAAGGATGCCTATGAAACGGGTAGGGGCCGGATTGTGGTCAGGGCAAAAACCGAGATCGATACAACCCCCTCCGGACGGTCTAAAATCATTGTAACCGAGATACCCTACCTGGTTAATAAAGCCGAAATGATAAGGAAAACTGCAGACCTGATCAATGAAAAGAAGATTGAGGGGATTTCTTATATCAACGATGAATCAGACCGTGCCGGGATGAGAATTGTCATCATCCTGAAAAAAGATGCCATTGCTAATGTCGTTCTGAACAACCTCTATAAATACACACAGTTGCAATCAGCCTTCAGTGTGAATAACATTGCACTGGTTAATGGAAAACCCAGAACCCTCTCTCTGAAAAACCTGATTGAAAGCTTTGTTAAACACCGGCATACCGTTATCATTCGCAGAACCAAATACGAGCTCAGTCAGGCAAAAAAACGTGCACATATCCTGGAGGGACTGCTCATTGCCCTTGATCACCTCGATGAAGTCATCTCCCTCATCCGTGCTTCCAAAACACCGGATGAAGCAAAAACAGGGTTGATGAAAAACTTCGAGCTGACAGAAGTACAGGCTAAAGCCATTCTTGATCTGCGTTTGCAAAAACTAACCGGACTGGAACGGGAAAAGATCAAAGAGGAGTATGCTGAATTGAAAGAACGGATCGATTATTATCAGGAGATACTGAGCAAGGAAGAGCTGCAAATGAAAATCATCAAGGATGAGCTGAAAGAGATCAAGGATCAATACGGTGATGAGAGAAGAACACAAATTGAGCTGGATGCAGAAGATTTCAACCCGGAAGATTTTTATGCCGATGAGGACATGGTGATAACGATCTCACACCTTGGTTATATCAAAAGAACCCCTGTCTCTGAATTCAAACGGCAGAACAGGGGAGGGGTCGGGTCAAAAGGAAGCACAACCCGGGAAGAAGATTTCATTGAGCACATGTACGTTGCCTCCATGCACAACACGATGCTGTTCTTTACCGAACGGGGTAAGTGTTTTTGGCTTAAAGTATATGAAATTCCCGAGGGCACCAGGACTTCCAAAGGAAGGGCTATTCAAAACGTGATCAACCTCGAACCGGAAGATAACGTGAAGGCTTATATTAATGTTCAAAAGCTGGACGACATGGATTACGTGGATAACAATTATATTGTCCTTTGCACGAAAAAAGGAGTCATTAAGAAAACCTCCCTGGAAGCCTATTCCAGACCGCGACAAAACGGAATCAATGCTATCAATATCCGGGAAGGAGATCAACTCCTGGAAGCCAAACTCACCAATGGAAATCATGAAATCATGCTCGCTAACCGGTCGGGAAGAGCGATCCGTTTCCATGAAAAAACCGTTCGGCCGATGGGACGAAATGCTTCCGGTGTCCGGGGCATTACCCTCGCCAATAAAACCGATGATGTGATCGGTATGATCACTGTGGAAAATGAGAGTGAGGATATCCTCGTTGTATCGGAAAAAGGATACGGAAAACGTTCAAGAATAGGCGATTACAGGCTTACAAACCGGGGTGGAAAAGGAGTAAAAACGATCAATATCACGAAAAAAACAGGAGATTTGATTGCCCTGAAGGGCGTGATTGACTCGGATGACATCATGATCATTAATAAATCGGGCATCACCATCCGGATGGCCGTCTCCGGTATGCGCATCATGGGGAGAGCCACACAAGGCGTGAAACTGATCAACCTCAGGGAAAATGATTCCATTGCTGCCGTTGCCTATGTTGAAACAAGTGAGGAGAATGAGGAGGATGAAAATGGAAATGAAGGGCAAAACAAAACAGAATAATTACAAAATGGCAAAGAATTTGAAGAATATATTTATAAATGCTAATTTTGAAGCAACAAGAGTTGCTGTCAATCACTAAACTTAATTAAAATGAAACCTATTTTAGTATCATTATTGTTAATCGCAGGTATATTCGTGAGTTATGCGCAAAAAGGTAAGGTGACCAGTGCCCTGAATTATGTCACCTCAGGACAGTTGGATAAGGCAAAGGAAGCCATTGAAGCGGCAGAACAGCACGAAAAAACCAAAGATTGGGAAAAAATGTTCTACGCAAAAGGAAAAGTCCTGCAGGCAGTCGGGGAGACACAGAATGAAGAATACCAGGACCTTTATGAAAACCCGCTACCACAAGCGTATCAATACTATATGGAAGCTATGGAGAGGGATGAAAAGGGAAAACTGGAGAAACTGATCAACCTGGCTCTGCCGATGTTAGCCAACGATTTTATCAATCTGGGAGTCACTAAGTTCCAGGAAGGTGACTATGCCGGTGCCCTGGAAGCATTCGAGACCAACCTCGAGATAGGGGATCAGCCTATTTTTGATGGGGGAATCGATACCACGATCATGTTTAATGCAGGGCTGGCAGCCTATAACGGCGATCTTTATGACAAGTCAATCGAGCATTTTACGGCCGTAAAAGACCTGGATTACGGGGATTATACACTCTATATCCTCCTGAAAAATTCCTACATCGCCAAAGGCGATTCCGCAAGCGGATTGCAGGTATTGCAGGAAGGATTTTCAAAATTTCCGGAAAACGAAGATTTGTTGATCCAGTTGATAAACTTTTACATCACCAAAGGAGGGGTGGATGCAGCCCAGGAAGCCCTGGAGTATATCGAACTGGCAAAGGAAAAGGATCCTGACAACGCTTTGTTTTACCACGCCGAAGGGATTTTTTATGATAAAATTGAAAATATTGAAAAATCAATTGAATCTTATGAGGCGGCGTTGGAACTGAATCCTGACTATTTTGATTCCAATTACAACCTGGGTGCTCACCATTTCAACCGCGGAGTGAATAAGGTTAATGAATGCAACGAGATCATGGATAACGCGGAATATGAGAAGTGCAAGGAGAAAGCCGACGCCATGTTCGACATAGCGCTGCCGTACATGGAAAAAGCATATGAAATCGATTCAACCGATGTTTCAACCATTGAAACCCTGAAATTGTTGTATTACCGCATGGGGAATATGGAGAAACATGCAGAGATGAATAAGAAACTGGAAGAATTAAAAGAAGGCGGATTATAAGATCCATAGGGGAGGCACATTTTCCGCTTCCCCTATATTTCCACATGCTCTATTTAACATAATATTAATTATGG
>CAYMFM010000093.1:0-14077 GCA_964389685.1 uncultured Rikenellaceae bacterium
TCTTTAGATTATAATTCTTTATTATCGCACCATAACCAACTAAATATCCTTCTTCAGGTGCAGTACGACCAAATATTGTTCTGACTTTTTCAATTTCCATATCAATTTTGTTTAAAAATAACTGCAATATATAAAATATAACTGTATTTTTATTATTTAAAATAAAATTAACCGTAAATTAATAAGAATATATAAATCTAAATGCGTAATAAAAATAACTGAATTTTTGAAAAAATAACCGCGTATGGTCTAATATTTCAAAATTTAACTGCAGTTACAGAGTAGGATAAAAGAGCTTGCTAATAATATGCTGGTTATGCATGACAACCGACCTGTTCAGGTGAACGTCCAGTCAGACCTCCTGTTTCAGCTTCTTCAATCCATTGCGAACAATTAGCATCAACTTAAGCCTTATATGTCAAATTTTATTGGGATTCCCTAAAAAATTTCCTTATATTCACACAAATACAAACCTTGTGAAGCCCGCTGTGAATGAGAATGTAACCAGGAAAGGGACCTTTCTATTCAATAGTTTTTGTATAACAAAACCACAATAAAACAATACCCATGAAACAGCAAATCTTAATTGTATTGTCTAGTGTCGTGATATGTACTTGCTATGGCCAGGATACGGGCAAAATTTCAGATGGGAACAGGGGTTTGAATTCAAGTATTGCTGAGAACTATTCAAACCAACCGCCATTCGGTTTTACCGGTCTTGCTGCAGAAGAGGATTCCTACCTGATCATCCGTTCGACACTTGGAGTGGGAGGATTCTCCAAAACCATTACCACAAACCAGGGAAGCTATGTCATTTGTCATAGTATCGGCCAGACCAGTGTCATCGGCACCTTTAGCAAAAATGACTATACGTTTATGCAAGGTTTTCAGCAACCGGTCAGTTCATCCGGAATATTTCAAGTGCCTGCCGGGAAAGATCTGTTTGCCAGCCTTTACCCAAATCCATTTTATCATTACATAAACATTTCGTTCAGCGATCCGATAACACAGGATATATTCGTTAGCCTGGCTGACGTAACCGGGAAAACCATTTTTTCAGACAAGTATCCCGCTTCGCAACTGATTACATTGCATCTGAGTTATCTCAACTCCGGACTATATATTTTAAAAGTTACTACAGGTAACAAACAATATAGAGCAAACATCATTAAACAATACCAATGAAAAGAATAATCGTTGTTGCACTCCTGTTTGCAGGGGTGACCGCTGTAAAAAGCCAGCACATTTATTTCGAGACCGGTAAAACCATTTCCTCCTTTCATTTTGAAAATTCGCAGGGGGAAAGCCTTAAAAATCTCCAGAAAACCGATCATGTCTTCATGAGCCTTGGATACCGGAGAAGCATCTTCACAAAGAACCTGTACCTCACGGCTGAAGGTAGTTATAACAGTTATGGGGCTATTGGAAGCGACCGGGATGTGGGCAATTATTTTGAGTGGGATGTAACCTATTTGGGCGCCAGGGTCGGATTGGATTATGAACTCTTTCATACCGGCAACTTCACCTACTTTATCAAGGGGGCTGCATCAGCGGAATTTTTAATCCGGGGCACCCAAACCCTGAATGACCAGGTATACACCTTGCAGGGAGAAAATGATTTCGATACTCCAATTTATTTTTTCAGGGGGGGATTGGGCATCCAATATAAGGTATCGCAAAAACTCTCGGTTTTTACCCAATATATGTATGGCAGGAGCGGCACGTTTAAAAACATCGAAGGAAAGTTAAACATCAATGACCATCACTTCGGTTTCGGACTACTCATCAACATTTCGAAAGACGTACAGGATATTTCTGAATATGCAAGTACTCAAATCGTTCAACTGAAGAAAGAGTTGGAAGAAAATACCCAGAAGGTAAAGGAAATGGAGGAAACGGTTAAACAGGTGGACGAACTGGAGGAAGTGATCATTGCCAAAGAGGAGGAGATCATGGAAAAAGAGGAAGAGATTCAAACTCTTCAGGAATCGATCTCAAGTGCGTTAAGGCCTTATGAGGGTAAAGGATTGACCGTTGAAGAACGCAATGGGAAAGTATATGTTACCATGGAGACCGATATGCTGTTTCAATCAGGCAGCTGGCGGATAGGTCCTGAGGGAGAAGAAGCGGTGACTGCACTGGGCAATGTTTTGGCTGATAACCCTGAGGTTACGGTACTCATTGAAGGACATACTGACAATGAGCCTTTTAGAGGGAGTGGAAACATTGACAGCAACTGGGATCTCTCCACAAAAAGGGCCACTGCTATCGTTGAGATCCTGATGAAAAATATAGAGATAAATCCGAGAAACCTCACGGCCGCAGGTCGTGGGGAATTTGACCCGATCGCCGATAATTCAACGCCGGAAGGCAAAGCGATCAATCGCCGGATCGAGGTTATATTAACACCAAAACTTGACGATGTATATAAATTAATCGAAAAATAAAACCAGACCAGCCATGAAAAAAGTATTGACATTAGCACTTTTAGTATTTGCAAGCTTGCAAATGTTTGCACAAACAGAAGGAATCAGTTACCAGGCTGTAATAATAGGACCCGACGGTCAGGAGATACCCGGAGTGGATGCACAGGGAAACATTTTGCCCAATGCCGAGATCGCCCTTCGGTTTACAATTATCGATGCAAATAACCAGGAGGAATACCAGGAAGTTCAAACTACCAATACGGACCGGTATGGAAGAATCAACTTGCTGATCGGAAACGTTGATCCGGATGGATTCAGCCAGATCAACTGGGATGGTACACCAAAAGATTTAAAGGTTGAAATAGACTTCAGTGGTGGAGGTACTGGTTTTGTCGATATGAGCCGGCAGGAATTGAATTTTGTGCCGTATGCCTATCACCGGAATATTATAGCCCGGGGTACGTTAATCGTAGACGATGTGGCAGATTTGAACGGGGAACTGACGGTGGCAGGTCCGACAAACCTGAACAGTACGTTGACTGTGCATAATAATAATGCTACAGATCTAACAGGATCATTAACTGTAGGCGGTGCAACAAATATTGGTAACAGCCTTACCGTGAATGGCGTAACCAACCTGAATGAGGAATTTAATCTTAATAACGGTGTTGCAGCAAACTTTTCCGGTGATGTAACAGTAGCCGCAGGAGGTACAGCCACCTTTTACGGTCCGACTGCTTTTGCCGGAGGAAGCTCCTTTAGTGATATTAATGTAAATGGTCCCTCAACCTTAACGGGTCAGGTCACCGTAAATGCGAATATGGATAGTCAGGGTGCGGACGGCACCTATACAGCATACCCATTATTGGTTCAGGGCAGTAAACAGGGTATAGCTATTAAAGTGAGTGGAAACAGAAACACCGGTAACAATTACATTTCGTTCTGGGATGATAATCAAATGTGGGGTCGCATTGAAGGACAAACATCGTTAAATCTCTTGACTGACCCGGAATATATTCTGGAAACTGCAAATAAAACTGTGGCGACTATAATATCAACAGTTGATTTTGCAATTGCCGGTTTTGAAGTTATTCAAGCTGGTGTTGAATTAACCGCCAGGGGGACTGCTACTACGGTCTGTGCAGGACTTGGAGCTTGTGTTGTTGTTCCTCCACCCTCAATGATTGTAGCGGGAGGAACGAATCTTGTGTTAAAAATTGCAAATGCTTTAGCTGCAGGTGCTAACCTGGCGTTAACTGCTGCTGAATTAGTAGAGTATGAGGTTTTTGTCCACACTCAGATTGGCGTTACCTATCAATCAGGTTCGGGTGATTATGCAGAATGGTTACCGAAAAGAAATCCGGCGGAAAAATTCTATCCCGGTGACCTTGTTGGTGTTACCAACGGATATATTACTAAGAGTACAAGTGGGGCTGATAGAGTAATGGTTATTTCAAGTAAGCCTATTGTCCTGGGTAATATGCCTCCGGAAGGAGAAGAGTACAAATATGAGAAAATTGCTTTTATGGGTCAGGTCCCTGTAAAAGTAATTGGAAAGGTGGAACCGGGTGATTATATTTTACCGACATTAATTGGCAATGGATTTGGAAAGGCAGTTGCTCCCGAAGAGATGTCAATTACAGATTATAAAAGAATTGTTGGAGTCGCATGGTCTGTTGCAGAGGGGGATAATATTGGCGTTGTTAATGTGGCAGTTGGTCTGAATACCAATGATTTAGCTTCAGTTGTACTTGCACAGGATGAGAAAATACAATCCCTTGAATCAGAAATGACGGGGTTACAACAGCAGATTAATCAGGCAACGGATTTGTTAAGTCAGCTTGTACCCGGATTTGAAGAGGCAATGAAAGAGAATCCTGTTTCCGGGACGAGAAAATCATATTTTTTGTCTGCTGATGCAAAAGCGGATATACCGAAAACGGGCCAGGGAGAGGAAGTGAAAACGCATGATAACACATATACCACTCAAAAGTATTTCGTTACCCCACAGGCAGAGGAGATTATCTATTTTGAGGTTACCGAGGAACAGTTGGAAGAATCCATTAACATGGCACGAGCAATATACCTGGAATCTTCCGGCAAATCTCTCGAAGACCATCCTTTCTGGAAAAAAATGAAGGAAGAACCGGCTTATGTTGAAGAAGTTAAGGCAGAAATGAAGGCCAGTCTGGAGAAGGCGATTAATATGCAGAAGTCAATAGACGAAAAATTTGCAAACAAACCGGTATCGCTTAAGTAAATACCAGCTTCTTGATGATGTATCCATATGATAATTGAAAAACAGATGAAAAAGCCTGTCCTCTTTATAATTTGCCTGGCATGCAGTTTGTTTACCGGAGCATTGCTGGCACAGGATCATACAGCCATCCCTGATCCCAAGTTTGAACAGGCACTGATTGACATGGGGATAGATACAGATGGTTTGAACGGGCAGGTGTTAACAGAAAATATCAACACCCTTACCACACTAAACATCATTAATAAAGATATTGACAGTTTAAACGGGATTCAGGCTTTTGTTAAACTGACATCCCTGAATTGTTCTTTTAATAATCTGAAAGCTCTCGATGTAAGTAATAATACAGCTTTACAATCTTTAAGTATTTCCTCAAATCAAATCTCCTCTATCTCTTTAAGTGCAAATCTAAGTTTGAAATCAGTGATTTGTGCTTCAAATCAGTTGGACAGCCTAATCATTCGGGATAATGATTCATTAACGGTTATTGATTGTTCCGGAAACAGGTTAAAAAAGTTGGATGTAAGTGACAACATTTTCTTATCCGGTTTAACCTGTTCTTCAAATCAGTTAGAGAGTTTATCGTTACTGGCATTGGACAGTTTAACATTTCTTGATTGTGCGAACAATCGGATAAATGCACTGGACATTAGCCAGAACCTATATCTGGGAACCTTACTATGTGCCGGGAACCAGTTAAAAAGTTTGGATATAAGTGTCAATGATTCATTAACATTTATTGATTGTTCAAGCAACCAGTTAAACGCCCTGGATGTCAGCAACAATAAATTTCTTACAAACCTAACCTGTTC
Source organism: uncultured Rikenellaceae bacterium (assembly GCA_964389685.1). Lineage (GTDB taxonomy): Bacteria > Bacteroidota > Bacteroidia > Bacteroidales > VadinHA17. The sequence goes on from CAYMFM010000093.1 coordinate 5,496, forward strand.
CTCCAATCAGCTAACAAGTCTGAGCGTAACGGAGAACGATTCATTAACATTCTTATCATGCGCGAACAATCAACTTACGAATTTAGATGTAAGTAATAATGTTATGCTATTGAATTTAATCTGTGCAGCGAATCAATTAAGCAGTTTAGATCTTGTCAATAACATAGCCCTGGCAACCCTGGATGTTTCAACCAACCTACTGAACGGTTTGAATGCAAGTAGTAATATCGGATTAACCTCCCTGAATTGTTCAGACAATCAATTGACAGATCTGGATATTAGTAATGGACAAAATAGCATTCTTGAACTCTTCAATTCTACAAACAATCCCAATTTACGATGCATCAAAGTTGATGATCCCGTCGCGGCAAATAATTACCCGGGCTGGCAAAAAGATGCAATAGCTACCTATAACTTTACATGTAATCCAACTACCTATGTGCCGGATGATAATTTTGAAGCGGCGCTGGCTGCATATGATGATATTGCAAACGATGATTTTGTACCAACGGCTAATATTGAAAACCTGACATACCTGGATATAAGCGGCCGGAATATTTCAGATTTAACAGGAATTGAAGATTTTCTTGCTTTGGATACGCTTGATTGTTCCTTGAATTTTCTAAGCAACCTGGATATGACCCGGCAGGAGTTCCTGGTCTATTTGGATTGTTCCGGAAATTTGCTACGGGCACTGACATTACGAAATGAGATGGGTGGTATTTTTGCCGATATGGATGCCACCAACAACCCGTTTCTAACCTGCATTCAGGTAGATGACGTTGATGCTGCAATAGCTGAAACCAATTGGTTCAAGGATGGTATAGCTACCTATAACCTCGATTGCAATGCCGGTAAAACCTACGTGCCGGATGATAATTTTGAACGCGCATTAATAGCTCTGGGCTTAGATTGGGGCTCTTTGGATAATTATGTTGTAACCGCTGATATAAACACCATAAAGACCCTTGATGTAAGCGGGAAGAATATCTCTAATCTGCTCGGAATTGAAGATTTCGTGGGCCTGGATTCCCTAAACTGCTCGTCAAATAAATTATCATCTCTTGACATCAGTAATATTATTGGGTTAAAGAACCTGTCCTGTTTTAGCAACTATTTGAAAGAACTGGATGTACAGAGCAATACTTCATTGATCCGTCTGAGTTGTGGTGATAATAAATTAAGCACACTGGATGTTAGTAAGAACACAAATCTGGTTCAACTGGTCTGCAATGGGAATGCATTGACTGAACTGGATGTTAGCGAAAATTTAGAATTACTAATCCTCAATTGTAATTCAAATCATATTGCAGGCAGCGGACTGGATCTAAGTAAAAACACCAAATTAGTGCAATTGTTTTGCTCTAACAATAAGTTAACTACTATTGACGTAACTGCTAATACAGCATTAGAAGAAATTGTTTGTGCCAGCAATTATTTATCTGGTCTGAATGTTTTGAATAATGCTGCATTAGTTAAGCTGGATTGTTCCTTGAATTATTTAACCAGTCTGGATGTAAGTGGTAATGTTAATTTAGAAGAACTAAACTGCAATACGAACCAAATAAAAAGTTTAAATTTTAGTTTGAATACTTTACTGCGGAGTCTCAGTTGTGATAATAATCAACTTACCAGTCTTAATGTTACCAGTAATGATTCTTTGAGAACTATTTCTGTCTCTACCAATAAATTAAAGGACCTTAACATTACTGATAATCAATTATTAAACGAGTTGAGTTGTAGTGGTAATCAACTATCCAGCTTGAATGTCAGCAGCAATGATTCTCTCAAAATACTGTCTTGTAAGAATAATGAACTATCCAATTTAAATCTAACGAATAACCTGCTTTTGGAATTCCTCGATTGCGATTACAATCAACTTACCGGCCTTAATCCTGGCATGAACATTTTACTTAGTGATTTATCTTGTTCTGATAATAGTCTAACAGTTCTGGATGTAAGTTCCAATGTATTGTTAAGATTTCTTAGTGTGAACAATAATCAACTTGAGGAATTAAACCTAAGTGGCAATGATTTATTGGAAAGGCTATCCTGCTCAGGTAATTCTATTATAACACTGGATCTCAGTAATAGTGCCCAATTGACTTCACTGAATGGTTCATCCAATCAATTGGTAAGCGCAAATATAAAGAATGGCAATAATAGCCAGCTTTCATCTTTATATTTAACGGATAATCCCTCCTTAACCTGCATTGAAGTGGATGATACGGCTTTTGCGAATAATGCTCCCGGTTGGACAAAGGATGATATAGCCTCCTATAATTTAGATTGCCGGTACGATGAGACCTATGTGCCGGATGATCATTTTGAGCAGGTTCTGATCAGCCTGGGTTATGATACAGGTCCGGTGGATGATTATGTGTTAACCGACGCGATAAATACCATTACCGATCTGGATATTTCCGGTGAAAACATCTCCGATTTAACAGGGATCGAAGGCTTTGCAGCCTTGAGATCACTGGATATTTCCTCTAATTTGCTGGATAGCCTGGATCTCGGTAATAATACGGCTTTGACCACGTTAATTTGCTCCAACAACCAATTGGATAGCCTGGGTTTAAGCGACAACACACTATTGGAAGTATTGGATTTCGCATCCAATAGTATAACCGAAATTGATCTGAAGAACCATACTTCCCTGTCCAGTTTAGACTGCAGTTCAAATGAGTTATCAAGCTTGGACCTGATGTACAACGTGGGTCTGACAACCGTTAGCTGTAAATCCAATCAACTGACCAGCATAGATATTCAGAATGGGACTAACACCAATATAACATCGTTTGATGCTACGGATAATCCGGATTTAACCTGCATCGAGGTGGATGACCCGGCATTTGCCGGCTCGGCCCCGGGATGGAGTAAAGATGCAAACGCAACATACAGCCTGGATTGTCACTACAATGAAACTTACGTACCTGATGATGCTTTGGAGCAAGCCCTGAAAGATATGGGCTATGATGATTCAAGTACTGGTCCCTTGGATGACTATGTCCCAACAGCCAGGATAAACAATCTCACCAGCTTGTATATAAGTAACAAGGGAATCTCAGAATTAACGGGGATACAGGATTTTGTTAATTTGGTAACGCTTGATTGTAAGAACAACTCATTGACGAATTTAGATTTCAATAGTAACGATTTATTAGAATATTTATACTGTTCAGGAAATCAATTAGCGGGTATTAATGTCTCATCCAACACAGCTTTAACCAGGCTAAATGTTGCGAATAACATGCTTACGAGTCTTGACGTAAGTGCGAATAGCAATTTAACCGAATTGTATTGTTCTTCGAATCAGCTAACAGCCATCGATATAACACAAAATCATAATTTAACAGTACTATCCTGCTACTCGAATCAATTAGTAAGTGTCGATGCCAACAACGGGCACAACGACATTATCATAAGCTTTAATCTTACAGATAATCCGGATTTGACGTGTGTTTTGGTAGATGATCCCATTGCATCTGAAGGATATGCAAATTGGTTTATTGATCCGTGGGCGCAATACAGGACCGAATGTAATGATGACGATAACGACGGGGTTCCTGACATTGAGGATCTGTGTCCAACTACTCCATATGGTGATTTTGTCGATTTGTTCGGATGTTCATTTTTTTCGCTTCCGGCTGACAATTTTACCATTCTGACCACAAGTGAAACCTGCAGGAGCAGTAACAATGGGAAAATAAATATTACTGCCGGACAAATCTATAATTATAATGCAACGATCATCGGGGGAATACTAAATGACACGATTAACTTTACGGACGATGTTGAAATCAGGAACCTGCGTGCCGGAACCTATGAGTTATGTTTAACCATCGATGATATACCCGGTTATTTAAATTGCTATGAGATCGTTATTACGGAACCTGAAGATCTGTCGGTATTATCAAGTTTCAATCCAGAGGATGAAACGATTGTGCTGCATATGTCAGGTGGAACAAATTATACCATTGATTTTAATGGCTTAATATTTACTACGCAGGCTCATTCTATTGCGTTGAATCTCGACAAAGGTGAGAATACCATTACTGTAAAAGCTGATGCTGAGTGCCAGGGAATTTATGAAGAAACCATCTTTTTGTCAGATAACGTGGTCTTCTATCCGAATCCCTTTACCGATTATTTTAATGTATTCGTTGGCGGGTACGATTCGAAGGAAGTTCAAATTAATATTTACTCCTGCCTGGGGAATATATTATTCTCCAAAGATTTCCCGGTACTAAATGGGTCGGTTTCTGTCGATGCCTCACATCTGGCAGCAGGCATTTATATTGTATCAGTGAAATCCGACACTTCACGGGCAACATTTAAAATTGTAAAGAAATGAAAAAGGTTCTCCCTTTTATTATCATACTCTATTTGGTTTCTGGTTGTGGAAAGGATGATTCCAGGCCAGATGACACAACTGAAGTTCCGACAGCTGCAACCTTGATTTTCCCCTACGAAAATTCTTTATGTAACGAAGGAACGGATATTTCAGATACCCAGAGCACGGTGCACTTTGAATGGGAGGCGGGTGAATATACCGATGAGTACGAATTGAATGTAAAAAACCTGAATACAGGATCTGTCTCTGTCAATCAAACAACAGCTACCGGGTATTCATTTGTCCTGGACCGGGCAACGCCATATGCCTGGTTTGTCGTTTCAACATCCCTCTCTGTTTCCGATACGGCTCACAGTGAAACCTGGAAGTTCTACAATGCCGGGAAGGCCATCGAATCCTATGCTCCCTTCCCGGCTGATATCGTTACACCTGCAATGGCAGAAACGCTGTCTGCTCCAACGGGTATGATTACCCTTGATTGGACCGGGGGCGACGTTGATGGTGATATTGCCGGGTATGATGTGTATTTTGGTACGGTATCTCCGCCAGGCATAATGGTAAGCGACATCACGGAGAGCATGTTGAGTGATGTAAGCGTGGCACCCAACACGATTTATTTCTGGAGGGTAATAACAAAAGATTCACAGGGGAATACATCCGATTCAGGTATCTATCAGTTTAAGATCCAATAGATATTCCGGATAAGGATAGTAACACTCGTAATGCAAGTAGAAAATCCGATAGAGGGGTCGATTTCCGCTAAACGGAGGTTGCGGGTTTCTTTTTGAGGATCCTTCCGGGGAGGTTTCCGGTGGTTTCTCCTCCTTCCACTACCACCTTTCCGTTCACCATTACGTATCCTATGCCATCGGGATATTGATGTGGGTCTTCCCAGGTAGCCCTGTCAATCACCCGATCGGGATCAAAGACAACCAGATCGGCGAAATACCCTTCACTGATCCTGCCCCTTCCGTTGAACCCAAACTTATCTGCGGGAACCGAGGTTATTTTACGGATTGCCTGTGGGAGAGTAAGGATCTTTTCTTCCCTGACATATTTTCCAAGGACCCTGGGGAAGGTGCCGTAAAACCGCGGATGGGGTTTCCCTTTATGCAGTACACCATAGGGTGCGACGGCAGAACCGTCGGATCCGATGCTCACCAGGGGGTGGGCAAGGATACGCTGTAGATTTTCTTCTTTCATCATGAAAGTGATCATACCTACCTGGTTCTCCTCTTCAATCAGCAGATCCCGCATGAAATCATATGTGTCCTTTCCTGCTTCAGCGGAGGCTTCCAGGATATTCTTTCCTTCAAGGTGCTTGTTCTTATCTGTTGACACGGAACAGATTCGAATCGTTTCCCAGGATCCGATTTTTTCTTCCTGCTTGTGTGAATAGCTACGGAGCTTTTCATCCAGTGCAGGATCCTTTAACCGGGCAACAAAATCCTTTGTCGTTCCCTGTCTTGCCCAGAGCGGGAAATAGAGACTCAAACCGGTTGAGCCGGCAATGTAAGGATACCGGTCTGCCAGTATCGGAATACCCTCATCCTTCGCCTTATCAAGCTTTTCAATGGCTGCATCGATCTTGTGCCAGTTACGTGGGTATGCTACCTTGAAATGTGAGATCTGGGTACTTACACCGGTATCACGGGCTATTCGTATCGCTTCATCCATTGCTTCCAGCAGCCTGTCTCCTTCATCCCTCATGTGGGTTGCATAGATGCCATTGTTTGCAGCCACCACATGACACAGCTCAATGATCTCTTCCGTATTGGCATAGCTGCCCGGCGCATATTCCAGTCCGGTTGAGAGCCCCCATGCTCCGGCTTTCATGTTTTGATCCAGCATGATTTTCATTTGAGTGATCTGTTCCGGCGTTGCCGGCTGGTCATTGAATCCGACCACCTTTCCACGCAAATCACCCTGTCCCAGCAAGGTGACATAATTCAGTGCCATTCCTTTCTCTTCCAGCCGCTGAAAAAACCCGTTGATATCTCTCCAGTTGAGGTCAACATCATACTCATCCTTTACCACTTTTTTCATCTCTTCGTAGACTTCATCTGCCACCGGGAAAGGAGAACTACCGCAATTGCCGCTTATTTCTGTGGTGATACCCTGCCGGATATGACTTTCTGCAAGTGGATTTGCCAGCAATCCCATATCCGTGTGGGTATGGACGTCAATAAATCCCGGAGAAACGACCATTCCGCCCGCTTCAATGATCCTGCCGGCTTTGTCCCTGTTCAGTTTTTCACCAATAAGGGCTATTTTATCATCTTTGATTGCAATATCAACTGCCTTACCCGGGTTGCCCAGTCCGTCGTATACCACTCCTCCGGCAATGATAAGATCATATTTTTTGTTTCCTGCACACCCCTGAATGATGAGATGAGATCCGCCGGCTCCGATTAACAGGGCCCCTTTTGCTGAGGTTTGAAGGAATTGTCTTCGTGTGAATTTGTTTTTCATTTTTTTGAGGGATTTTGGTGGATTTATTTATGGTGATCTTTGAATTAACAGTTGTGTTGGAAAATAATAAAAATTGATCTTTTAGGCAAGAAATTTTATTTGTATTGCAAGCTAAGGTCGCACAGAAAGGTTCGCAGTACGAAAGGATTTTTGGCATTTGGATTTTTCTTTCTACTTCATTTCTGCTGGGTTCCGGTCCATGTAGTGTTTTCCCACTGAATAATAAAGCAGTTGGAACAGGGGGGCATTTTCAATGACCCCGGGTTACCTGCCTCGCCGGCAGGCAGGCGCTCACTACTGTTGCTGCGCCAGATGTTCGCTCACCCGGGGGTCTTAGACTTCAACTCCTCCGGAGTTGTTATGTAGGAGCCTTCCTCCGCCTTAGCCTCCGGAGTTTAAAACCTGACAGGGTCTAACAGACCTGTCAGTGTTTGTTAAAAAAGACGCCGCCAGGTCTATAAGACCCTGACGGGTAGATAAATTACACGTAAAACTGTATCTTTCTAAAAACAGGGCACCCCTAAAGGGGTTGGGGATGAAGCCAAGAGGGAGTTAATAGTTATATGTTAATATGTTATTAATTAAGGAGTTATCGAGCAGATAGAGATGCCTGTTACTCGGTACTCGGTAAAAAAAAAGATGAGGCTGTGAGACGATAAGAGGGGGAGACTATGTGACGGGGAGACGAAGTGACGAAGGGACTGAGAGAAGGTGAGAAGTGATGAGAGGGAGAGAGGTTAGGGTTATTTGTTAAATGGTATTGGTTAAATGTTGATTGTACAATAAAAACTGGTGTGAATGAAGTCGAAATGGTTGATTGTTAAACTTTTAGTTGGATTAATCGTCGTGGTATGCTGCATATGGTGTGGCACGAAACGACAGAAAGCTCCGAACATCATCTACATTCTTGCGGACGATTTGGGATATGGTGATCTGGGATGTTACGGGCAGAAGAAATTCAGCACCCCCAATCTGGACAGGCTTGCTGCGGAGGGCCTCCGGTTTACCCAGCACTATTCCGGTTCAACAGTTTGTGCACCCTCACGTTCTGCATTGATGACAGGGCAGCATACCGGGCATACACCGATCCGGGGTAACATGGAGAAAACGCCGGAGGGTCAGGTTCCCTTACCTGACCGGGCATATACTCTTGCCGAGCTTTTGAAAGAAAAAGGGTATGTCACGGGTGCCTTTGGAAAATGGGGACTGGGATACCCGGGTTCGGAGGGCGATCCGAACAACCAGGGGTTCGATGTTTTTTACGGTTACAACTGTCAGCGGTTAGCCCATCATTATTATACCTGGCATCTCTGGCATAACTAGGAGAAGGTTATTCTTACGGAGAATGAAGGAGATAAAACGGGAAACTATGGCCCGGATCTCATTCACGAAAAAGCCCTGGAGTTCATCGAAGAGTATAAGGATCATCCATTCTTCCTTTACTACCCCTCGATCATTCCCCATGCTGAGCTGTTTGCTCCGGAGGAGTATATGGTACGGTTTCGTGGACAGTTCCTTCCGGAAAAGGAGTACAGGGGGACCGATGAGGGAGAGGGATTCAGACAGGGTGCTTATGGTTCGCAGCCGGAGTCGCATGCTGCTTTTGCAGCCATGGTTACCCTTCTTGATGATCAGGTAGGAGAGATCCTGGAGAAAGTAAGGGCGCTTGGACTGGATAAGAATACGCTGATCATTTTCTCCTCTGATAACGGTCCACACCTGGAGGGTGGTGCTGATCCTGACTATTTTAACA
>CAYMFM010000094.1:0-13685 GCA_964389685.1 uncultured Rikenellaceae bacterium
CCCGTAGCATTAGCAAATTCCTTATTGTTATTTTTCAAACAGACAAAACCTGTTGCCCCGACCGGTTCGAACCAGCTTGCTGGGATGTCAAACGTTGAACCATTCTCATAATGCATGGTGAAGGCATCCTTGGCGGCATCGAGGGTCATTATATTCAGGAAAAACCGGTTGTCTCCTCCAGCGGTTGACCGTGTAAAACTAACCTCAAGTGAACCGGTACAACCGTCAATGGTAGGCAGCACGGCTCCGCCAAATTCACATCCAAACCCGGACACATGCAGGACATACAAGGGTTTGTCACCCATGATGTGAGTGGAGTTATTGCGCAGCTCGTATCGTACCTGCTGGCCGGCAGAAGCAATATTTGCATAAAAGACACCATCGATAAAAACCTGGGTATTGGGCTGGATTGCCATAATAAACACCCGCTCTCCGGTCGGTACACCGACAGGATCGGGAGGAACTGCAGTCGGATTGATCAGGTTGATCTTTCCTCTCATTACAATATACTCATAACCCACGATCCTCCGGCCATCGACCCGCTGAACGGGAACCATCTGGTCTCCGATAAGGTCTTTACAACCCTGGGGTTGAGCCCAGACGGAATCATCTTTAATGGTGACCGCTATGGGTTTGTTTGACGTAATGTGTGTTCCTCCCAGATGGTCTGCTGCAAGCTGTGTAACAGCCCTGGCCGAATAGGTCTCTCCACGATCCAGGGTTACCATGTAGGGTATCCCTGCAGGATAATCCACCGGATTTCCCTTAACGTTTGCCGTAGGGGTAATCCAGATCTGAGTATTGTCCTCTGTGGCAACGATATCGATGGATGAATAGGGTACAACAGGATTGTATATTCCATTCCTCCACAAGTCATTGAAGGGAGTGTAAAAGTTATACCCAAGACCGTTTCTGCCTTTCAGCGCAAAAATATCACGGTTGTAAAATTGATCTTCATCGTAATACACCGTGATCAGATTTGTTGAAGTGATGTGCACTCCCTTGGTAAGGGGAGTATCATAGATATCATTCTCAAGATCAGTTATAAAAGGAGTAACATCAATGGTTACCGTGCTGTTTGCCGGAACAAAGAATGTGGTATCGAGCCCGGCCGGCCGTGCGGGTTGATGGATCCTGACTGTGCTGGGTAAATCCATAGCCGACACCCGGAAATAAATGGGTTCACCCCCGGGAAAGTTACCATGGCTTTCGGTTATCTCAGGAGCTACAAACCAGAACTCAACATCGGTCTGGGAAAAACCGGTGAAGGAATGCAACCCAAACAGGAGTACCAGAAGGAATTTATGTCTCGCCAGAAACTTCATTAAAACCATAAATATGGTTATTTATACGGACTTGTTTACATTTGGTTTGACAGAATTGCAATTTTATCAATTGATTTCAACCATCGGGCTCATTTACCGTATAATTCATCAAATTAACATAACTTATTGAAACCAATACATTTTCTATTCGTAAAAAAACAAATGTTTTAGAACACTGAATCATGAAAAAAATCATCTTCTTTACAGCATTGACACTCATCCTTTCGAACTGGTTGCATGCACAGTACACATTATTCTTTGAGAATTTTGATGAATATCCGGGCGAAAAGCCTCCGGGGTGGACAACGGAGCTTGAGGTTTCCCCCAACAGGATCTGGGATTTTGTTAACGGTGGAGGAACGCAGCATCCAGAGATACCGGGAAGCAGGAGACCCACCAATGCCTACAGCGGGACAGTGAATGCACTTTATTTTTTTGAAAGCCTTGGTAACGAATCCGTTATACTTATAACCCCTCCCATTGACCTGGAATTTTCAGTATTGACCGAATTGCGGTTCCGTCATGCACAGATGAGCTGGAACAGTATATTCGGCATCCATAATGATGAGTTGCGGGTTTATTACAAAACCCATTCCGACAGCAGCTGGGTTGAAGCCAACAAGATTGCAGAGTATACCGAAGCGGTGGAATCGTGGTCAGAACAGACGATACTGATTCCCGAAGAGGCATTCAGTCCAACCTGTTATTTTGCATTCAAAGCCACCACAAAGTATGGATGGGGAGTATGCATTGATGATGTGACGGTCGTGGAAACGGGCGAACTGGACCGGTATGTCGATGATGTAACTATTTCCCAGGAAAGTACGGATCCGATACCAACCGGTTCAAAATATAATCCTTTGCTTCAGGTCGATGTCAAGGTTAAAGGAAACACAAGCAGCGTTACCCTGAATTCCCTGGAGGTGAAATCCCTGAATAGTTCGGATGGTGACATCGAAACGAACGGAGTAAAGTTATTCGTCAACCATTCAAACAAGGATTTTTATGCTTCGCAGCTATATGATTCGGCATCCTTCTCTTCCGGTAAAGCAATCTTTTCGGATCTGAGCCTGGATCTCCCAACGGGGTATACTTCATTGTGGATAACCTGTGACGTGAAATCCGGGGCAACACATCTGAATACCGCAGATATTGCTATTGAAGCGGATAAAATGGATATAAACGGAACCACCTATCCTGCGGTTGAGGCTTCGCCTTCCGGTAACCGGACGATTTATGAAGCGGTTTTTTACGATGATTTTGTTACGGATAAGGGATGGGTACTTTCAGGAGATTTTGAACGAAACAGGCCGACAGGACTGGGAGGAACCTACATCGGGAATCCCGATCCGGAGTATGCGGCAGGTGATACGATGATCATCGGGAACGATCTGACCGGGCTCGGATTTCTTGCAGGCGATTATGAGCCCAACGTTGCTAAGTATGTAAACCTGGCTGTCACCCCCTCTTTTGACCTATTCTACTATAACAATGTCAAGCTTAATTTTTTACGTTGGCTCAACGTGGAGAACCAGGATACAGCCTCAATTGAGCTGAGCCTTAACAACGGGAGTACTTGGAACGAGATCTGGACCAATGACAATAACCTGATCACCGATAACCAGTGGACCTTCTTTAGCTTAAATATTCCTGCTGCATACCGGAAATCCGATGTCAAAATGCGAATCAACCTGGGGCCTACTACCCTAAATAATCATTTTTCAGGCTGGAATATTGAGAATTTCTCAGTGACAGGGAATTACGTTGAGTATGATGTTGGTCCGACACTTCTGTCCTCTCCCAGTGACGGGTGCGGGCATACATCCGCAGAAACCGTTTCCATCAAGGTCAGGAATTTCGGTCCGGGCGCGACACCGGCAGGAATACCGGTGAGGTACTCCTTCAATGGAGGGAGCAGTTATGTAAATGAATCCATCCCCGGATCGATACCTTTTGAAGGAGAGATATCCTATGATTTTACCAATAAGGTTGACCTTTCTTTGCCCGGAACCTACGAGGTGATCATTGAGACGTTGCTGGGTGTGGATGAGGAGTCCTCAAATAATACCCTGTCCACCACACTATATGTTGATCCTACTTACTCCATACCATATTTCCAGAATTTTGAGATTGGAGCTGATTTCTGGAGAAAAACCGGAATAGCAGCATCATGGGCATATGGGGCACCGGCTGCTTCGGTCATCCACACTGCCGGGTCCGGAACAAAGGCATGGGTCACAAACCTTACCGGCAGTTACAATAACAATGAAGATTCACATTTGATGGGTCCCTGTTTCGATTTTACCGGGATCGATTTTCCTGTATTTGAATGCAAAATCTTCACCCACCTGGAGAAGGATATGGATGGAGTTAACCTCGAATACTCCCTGGATAATGGTGATACCTGGGAGCGTGTGGGAAACAAGGGAGATGGAGATGCCTGGAACTGGAACTGGTATAACTCCGATATCATAACCGTTCTTGATGGTAATCACGGCTGGACGGACGAGATTGCCGGCTGGAGAACCGCCAGGATATTGCTTGATCCCCTTGTATTCAGGGACCAACCCAGTGTTAAATTCCGTTTTCACCTGGCCTCCAATGAGTCGGATCTTTATGAAGGAATCGGGATTGACGACATCTATATATATGACGCGCCCCGGGATATTGGTGTGATCTCGATTGACAGCCCGGTTACAGCCTGTGCGCAGGATGTTTCAGACCATGTTGTGGTAACCATTCAAAATTTCGGACTGGATACCCTGATGGCAGGCGATACCATAATAGCAGGGTATGACTATGAATCGGATCCCACAGTCATTGACACCTTCATCCTGGCAAGCAATGTATTGAAAAATGCCACCTTCCAACATTCATTTACACAATTTTTCAGCGGTGGTTCTATGGGGACAAAAAACATTACTGCGTTTTCACTCCTTCCGGATGATGGAAGGTTTTATAATGAAACCTTTACAAACGATAGTTCCTCCAAATCGTTTGATATTCTTGAAACGCCCTTTGTGGACCTGCCCTATTCAATTTATACGGTCCGGCCGGATACGATAGTGCTTGACGCTTATACGGGCAATCCGGCGGATACGTACCTGTGGCAGGATTGGTCAACCGATCCGCAGTTTCATGTAACCGAGATAGCTACTGCAGTGTATTGGGTTATAATAGATAACGGTTTATGCACCTTTTCTGATACAACCTATGTATACCGTCTTATTGCTGATGCCGGGGTTAGTGATATTATCTATCCTGTTTCCGATTGTGAGATCGGGGATGCTGTTCTACCCAAAGTTGAGATAACAAATTATGGTACCGATACACTGCTTGCCGGTGACCAGCTTACCGTGGGCTACCAGCTGGACAGTGATCCGGCTGTTGAGGAGCTACTGGTTCTTGACAGCACCTTCTACCCGGATAGTACCATTGTTTACACCTTTACTACAACTCCGATGGATATGTCAGCAATAGCTACCTATTCGTTGACAGCGTACACTATATTAGCCTATGATGATAACCCCGGGAACGACTCCTTTAACACCAATGTGACGGTATATGGTATAACCTCGATCGACCTTGGACCGGCAGTTGTAATCCGGTCCCTTACCTATGTCATCGATGCCGGTGCCGGTTATGATTCGTACCTCTGGAATGACGGCTCAACCAACCGGACACTACTGGTTGACACAACCGGGTGGTACTCGGTAACCGTGAAGCAGGGAACACAATGTGAGAACAGGGATTCCGTTCATGTCACACTGGTATTTCCGGATATCAAGATAGACCAGCTTCACAGCCCGGTCAGCTCCTGTGGTTTGTCGAGTAGTGAAATCCTTTACCTTTATGTAAAGAACAGCGGATCGGATACCGTACAGGTTCAGGACACCATCGCTTTCAATTACCGGATGGATGCCGGTCCACTCAAATACGACACATTGTTTACCGGGACTAAGGTATTCCCCGGTGATTCCGTCTTCTTCTCCTTCAGTGATCCGTTCGATATGAGCTCTATTGGATCGTATACATTCACCATTGAAGCATTCTACAGGATGGATTCGGTGTTAACCAACAATACGATCAACCAGGCCGTGCAGGTTTATGGATACCCAACGGTATCTCTGGGTCCTGATCAGATCTCATATGTAAAGGAATTGATTCTTGATGCCGGTCCCGGTTATTCATCGTATCTCTGGCAGGATGGGTCAACCAACCGTTACTATACGGTAGATTACGATGACCAGACACCGGATCATATCTATTCCGTAACGGTAACCAACACATACGGATGCCCAGCTATGGATGAGATCCAGGTAACCTTTGAAGACATCACGGATGTCGTTATCGACAGCCTGGTGAATCCGTTAAGCGCCTGTTACCTGGGCAACCAGGAACTGATGAAAATACACATCCGGAATGTTGGGACCGTTACCCTTTCAAATCCACAATTCCAGGTTACCGCTATTGTCGACGGGGGATCTCCTGCCACAGAACAGATCCTGTTGTCGAAGGATTTTCTGCCGAATGATTTTATACTCTATACCTTTACGAAAAAGTTTGATTTTTCGGCTAAAGGTGATTACAATATCCGGGTATCCGTGACGTATGCAGAAGATGATGATACATCGAATGATACTCTTGTCCGGGATATTTCTCATTACATCAACCCAACCGTTGATCTGGGTGGTGTAAATGACACCATCAAAACAACCCTCCCCTATCTGCTGGATGCAGGAGCAGATTTTGCAGTATATGAATGGAACGGAGTAGAGGGTAGCAGAACGTTGGAAGCGACGACCACGGGCTGGTATACGTTGGTGGTAACTGATCTGAATGGATGCACAGCAACAGACTCGGTATTCATTGCTTCCCTGACCTCTGTACCGGAAACTAAAGGGATAGAAGACAACCTGCTGGTATATCCCAACCCGGCAGGTGATTTTCTAAACATTGTCCTTGAGATTGAAACCGTTAAGGATCTTTATCTGGAAATTTTAAATGGAATCGGTCAAAAGATCTTTATTCATGAATACCCATCATCCAGCCAGATTCATGAGACACTGGATGTTTCCGGTATGTCCAAAGGTTTCTATATCCTGAAGGTTTGGACGAAGGAGGAAGAGGTGTTCAGGAAGATCATCATCGAATAAGGTTCTGATTAACAGGCTATTGCCCATTTGCGGGCATCCCCATTTCCAATTCAATGGAAGGGGATGTTCTGTTTTTTACCTGTCCATAATCGCACACCTATTGTAACGGTTTCGTGCAAAACCAATTGACCATGATTCAGGAGGATGTTATCCTATTTATTTAAATTTCATTGGTTTAGAATGTTTGGTATGTAAATTGAAATCATTTACTGGAATTCATGACAGGCCTTTTATTATGTTTCAGAACTACTTAAAAATAGCCGGGAGGAATCTCTCACGTTATAAAGGTTTTTCCTTCATCAACATTGCCGGGCTTGCTATCGGGATGGCATGTTCCATATTGATATTTCTGTTTGTCGGGGATGAACTGAGTTATGACCGCTTTCATGAAAAAGCAAACCGGATTTACCGGGTCGGGCAGAGGGGTAATATTGGTGACCGGAAATTCATCGGTAGCACCACCCAGGCACCTGTTGCCAGGACGCTTGTGGAAGAGTTTCCTGAAGTTGAGGCAGCAACGCGGATTCAACCGGGAATAAATACCGTCATTACCTACGAAGAGAAGAGTTTCTTTGAGGCTCGGTACCTCTACGTTGACTCCTCTTTTTTTGATGTCTTTACCTTTCCCCTGGTAAAAGGGAATCCGGAAACGGCTCTTGCAAAGCCGCATACCATGGTGCTGACTGAATCCACAGCGGAGAAGTACTTTGGTGATGAGGATCCGATCGGGAAAGTGCTTCATGAAGCGGACGGTAATGATTTTATGGTTACCGGAGTAGCACAGGATGTTCCGGAGAATTCCCATTTTCATTTTGATGTCCTCGCTTCGATTAAAACATTGAAGCGCAGTGAAGAGGAAAACTGGTTGAGTGACTATCTCTATACCTATGTTGTTTTAAAGGAGGGATATCCTCCGGACAAGTTTGCAGCCAAGCTACCCGCGTTTATGGAGCGGCATGTCGGTCCGCAGATTTTAGAGGCTTTGGGGATCACGCTTGATGACTGGTCTGCATCGGGAAACAACATGAATTATTTCCTTGATCCGCTCACAAAGATCTACCTGCATTCAGAAGCGACCCATCAGATTGAACCCATCGGAGATATTACCTACGTCTATTTCTTTTCGATCATTGCTTTTTTTATCCTGCTGTTAGCCTGTATAAACTTCACCAACCTCACGTCTGCAAAATCAAGTATACGAGCCCGGGAAGTAGGCATGAGAAAAGTTATGGGATCCAGTCGCGGGAAACTGATTGTACAGTTTTTAGCTGAATCCACGTTCCTGACAACCACAGCTCTTCTGTTTTCGCTGGTCATTGTTGAATTAATGCTACCACTGTTCAATAATATTTCGGGCAAAGAATTATCCATTCATTATTTAAGCAACTGGTCTGTTCTTCCCGGTTTCCTGTTATTGATCATAGTAGTAGGTTTCCTATCGGGGAGCTACTCCGCTTTTATGATCTCTTCCTTCCAGATTTTAACGGTTATCCGGGGTGAGGTTAATACAGGGGCAAAGAAAGCGTGGTTCAGAAGCGGTCTGGTTATTTTCCAGTATGCTATTTCGATCGTTATCATCATTTGCACCCTTGTCGTATATCAACAACTCGAATTCATCAGGAACAAGAAACTGGGATTTAAGAAAGAACATGTGCTGGTCATTGACCGTGCATATGGATTGGAAGAAAAAGTAACGGTATTCAAGGACGAGATATTAAAGCATCCCGGAGCATTGAACGGATCGGTTACTTCTGCCATTCCCGGAATGTCGGGTTGGGATGGGACCGTCTTTCAACGTGAAGATTCACCGGCAGAGGAACTGTTTCATTTCAGGCTCCTGCGGGGTGATTATGAAGTCCTGAATACATTCGGGTATGAGCTGGTCGATGGCCGGTTCTTCTCAAAAAAATTCAAATCGGATTCGATGGCGTTTGTCATTAATGAAACGGCTGCTAAAGATCTTGGATTTAAAAATCCGGCAGGAAAGAAAATCGTTGAAATAGCGGAAGGTATAGATGAACGAACGACACACGAGATCATCGGGGTGGTGAAGGATTTCCATTTCAACTCCCTTCGCGATCCCATTGAGAATCTTGTCATCTACCTTCCCAGGCACTATTTCCCATTGTATATGTCTTTCCGGATCGATTCCAAACGAACCGCCGAGATCATAAAGCATGCTGAAAAAACCTGGAAGAAGATAGTGCCCAATCAGCCGTTCCGCTACTTTTTCCTGGAGGACAATTTCAATGCCTTGCACCAGACAGAACAACGCACGGGAAAAATATTCGGGGTTTTTTCCATTCTTGCCATTTTTATTGCAAGTCTCGGGTTGCTGGGTCTGGCATCGTTCATGGCTGAGCAGCGGACCAAAGAGATTGGCATACGGAAAGTGTTGGGTGCTTCGGTTCCAGAGATCGTCAGGTTATTCTCGAAAGAATTTATCCTCTGGGGATTGATGTCCAACCTCGTTGCCTGGCCGGTAGCTTATTTGGTCATGAAAAGCTGGTTGCAGAATTTTGCTTACCGGATTAACATGCCCTACTGGGCTTTTTTCGTGGCTGCCCTGATCGCCCTCTTCTTTGCCATCATAACCGTCAGTGTGCAAACCATTTATGCAGCTACGAGAAACCCGGTGAAAGCGATCAGTTACGAGTAGGATGGTTTATGGTTCTCATCTGCCTACCGTGTATTTCTTCAGTATTTAGGTAACAGATTTTGGTTTCATATTTTAAGATCTATTTAGCTATCCAATAGACGAATTTTTCATGCGTATTCTGGAGTATATTAAGAAGAGAATCCCGGATGCCTGCCTGGCAGCAAGCAGGATTTTCAGTTACCCGATAGTTTCCGGATCAGGTTTGAGAGTTGAATCCGGTTCTTTACGCCGGTTTTGAGGAATATCCTGTAGACATGATCTTTCACCGTCTGGAGTGTGATAAAGAGGTTATCACTGATCTCTTTGTTCGATTTTCCCAGACAGATCTGCTGAATGATCTCTTCTTCCCGTTTCGAAATCCCAAATTCACTGATAAACTGTTCCATATTTCCAATACCATCCAGTTTGCTTTCGGGAACAGGAATCGATTGGATCAGATAGGAACGAATAGATATCACGGGTAGAACGGATGAGGTAAAAAAGAGGAAGATAAAGGCTGCTCCAATGTATTGATGCTTATCGGCAAGCAGCAGTAAGGTGATTACACCGAAGAAAATGATCAGGTTCAGGACAGCAAACCGGAACAATGCTCTTTTATGGGATTTCTCCTTTCCTTGAAGGGACATCAGTATGGTAATGGTACCATGAACCAGAACAAGCAATCCCAATCCTCCAATAATAATTCCGATCAATTTGGAGATTAACGGAAAATATCTGTAGCTTAAATCCTGAAAAAAGTAGAGGACAACCCCATATCCTGCAAAAAACAGGAACCAGATTATCAGGTATGAAAAGGTTTTACATGCCGATA
The DNA here is from genome assembly GCA_964389685.1 of uncultured Rikenellaceae bacterium. Taxonomy (GTDB): domain Bacteria; phylum Bacteroidota; class Bacteroidia; order Bacteroidales; family VadinHA17. The sequence continues at coordinate 9,952 of CAYMFM010000094.1, forward strand.
GTCCGGTATCAATCAGTTCATGACAACACCTCAAAAACATATACCAGGCAAGGACCAGGAAAGGAAATCCTAGAAAGGTAAAGAAATGGCTGATTTTCTCCACGTCATCGGCAGAGATCTCCTGGTTAGCGAGCACGACCCGTATAATACCGGGAACCAGGATGCCATAGGTTCCGAATATGGCAAGAAAGATCTGAAAATAAAGGTAGCTGGAGAGAAAGGGCAGCCTGTATTTTTTGTTCATCATTGAGGTAAGAAAGATGGTAAACAGGATACCAGCCAGTGAAAGGTTAATAATGCCAATATAAATCAGTTCCATTGCTCAAAGGAAGGGTCTGATACCCAAAAGTAGAGAAAATTCTTCTTATCACCTGCAATAACGAATTTTTCATGCGCCTAATCGTCCAACTTAAGTCGTGTTTTATAAGAATCCAACTTAAGTCGCTAAAATGGATATGAATTCTACCCTATTTTAGCATCAGATTCCGGAATCAAAATGATCCGGTCAAGCATCAACTATCATTTTTTAACTTAAACTTGGAGGATTTAAATTATGAGCGAACAGGTAAAAACAAACCAGGAATCCAATGGCATTCCAAGGTCAACCGTTGGAGGTTCATATGGATACGGTTGGAAGCAGTTTTTAAAATATTTCCTGGAGCTGTTTCTGATCAGTATTATTGTCCTGCTTGTCCTGGCACCGCTGGGGGGATTAGGCGCCCTTACCAATGGTCATGGTCCGGCTATCATGTTTTTTGTATTCTTTCTCCAGCTGTTTGTTCTTGCCTATGCGATACTTTTCCTGGCTCCCATTGATTATGGTGCAAGCTATGCGTTTTTGAAGGGGGTCCGGAATGAAAAGTTAGAGATCAAGGATATGTTCAGCGGATTTGAGAATTACCTTAATGTGGTGCTCGCCAGCATACTAACCGGTTTTTTGATCGGTATTGGTTTCTTTTTCCTGATCATACCGGGTATCTTTGTAGCCTGCCGGCTGGCGTTCGTGAGGTACCTGGTCATTGACAGGCAACTGGATCCAATAGTAGCGATTAAGGCAAGCTGGCGGATGACCAAAGGACATGGCTTTACTATTTTCTTCATGGGATTATTAGCGATACCGATTGCATTAGCCGGTTTAATCTGCTTAGGGATCGGGATGATTTTTTCGATCATGTGGATCCGGTGTGCTTTTGCAACGCTCTATTACTCTGTCAGTCAGGATTATCCTGTTGGTGAGGAGCTTGCAGCTTCATAACGATATGGTTCCGCACCTGCCTGCCGGCAGGCACGGCCTCCGGAGCGATTTATCAGGAACAGTCCATTGATCCTTTGATTCTCAATGGGTCTCAGGCATTGTCTGCTCCTGTTACTTCAGTCGTGTCTAAGGGCTTTTACCGGATCGATGCGTGCTGCCCGGATAGCAGGGTAGAGTCCTGCAGCAAGGCTTACAACCATTGAGAAGGCTACAGCTCCAAGGATCAGCCACAATGGAAAATAAAAGAGATCGATTGGTGCTTCACCCTGTGGTATCAGTTTCGTATTGGCCACGAAGTTGGCTACGCGGGTCACTCCCCAGCCAAGGATCAGTCCGAACAGTGCTCCCAGGAAACCGATGGATGCGGCCTCGACAAAAAAGATCTTTCGAATATCACTCTCTGCACCACCGATCGCTTTCATGATACCGATATCCCTGGTCCTTTCCAGTATCGACATGATCATGGTGTTTATGATTCCCAGGGAGGCTACAAAGAGGGCAATGGTTCCAATTGCCCCAAGGATAGTATCCATGATCAGGAATCCACGCTTTATCTCTTTGAACTGATCGGTGATTGTGAATACTTCCACCCCCATCTCCACCAGTTTCATCCTGACCGGTTCCAGATCTTTTATCTCCTCAACCCTGACATGGATGGTCTGGTATTTTCCCCTGTTTTCGCTGTTGCTTAAAAAATCAAGAACCGTTTCAAAACTGACCCTTGGTATCTGATCAGCGGTTTTCATGGGTATCAGAATACCACCACTGAAGATGTTGCTGGTAAAGGGTGAGGAGCGTTTCAATATCCCTGTTATCCTGAGGGGTGTGACCTTTTCACTGAATGGATCATCTTCGAAAACCTGCATCGCACGGATTGGATTCAATGGCATTCGTGGTAAACGGATAACTGCTGATATGAGGTTGATGTTTTTTCCAACAATGGAATCAATAGCAATAATTTTTACACCATCCAGTGAATCTTTGGCAGTAAGGATAACCGGGTTTTCCGGGTCATCCACTACCAGTTTCATTCTTCGAAGGGTTTCCCACCGGATCACGGCGGCAGCAGCGGAATCATGAGGGAAAAATGAACCTCCGAGAAGATCATTGTAGGGTTTAAGCTCCCCGATTTTTGCAGGCACAGCCTGAACTGTTGTGTTTGTCTCTGAATTTCCCAGGCGCAACCTTGCCGGAAAGGTAACTTCCGGAAAAGCAATCTCGACCCCGGGAATCTGCTGTATTGCTCTAACCACTGAATCGGTTAGCAGAACAGCATCTTTACTGATGGTATCTACCTCAAAATTCCCACTCATCATCTGCTGAATATCTATTTTCTCCGACGTAACGGTCAGGCTTGTAAAGAGGTTGTTATTCCTGAAGGCATCGGTAATGTTTTTCTGCATCCCGGTTCCAAATGAGATCATAGAGGTTAATGCTCCGATACCCACAACAACACCAATGACAGTAAGCGTGGTCCTTAACTTTGTGCGCCAAAGGTTTTCAAATCCAAGGATGATCATATCCAGCAGGTTCATCTTCACTGGTTTGGTTTACCGATTAATAATTTCTCCATCTTTCAACCGGATGACTGCTTTAGAGACCTTTTCAGCAGTCTCCTGATCATGGGTAACCAGCAGGATGGTAATTCCTTTTTCCTGATTCAGTGCCAGCAAGAGTGCAATGATCTCTTCAGAGGTGGCACTGTCGAGGTTTCCTGTCGGTTCATCAGCAAGCAGCACCTTCGGGTTATTTGCGAGTGCCCTGGCAATGGCAACCCGTTGGGCCTCTCCACCTGACAATTCGGAGGGTTTATGCGTTAAGCGTGCTCCCAGTCCGACCTGATCCAGTAATTCAATCGATCGTTGTTTCCGCAGCCTTCGGGGGATTCCGCCGAAGGTAAGGGCAAGGCTGACATTCTCAAGGGCTGTCCGTGAATTGATGAGATTGAAGGATTGAAAGATCATTCCAACCGAGAATCTCCGGTGCAGGGCAAGTTCAGACCGCTTCATCCTGCTCAGGTTCCTCTCGTTAAAAATAATTTCACCGGCAGAGGCATGATCCAATCCGCCGATCAAATTCAGCAGGGTTGATTTTCCGGAACCGGATTTGCCCACGATGGAAAAAATTTCCCCCGGGTTCACCGCAAAGGTAACATCCCGCAAAGCCGGGATCTCAACTTCCCCTTTGAAATAGGATTTGGATAAGCGGGAAATCCTGATGACTGGTATGTCAGTTGCTCTATTCATAAATCATTTAAAGATCAGGAAAAAATTTCGTTGAAAAAAGAAATTCTGAAAAGAGATACTTGTATACTGCAATTTAAACCTGACAGGTTTTTTTCTGGAATTAAAATATACAAACGAGTTATTCGTCTCCAGTAATGAAAGGTGATAAAATCTAAAGTAATGAATAACGAAGAACAATTGAGCAACTGGGGAGTGATTGGAATCCTGTTCCTTTTCCTGGTTCTTTTTGTAGC
>CAYMFM010000095.1:0-13669 GCA_964389685.1 uncultured Rikenellaceae bacterium
TAACGTTCAACAGCAAATGCTGTTTTAATAGAATTTGCTGGTTTGTTAGTAGCTGGCCTCTCTATAATTATTTGATACTTAGGGTATTTGATCTACTTAGCTTATAAGAATATCCATCCAATACTCCATCATTAAATGATATGGTATCAGTCCCAAAGAATTTAACATTTTGGTCACTTGTTAACAATGATACACAGATTCCTGTCTTGTTGGGTTTAAAATCTATCTTTAGCTCTGAACTAGTTTGTTTTATGATATCAATAACTCCATTAGCAATTACCTCTTGTTCGAAGATTAACTTAAAAGAATATTCGTTCTTAATTTCTATAACATCAAAATCTGTAACAGTAGCCCCAGTCCATCCACCCGTTTTATTGATCACATCCCATGTCCCAAATAAATTTTTGTACTGATCTAGTAAGATTTCATCATTTTTCTCACAGCTAATCGTTAAAAAGACAATAATAGAAAAAATGATATGCTTTTTCATAGCTTTTAGCTTTTGTGCCTTAATACTAAGATGTATAAATGCTAAAAACGGTTGCGATTTGGCTTGCTACTAGTAGATAAACGCATTCCGTTTATATCCCTTATATGCGCAATAGTTGTTTGGTTTACTCTAATAAATGTACATAAATCATGCCAGAAATCCAAGTTGCCATTGTATGTCTTCAAACCAATCCGGACTAAATGGGTTGCATATTAAGAGACTGTTTTGTGAAAAATCGTCCGTTATTTTGGAAATTAATCCTTTGCTTATGTTACCTAAGGTATTTACCAGAGAAAGGTAAATAATAGCTCAATTATTTAGCCTTAATTCAGGGAGATAATTGCAGTAGCGGGCCGATTGAACAGAGACAGTCGTATTCCGACTGCATTTGACTATTACATTTCCAAGACGTAATTTCTGCATTTAAACGGGCTGTATTTGAGGTTAGATCTCAAATACAGCAATTTTCTGAGTAAAAATTGACCATGAATTCTCAATAATTGAAGTCTATTCTTTATTTGGATTGTCTCTTTTTGAGGTTTGTTCTCAAATAGAAGGAATTCAAGAGTATAAGTAAGAGTATATTATTGAAGGGTATGATGTTTTAACTATTTCAGCAAGTTGGAAGGATGAGATAAATGCGTTTAAAGAAATTCGTAAAAAATACCTTCTCTACCGGGATTTTGAGTAAAAACTATTTACCTACCTCCCCGTTACTTTCTCACATTTTCTGTTTTGACTTCACAAAAGATCCAAATCTAATATTCCCCAGCGGGTAAAACATTCTCAAAATATTTCTGTCTCTATCTTCGTGATATTAAGACGGTTACTTATTTTTAACTATAAAAATAGTGAAAATATTACAAATATAGTTGAAAAACTAGAAAATTAGTTTTATATTTGTAATATGAAAACACTTACGAAGGCAGAAGAACAAATCATGCATGTAATTTGGCAGCTTGAAAAAGTCCTGGTTAGAGATATCCTGGAGAGACTGCCAGATCCAAAACCCGCTTATAATACAGTATCGACAGTAGTCAGGGTTCTGGAGAAGAAAGGATTTGTGAATCACAAATCATATGGGACAACGTATGAATATTATCCTCTGATATCGAAAGAAGAATACACACGAGTCCATTTTCGTGAATTTCTTTCGAAATATTTCAATAATTCATTTCCTCAAATGGCATCTTTCTTTGCTTCAGAGAACAATATAAGTATTGAAAACCTGGAGGAGATGTTGAAAGAGATTGAACAAGAACTTGAAAAGAAGGAGGACCTTAAAAAATGTTTGTAAGTTTCATAAAATCATCCTTAAGAAATATAAGGAAGTTCTGGAAGTATTCGCTCATTAACCTTTTAGGTTTGATTCTGGGTATGATAATAAGTCTCTGTCTCATATCATTGATCCGTTATGAATTAAGCTATGATGTATTTCATAGAGATGCACACAGAATTTACAGGATAGTGGATCGTAGCAGTAGCCGGACTCAGGCTAGTCTTTCTGATGCACTGGCAGAAATGTTTCCGGAGGTTGAACAGGTAGGTAGGATAATGTACATTGAAGGATTTATTCGAATTGAGGATGTCATTTTCCAGAACCAGCGCATATATTTTGCGGACCCAGAAATAATGGATATATTTTCTATTTCTGATGCCCAGGAGTATGATGAAGAATACTTCAAAGGTCCGTTTTCCCTGCTGATCACAAGAAAAGCTGCTCACCAATACTTTGGAACAGAGGATCTGGTCGGTAAAACAATTGTTTTTGGGAATGAATTAGAATTTCACGTTCAAGGTATAATTGATACTCCCCCTGAAAACACTCATTTTCGATATGATTTTATTGCCTCAATGTCAAGCCTGAAATCTATCTTCGGTGAAAATGTTCTGTCGGATTGGGATTCCAGAAACTTTTTTACTTATATAAAGCTTAGAGAGAATGTAAAGGAGGAAGATCTGACAAGTAAATTACCAGGTTTGAATAAGAAATATAATTTGGAACGACCTGAATACCATCTTCAGCTACTGAAGAAAATTCATGTTAGTGGTAATCTCCAGGCAGATATGGATGTAAATACAGATATGTCTTATGTTAATATCCTGATTGTGATTTTGTTATTCATCATTTTGATGGTGTGTTGCAACTATATTAATCTGGCCACAGCTCAATCATTAAAAAGGGAAAAAGAAATTGGATTACGAAAAGTCCTGGGTTCAAGTCCGAAAGAAATTAGGCGATTCTTCATAACTGAATCCCTGTTGATTTCTTATGTCTCTATGATGTTAGGTGTTATCCTTTTTTATATTTTTCTGCCTGGAATAAGGCGTTTTTGGGATCGTCCTCTATCTTTTAATATTTATGAAGATGCCATTTCGGCTGCAATTTTATTTGGTCTTCCTTTGCTCATAGGTCTTTTTTCAGGGTTTATTCCGGCTTTACGGTTTTCACGATTCTCTTCACTTCATTTAGGTGGTAAAAACGTGACCATATCAGGTAAAGCAAAACTTCGTTCTGGTTTGATTGTATTGCAATTTGTAATAACCAATATATTACTAATTGCTACTTTAACAGTAGATGCACAATTAAAATATCTGACGAAAGAAAGCTCTAAGGTTTATGGTGAACAAGTTGTCTTAATTGATCTTAACGATCCTGATTTAAGACTGAATTATCTTCCATTCACCAATGCACTTAAAAATGATCTAAGAATATTAGAGCATACTGCTTCATTCAACCTTCCCTATAGTATAACATCAGGCAGCTGGTGTACCTGGCCGGGACAAGAAGAAGATGAGCGGTTTATAATCCGTCAGTCACGTGTTGAACAAAACTTTGTTGACTTTTATCAGATAAATATTGTTGATGGGCGAAATTTTTCCCTGGATTTTATTACTGATAAAGAGAATGCCGTATTAATAAATGAAACTGCAGCAAGGCTAATGGGAGGGAAAGATATAATAGGCAGGAGAATAAGCACGAGTACTTTATTTAAGGATGCAGAGGTTATTGGAATCATGGAAGATTTTCATTTTAAGCCAATGCATCAGGAAATAGAGCCACTGGTATTGACACTAATCAAAGAAACAGGTCAATTTGCTGGGGTTAGACATGTAGCCATTAAGATTGAGCCTGGTCATACTAAGGAAGTATTATCATTTATAAGTAAATGTTGGAATACTTACTCTCCGGACTATCCTTTACAATACGGTTTTTTAAATGATAGGATTGAAGTATTATATCAACAGGAAATAAAGATAGGCAAAGGGATTCGGGTTTTAGCTTTAATACAAATTATAATAGCTTGTTTGGGTTTGTATGGGTTATCACTTTTTATTGCTGAACAGAAAACCCGGGATATTGGAATACGTAAGGTTCACGGAGCATCAGTTTATAATATCATTTCACACCATGTCCACGAATTGATTAAATGGGTATTGATTGCAATTCTTCTTACAATACCGATCTCATATTTTACAATGAACTGGTGGTTGAGGGGATTTGCTTATCATATTAACCTGTCCATAGTGTCATTTCTTTTAGGTTCTGTAGTAACTATTATTATTGCACTATTCGCTATGAGTTATCAAGCGATTAAAACCGCTATTTCCAATCCGGTAGACTCCTTAAGGTATGAATAACATGTCAAACTAAACAAGAAAACCCATGGATTTTAGCAAGGAACAGGTACCTGGTATAGCTGGAAAATCCGGCGCTAGTGAGCACCCTATTCCGGTTTAAGGTGAGCAGTCTGTTTGTAATTTAATCATATAATCGTTTTGTTTTGATCTTGTGATGTTTACGTTCTGGTTTAAGGTGCTCAACCATTTCCGGAATCATATGCTCAGCATGATCCGATATTAGGTGCTCACTAACACCGGTATTTGCAAGCAGGATTAAATTTACGATATTTTGTAAATATAATGATGGCACTATTGATTATTAGGTAACTGTATCCAATTACGTATCCGTTTCTAAAGGAAAGTTATCTAATAATCTGTTATATAGCTGATTAAGAATTGGATAATTAGTTCCGGAGGAGTTGTCACATAGTGATCCCTAACGGGAAAAGCCAATAGCCCCGGCATTCATGCCGGGGTCAATACAACCACGTATACAAACGGTCCAACTACATGGTTATTCATTGGGAAGGCGTTTCCTGGACCGGAACATATCATACCTCAATCAGAAAAACCTGAACTTCGTTGCCGCATTACGAAACGGGCCCTGTGAAAAAGTGGCTGCCCCGGACAGAGTACTAATGTTAAGCATTGTTTCACAGGGCGGCCCCTGTGAAATAAAGACAACAATTAAATTCCACTGAAATCTTTTTGAGTACTATTTCACAGGGCGGGCATCGTGACCGTTTACCGAAAAACGAAGGATAACCAATCATTCGCAAATGAGTCTTTTTTTTGTTACCGGGTAAGCTGGTTACTAAAAATAATCATGATACATGCTCCACAATTCATCTCCCAGGAGCCAGTATCGTTCAACCGCATCATTCGCAATATCGATGGAATACTTCGTCAGCAATTCTTTGACTTTTTCAGGATCCTTTTCATTGAGTTCCACCATTTCCTCCTCAAATGCTTTCTGTCCGGAGAAGGCGTTGTCTTCAATTTCTTTCCATACTTTTTCAACTTCCATGCTCATGACCTGGTACCTGAAGCTGGTCAATTTACTGACACGGCGAAATGCCCACCAGGCGCAATCGCGCCGGAATCTTTCCCGTCCGTCAATGGTATAGGACTCCGGCATGGCACTGATACCGCAATAGAAGGGTAGGTGAGGAGTTGTTGCCGGGTTATCATATCCCAGCCAAACCACACCACCGATGGGATCAGGCAACCAGTTCCGTGATTGTGTAACCTGTACATAAGTTGCCCGCGAACAGGCGATGGTTCGTTCATAGGGAACTTTGAGTAATGCCCTTGTATCATTATTCATGAAGGGATTGGCCACCGGGCTTTTCACAACATTGCCACTGCGGTCGACAGTTGTAAGTGATGATGTCATATCAAACGGTGTATCCTGGAAATAATTGCGGAACATTTCCAGCACATCCTGCACCGAAACTTTTTTATCCGGCTTTACGGAAAGAGGGAAATTTTCCCCGTTGGGATCGAGGTTCAGTGATGGTGCAACCAGGCTTAACACCCGCCATTCCCGCCTGCGGCATGCCATGCTTCTGCGGTCTGCATAGGCATAGCAGAACTTGAATGGTTCTCCGCTATCCTTACTCCACCAGCCCAGTTCTTCGGCCAGTGAAAAGACATTCTCTGATGCCATGTAATTTTCCGGGTCATCCAGGTTAAGATAGCGAATGCGGCTTAAGTTTGCCGATACACCGACCTCATCATCCGGAATTCGCACTGCTGCCCATACAGCCCCGATTTTTCCCCGTCCGGGGCCCAGTATTTCAAAATGCCAGGTTTCATCCGGATCGGCAAATGTAAAACATTCACCCCAGTCATTGTATCCATATTTCCGTGTCAGCCCATCAATCACCCGGATTGCTTCACGGGCTGTTTTTGCTCTTTCAAGAGCCAGCCGGTAGAGTTCAGGACAATTCAGTAATCCCTCCTGCGATCGTAATTCACGCTTTCCCCCGAAGGTTGTTTCGCCGATTGCCAGCTGGTATTCATTCATCACCGGGTATGCAGTATTGATGTAGGCATAGGTTTCTGATACCTGTGGAATAAACCCTGCTTCAATAACATCAGCGTCATCCGGACCTTTGGTTCTTTTTGGTTCGAGATAAACAGCGCATTCATCTCCTTGCTTGTGCTGTTTGCGGGGGACAATATTGATCCAGGTCCTGTCCGTCCGGCTATCGCATGAATGCGAGGTTATGGTTGAACCATCTACGGAAGCTGCTCTTCCTACAATGATACTTGTGCAACCATCGAATGCTATCTCTTCCGGGGAACTTGTTATTTCCTTCTCCGGACCTATGAATTGACTGAATAGTAACAATACGGCAACAGAGAGTGAAAGAACAAGGAGTGATTTTTTCATAGCCAGTTATTTTATATTCCGTTTGTAAATGAATTCGCTTCTTAAGGCAGACGGATTAAAAGCCCCTTCCGAACATATGCCAGAACTCATCGCCCATTTCCCACCATTTGTTCATGGTTGCCCGTGCAAAGTCTTTTGAATAGTTCGTTATGAATTCCCGGTATTTTGCCGGTTTTGGATTTCCGTTTTCATCCAGCTCAGCTTTCTTACCCTTTTCGGCATTATACAGATCAACTGCCATTTTATCAATCATCGGGAGTTCTGACAATGCTTTATCTTCAAACTCTTTAACGGCTTCTTCAATGTAACTGCGGGCATATCCCCATCTGACTTCAGCCAGGCGGTTTGTTCTCCTGAAATACCAGCAGGCAGCATCTTCCCTGTATCTGTGTTGGGCGCATATTTCAAAGCTTGCCGGAAGTTCCAGGGTCCCGGCATAGATCGGGATCCTTGGGCTGCAAGCCGGGTTGTCGAACGAAAACCAGGCAACCCCACCAATTTCATCGGGCAGCCAGTCGCGGCACTGAACGATCTGTGAATAGGAACATCCACTGATCGCAATGGTTCTGACACTTTCAACCACTCCCGGTTTCAGTGCATTCAGCAAAGAACGCTCCTCATATCCCATGAAAGGATTGACCAGGGGGCTTGTAATCATTTCAGGTTCTTCTCCTGCTTCCCGTTGTTCACCCCGCCGTGGCCGTCTTTCCACCTTCAGGTTCTTCGTCATATCAAACTCTGTTCCTTCGTAGGTTTCCCGGTAATACTTCATAACATCGCGGATATCAACCTTTTTATCCGGTTTAACAGAGAAGGGTAATTCATCCATTTCCATGGTGAGGTTCAGGGAAGGAGCCATGGTGCTTAGAACATAAAATTCACGCCATGAATAGGGTTTGTTTCCGCTATAGGCTTTCCAGAACTTAAAGGGTTCCTTGCTTCCCGGATCCCAGTAGCCCAGCTCTTCGGCGAGTGAAAAAACATTCTCCGAAGCCATGTAGTAATCGGGTTTATCAAGATCCAGCGTACTGATGCGTGGTATGTTTGCTGAGATACCAACATGGTCATCCGGTATACGAACCGCAGCCCATACCGCTCTAGGTTCATCATAAGCAAAACTGGAGCCGAATATTTCAAAATGCCAGACCTCTTTTTTATCTGCAACGGTCAGGCATTCACCGAAGTCCGCATAGCCGTATTCATAGGCAAGCTCACCCATCAGTTTTATCGCATCCCGGGCATTGGTGCACCGCTCAAGGGCGATGCGCTGCAGTTCCTCGATCACGAAAAGCCCATCATCATTGATCAGTTCCCTTTTGCCTCCAATGGTGGTTTCCCCAATGGCAAGCTGTTTCTCATTCATGGCGGGATAACAGACATTGAAGTAGGAGTAGGTCTCTTCCACCTGCGGAATTTCACCCTTTTCAATCAGGTTTCGGACATCCCAGGAGGTTTCCGTATGCATGGTCCCCCAGTATACTTTCCGCATGGAGCCCGGTTCATGTTTTTGATGCGGGACAATGTTCAGCCAGGTGCGGTAGGGACCATCACAACTGTGACAGGTCATGACGGATCCATCCGTTGAAGCCAGCTTGCCAACCATTATGCTGGTGCAGAATCCCGGTTCTTCATATACCGGGATAGAGGACTTAAAAGAGGACTGTGTGAATACACATAGAAAAAGCGTTAACAGCAATGCAATTTTAACGATGCGATTTGGTTTCATAAATTTTGTTTTTATTTGATTACTCATAGATTACGTTATCCGGATCTGCCTTATCCGGGTCTTTCAGGTAATATCCAACCCCGTTTTTAATCAGATCAGCATAGCGTGGGACATTCTCACACAGGATCTCTTTGTCGGGATAATATTCATTCCAGCACTCCATGGTTTGCAGGATGGTTGATGTGTGTCGTCCAACCCGTACCTTTATAGGCCAGCCATTTTCATCGATGGGAGCGAAGAGAAGGCCATGCTTTCCTGCTTTTACAACAAAATCATCCTTTCCTTCCAGCAATTGTTCACTGCTGGTAATGCCCCGGGTTGCATCCAGGAAGGGTTCTGGCGCTTCAAAGAGCAGGGAAATGGCATCGGAGTGGTCTCCGATTTCGCGATGGGACAAACCGTGCAGGTTCTTTGGCGAGAATTCAGAACCCATGCTGAACCCCTCCATGTCGGCCAGCATCATGGAGACCAGTGTCGCCATTTCGAGACCTTTATCATGTGCCACAATGGTGTTAATTACCGGATATTGCAACTCTGCTTCGTGCAGGTCAATCACCAGGTCAACTTTCTCTTCCCTGATAAGCTCCATAAAGGCGTAACAGGTTTGTTCCGTTAATGTACCGTTTGCTCTGCCCGGCCAGGTGCGGTTCAGGTTTCGGATATCCACATAAGCCAGATTCTGACCGCTGGGATAGTGTATGTATACTTCCGGATCCGGCCACTGATCCAGCGGGTTCGACCAGCGATCACCCATTCTGAATGTCTGACCACCCCAATCCGTGGGAATGGTAAAATCCGTTGGATAGGCTCCGCTGGGCCGTGTAACGGTTGTTGCACTCCTGTTTGCTGAAAGAACCAGGATGAGCCTGCCTTTCCGCATCCGGGCGTTTTCAACCAGGATCCAGGGTACCAGCCGGCCTGCCGGCTCTTCCGGATGAGTACCTCCCAGTATCAGTACAGTTGCACCCGGCTCTTCCCCTTCCAGGAAGTAAAGGTTACAATTGTTTATCGTGCCTTCGATGCCAGGGAAATAGTCGCCCAGCTTCTTCACTGCTGTCACTCCCTCACCGGGTACCACCGGTTCCGGAAGATGCCGGTGCTGATAAAAACGGATCCCTGATAATACAAAAATTGCAAGGCCGCACAAACCCAGTAAACTCTTGCGAATGATATCCCTCTTTTTCATAGAATCTTTTTCTTAAAAAACACGCTATTTCAACCTGAATAACCGCAACAGGAAAGGAATCAATATTACAATGTATAAAATTTCTTCTTTCCAGTTTTTCGATTTTGCCAGATTATAAATCAATAATAGTGCAATGTATCCGACGAAAACATAATAGATTATCGAAATCAAGCTATTTAGAATGTCCATGATCATACATTTTATTATACACCGGTTAAAAATCCAAGTTTACTGCTGTAGATCACCATCAGTGTGCCGATCACACAGATGATGATTGCAGGAACGATACACTGTTTCAGGAACTGCATGTACGATTCCTTACCGCCGACCACGTCTACCGTAAGCCTTCCGATGATGGCTGTCGGAGGCAGGGCATCACCCAGCGGCCAGATAACACTCATGCCAGCCAGTGCAATTATCGGGTTCAAACCCATCGTATTGAACAAAAGCACCAGGGGAACTCCAAATACTGCTGCTGATCCATACATCAACACAGATTCGGTGATGGGCAGGAAAAAAAACAGACTGCCGATCACCAGGAATGCAGGAAGTGTGATGAAGGATATTGCCAGCAACCCCCGTACACCCGTAAGGGTCATGATCTGAACCAGAATACCCACACAGGTTAACGTACCGATAAGCGGCAGGAGTTGCCTGATCGTATCGGATGAAATTTTAACAATATTGAGCTTTCTGGGTGACAGCAGCCAGGAGGAGGCTGCAGCTACAAGGAACATGAGCGGTAACCCGACAATCGGCGTGTCAGCAGGCCATTTCCTGCCGATGAACACCAAACCGAAAAAAAGGATGAATGGAGCAGCGATCCGGATCCAGCTCATTTTTGCCGGTGGTACCGGCAATTCTGAGAATGCTTTGTCCACATCGACGGGTGTACCTTTCCATCCCAGAATAAAAATGGTGACAAGGGCTGCAATAACACAGGGAATGAGTAAAGGCAAGAAGAAGCCAACGTATGGCATGTTCACGCCTGCCGCAGCCATCATTGCCCAGAGACTAACCGGCGGGGCGGCTGCACTTAATCCCGCGATTAAAAAGATGATGGCGGATACTTTTATTTTTGGAATTCCCATGTAGTAGAGGACCACTGCAACCATCCCTCCCATAATAAGAACCGTAACGCTTCCGGCACCCGTCAATGCTCCGGGGATCAGAAGGAGAATCGTCAGTAAAATCAGCAGCAACGCCCGGCTTTTATGAAACCGTTTAAGGATCCCCCGGACGGCAAATGCAACGCCTCCCGATTCTTTCAGGATATTCATGAAAAGGGTCGCCGAAATAAAGATCAGGTTAATATCAAGATAGGTCATCGACCCTTCCGCGATGTGCCTGACAGGTATCCAGTGTCCTGCAGCTAGCGCTCCTGCCAGGGCAGCAGCGAGCATGGATAATTCGGTAGAGAGTTTGAATCTCAGAGCAACAATGTACACCAGTACCATTACCCCGAGAACGATTCCTGAAAATAGGGTCATCTCCACGACAAAACCGCTTACTTGGTAAATACTTTTTCCAGGACTCCGGTGATATCGAGATTTTTCTCGAAGAGAATGAGCGGAATGTTTTGCCCGTTTGAAATGTTCGTGAACCGGCTGTCTTCATCACCCTCTTTCTTTACGATCATAAAGGATGAATTCGGACAAACGGCATCGATGGACAACTCATCCGAGTTGTCACCCGGGGCTGCACCTTTGGCACGCCGCTCCATCCCTTCAATGTGCGATCCGATAATCGTAATTCCCTGTTTCTTTGCCTCTGCAATAAGTCCTTCTATCCTTTCCAACTCATCGTCTATCGAAATACCGGCAGCTCCCATCCCTTTCAGGCTTGCCCCCGTAACAATAATGATTGACTTGTAGGGATCGCCCTCGTTCTTTTTGGTGATCAGATCATCCGCCGTGGCAAACAGCTTGTAATCAAAATTCAGCTCAAGCCTGGACATGAAAATTTTTAACCTTACCGGTCCGGGACTCTGGCCACAGGAAGTGAGCAGTATGGGTTGCCCCGCTGTCTGGGCTGATACTTCATTCACTGAAAAGGATGTAAGGATACAGATCAGTGCGATGACACTGAAATAAATCGTCTTTTTTATCATAAGATTAAAGTTTATAATGTTTAATATGACAAAATTTGTGTTTGTCACCTTGTGTTGCATCATCCAAATTTATCCAATTTATTGATTACCCCTCCCTATTAATTCATGTTTTGTAACTTATTATATCGTACTAAAATAAAAATAAAATATGCCAGATAGAGGATTCCCGAGAATAGCATGATGGGTGAGATGGAATAGACGCTGTCAAAATGAAGATCAGTATATTCCGGAACAGACACCGGGTCCCATATCAGGTTGTATTTTTGCGCTATCCCCTTGATGAACAGGAGGTGAATTACAGGGATCCCTTTCCCGAGCATCGAATAGATTACTCCCCGGCTGCTTTCCTCAGGCAATGGTGCTTCCATGATCAATCCGGGTGACAGGGTCAGTATTTGTGGACTGGACCCCATGTTTGCATATCCTCCTCCAATGTTAATAAACGCTTTGATATCAATGTTTTTATCCGTAAAGTAGAGCGATTCACGCAACTGAACATTGGCCCGCAGGTCAGGCTCGTAAATATAGGGTATACCCAGGGATTCGGTTTTTGATTGAATCATGTTTACCAGCTCCGGTTCCAATTCACTCCCGATATCGTCAATTCCACCCGGTGAAACGGCGATGGGTTTTGAATCGGTCAACTGATGCTGGCGCAGCAGCTCATGGATGTCCAGCAGTGTGAAATTGACGTTTGTTGCACCATAGGAGGAGGCACCAATGGACAGGATAACCCTGGCATTCACCTTCATCGCTTTGCATGCAGATAATGAAGCAACCAGGAGCGCCGGAAATGAGCCTGAGCAGGCTATCACGATGGTGTCGTTCTCACGCACTCCTGCTTCCATCAGCAGGAAGGAAATCAGGCTGGCGAAATTGGGATTAATTGTGGTGCGCTTGGCATCCAGATGGCCAATGGTCGTGGTGATCTCTGTCAGTTCATTTCCGATAAGCCCGGTCCTTGCAGGATCAATCAGTTCATCCATGTTGAAGTTGTTCTTGCGGCAATGGGTGGAAATGATCTCAACCGATTTCTTCATGATCTCTGCGGCTTCCCGGAATTCGCGTGGTGGTATTGATAACTGCTTCTCTGGAATGGCCGAAATGGCGATCAGTACCAGTAAACTGATCAGGCCGTTCAGGAACAGGAACCGTGTTTTTCTGTCGTATGAAATGGAAAATTTGAACATTCTATTTGACAATAAAAAGATAGAATTCGCCCACAAAAAATAGAGCCGTCAGTACAATGACCAGGGACGAAAGGGTTTGTATTATTCCCTGCCGTTCGTATTGATTCGCAATTAATCCCGGAATGATCCACCCTATTACCTGAAATTCAATGGATCCGGGAAAGATTTGCGGTAACAGTATGGAAAGAAGAAAGGAGATCACCCCACCGCACAGGATCATGAACACAAACCTCCTCTTCCCGAACAGTATCGTATATTCAGAAACGATTTTAAAGCAGAGCAGCGCTATCAGGGAAGCAATGATTGTACCGGTCAACCGGAGTGGCTGATCAATGAACAGGATCAGGTAGCCCGGAACAATAATACCACCCGGGTAATACCCGGTCATGGAAATAAAAAGCAGGGCTACCAGCAATCCGATAAAAACAAGTTCGTAGGTCATGTTGAAATGTGTATTATAACGTGTTGTTTAATGATCTATATCCAGTCTCCCTTCCTTTGCCCAGCAAACGGCCAAGTACAATTCTATCACTCATTTTGTTCCCCCTTCACCAAGGGGGACAAAGTTTATCAATCGTCATTCCTGGGGGTGTCTCAAAAGTCAATAACACTGGCTTCCTTTTCACCTGCCTGAGGTATGGCAGCCAGGGGGTACGAAATCTCGTCGTCGCTCGACTGCAGTTCGGGCGACGAGTCCAGAAGTCGTACCCCGAACTTGAGTCGGGGTACGACCAGTGTTTCTCGTCATGTATTTCCTCCCTTCCTTTGCCCCAAGTTCATAGGTCATGATATTATGTTGAGTTACGTTCAGCTATTACTTTGCATCACTTTATTATAATCTTCTCTCCGTCTCCCCGTCACACAGTCTCAAAGTCCCTCATTTCCTTAATCCTTTTTCGTTAATCCATCATCCTTAATCCTTCATCCTTCCAATATTCCACCATT
>CAYMFM010000096.1:0-13633 GCA_964389685.1 uncultured Rikenellaceae bacterium
TGGCTGATCCGCCGGCAGCGGTGAATGCAGCATAGTCGGCATAGGCCGGTTGTTCGCTAATATCACAGACAGCTGTCAGGTCTCCCGGTATGGCATCGAAGGTCGGTGCTACGCCATCATCGATGACGATATCCTGTACATAGTTGACCGTGTTTCCACAAAGGTCGGCTATCTGGTAGGTACGTGTTACCGTCTCCGGGCAGCTTGCTGCATCACTTACCTCGCTCAGCAGGGTAAAGCTGGCTGCATCGATCCCGCAGTTGTCTGTTGCACTACCGCCGGCTGCAACGAATGCTGCATAGTCTGCATAGGCCGGTTGCTCGCTGATGTCACACACCGCCGTCAGGTCTCCCGGTGTGGCATCGAAGGTCGGGGCTACTGCATCTTCTTTTGTAATCGTCTGGTCTAAATTTGTCGGATTACCACAATCATCTATTAAAGTCCAGGTCCTCGTAATAATGGTTTCATTTGCACAGGCTCCTGCTGCACTGGCATCTACATAGGTTGCTTCTCCGATAGCCGGATCGCAGTTATCCGCCTCGTCAACCACATCACCAGTCAATAATAAGTCTGTCTCATCATCGTCACAGGAAATAGTCACATCGACCGGTACTGTAAAGGTTGGTGCTATAACATCCTGTTTGGTAATTGTTTGATCCTGGTTGGTAATGTTGCCACACCAATCCACCAGAGTCCACGTACGTGTAATAACAGTTTCTCCATCACATGTTCCTGCTCCACTTGCATCTGCATACATAGCCTCGCCTATGGCAGGATCATAATTATCGGCTTCGTCTACTACATCACCCGTTAATAGCAGGTCAGTCTCATCATCTGTACAGGCTATCGTTACATCCACCGGTACGGTAAAGGTCGGCGCTACAACATCAACGGACATAGTAATTCCCGGATAAGTAACTGAACACCCAGCGAGTGTAACTTCAACTTCAACAAGATCTCCATCAGTAAGTGTAGTAGTCGTATATGTATCTAAAACACCGCTCTGCTGACTAATGCTATTTACCATGAAATTATAAGTCCCACCACCTGTAGCAGTGAAGATCACCTGGTCTCCGGAACAAATGAGGTTATCCGCATCATCACTTGTAAGAGTTCCTACAGGCGGAGTGCAGGCAACATAACCTAGTCCAAACTGCGTGGTGGAAGTTGAAATACCAGTTGTCAGATTGGATCTGTATACTGAAGGAGGACTTCCGGCTGAATGTATTCCGTCCAGGTACCAGGTTCCGGGATTTTCATGTTTAATTATCCGGGTATCAGCAGTGACACTGTAACTAGTAAAATTATTTCCGTCAAGCTGAAGTTCGAAATCGGTGGATGCCAGGCTATTTGCAGCAGTAAAATTCCAAAAACCGTCTGTATAATAGTCTATTACACTTGTGCCAGCATCATCCAGGGGGAATGTTGTACCAAACAAACCAGGGTCGGATCCGATGAATTCAACGATGAGTGAGCCATCGGTCAGATCCGTAAAATCCAGAATTGCAAAGTTTTCAGACGAAGCAGTACCAACCGGGAACAGGGTATATGTACCGGTAGTATTTATCCATCGTTCAAACTGGCCGATAATTATTCCTGAGGTATGGGATAGTAATCCAACATTTACATCATCTGTCCCTAACGTAAACACGTTTGAATTAGCATCTATATTACCCTGTGTCATAAGGAGCAAATTCGAAACGATTGCATCTCCATCACCAAGAATAATTCCTGAACCGGAGTTGTTAACGGTCAAATTATAGAAAGTTTCTGCTGCGGGATTTGATATTGTTTGCAGGGCACTCCCCTCGAAGGTAACTGTTTGATTTCCTTCATTGAATGTACTGGAATTTGACCAGTCCCCGAGCAGGGTGATATCGTTGTTGTTGATGTCAACATCGAGAATAGCTGTCCCCGAAATAGTCAGATTACCATTTACAGTAAGATCTCCCTGAGTCTCTTTCGTTCCGGAACTTGTAAATGTTACATACCAGTAAGCATCCTGGGGGACAATGATATCCTGGTTCCCCGCAGCATTATAATTGAATGTATTGGCATCAAAATTACAATGAAGTTGTGTACTGGCATCAAAAGAATCACCTCCATAATTCCATGTCGCTCCGGCAAAATTGTAAAAATTACTTCCCGTGTCAATTTCACCATTCAGAAAATTGCCATTCAGGTTAAAGGTGCCATAGTTATTAATGGTAGTGTTAGCGTTGTTAATATTAATATCATCGCCAACCGTAAATGTATGACCATTATTGTTTATAATAATATTATCATTATCTCCAAATCCGGCAGTAATATCATCGGTAACATCAATGCTCCCATTATTAATTATTGTACATCTATCCTGGTTGAAAGCAAGGTCATCGCCAATTGTTAATGTTCCGTTATTTGTTGAAGAGAGATCGCTTGCCTGAAAATTCAGATCCACTCCTATGTTCAGAATACCATCATTTGTTAAACTTCCACTGTTCACATTGACACTGTTCACAACGATCAAAGAACCGGCATTAATGGTTGAATCATCGATCTCCATACTTGGGACTCCGCCATTCCCTGAGATCTGACCTCCGGTTGCCTGCATATTCAGGGTCAGGCTGGTATGAGAGATCACCTTGTTAATTACAGCATCTCCGTTAAGGAAAAGATCATTTCCTGTTGACGTACCAATAATATCGCCCAAGGCAGTGATTATCAATCCGCCATTTCCAATATTCAAATCCATTCCATTTTGAGTGAAACTTAAAAATCCACCGGTGGTTGTGCCAATTGTCAATGTACGGCAATATCCGGGATTGGAATTCATAACAATTACATCTCCTCCTTCAATGAATACGATATTAAGTGCAGTTGGTGCCGGGACACCTGGTGCACCGCCGGATCTATATGCCCATGAGTTAGCATCATTCCAGTTACCGGTACCACCGACTACTGAATATCTTTCATTGCTTAACGGATTGAAGTTGATATCACTTCCTCCCAAGGTGAAATACTTACTGGTGGAAAAATCGAGTGAACCTGATGTAATTGTACCGGCAGCTGGATTGCCTGTGGTTGAGCATGGACATTGGGAGATCCAATCGGAGACTCCATCCCAATTAGCCACTATGAGGGTTGCCAGATCATCCACTAAACTGTTGGCATCCCAGCTTAATGTTACGGTTGCATTTGCAGAGCCAGCTGTTTTTTCTAGCGTCCAGTATTCTGAGGCACTAATATGATCAACAGAAACAGGGTCCCCCAACGGTTGTTTGGAAAGAAAATACTCCGCTTCATAGGTATTTGATCCTGATGCAGGGGTTACACCAATTGGTCTGTAAGATGTACCATCACCCACCGGGAACGCGAAGTAGGCTGTGGTGCTGGTCATCTTTGCCATCACTCCTTTCACATGGCTATTATTGCTTACTGCCCCGACAGCGGAACCGGTGCTCATCCCTAGCATCGAACCGGCAGATGAAACAAGATGTCCATCATTAAATATAATGGTATTATCAACAGTAATGTTGTTGCTTAATGTCAGGGCATCAGACGCAGTGGTTTTATTGAGTGTAAAATTATAGAATGTTTCACCGGAGGGATTGATGATCGATGCAGCACTTGAACCATCAAACGTCACAGTACCACTGTTTTCATTAAACGTTCCACCTGAATTGTTCCAGTTACCGCCAATATTGATTGAAAAATTTGAGCCTGTAGTTTCCAGGATCACTCCAGAATCTATGGTCAAATTTCCATTGATGTCCACATTATTTTCCAGGATTTTTGTAGTGCCGGATCCGGTTAATACCACATTCCAGTAATTGCTGTTCAGAGGGACTCCGGTAAGACTCTTAATGGTCTGGTTCCCTGCTCCGTCAAAGGTGATGGTTCCGCCGGTGACATTATATGTCCCGGTAAGCTCGGGAAGGATGGTTCCTGTTTTTGCCAGTTGCAGATCACCGCCTGTCGCAGTAAGTCCGGCTGCCCCACTAAGGGTGTTTGTTTCCATATCAAACACCCCTCCTGTCATGGTGAGCAGATTCGTAACCGTAACATTATCATTGGCTGTTAAAACCGTTCCGGCTGACTTATTAACGATCAAGTTAAAAAAAGTTTCACCGGAAGTGTTTGATATAGAATGAGCACCACTGCCATCAAACGTAACTGTCTCTGTTCCCTGATTGAAAGAAAGAGCGCCCAGAGAACTGGTATTTGACCAATTCCCGGCAATAGTCAGGTCATTATCATTGGTGTCGGGATCAAGGCTTGCAGAGCCGGAAATCGTTACATCCCCGTTTATATCCAGGTCCGCCTGTACTTCCTTTGTTCCGGTATTTGATAGTGTCAGGTTCCAGTATGCATCCTGAGGTGTAATAATGAGTTGATCTCCGGCAAAATTGTAATTAAACGTACTGGCTGCATAATCAGAAAATAGCCTGACGCTGGGGTCATAAGTGGTCCCGCCATAATTCCAGGTACCACCGGCATAATTGTAAAAGGCGCTTCCAAAGTCAACTTCCCCGGTTAAAAACTGATCATCCAGGTTCAATGTACCATAATTATTTACCCTGGTATTCCCATTGTTAAGGTTGAAGTCGTCTCCAAATGTAATTACTCCCGGTGTATTATTGGTCAGGATATTATCATTGTCCTGATTACCATCTACATATAAATCATCTGTTACATCAATTGTCCCGTTGTTGATCAGCTTGCAATTGTCGTTATCAAAATGAATATCATCCTGGATATATATTGTTCCTGTATTATTATTTATTACGGTAACATCACTTAAAGGGAAATACAACTCATCTGTAATGTTTATATCTGAAGAACCAGTGAACGTAACGGTCCCGGTTTGATTTCGCATCTCAATGTCCTCGATGGTAAAAGTTCCCTCGTTTGATATTGTAAAAGCCGAGACATCAGTTATAAAAAGGATTTTAGCTTCGGATTGACTATTCGAGTTCAGAATCCCACCTGATTCAACCGAAACAGTACCGTTGTTATTTATTTGCAAATCAACATTGATGTTGCTCCATCTCAGCTCCCCGCCGGAATAGATAGTAAGGTCCATGGCATCACCATCAGAATCCATCAGAACGGTGTATCCGTTTTCAATATGCACCGTACCAAATGCATCCGGAACACAATTGCATGGAAATCCCCCGGAAGAATTGGACCAGGTTGCACCGTCACTCCACAACCCATTATTTACTATCGCATAATATTCTGTCCCCGAATACTCACTGATCGTAACATTATCAAAATTATAGTAACGGCCAGCCTGGGCCTGAATGTGATAAATTCTGATGACTATCTGAACCGTACTGCCACTCAGGTTTATTGCTGTTGCCGTTGTGGCGGGGAAATTACCGGATTCAGTATGAAAAAGGATCTCAGAACCGCCATCCAGTTTGTAGTATAACTCAATGTAGTTAAAGCCAAAATGGTTACCCGTTTCTGAAATATCAACATCAATACTTATCGTTGAATAAGAAGATATATCAATGACCTCAGATAGCCATATGCCTTCGCCATCGATATCCTGTGCGTGAAATTGTTGTCCAATCACTTCAAAATAATCACCTGCATCTATTGTACAGGCTGATACATCCCTGTTCCAGGCAGTCGGTCCAACATCAGTAATCGTATTGTCCGGCAAATCATTAAAATCCTCTAACCAGATTGTTTGGGAAAACAGATTAGTCCCTAAAAAAAAGAGTAAGAATATTAATTTGAAAAGGATTATATTATGCTTCATACCAAGGTGACAGTAAAGCTTACTAAAATGCAATTAAATATCAAAATAAATTAGTTTATACTATTCTACCACTTAAAAGGTTGCCACATTTTGAATGCTTTAACCACCAAAATAAGGGTGTCCATCAATTTCAGGTTTTAAAAAAAATCCATACAAGATAGTAATTAATCCATTACGATATTTTGTCCGAATTTCTTCATAAATTATGAAAAGAAGTCGCAGAAGTAAAGAATCAATCCATCCTGTTTTCTACTTTTATTACTACTATTCTTTTCATATGACTATATATAAGCTACATAGGTTGCTTCCCAAATGGTTTGAGCAACTATATCTTTCCGCTTAAGAATCAATATATTATACGGTCAAATCATGTGATATTACACGAAATCTTCAAATTTTTTGATAAACAGCCCAATTTAATAGGTGAAAATCAAAGATTTAGCTATAAAAGGGAGCGTCCCGGAAGGAATTAGCGGTTCGAGTAGGGTCTAAGCAGGCAATTTAACCAATTTGAAGGACTTTAGCTCCCCTGATCTTTCTTTCTTTCAGTTCCATCAGGGCTTTGTTAGCATCTTCCAGTCGGTATTCCGTTGTTTCGGGTTTGATCTTCATCTTGTCCGCAAGCAGCAGGAATTCCCGTATATCGTTGGTGCTCACATTCGCCACACTTTTTATCTCCTTTTCCATCCAGAGATCATCGGGATAATCGAGCTTCAACAGGTACTCCTTGTCAACCTCCTCTTTGCGGATCGCATTGATGACCAGCCGGCCGCCCGGAGTAAGGTTCTTCAATGCCTGGACCACCGGTTTCCATACCGGCGTTGTATCGATAATGGCGTGCAGTTTTTTCGGTGAGGTTTCCTCTGTATCACCAGCCCATTCCGCTCCGAGATCCAGGGCAAATTGCCGCTCTTCCGGGCTTCTGGCAAACACATGAATCGTTGCTCCCGGGAAGAGGTGCTTTGCCATCTTTAGGACCAGATGACCCGAAGCACCAAAACCGGTCAAGCCCAGATGCTGGCCATCCACCAGGTTGCACAACTTCAGTGAGCGGTATCCGATTGCCCCTGCACAGAGTAGCGGAGCTGCTTCAACATCGGAAAAGAAATTTGGGACAGGAAAGGCAAAGTCTTCCCGAACGGTCATGTATTGAGCATATCCACCATGTATATCCCTGCCGGTAGCTTTAAATTCAGGGCATAAATTATCATTTCCAGAAAGGCAATATTCGCAGGTTCCACAGGCTGAGCCGATCCATCCTACACCCAGCCTGTCCCCCATTTTGTAACGGTTAGCTCCTGTACCGCTTTCCACAACGGTACCAACTACCTGATGACCCAAAACCACCGGGAAATGAGGGGGTGGTGTCCTCCCTTCAATCTCATCCAGTTCGGTGTGACACACCCCGCAGGCTGTAACCTCCAGGAGAATTTCTCGTTCACCCGGCACAGGATCGGGAAAGGTCATCAATTCCAGTGGATTGTCATTATCCGACAGATCGGTAACCTTATTCAAAACCATTGCTTTCATGACCAGCGCTTTTGTTTGAAAATCCAAGGTAAAATAACGAAAATTACCAGGATTTGAAAACCATTCCACCTGCTCTTATACTTTTCAATCAGACACCTCAATAACTCAATAACCCAATAACTCAATAACATTATGTTCATCACTCACCTCTCATTTCTCTCCTTCCCTGCGTCCCGCAGTCACAAAGTCACCCCCTCTCATCGTCTTTCTTTTTCCCAAATACCATTTGTTTTATTATATTTAACACCCTGTCATCCTGACTGATTTTACAATCTTAATTTTTAATCATACGATATAACCATGAAAAACAGACTTCCCTTTGTATTCCTCATTTTTTTTATGATCCATCCGGGACTTTCTTCCCAGGATTCGCTTGATAACCTGATCCCTGTCCGGGGATTCTGTATTTCAGCGCCAGAACCTGATCAGTTGAAACCGTTTATTCAATTTATCGAGAACGAATTGGCACCGAGAAAAGTCAACACCCTCGTTCTCATAATTGACTGGAACTACCAGTATCAATCCTTTCCCGAATTGCAGGATTCAATTGCCCTGTCGGAATCTGATGTGAAACAGCTTGTCAAAGCATGCAGAAAACATAATATTGAACTGATCCCCCAGATCAATTTACTTGGGCATCAATCATGGCACTCAACAACATCGAACCTGTTGCTTCACTTTCCTGAATTCAATGAAACACCGCACATCGAGATGCCAGAAGAATACAAATGGCCCAATGAGGATGGATTATACTGTCTCAGCTATTGTCCGCTTCACCCTGAAATTCATGATGTTGTATTTGCTGTAATGGATGAGATCATGGATGCATTTGAGGCAAAAATCTTCCATGCGGGAATGGATGAGGTGTTTTATATCGGTGATGATAAATGTCCCAGATGCAGAGGCAGGGACAAGGCGGAACTATTTGCCGGGGAGGTCCGGCTCATCAGGGATCACCTGGCACAGAATGACCGGGAATTGTGGATCTGGGGTGACCGTTTAATCGACGGTGCAACAACTGGTATGGGAATGTGGGAAGCCAGTATGAACAATACATACAGAGCCATCGACATGATACCAAAGGATGTGGTTATCTGTGACTGGCACTATGAAAGGCCCGATCCCACTGCAGTGTACTTCGCAATGAAAGGATTCAAGGTTGTAACCTGTCCATACAGAAAATCGGACGTTGCTGTCGAACAGATGAATAATATGATAACCTGGCGACGGAATTCAACTACACAGATGAGTGAAAGATTCCTGGGAATGATGCAAACAGTCTGGTCCGATGCAGAGGTATTCCTGGATCAATTTTATGGCAAACGACCCCTAAGAAATCAGGATGAAAATAGTGTTGTCTGCTTTAATAAACTCTTTGAGGCAATGAATACAGTCAAAGATACAACTGAATAATTACGCTTTAACTTTCAATAACCTGTATTTTCCAATGAACAAACTATCTGGCAGGATCGGATCCATTGATGTTTTCAGGGCATTGACCATGCTGTTAATGATTTTTGTGAATGATCTCTGGACCCTTAAAGATATCCCATCCTGGCTTGGACATGCTGCTGCAGATGAGGATGCTATGGGACTGGCGGATGTGGTTTTTCCTGCTTTTCTCTTCATTGTCGGGCTGTCCATTCCCTTTGCGATCAATAACCGTCTTAAAAAAGGTCAAACCATCTCACAGATCTCCTTTCATATCCTGCTTCGTTCTGCAGCACTGATCATTATGGGTGTGTTCCATGTCAATCTGGAACATTACAATTCAGAACTGGCTTGGATGAACAAATACTGGTGGGAGATCCTGATCACCATCGGTTTCTTCCTGATATGGAACAGCTATCCAAAACGGGCAGGAGCGATCAACCAACTTTTCATCGGACTCAGGATTACCGGAATTCTGCTTCTAATCTTTTTAGCATCAATTTACAGGGGAGGTACAGCGGAAGAACCGGTATGGATTCGCACTTACTGGTGGGGTATCCTCGGTCTGATCGGTTGGGCGTACCTGATCTCATCATTCATCTATCTCTTTGCCCGAACCAACCTGGCGATCATCATTGCCGGGCTGGTCTTTTTCAATCTGTTTAACACGGGAGTCTTTGCCGGATGGCTGGATTTCCTCTCCGGAGTAAAAAAATACATCTGGATCGTTGGTGATGGTTCCATGCCAGCCTTTACCATGGCGGGAGTTACCGCCTCAGTAATTTATATAAAGCTGAAGGAGAAGGCAACTGCAATGCAATTTTTACTGGCCATGCTTGCCCTGGCCATTATCATGTTCGCTTTTGGTTTTGGAACACGTCCACTCTGGGGAATCTCAAAGATCAGGGCTACCCCTGCATGGATCGGTATCTGTTCCGGGATCAGTTATCTCTTTTTCGGTATTCTCTACCTGCTCATTGACATCCGGAACGGAAGAAAATGGTTTTCACTCATTGATGCAGCAGGTACCAGCACTCTCACCTGTTATCTCATTCCCTACTACTGGTATTCTGTCCTGGCACTGACCAGCATATCGCTGCCGTTAAGTTTACGAACAGGACCGGTCGGGATCATAAAATCCGTTCTGTTTGCCCTGCTGATCGTTCAAATTACCGGAGTTCTTGAAAGAATCAACATTAAACTTAGGATTTAATATCCTTAAAGACTCCTGGATTTATGTTCAACGATTTTACTAACTTTATTCCATAATTGAAATAAAGGTATACAATGCAGCATAAAATCAGAAACGTTATCGCTGTGGCCTTTGTCCTTGCGGTAATTATATTTACCATACTTGCCCTGCTCTCCATATGGGAAATTGTGGCGGATGATATCATCTGGAAATCCCTCGGCACACTGGTTGTTCTTGTGGTTTCTGCAGCGCTCATTTTTGGTATTATCAAACTGGCTGAAGTGCAGTATTCGGGGGAGAGTATGCCGGTAAAGGAAAAGGAAGGGTAGAATTTCGAATTTCAAACTGTGGGTACCCTGCTCAACTATGTCGTTCCCACCCTGACGATTCCTAACCGAGGACTAGGCCCTGACCGGCTGAAAGGAGCATCAGGGGAATCGAGCACCTTTGCCCCGATTTTTCCATAGGAATCGCTTCGCGTAAATGCGGGGTACGACTCTTGATCTACCAAATACTCGTCGCCCAAACTTGAGTCACCCAGACCGGGTCGAGCGACGAGAAAAGCCGGTCGTGCCCAGACACTTGACGTGCATAACTTGCCATGCTCCGATTTCTCCCACAGGGATACCTTTGGTAAGATCGGGGTATGACTTTTATATACTCGCAACCCGAACTGAAGTCGGGTTGCGAGGGGGTTGCATAAATAGGGACAGCTACCGATTTAAATTATTAGCTTATAAACAAAGAAGCTGTCCCTGTTTACCCACAGTCGTAGTACGAGAGCGTTGATCCTTATGGGTGTTTCTTGATTGATTCTCTCTTTTTTATTAGATTTACCTGATACAACACTTACCCTGATGCAAAAGAAATCCAATTCATTCATTCAGTTCTGGCAGGAATTAAAAAGACGAAATGTCCTTCGGACACTGGCGATCTATGCAGGCACTGCTTTTATAATCCTTGAAGCAGTGAATATCATTTTCCCCCGCTGGGGATTGCCGGATTGGTCCGTTAATATCGTTCTTTACCTCCTGATCATCGGTGCAGTCATCACTATGATCATATCCTGGATATACGATATAACTCCGAAAGGCATCATTAAAACAGAGCCTTCAGAATCAGTTATAAAGGAGCAGGAAGTAACACTTAAAGCACGCAAAAGACTAAGAACCAGTAATATGTTCATTGCTGTTCTTATCGTTATTATTGGTATCCTGCTATATCCCAAAATTTTCAAAGATGATTCGCCACTCAGTGGAACAAGGAAAAATACAATCGCTGTCTTGCCCTTGAAAATTATTGGAGAAGCTTCTGACGTTAAACATTTTGCCAGTGGATTGGTTGAATCTCTTACCTATATGCTCACGAAAGTGGGTAATGCTCAGCAATCGTTTTCTGTAATTCCTGCCAGTGAAATTCTTGAATCGATTACTGCAAGTGAAGCCAGACAACAGTTTGGAGCTTCCATGGTTATTTCCGGAAGTATACAAATGGATGGTGAGACCAGTCGATTAATCCTTAATTTAATTGACACGAAAAAACAACACCTGATAAGTTCAGAAAAACTTGATTATCAAAAGGATAATAATTTAATTCTACAGGATGAAATTATCCTGGTGATGGTTGATATGTTGGGGTTACAGATGGAATCTGAGACGTATAACATCTTAACTGCGGGTGGTTCAAAATCATTTGAAGCCAATGAGCTTTATCTTCAAGGTCGGGGTCTTTTACGTGAAAGTCAATCCGTGAAGGAAATTGATGATGCAATTGATCTTTTCGATCTGGCTATTAAAAAGGATTCATTATTTGCATTGGCATATGCCGGTTTAGCGCAGGCATTGACCGTTAAATACCATTACACTTCTGATATCAAATGGGCTGATGAAGCCTTGAATTACAGTCGCAAAGGAGTAGAGTTAAATGATCAGGATCCCTATGCATTGATCTCGCTGGCTTCCGCACTGGTTGACAGAGGGGAATACGAAGAGGCTCATGAACTCTATCGCAAATCAGAAGAACTGGACTCTAATAATAGCCTGATATACACAGAATTGGGATATCTCTATGAAATGGAGCAAAAATATGATACAGCCGAAAAATATTATAGAAAAGCGGTTTCTAAAGCCCCCTCTTCTTTTCATCCCTATTATTATCTTGGGGTATTTTATTACTATACATCCCGGTACGATGAGGCAATTGCAGAGATAAAAAAGGGATTGCTCATTGCCCCGTCAAATCACAACCTGCTAAATGTTCTTGCCGCTTGCTATGTAACAAATGAAGATTTCGATGATGCGATTATTGTCTTCAAACAGATCATCGAAGCAGACAGTACAAATGGGGAGATTCTTAAGAATCTCGGATCGGTATATTTTTATAAAGGAAATTTTGACCAGGCGATCCATTATTACAGGAAAGCGCTACGTTATACACCCCAAAATTTCCATTTATATGGAGCCCTTGGAATGGCATATTTCTGGTCACAACAACAGGAACCTGCCAATCAGGCATTTCAAAGCGCCATCGATATTGCACGTGACCATCTGGTATTGGATCCTGGTGTTTCCATCAATATGATTAAATATTTTACATTGATGGGAGAGACCGATTCGGCTTACTATTATTTGGAACACAGCTACATTCCGGATGATCCGCAAGAATGGACGTCCCAGGAAACGTTCTATACAGGAGAGATGTTTCTCATATTGGGAGAAAAGCAAAAGGCTTTACAGTGGATAGAAAGTGGACTGGATCGTGGATATGGCTGGACCGAAATAAAATATTCTCCTTTTTTTAAGGATTTAATGCACGATCCAGAGTTTAAATCAATGATGTCCAGGTATGATTAGGACAAAATATATGACATAAAATGAACATAAATATGCGATTTCTGTATGCTGATTAATGTTATTAAACAATAGTGTAATTATTATTTAACAATCAATCATTTAAAACCTAATTATTATGAAAAAACGTTTACTTATGATGTTATTTCTGGTAATTCCACTCATTGCCAGTAGTCAGGAATACTCCATTTCCAAATTTTCCCTTTCAGTCAATCCACTCGGTTTTCTTCAATTCGGCCCTTCTATTTCAGTAGAAACAGGAATAACTGGAAACCTGGCATTGAATGCTCATGTAAGATTTCCCTCATTGGGTTTGATTTCCTATGCAGTTTTGGCACACAATGATGGATTGGATGAATTGACGGGAATTGCTTTTGGAGCAGGCGCGATTTATTTCTTCGGTGATAAGATGAATAAACCCTATGCGGGTATGTTGATTGATTACAACAGATTTGTATGTCTTTATGCTCAGAATAAAGACTGGGAGTGGGAGAAAACGACAAATTCAGTCGTATTGTTATTCAACGGGGGTTACCGGTTCAGGTTTGAAAGTGGATTTTTTATTAATACCGGGGCTTTCTTTGGTGTTGCCATAAACAGTTGGGACTGGGATTATACGGATGCCAGTTACGGCAGCTCGGATACATCCGACCGCACCGGAACGGACGCTCAACCTTTCGGCATGGTTGAAGTAACCTTTGGTTTTGAGTTTTAAGAATGAAGGTGATTCCCGAAAAAATGAAAGTGACAGAACAATTTTAAATGTTCAATGATACGATGACTGGAGTCATCGTATCACTACCAACTCGCAGATACTCCGATATAGTCTGGGGTTATATGATCTGAGCGTGTAATTAGGGACAGCTACCCAATTAAATT
>CAYMFM010000097.1:0-12644 GCA_964389685.1 uncultured Rikenellaceae bacterium
GTTGCTTTTACTGGTTCGGTTCATGACCGGATTTTTCCTTGCAGGAATTTATCCGATCGGGATGAAAATTGCGTCCGGTTGGTATAACCGGAAGCTTGGAAAGGCAATTGGCTATCTGGTCGGTGCCCTGGTCCTGGGAACTGCTTTTCCTCATCTGTTAAAAAGCTTTGGAGGAATGCTTCCATGGCGTAATGTGATCCTGGGGACATCCATCGTGGCGCTTTGCGGAGGTGTGCTGATGTACCTGTTTGTCCCTGATGGTCCCTATCTCCAAAAAGGAACACGATTTGATCCCGGTGCTATAGGAAAAATTTTCAAGATCCGGAGTTTCCGGCTGGCTGCTCTGGGATATTTCGGGCACATGTGGGAACTCTATGCCTTATGGGCATATATCCCGGTTTTGATCATTACATTTTCGGAAAGCAGGGAAATAGAGCTAAATGTATCGGCATGGTCGTTTATCATCATAGCAGCAGGAAGTGCAGGATGCATCATTGGTGGCATACGCTCACAAAAATTGGGAAGCGCAAAAGTTGCATACATCCAATTGATCTCTTCCGGGATCTGTTGTCTGCTCATACCACTGGCTTTTTACATTTCCACGCCGCTGTTTTTGCTCTTCCTTATATTCTGGGGGGTGGTGGTAGTTGGTGATTCACCCCAATTTTCTGCCATAGCAGCACAAACTGCCCCGGATAACCTTGTAGGGACAGGATTGACCATTGTCAATTCCATCGGGTTTGCTATTACCATTATCAGTATTCAGCTGGTCAGTTTCCTGTCCAACGCAATATCAGGAAAATATTTACTGCTTGTTTTGGCTGTTGGCCCTGCATTTGGGATCCTGGCGCTGAAAAAACTCATCGTGGGACGATATGAAAATAATGCTATAAATTAACGAATGCCAATGGATCGGCGAAAACGCAAACTTATTCTGAGACGATTAGGGAGGCTTCCGGGGCGTGGTAATCTTTTTAACTATGCCGGTAACAAAATAATCCACTTTTACCGAAAAGGAATAAGAAGTACACGTGTTGCATGGCCCTCGACACTAATGCTGGAAGTAACAAACCGGTGTAACCTGAAGTGTATCACCTGTCCCAGGGAATATGATTTGGGTAAAGCGATGGATAAGGGAGAGATGGATCTCGATATGCTGAAACGCATCATTGATGAAGTCTCACCCTATATCGATTCCATTGGATTAACCGGTTTGGGCGAACCGTTTCTTTATAAAAGCCTGATTGAGGCGGTTCATTACATCCGGAACAAAAACAGGGGGGTAATTATCACCGTCTCAACCAATGCACATGTTCATGGGATCGATCAAACACTTTCGGAAATGAGGGGTGCTATCGACTCTATCCAGGTGTCTGTCGATGGTGTCGGAGCACTGTATGAATCCATTCGGAAGGGTTCCAGATACCCTGAATTCAATCAAAATGTGAGAAAAATCAGGGAGGTTGTAACGGGCTCTGATACCGGGATCATGTTCAACATGGTGGTGATGAAAGAGAACTTCAAAGAGATGGTAAAGGTTGTTGATCTGGCACATGACCTGGGGATCGATCATGTCTGTTTTACCCTTTTTAACCTTGCTGCCGTTACCGGTTATGAAACTCCCTATTACCGTTTTTTTGCCTCGGCAGAGTTTCAGGAAGAACTGGATAACCTGAAGAAGAGTGCGAAAAAATATCCGGGGATTGATATTGAAGTGTGGGATCAAGACACACAACCGGGTTTCAGAAAATGCCCCTTCCCCTGGAGCCACTTTTACATCACCTGGGATGGTTTCCTGGTTCCCTGTTGTGCCAAACCATTTCCGAAAGAGTTAAACTTCGGAAACGTGTTTCAATCGGGAGTGATGAATTGTTTAAACAGCCAGGCATTCCGTGATTTTAGGAAAATGTGGTATGAAAACCAAACACCTCCGTTCTGCACCAGATGTCATATGATAGACTTGCCTTCCCGTTAATTAATAACAATAGTGAAGTGATCATTTAATTAAAACCTATAAGGTATTGTAATAAAGCGAAGTAAGATCATATGGGCCGGATTGCATCAGGAATTTAATATGAACGAAACGAAGTTTATACCGGCCGAACTACCGGAGTCCACAGTTGTATTCTCTTCCATTGGCCGGAAAGGTTTGTCGATATTCAGAGGTAGTAACTTTCTACAAATGATAATAAGGTTATACTTTATATAGGCTATTTTAATAATCTATATATTAGGTAGATAAATTATTGAGAAAAGTATCAATAGCATCAAAGGCTTCCTGTAGTTTTAAATAGTGAACGACCGTTAATTCAGGTAATCCGGCGATCATAGCCGATAGTTTTTTTGGTGATCCCAGCCGATAGAGGCAGAGCACCGGTTTCTGGTTTTCCACAGCCCGACCAATCTCGTACCCGACTCCCAGGCTGGGTGTGGAGACTTCCGCCACCATGGCATCGGCAGCAAACAACCAATCCATATCACGCCGGTGGATCACAACATTCTCTTCATCCTTTTCTCCCGATGCTGACAGGGATTCTTCTCCAATATGCTCAGACAGTACTTCACCGTATTGTGAAAGGTGTTTAATAAGGGAGTGATAACGATCCCTGTCTTCCCTTCCTCCCCGTATCGACCCGGCAAAATAGATTTTCATGCGGTTTTTTATTTTATTGAGATCCTGAAACGAGTTCAGGATGACAGGAATTCCTTCTTAGTCATGCTGAATTTATTTCAGCATCTTTTAATTCAACTAAATCATTGAGACATTTTTTAGATCTTTAACCGCTTGCCAGGCAGGGAACTCACCTCTCCCCGTCTCAACACCTAACTCTGAACTCATTCACTTCATAATTCATTATTCTCTGTTCAATATTCGATATTCTAAATCCACAATCCGAAATCCTTCATCCTTACTCACTCACCTCCCCCTTCTCTCCGTCTCTCAGTCACTTCGTCCCTCAGTCTCCCCCTCTCCCTCTCACAGTCTCATTGTCACCCGGTCTCCCCATCTATT
Organism: uncultured Rikenellaceae bacterium; assembly: GCA_964389685.1. GTDB lineage: Bacteria > Bacteroidota > Bacteroidia > Bacteroidales > VadinHA17. Next base: position 3,014 of record CAYMFM010000097.1, read on the forward strand.
GCCTATTTGGAACTAACTCATAACTCACTACTCATTTCTCATCTCTTTTTTTTACCGAGTACCGAGCACCTGGTTCTACTCACCCTTGTCCGCCGTATCCGCCGGTTGGGCACCCGCCACTAAATATCCAGCGACAGCGTGCGAGGAAGGCGGATCTCTCCGTCTCTCAGTCACTTCGTCCCTCAGTCTCCCCCTCTCCCTCTCACAGTCTCTTTCACTCGTCACTCCTCAGTGACTCTTATCATACTCCTCAATCTTCTTCAGAACCATTGCCTCGGCGTCCTGGTACATCTCCTGGATAAATTCGTCGTGGAAATCGAAGATCCGGGTTTATCATACTGGGTTCTGAATCGTGTACCCCCGTTGTATAACCGGATCAGCGCCTGTTCATAGGTTTCTGCCAGCGATCGTTCAGTTACGGATAGAACAGGGATATTCTTCATACTGATACGGCTTATTCTTTAATCACCTTGCTGTATTGTACTTCTCCTGTTTCTGCAATATGGATCTTCAGATAATAGATTCCCCGGGGCAGATCGGATAGATCAATAGAAAACAGCGTTTCCCGGATACCAGTAAAATCTAGGACGATCTTACCGATACCGTTATACAATTTCAATCCAAATGAGGAGGTAGTGGAATTGCCAATGTACAGGATATCCCTCACCGGATTGGGATAGGTGATAAACGATCCGTTCTCTTCCAGCAGACCGGCATCTGTGGCAGAAGTGGTGGTATAGGTTTTCGAGGTTTTGAATGCGGGATTGCCGGCCTGGTCCTCTACCATGGCTTCCAGTGCAAGATAGTAATCCTGGAGGCCGGTAAGCTGAGCTTGCGGTGTAATGGTGATGATGGTCTTTTCTGCATTTACAGTAGCATCGAATGGAACATCAGCACCACTCTCGTTGGTCTCTTTGAAGGTGATGACCGAAGCGGCATTGGCATCGGTCAGTTCCGAATCGTCAGAGAGCCTCACGGGTTCATTGAACGTAACCCGGAAAGTGGTATCCACTGGTATGGTCGTGGATCCCGGTAGGATGGTGACCACCGGAGAGGTCAGATCTGGATAGTTGCCAAAAAGGTGTACCTGGATGGCTATTCGTTCCGTGGAATCGCGATCGGAATTCAATGTCAGAATATCGTAAAACTCTGTTCCTTCGGCTGCTCCGTCAGGGTAAAAAATCACTTTCATATTCCTGTTGTCATTTGCCGGGATAGTAAAGGGGAAGGTTTCATCCACGTAAAATTCAGTTCCGTGCAGGGCAACGCTGGTGATATCGAGCGGGTCATCACCGTTGTTCCGGATCGTCAGCAGGTAAAGGGATTCGGTATACCCGTCCCAGTTTCCGAAATTGACACTGACCGTTGCAGTTTCAAAGCGGTTAGTCCTCCAGGGAAACTTGAATATTCTGTAGCTCCCGTCAAGCTGGGGAAAACTAACCTCATGGACAATGTTCCCATCCGGATCCACTTCCGTAACGGATGGTACAGCGGGATTGTCCCCCATGCCTCCCCATGCAACGACCGTGTTCCCGTTGGGCAATCGCTGGACATTTCCTTTATGGGTCGATTGGACGTCCATATTCCTGTCGTATTCCCAGACCATGGTCGCTGTCATGGCTTCTTCGTCCACTTCGTATTCAACCCCACGGGAGTAAAAAGGATTGGAGAATGTTCCGTTATCGAAAACAGTGATGTTACCATTGGCGAGTCTCCTGACATCATGCTGCCTTGTAAAGGGCCGTGTATCATTGATAAAGGTGAACTGGTTGTTTTCACCACCCATCCGCCAGATGATATCTCCGGTCCTGCGGTCAATCTTGGTGATTTCGTTCATATGGGCAAAAGAAAGCAGCAGGGAGGTGTCGGATTCCACTTCGATGGAATTGAAATTGGATGGGTCAATGGATGATACGGTCAGGTCAACATCTTCCACAGCGTCCAGAATATCAAAATGATCCTCTGTTCTCCATTCGAACAGGAGGTTTTTATCCGCATCAAACTCCTGGACAACGTAATCCTCGATGGTAGCATCGGGTTGTCCCCCTTCAACCAGCAGGCTCATATCGACGATGCGGAAGTTTTTACCGATTAACAGGTAATGTCCCTCCTCGGTAATCCTGATCTCATGGAGGTCAAAGCGGTCACAATCAACACAGCCGATGGTGTCAATGAACTGGTAGGAACTGTCCATGACAACGTACTTTTGCAATGGCCCTTCGAAATAGGCAAGATAGCCGTTTGGATAGGGTTGAAAACAATAGGTTTTCATGGTGGTTTTCCGGTAAAAAATCGGTGTACCGTAATTGTCCATGATGATGAGGTACCCCGGTTTATTTCCACTAATCGGCATGGGGCCCATGAAGAAATACCCTTCTGCAGGATTGTCCGTCGAATCGATGGTATAGGTGGGAAATCCCTGGGGAAGCGTTAATTGCTGAGCTGTTATTGTAGCAGAAAAAAGCATAACGATAGCGAGGGCAAAGAAGATATTTTTTTTCATCGAATCCATAGTTAACGGTTGCAGAAAGAATTTTTTTATGTAAAAGCAATACAAAGTAAAGCAAAGTATTCCAATTGGAATGTTTTTCATCACTCAAAAGTACTAAAAAACAATACTGGAAGCGGTTTTTTCACCAGGTGATAACTATTAGATTTACTCTGACAGCATTCGATATAGTTCAAGGTTAAGGTAATAGTGATAGCCTTCAATTTCTTTCTTTTCTTTCCAAACATCAAAAAATACAATAAATAATGTTTGCTCAACATTTTGACATTAAACGTATCTCTTTTGTAGCAGATATTATTCATATCGTAACGCTTCCGCCGGATTTCTTGTAGCTGAACGCCAGCTTTGCCAATTTACTGTTAATAAAGCAATTCCAAGTGCAATAATTCCGGCTAAAACAAAGATCCACCAGCTCAGTTCTGTCTTATATACAAAATTTTGCAACCATTTATGCATTGTGTACCATGCCACGGGAGTTGCAATAATAAAAGCAACCATTACCCATGTTATGAATTCCTTATTCAGCAATATCAATATTTCGGAACTCTTAGCCCCTGCCACTTTGCGTATTCCGATTTCTTTAGTACGCCGATCGATGGAAAAAATTGCCATTCCAAGAATCCCCAGGATTGAAATTACCATTGCAAGCAGGGCAAAAGCAATAGTGATATTTTTTAATCTTGTCTCTGCCTGGTATTTTTCGTCCAGAAGATCATCAAAGAAACTGTATGAGAATTCTCTGTCATCTCTGTGTTTCTTGTAAATATCACGGATATAATTAAGTGTTTCAGATCTGTTTCCAGGTGCTATTCGTACATTCATTGTCATAATATTCTGAGGGTCGTTGGTCATGACCAGTGGTCCGATGGGATAATGTAAAGGCCTGAAATGAAAATCTTTTACAACTCCGACAATTACATTATTTCCAATCCTCTGTCCGACAGGATCATCAAATGCCAGAATTTTTTCTGCTGTTTCGTTAATAACGATCGGGAGAGACATGGTATAATCTTTCCCTTCTTTCATGCTCTTGGTTGCATCTTCATGTTCTTTCCAAAAACCGCTGTAGTCCATTTGCAGAAACTGACCTTTTATTACTTCCAGCCTGTAAGTTTCTGCATAATCCTCATCCACGAAATAAAGGTAAGTCTGTAACGTATCTACTCTTCCCTGATGGCTTAAGGGGAGGTTATATCTGAAAGCAAAATCAACAGGTGCATACGTGCTTGCTGAAACGCTTAAGATATTTGGATTTTTCAACAACTCTTCTTTAAATCGCTTATTACCATACCATAATCCCGTTGGAATGACAACCACATCATTGTCATCAATACCCAGGTCTTTGTTATGGATATAATTTAACTGTTTAACAAACAGAGATGTTGAAGCAATAAAAAAGATAGCTATTGTGAATTGAACAGTTACGAGTGACCTGATAAAATTACTCCTTGAACCAGAGACCGAACCTCCTCTGAATATTCCAATAGGATTAAAGGAGGAGAGATAAAAGGCTGGAAATATCCCGGCAATAATACCTACCACTAAAGTCAGTAGGAAAAGGTTAATGATTAATCCGGGTGAGATATTAAATGCAAGCTCATTCGAGGAAAGGTCATTAAACCATGGGAAAATGAACCATACCATAAGGAGTGCAACCATAGTGGCTGCAAACGTTTGAGAGACAGATTCTGTCATGAATTGCCGGAAAATATTGATTCGACTGGCACCGGCTATTTTTCTGATTCCAATTTCAACATATCGTTCCGATGAACGGGCAACTGACAATACCGAAAAATTAAGCGATATCATAATGATGATAAGGGATGCAAGACCTGAAAATATCCAGATATACTTGTAGCTACCGGGATTTCTATCGTAAACAGTATTCTGATAATCGGAATAAAGGTGTATATCTGTCAGGTGTTGGAACATAAGTTTGTCGGTATAGTTCGTATACCGGCTTATATGATTTGATATTGCTGAAAGAAACTGGTCATCGATCTGCACATCTTTTCTCAGTTTGATATATACCCTTACATGTCCCTTGTCACTCCAGCTTTCCGAATAACCCGAATACCGGCTATTCTTTTCTGAAAGGATGAATCCAAAATCCAGATGAGTTTGTTCAGGGATACGGATTACTCCGCCAACACTATAGACTTCCCTGGAATATTTATCGCTGATCAGTGTTTTCCCAATTGCCGGTTGATCTCCGAATATTTTTCTGGCTGTTTTTTCTGACAGAACAATATTCTCGGGTTTCTCAAAAGCACGTTCCGGGGAACCCTCGATAAATTGGAATCCTCCAAAAATAGTAAAGAAATCCTCGTTGGTCCAGCACATCCTTGCTTCAATTTTTTCATCACTTAGTTCTAATTGTAAAGGTGAATCTTCGGAGCTGTAACTAATGTAGGTGGCATATTCAATCTGGGGATAATCCATCTTCATTGTTTTAGCGACCGGGCGGTAGCATCCGGGTGATTTTACGATCTCATCTCCCTGCTTTGAAAGCGTAAGAACACGGTAAATACGCTGATAGTCAGGATGAAATTTTTCGTAGCTCAGCTCGTTGTACACCCAGAGGTAAATGAGTAAACTGGCAACAATGCCGAATGTAAATCCTGTGAAAGTGATAATCGAATAAATTGGTTTTCTGGTTAGATTCCGGAGTGCTATTTTTATTTGGTGATTCATCTATTCAAAGATTTATTTTACTATCATAAGAATATTCTCAAAATCTGAAACTGATGCGGCCAATTGAAACAGTTCTTTTTTCCTGGCCTCGGGTGCATGTGAGAGTTTAAATTGTTCGGATTTTATACGGTCTTTCAGATCTTTCCCTTTTAAGGATATCATTAATTCTCCATTTTTACCGATCATATAGGAGGAAGGCCAGACCGGTATTCCTCCATCAATATTGTTTTCCAGGATCTCAGGGGAATAATTGAAGGGATCGCCTTTGATCACAGATAATTGGTGATTCAATTTTGAATACAGCGCATGGTAGATTTCTACGGTTTTATTTTTTCTGGTATTCGGGCAATCATAACCGTCTTTATCAAAAGTTATAAAAATGTAATGGTTTGTTTCAGCAAACTGGCCAGGTATTATTTTCCCTGTCAGGTTAAAATCGGGATCAACTCCTTGTTGCCTGTTGACTTTGTAACTACCCATGTCAAGCACATAAATCGGCAATAACCGGTTTGGAGGGATTATTTGAAAAACAGTGTCGTTAAAAGCATTTCGGAAGTACATCTTTCCGTTGTATTCATATTGGATACCCCTGTCAGTACCACGTTGCAATGATTTGGTATAATTGACCAGCCTTTCGTGCTGGACAAATGTTGAAAGAGTATCCCCTTGCCTGTTAAAAATTCCCAGCATATTATCGTCTTGCTCGTTAAAGATTCCCAGCAAATAATTATTTCCACTGAGTTTTTTTGAGTAGTTATTATTATCGATCCAGAATATATCCGATTCCTGGTAAATATAATCGAAACTTACACTCCACATAGATCCCTGATACCATTGCGGAGGTGCAGGAATAACCCTCCCATGATTCAAGTCAACAATAATCTGTCCCTGCCCGATAATCTGTGAAGGATTTTCAGGATCATACCTTGTTGTTTGGCCAATATGGATTTCCGAGCAATCATATTCCATCAGGTATTTCTGTCCGGCTATATTATTGAGGTATGTATAAAATAATTTATTTCCAACAATCCTTACTGTTGTATTGTATGCCCCTTTAAATGTCATATCGCCATGAGCGATCACTTTATCAGGTAAAACCTGTATCCTTGTAAATTCATTTTTTACTATTGTATTGACAAATTTGCCATCTTGTGTATAGTGAAGGATTCCAAAAGGATTAATTGCGATAATGTAATCGTCGGTAAGATGATATTTGAATCCGACATCTTTTCTGAAGGCAGAATCGGGTGGTGATTCCAACCGAATGTATCTGATTTCGGAAGCTACATCCGATAATTTGTTTTCTGTAATATTATTCAGGCTACCTGCAATGTCAATTACCAGGGGTGGATGTAATGGATCAACAGAACGATCTTCTTTAAACCGGAAGGTTCTGGATTGCCAGTTCAGGGTATCGGACAACTGTTTCTCAGAAATAACTTTTCCCGCTTCTTCTTTTTCCTTTTCCTGAAGGATAATCTCTTTTACCAATTCTTCTTCGTTGGTTTTCAGACGATTATTACGGCATGATGAGCAGAATATCACCGATAAACCTAGAAATAATAAAATTATTAGATGTTTCATCTCCAAGTTATTAGATATAATATATTATATTAAAAGTAACAAAAATTGTTACTTTAAAAACTGCGGAGTAGTTGTCGGCCCATGAACAACCAGTTCACCTTTGCTGGTAACTTCCATGGCATCTATGATTGGATATCCGGGATCAAATACAGGGCCATCACTTATTTCAACGAATGGCCCCGTTGGTTTATCGGTACAACCATACATGAACAAAGTCAAAAATCCGGCTACGTTGCATATGAAGTACTTCATTTTCTGTCATTTTTTATATTCTGGTCGTTTTTGAGTTTTGATTTGCTGCTTAAAACATAATGTTACACTGGAAAAAGTGGAGAGGATTTTATAAAACCTGCATTCTTATCTTGCCTGTCGGCAGAAAGGTTTGCTAAAAAACCAACATTGTTATTTCCCATTTACAATGTTAGCGTTTCGTTGGTTATTTTCACTCGTTTCTTTCTCCTATAGAATAATCGGCCCATGCATCTATTTGCTTAACAGAATTTGGGCGTAATATAATTTTTTGATCCTTATCCAATATAAATAGTGTAGGTGTAGCAAAGACGTAATAATCTTTTACAACTTGGGTACCCCATTTTTTGTAGTCACACATACTAATAAATGGAAATATACTTGTGAAATTTTTAAAAACAGCTTTGTCCGTATCCAATGAAATAAAGACTACCTCTACGCCTTTTGATTTCCATTTCTCATAAAGGGGGAGGAGTTGCGTTAGTTCTTCTGCACACTTCGGACACCAGCTGGCTCCAAAAATCACGACTTTGTAAGATGATTGAATATCCGATAAACGATTGGGCGTTTTTATAACTAAACCACTTTTTAAAACATCTCCGCTAAAAACAATATCGGGTGCTGTATTACCTTTTTTCATGGCTCGATACGACTCTAATTGTTTTGCCAAATCATCATTTACCGTACAACTATTCTGTGTTAAAACTTTTATAGCCAAATATTCTGATGCCTGAAGCAAGCTTTGTCGCTCTAATAAATCAAATAGATATTTGGTGATTTCGTTAAACTTCTTTTCGTTTTTTGACAAGTTTGTTATCAAAAAATTGGTGGAAATGTTTATTTCTTTATAAACGGTATCGAGTGGTTGCCCCATATTTTCTAATAACCAGAAATGACTTTCGATGGCATCTTTTAGCAATCCGCTCTTGTAGAGTCGTTCATAGGTGTAATCCATTTTCCTGAAAGCTTCTAAAGTTGCCGGAATTTCTTCGGTACGGTATTGGGCAACCGTGGAAACCGAACTTACCAATTTACGGGTAGGTAAAAACCAACTTACATAGCTCTCAGGGTCTAAGCTTTTCAGAAAATCGTTATCCTCTTGTTTAATACGTTGCATTTCTGTTTCAATGGCTTGTTGCGGGTATTTTTGTTTTGCAAAAAGCGAATCTGCCTGATATATCTTTCGCAAATAAACCCAGGCACTCAACGCTTGCTCGCGTTTGGGATGTTCAACTGCATATTGCACAAACAACTTATTTTCTTTTCCTGATATAGTAACAATACTTTCCGGCACACTCAAAACTTCGCCTTTCAACTGGATGTCTTCATTGGCAAGCACCACAAAATAAGCTTTGTTATCTGCTGCGGCTAAATACCCCATGCCCCTATCTTTATCCGCATAATTCAATTTAAAAACACCTTGCTCCGAAACCTTTGTACTATCAATGGCATAAATACCAAAACCATCAATACCTATCAGGCGAACTTGCTGACCTGCTAAAGGAGGGAAATTGCCCGTGATAGTATGTTGGGCAAAAGTACTCACGGACAAAATGCTAAAAATCAATACAATGAATGCGTTAACTGTTTTCATAAAAAAATTATTGTTTTTAAATTAAAAAAGGCGGAATGGCAAGATTAAGTGACAACCCTTCGACAAGCTCAGGGTGAAAAGTGACAGAAGTGTCGAAAGTGACTAATCCTTAATGCAGCGAACAGAAAAGCCGAATGCTCGGACGTCGCTGAACATAGTGGCATTGATACTGTCGAAGTACAGGGAGCGCGAGTCGGCGCCATCTACGGTACTCGACCAGCAGCGGCCGTAGGAACCAACACCGTTGAGCGAACCAGTGCTGTAGACGCGGTAGCCTGCTACGGGAAACTTTAAAGGGCTTGCGTAAGCGCCTGCAGAATTATTAGATGACCAACTTAATCGCTCGGCATCTAATTCTGCATTTGTTGGTAAACGATAACCGCTTGGGCATGGGTTGTTTACACCGCTTACGACCTGCCACAAGTTAGTGTTTTGTGGGCTACGCCAATCGTAAGGGCTGCTGGATGCAATAATAAAATTGCCGTGACCGGGATTGTTGCTGGTTGATAATGTTGTTGTAGTACCCGAAGTTCTAATTTGATGCCCATCGGCGCCTCTTCCCCATTGGTATAAATCGCCATACGAAGCTGCATCGGTGCTGCTTGTGGCTACCTGTGCAGCTCCGAGATTACGGTCCATCCATACTTTACCAGTGGTTGGGTTAATAACATCGTTCGGGCCAACAAACGTTATACCCGCGGCTGTTACCCATGTAGGCACTCCACTAACAAGAGTTAAAATTTGCCCGTCATCACCTGAGGCAACTGTTACCCATGCAGTACCATTCCAGTATTGCATATCGCCAGTGCTTGTGCCTGTTGGTACGCTTGGGTCGGTTTCGCTGCTGATAAATCCGCTTACATCGGGTATCTCCGAACGCACCAATGCCGTGGAATCGCCCAAAGCTGTTTTGGTTGCCAAACTGCTTAAATCCTGGTCGCCAGTGTTTACGCCTGACAGATTACCCAAATTTGTGATGTCTGTGGATGTAATATTTGCAG
>CAYMFM010000098.1:0-12386 GCA_964389685.1 uncultured Rikenellaceae bacterium
GAGCAAGCTCGGCAGCCTTCGCCCTCAGTGCGGAACTTCGTTTAGCGCGGCGTTAGCAACCATTAGAATACAAAATGAAACATTTTCTTAAAATGGCTATAGTGAAATATAAGAACTAGTCTTAACTAAAAAATGAGAATACACTTTCATATATTGAAAATATGCCTTGTAATTCTCTTTTTTTTCTTTTATTCTTCCCTTACTTCTGGTCAAGTTTTTCAAGTAATAAAAGGTAAGATTATTAATGAAGAAACCTCAAGTGTAGTCCCTTTTGCTCACGTAACCTTGATTAGTAGGGGCATTGGTGTTGTATCAAATGAAAATGGTGAATTTGATTTAAAAATTCCTACTTATAATAAACTCGATTCATTACTTATATCATGTATTGGATATAAGGAATATTCAATTTCGCTTTCAGAAGTTCCCAAAGGTAAAGTTCTAACAATAAAACTAATCCCTATATTTTATGATATTGCCGAAGCAGAAATAGTAGGGAAAGAAACACGCATTTCACCAAAAAAAATTGTTAAGAATGCTATTGCTAAAATTCCTGAGAACTACCCTTTTAGATCCTATCAGATGCAAGGGTATTATAGGGACTATTTGAAGTTTGAAGATCAATATATCAATTTGATTGAAGCTGGACTAATTGTTGAAGATCCGGGATTCCAAGTGAATGATGAAGAGAGTAAAGTAAAGATCACACAAGTGAGGTATAGTGATAGTTATAAAATTGACCTAGCCTTAAACCTTACTTATTCTAAGAACCAGAAAGATTTATATGGATTTAAATTCCCAGCATATGGGGGGAATGAATTTACTATTTTGCGAGCACACAATCCCATTCGAAATTTTCGGGATTTCTCATTTTCATTTATTAACATTTTCTCACGGGATTTCCCACGCATACATAAATTTACTTTAGATAGCATCTCATACATTGGAGAAACACCGGTTTACTGCATCGGATTTAGATATTATTATACAGATTATAAAGATCCTTGGTTAGCAATAAGAATCAAATATCAAATTCATGGTTCAATATTTATCCGGAGGGATAATTTTGGAATACTTAAATTAATATATTCCACTTCAAGATCCAGAAATGATGCACCCCCACAGAAACTTTATGAGCTAATAGTTGAATATAGTGATTTTCAGGATAAAATGTTCTTGAACTATATCTCTTTTATGAATTATTTTGAGGTAGAAAAAACCGAAAGAGTGGGTGGTTTTGACATAAGGCCAATTTATATTCCATATTATCAATTCCGTGAGTTTTTTGTAAACCAGATCTCTCCAATCAATTTTACTCCCCTTATTGATTCCGAATTGTTTAACCCTTTGGAACCTCTTTATAATCAAAAATATACAGTTGACGATTGGTTCTGGGATAAATTCAATATTGTGAAGCTTCTGGATATAGAAGACAGAGCTAATCAAATCAAAGAACCAATTCTAACTACATATTTAACAAATAAATTATATCATTATAATTCGAAATTCAACTGGGAAAACATTTATATCCAATTGGATAAAAATGTCTATCAGCCACGTGATACGTTGTGGTTGAAAGCCTATGTTTTAGATTATTCATCCAATCAATTTACTAAATTATCAAACACACTTTATGCTTCAATTTATGATGATAATGGTAGTCGTATATTGAATAGAAGGTTGTTAATTTCAGAAAATGGAACTAATGGAGAATTTGTGCTTCCAGATACACTTCAGGAGGGATTCTACTATATTACTGCTTATTCAAGTTGGATGAAAAATTTTGGCCCAGAAAACATTTTCACCAAGGAATTTGAAGTCAGAAAGATTTTTAATCAAGACCTATTTGTCAATCTTTTATATGAAAAATCCTCATATGAACCTGATGATACTATCAAAGCAGAGATAATAGTTACAACCATCAATAATAAACCATTAGGAAACATTAAGTTTAAATACGATGTATTTTATCATAGTGAGTTACTTTCAGAAGGTAATGGAAGAACAGATGACACTGGAAAAGATAAGATTCAATTTATACTACCTGGATATGTTAATCAATCAACAATACATCTATTGTTAAATCGTGATGGAGAAGAGTATGAAAAGTTTTATATTGTCCCAATTGGTATGGGGAATGTCGATTTACAGTTCTTCCCAGAAGGAGGTGATTTAGTTCATGGGTTAGAATGTAATATAGCATTTAAAGCCATAGACGAATTTGGAAAACCCTTTGACTTCAAAGGAGAAATCTTGGATGGTAATTTCAATCAAATAAAGACCATACAAACTGCATATGAAGGGATGGGTGATTTCTTCTTGACTCCTGACTTAACTCAAGAATATTTTGTGCGAATTATTGAACCTAGAGGATATGATAAACTATACGATATTCCAAAACCGAAAAACAATGGATTGATCTTAAATATCGATTCTATTGATGAAACTTCTATTAAAATTAAAGTTAAATCAACTCAGGATGAAATAGACAAACATATTTGTGTTTTATTACAAATGAGAGGTGTCAAATACTATGCGGTTGAAGGACAGATAAAAGATGAAGTCATAATTAATATCCCTACTAAGGGAATACCGGCTGGAGTAGCTAGTATCACATTATTTGATAACCAAAAAATCCCAGTTGCCGAGAGATTGGTATTTGTCAATAAGAATCGAAAATTGAATATTAATGTCACGACTAACAAGGATCTTTACCTCCCAAGAGAAAAGGTATCAACATCAATAGAAGTTACAGATGAAAATGGATCACCTGTACCAGCCTTTCTTTCAATTTCAATTACTGATGTGGATTTAACATATACTTCTCAAATTAGAAGTACAAATATCCTTTCTTCGATTTTATTAGAATCAGAGCTAAAAGGTCAGATTCCCACACCTGACTTTTATTTTAAGGATAAAAATTATTTAGCAGATAAAGCTTTGGATCTTGTGATGATGACTAATGGGTGGCGAAGATTTTCATGGAGTACAGTATTAAACATGAATCTTGATTTAATTCCTGATCCTGTTGCAATTGATATGGTTTCAGGCACAGTATTTAAACGGAATGGAAGACCAGCTAGCCATGCTAATCTATCAGTGACACAGTTTAATCCTCCAAGGATAACAGATCTTCAAGCAAATGAAGAAGGAAGATTTCAGTTTAATTTCCAGTTAATGCCTGATAGCCTAAACAAATTGGGATTCATCGCTAAATCCCAGAAAGGCAGGAACAACGTTAAAATAATATTAGATGAACCCTTTGATGATAAATTTAGTACTAATCTTGATAATTATTTTAAATCCTTCCCTATATCCTCTATCCAATATAAGTTTTCAAATTATGGGATAAAACAATTTGAACAAAGAGAATATTTATTAGATTTTGATGAAACAAAGTTTATCCCTGAGGTAACTATAAGTACAAGGAGAAGGTTGAAAAATGAGAGCGTGGAAACATATCACACTAGGATGCATGGACATTATAAGAGAGGTGAAGAATTAAACCCAAATATGCCAATCGAGTTTTGGATCCTTGATATTCATCCTCAAGCACTGCTAATTGATGGGAATGTTATGTTTAGAAGATCTAGCTTAAATTTTAATAATCCATCTGGATTTAATTATGGTCAACCTTTGATTGTGTTAGATGAGCGATATAGGGGAATCTCTTTTTCAAACCTTAGAATATTTAATAATGAACAAATAGAAAGTATTGGCACTTTGGATGGGGACGATGCATTTATGATGTTTGGTGAAACTGCACTTTACGGAGCCATAATTGTTACTACAAAGAAAGATTATGTTCAAAAGGTCATTAGAGATAAAAACATAGCATTTCTAAATATCTATTCGCCAGTAAAAGAATTCTATACTCCAATATATGAAACGGAAGAACAGAAAGATAATAATTTACCTGATTTACGAACAACAATACATTGGATTCCAAACCTGTATATCGATGGATCTGGTGTTAAAGAGTTATCATTTTATAATGCTGACAGGTCATGTAAAATTAAGGGGGTGATTGAAGGTGTTGGTAATAATGGTATGTTGGGGTATAAAGAATTTGACTATCAGGTTAAGAAAAATTACTGATTTAATCAAAATTATTTAAGTTATTACCCTTCTATCTATTTGAAATACAGTAATTTGAAATTGACTTGCAGTTTCAGTGATTTTATTCATACAAACTAATAAGTAACAGAGGTTCCCGGAGTAAAGAAATAAGCAAACTAATCAAATCAGATGCTCCGGGGGCTCTTTTGATGTTAAATAGAAATTTGATGCATACGAATGTACGTTTCTTTGTTTGACCAAACAATACTCCTCCAACAACTAAAAATACCAACCTCCTCTGTAATGAGAAACAAATAAATGGAGAATTATTGGGCCCAAACAGGATTATATAGGAGTTTAATTCAATTCTTAAAAAATAGTTACCGAATGAACTGTTATTAAAGGTTTATTTGAGATCTAGTCAATTTATATCTTCTGAGTGGTCTGGAACTTTTATGTTTTTAATGTAAAGAAATGACATTGTCTTCAGGATGTTTATCAATCAATTTATTCAATGGATCAATACCTATTTTTGACGGTTCCTGATTCACTTCAATCATAAATTCCTGGTGCGTCCTGTTAATTTTATGTTTCTTTAAATAGATTAGGCTATCCACTCTCCCTTCAGCCTTTACAAATACACCAATATCAATCCAATCATTGATAGCAATAGGGAATTCATTACCCAGTGTATCGGCTTTGTACTTCTCTGCAGAGATGGATAGATTAATTCTGTATTTGTTTTCAGATATTTTGCTAATCAAAGCTTTTTCAGCCTGGTTTTCAAAAAATGTAATGGTTTCAAACATGTCTTGAAGAATGTATGCTAAACTATCTGGTGTCACTTCCCTTATGTAGGATAGGAAATCTATTGTAGTCGGGTATTGATCTTCGCGGTAGGCCCAATCATTGAAATATTTTCTCAATGCAGCATTTACACTATCTTCAGATATATAGTCCTGGAGTGCATACATCAGGACAGATCCTTTTCTATAGTGGATATAATCCTGGTTTTCACATTCAGATATTGGCATCTCCTTCATATCCTCTCTGGTTCTGCCTAATAAATATTCGTCCATCTCAAAGCGTAGAAATTGTTGCATGATCTCTTTTGTATAGGATTGTTTCATGACCATTAGTGCTGAGTACTGAGCGATTGATTCCCCGAGCATGCCGGCGCCTTTTACGTTTGCTTCACATACCTGGTGTCCCCACCACTGATGTGCAACCTCATGTGCTGTAACATAAAACGGAAAATCAACATCATCTTCTTCTACATCCATAATGAATCCGATCCCTTCGGAAAAGGGAATAGTATTAGCGAAGGATTGAGCGAACTCAGAATAACGGGGGAATTCCATAATCCGTAATTGGCGGTATGGATAGGGACCAAACCATGTTGTATAGTAATCCAACGATTTTTTCATTGCATTCATCATGCTGTTTAGGTTAAATTCATGTCCCTTGTGATAATAAATTTCCAGATGAACATCGTTCCAGTTATCAATGATCCTTTCATATTTAGCAGAAATGATGGAATAGAAATTAAATATCGGCTTGTCCATCTTATAATGGAAATAATTCCTGTTGTTTGCATTCCATTCTTTTACTAGATAACCCGGTGCGATAGCAACCTGGTTTTTCGATGTCCCAATCGTGATCTCAAAATTTATTCTCCCTGACCTACCCCCAAAAGCTGACATTGTTATTCCTTTTGGATCATCTCGATCCATCATCCTATCTTTTGGTGCAAGGTCAAATTTCTTTCGCTCCTTGTCGACAATTAACTCATAATCTGCATTATACCCGATATGAGGAAAATATGAATTGTTCAGGAAAGTCCCATTATAGACAATCCTTGTATCTGAATGTGCATCAACAAAACCTTTGCTATTATATACCATCTTGAAACTCATTTTAATGCTCTCTTGTGGTTCCAGAGGATCATTAAGCGTATAGATCAGGTATCCAAACTCCTCATAATCAGTATTTACTTTTGCTCCTCCCTCAAAAACAACATATTCGTTGTTTAGTTGCTGTTCGGGTGCAAGTTGAATGTGTATTTCCCTGATGGATTGAGAGGCGCTATTTCTCAAATAATAGATACCTTCAGCAGTAAAGTCTCGCTTCTCAGGAAAAAGTTCAACCATAGTTAAGGTTACATCTGTAATTTTCGGTTGTAAAAGGAATTGGAATTGTTTCAGCTTCTTTTCATATTCTGCCCTAAATTCTTTCAGATCTCCTGAATCAAAATAGTCATTCAATATATTGGTGTTATAATAGACATAACATCCAGAAAAAAAGAAAATGGATATGGCAGCAAAAGTGAATATTAAAATGGCCCTCGAGATTCTATACTTGCTCATTTTCAACCTCATCCTTAGGTGTGTATCTGTTCCTCTAATAGAGAGCAAAATGGTGACAGCATAAATTGCAGACATAAGACCCAACCAGTAGATGTTTCGCCAGATAAAGGGTTGAACAAAATGGCCATATTTATTCATGTCAGAATAAACTCCCAGTGTGTTTTCCGCAAAACGAATTAGAGAGTGTTCCCATCCCAGACTGGCTATGAAATTAACAGCAATGAAGAATATAATAACCAGAGTATATCCAAGAAATTTGTGATTGACAGCAACTTGGATAAAAAAAGCCAGTAAAGTATAGAGAACTATGGTAGAAAGAGTTTCGCTGTACAACGTCCCAAAGTAAAGACCGAGTTCGAAATGGTTATATCCTTTGATTAATTGAATAATAACACATAAAATAATCAGTACAAACAACAGAATTAGAAAGGAGAACAATATGCCCAAGAATTTCCCGAAAAGCAGTGTAAAATCAGAAATAGGCAAGCTGTCGTGTATCTGGTCAAGTTTAATGTTTCTCTCTTTCCAGATCAATTCACCAGAATAGAAAATCACTATAATGAAGAAAAACAGGCTAAAATGGTTTAGTAGTTCCAGCATACTGTATGTTGTTGGATAGACGGTAGTACCATATCTCTGATCCATATTGATTGATTGTATGACCAGAAATATGAATCCGGAAAAAATGATGACCAGAAACGGGATCTCCCTAAACATGTTCTTTGCATAAAAGATTCCAAGTTTCAGTACTTTTATTAATGGATCAAATAAGTAATGATGGATGTTTACCTTAGGTAATATTGTTCCGGTTATCTCTACCTCCGATTGTACTAGCATAGATCTTTTTTTCCGGATTGGATCCCTGACAACCCTCCTTCTGAATACTATACAGGAAAATAACAGTCCTAGCAGAGATATTCCGACCCATAGGATTCTGTTAATAAGCAAATCGCCACTCATACTAATGCTATTCATGTTTTGTTCAGCAATGCTCCAGTATTCGGATTGGACCTTGTAGGCGGCTATTCCAAATGGATCAATGATGGCTCCCAGGCTTCGGTTGTCAAGATTCTCGATGAACTGTTTAGCAATTAAGTATAATACAAGAAAAAGTATCCCCTGAAGGTAAACAACCATTATTTTCTTACTGAAAGAACCAGCAATAAAGAAGAGAACTCCCGTAATGATGAGATTTGGAATAAACAATGTGAGGTATGGCAAAGCATAGTTTTGGATGGAAAAAGGGATTAAGTCTTCCGGATTTTTCCAAGGCATCAACTCCCCGAACATTAAACCAAGAGGGACACTCAAGGAAATAAAAATCAGAACAAGGAAAGAACCACTGAAGCGACCCATTAGATAATCGGTCTTCCTTATAGGATTCGTAAATATCAATGATGCAGTATCTCTATCAACGTCTCTAAGAACCGGAACACCCATTATTGCAGAAGTGATTAAAGTGAATATCGATGAAATTTGCAGCATTAATATGGTAATGACCATTGGAGCATTTTCATTTACTTGTCCAGAAACACTCGTAATTTGAGTAGGGATAAATCCGATAGCCAGGAAACTTATCAGAAAGAACAATCCAAAATAGATAAACGTGACAGGCCTGGTTTTCCTGTACTTCAGTTCAAATTTTGTAATCTCATACAATATCATAATATGCAATTTTAAGGCTTACATTATTCCGGATCTATTGTTTTTAGCCCAATGGAAGTATTCTCAGATCTCGCCCCTTCTGTTTATTGGATTCATATATGGTAGCAAAGTAAACGTCTTCCAGGTCAACTCTGGATGGTTCAAATTCTTCATCAAGTTCGCTTTCACTTAAGACATGAATCTCCAGTACTCCTGCAATCATTTTTCGGGTAATGACATGATACTTCTCCTGGTAATCCTTAAATTCACCTTTCCGGATTTTTTTCTGCCAGACCTTCCCTCTGTATTTTTTTAATGATTCAAGTGGTAGGTCCCGGAGTAAAACCTCTCCTTCATTAATGATAGCCATATCTGTACAAAGCTCTTTAACATCATCAACAATATGAGTTGAAAGGATAACGATGGTGTTCTCACCAATTTCACTCAGTAGATTTAGGAACCTGTTTCGTTCTGCTGGATCAAGACCAGCTGTAGGCTCATCAACAACGATCAGTTTTGGATTGTTTAACAAGACCTGGGCAATACCAAACCGTTGTTTCATACCACCGGAAAAGCTACTCAGTTTTTTTTTCCTATCGTTGAACAGATTGGTTTTATGGAGAATTGACTGGATAATTTTTTTTCGCTCCCTTGAGTGAGTGATGCCTTTCAAAACGGCCAGGTGATCAAGCAGGACTTCCGTACTTATGGTTGGGTATACACCAAATTCTTGAGGTAGGTATCCCAGTATTTTTCTCACTTTATTTTTTTGAGAAATAACATTAATATCATCAATATAAATCTCCCCCCGGTCAACTTCCTGGAGTGTCGCAATTATCCTCATAAGTGTTGATTTGCCGGCCCCGTTTGGTCCAAGTAATCCAAACATTCCGGTATTTATCGTTATGGATAAGTCATTTAATGCACATACACCATTGGAATATGTTTTTGAAATATTTTGAATTCGAAGTTCCATAGTTATTATTTCTTGATTGATTATTCTCGAGCAAAATTCTTCCTGTTACAAGGATTTTACAATTTTTTTGCTTTCTCCAGGTCTTCAACAGAAGTAAAAAATTTTGCATCCTTTGGCAAGTCGAAAAATTCGTCTTCCAAACAGATTGAATTGATCTTATCAATCGTCATGATCATCGTACCTCCTCCATCCTCTAACTGACTGACCTTTTTAACAATACATCCCTCGATACCTACCTGGAGTAAAAAAGGATCATGAGCCTCAATTGCTGTTGTGAAGAACAGAATAATTCTGTTCTCTCCAGGAAATTCAGTAATGACTGCTTTTTGGCACATTATCCCATTTATCTCTATAAATTCATCAAGGATCTCTACATTCCTCTCCTTCTCTTTCACTGAAAGAGGTTCTTTCAAAACCAGTGTTTTATCTTTATAATCTTCGATACTGTACATAATCCTTAACTCCTTATCCAGAATGAAATCAAGGTGAATGAAAGAAACTGAGGTTTGAATCCGCTGGAAATGAGGATTAAACATAAGAACTGATTCATCTGGAAGGAACATTTTGAAGATTTTAAATTTTAGGCTAAGATCTTGGTATTCCATTTTATAATGGATTGTACCACTCTTTTGGGGATTCATTTCCAGATATTCTCCCCCGGACAAACAATTTGTAATGAAGAGAAGAAATAGGAACATCATTCCTTTCCGGATGGCAAAAATGGCCAATGCTTTTTTTTTCATTTTTATCGGTATTAATGATTTCTATTGGTTGATTATTATATCATATTATTAATATTAACCCTTGTTACTAATAATGTTTTAGATAGACTCAACTTTTTTATTCTGACATTTCACTAGTAAGATGTATTACATTTGATGCATGTATCTGAATCAAACAAAGCAATTATGATGGATAATTTTCATAATGAAAAATTTATTCGATAAAAGAATACACCAGCCGGAATAGTGGAGCAAAAAAGGAGAAAAGGGGCTCAGATACCCCTTATCGTTCAAAATAGTTGTTTTAACAGGTAGACTTTGCAGGAAATCGAAAAATGTTTAACTTCTGGTTTGTTTTTCAGTCCTTTGAATTGAAAAAATAGCAATTATAGCATGATGCAGAAATCCATAATAAATTCCTTATCGGATATACTGAAGATTACGAAAAATCTTTTCAATAAAAGACTATTTCGACACAGTTTGTTCTGGATCGGAAATCTGTTTTTTTTTACGCTTATTTTTTTCCTGTCGGAAGGAACAACAGGTTTATTACTATACTTATTAAAAATATCAATTGTATTTTCATTATTAGCAATTGTTTTTTATATACATCAGAGCATATTAATCCCCAAGTTTTACAAGGAAAAGAAATACCTGCTTTACATGGTATACCTTTTTTTAGGTGTGCTACTTTTTACCGTACTCAAATATACTTTCAAGTTTTATGTCTTTCATGAGGTGCCAGACAATACGTTTATCGGTGAGAATGGAAGATCGATGTTTATAGCTTTCTCTTACATTATAACTGGTTCAATCATCTCCAGTTTTTTAAGATATAATCGTGAAAAGATTCAATACCAGGAAATGGCAATGAAACTGAAGGAATCTGAAAAACAAAAGCTTGAAGCTGAACTGGTTACCCTGAAAGCTCAGGTCAATCCTCATTTCATGTTTAATACCTTGAATAATATTTATTCACTCAGCCTTGATAAATCAGAAAAAACCCCAGAGATGATATTGAAGCTATCCGATTTAATGAGTTATACACTCTATGATTGTAAAGCCGAATTAGTGAATATTTCAGAGGAGATAAGATTTGTAAAAAATTATTTTGAATTAGAGAAAATAAGGATGAATCCTGATTTAAGAATTGAGCTCGATATATCAGGAACGGTTCCAAATAAAAAAATTGCACCCCTGTTACTCATTCCTTTCATTGAGAATGCTTTTAAGCACGGTAATAACACTGAATCCAAAAATCCTTTTATCCATTGTTGGTTTAATTTTATTAAGGAGGATCAATTTGTTTTTACGATTGAAAACAGCAAAATGATAAAGGTGGATGAAGAAGAAAAGAATCCTTCTGGAATTGGAATTGCAAATTCCAGAAAAAGGCTAAATTTACTATATCCTGATAAGCACAAGCTGAATATTATTGATAATCAGGACATATTTCAAGTGAAACTGGAGATCGACCTCAGATGAAACTTAAATTTTTAATAATAGATGATGAACCACTCGCTCAGCGGGTAATAGAGAATTATGCCAAAGAAGTTTCAACAATTGAATTTGCAGGAAAATGCAAAAGTGCCTTTGAAGCGATGGAATTTCTAAATAACAATCGGGTTGATCTGATATTTCTTGATATAAATATGCCAAAGCTTAGCGGCATGGATTTTCTCCGGTCCTTAAAAAATCCGCCAATTATCATCATTACTACTGCTTACAGGGAATATGCTGTTGAAAGTTACGACCTGGATGTTATTGATTATCTGAAGAAACCTTTTTCATTTGGGCGATTCTACAAGGCAGTGCAAAAAGCTCAGGAGACATTCAAAATACAGAACCCGAAGTGGCAGAAGAAGGCATCAACAGACATTAGGATGGATGATAATCAATCCATCTATATTAAATCGGATAAAAAAATATACCGGGTTGATCTTGACAATATCCTATACGTTGAGGCACTGGGGGACTATATCAAGATCTATACAAGAGAAACTACAATCGTCTCCTACTCTTCGCTTAAAAAAATTGAAGGTCTACTTCCAACGGAAAAGTTCCGCCGGATACATAAATCATTCATCATCTCTCTGAATAAAATTGACTTGGTGGAAGGGAATATTGTTGTAATTAATAAAAACCAAATCCCTGTAGGTAGAAATTATAGAAGGGATTTTTTTAGTGCGATCAGTTCTTGACAGATTTTGTTTCAAGTAAAAATTCCGGTCAAAGTGGATCAGGTTCTCTTGTTGAGGTTGAGTGGAAAAACCGGTGCAAGTGAGCACCTCAAACCGGGGTAAATTGAACACCCCATTCCGGACCAAGATGAACACCTGTAATCGGAACATATCTATCACATTATCAATGCAGAACGGTAGATACAATTTACTATAAACGAACTGCTCACAATAAACCGGTAATGGGTGCTCAGTAACACCGGAATTTGCACTTTAATACATATTTTTATTTCATAACCCATAAACTGCTCTATAATGATAACCATACACTGCATAGGTTATTGCATCCATAAATAAGCCGGGGCGTCTTAGAAGTGTCCATATAAGAAATTTCCAATATTCACCTCGTCCTTTATTAACAATTCCGATAATAATAATTGAT
>CAYMFM010000099.1:0-12330 GCA_964389685.1 uncultured Rikenellaceae bacterium
AATTCCAGACATTGCAAACATTCTTCTTTACTGTACGTTGTTACATAAATCCCTTGCCAAGTATAAGTAAGATATCTCCCGGGTGCAAAGAAATATTTCTCTTCTCCATAGGTGAATGGATTTATTACATCTTAATTTATAACAAGCATTTTAAGTGCTTCCTCTACAATTGATTCACTGACGATTGTTTATAATACTCCTAACATTCTTTAGTAATCAATCTGAGAAAGGTGTGGTCCTTTGACATATAAATTTTGTATACAATTTGTTTACTATATATTAATTCAAAAATACCTAAAAATGTTACTCCTTTTCCACCCTTTTTTACGAATGAATACTTATTTGCATTTGATTCTTGAAATCAACGTCAAAAAGAGATATACGGGATATAGATCCCCAAGGAATATAGGTTTTGAAAGAATATATTGGTTTTTCTAAAACAAATATAGGGAAAACCCAGAATCTTATACAATTAATGGAATGGTGTTTTAAAACACTATTTTGAATGTTGATCTGAGCTGAACATGGATCATATCTCCCTCTCCGGTGTCTACACCATATCCGCCTGGCGGAGAGTAATCCCTGAAAAACTAAAAACCTGACAGATTTGTACCATTGGTCCCAACGGGGAAATCCGTCAGGTTTAGTACGGTGGAAAGCCCCGTTGGGCCTGTCCGGCCAGGAGCGATATGTTTTTAGAATAACTTCACAAGCCACCACATCCCCCTTCTCCCTTGCAAAACCATTCCCTCAAGGGGGAGGAATAACACCTGCCTTAGAACCGGGGGCGCCTAACCCTGTCAGATTTTGAATGAATAAAATGCCTAACTTTGGGATAACAGGCAATTCAATAGATTATACTTCACAAAATACCCCATAACATCATGAAAAAAGAATTTTTGCTAATCCCGTTAATCATCCTATTATCTAATTGCCAACCTCAACCGAAGACTCAGACAGACGCAGAAGAGCCGGAAGGAGTTTCTTTTCAATCTTCAGATGCAGATCTGAATGATCTTTTCGACTGGTCGAAGAACCAGGCACTGGCCTATGCCTTTGACGATGACCCGGTAGGACTCTGGTACGAGGCATCACTACCGGGAAGGGAAGCGTTCTGCATGCGGGATGTCTCCCATCAAAGCATGGGGGCACATATCCTCGGCCTCGCGGAATATACGAAGAATATGCTCCGGAAATTTGCAGAGAATATTTCGGAATCGAGGGACTGGTGCAGCTACTGGGAGATTGACCGGTATGGAAATCCTGCCGTTGTAGACTATTCTGATGATGCCTCTTTCTGGTATAACCTGCCGGCAAACTTTGATGTGATGGATTGTTGTTACCGAATGTACCTCTGGACCGGAGACAGAACCTACATCAATGATCCGGTCTTCCTCAATTTTTATAAACGAACAGTTGACGATTACGCAGAACGCTGGGATCTGAGCCTGGAAAAGATCATGAAAAGGCAACGGATTATGAATATACAAGATACAGTGGGAGGTGTGAACCGGTTCCAGCTGGCACGTGGGATCCCCGGTTATGACGAAGGCGATCCGGGATTTGTGGTGGCACTGGATTTGCTGGTCACCCTGCATGCAGGCTATCGTGCCTATTCACGAATGATGATGCTGCACGGTGAGGAAGAAAAAGCTGAGAAGTTCTTGAATAAGGCAGAGGAGGTAAGAACATTCATAGAAACAGCATGGTGGGATGAGGAGAACCAACATTTTTATACCAACCTGAACAAGGATTATCAGCTCTCCTGGTTCGGACCGGATCATTCCATTCCTTACTGGAACGGAACGGATGATGAAGAGAAGATGAGAGCGGTTGTGGATGAGTTCATTGAACAGGTTGCTGAAACCCCATCCGACAGGGTGGAGGGTTTGTCGCACCTTTCTGAAACCCTCTACCGGTATGGAGAGCATGACATGGCCTATGATCTTCTGATGCGGTTGATGAACAGCAGCCGGAAAGAGTATCCGGAGGTATCCTATACGACCGTGGCTTCCATAGTCACCGGACTAATGGGTATTGAACTGGAGATATTTCCTCCTGAGATGGCACTTTCCATGGGGTACTATGTTGATAAGTACATTACCACCCTTCCCAGGTTTACCCCTAAAACCGGGTGGGCTCAGATTAAAAACCTGGTGATACGCAAGAACAATATCTCTGTTCGACACGATGGAATTACCAGGACTATTTTGTCAAACGATTCCGGTCCTTCCTTCATCTGGAAGGCTAAATTTCCGGGATCTTTTGATACGCTCCTGGTGAACGGTGAACCGGTTCAGGCTACCCAGGAAAAACTGTTTGCCATAGATCAGCAGATATCATGGGTAAGGATAACGGTTGGTCCTCGTAACTCCTTTACGGTGGAGGTGCCGGAATAGGCCTGCCCCTTGTTTTCCCGGTACCGTCTGACCCATTTGGGGTCTGACGGATGGGGCTTGTACTTCAACCGGTCAGACCGTTTGTTCAGATGAGGGGTGTGATGAGCTACATAGTGGCGACATATCTTTAGCCCCAGGCTTCAGCCTGGGGTTATATGCGACCCTTAGATATTCGGTCCAACTCCTATTACATTTCAGGGGAAAACTTTTCAAGGACCGAAAAAAGGTATACCTTATTCAATGAACCAGACCAGAAGGTATCTACCCATACTCGTACCGCGAACTTCCCATTATGCAATTCCCTCGCGCAGTCGCAGTACGAGAGGTTTATCGGTCAGACCGGCTCCCTCAATTCCAACACACAATCCAGCGGTCAGACCTGTCCTGAAGAAACGGTAGTCGTTTTACGGTAACGAAGCCCGTATCGTATAACGGTCATCGGTCACGGAAGGGAAAATCCAGCCTTATAATGAATTAGTCGGCAAACTCAAGCAATGACAGATCATTCTGGAGATATAGACCTATCAGTGTCTATTAGACCTGACAGAGTCTGTTTTATTTCAAATTGGAACCTGTCCCTGTTTAAGATTAGTCCCATTAGGGACTTACAGACAGTAGCCAGCAACTTCAGTGGCTGTGGTGAGAAGAGGCAGAATTAATGGACGTCCCGTAAGGGACTGAAAGATACTCTAAAGGCAAAAGTGCCAACCAGGGGTCAGGCCGGCTCCCTCAAATCCAACACACCCTCCAGCCCTGTGAAATAAACAACAATCAAATAATGAAAAGCATAGATTACAGGATCCCAATTTCACAGGGCCAGTAACGAAAGTCGTTTGTCGGTAATGTCTTTTTTACGAAAAACGAGTAACGAGTTACGAAACATGAAAGTCACTCGTACTTCAACGAAACCGCCGGATTTATTTTTGCAGTCCGGATAACCTGGTAACTGATAGACAGGATGGCTATGATCAATACGAGAATAGCAGCAGCAACAAAGATCCAGGGGTTTATTTCTGTCCTGTAGGCAAATTCCTGCAACCAACGTGTCATAAACCACCATGCTACAGGCCAGGCAACCAGGCTTGATAGCAGGATCCATTTCAAAGTGTCCCAGGAAAAAAGGGTCATGATCTTCAATGGACTGGACCCCATCGCTTTGCGGATACCGATTTCTTTGGTCCGTTTCTCCGTCAAGAAGGATGTAAGTCCAATTAATCCCAGCAGGGATAGAAATACGGCAAGCAAAGCAAATAAGGTAAACAGCGATCGCAGTTTTTCTTCCGATTGGTAGAGCTTCTCATATTTATTATCCAGAAATTCTAATGCCATTGGAAATTGTGGATTATGAACATCCCACACTTTCCGAACCTGCTTGAGAGTACCAGCAATATTATCCGGTTTGATTTTTAGAAAGATATACCCGGATACTGTTCGAGCTAACCGGAGACATAATGGTTCCACTTTTTTATGCAGGGATTTGAAATGAAAATCTTTCATTACTCCAATAATCTTGCCCTGACGATTCCACAATTGAAACCTTTTTCCGACAGGATCTTTTAGTCCCATATGACGAATAGCTGCTTCATTAAGAATAAAATCGCCTGAATCAGATGGATGGTTCAGATCAAAATTTCTTCCTTCAGATAATTCAATTCCGAAGAGAGGAATATAATCGTGATCCACTATATACTGATGTATGATCATGGATGTTTCTTCCTCTCTGCCTTCCCAATCGACTGCTGATGTTGATGCAACGGTATAGGTTGGAAGTTGAGAACAATAGGTTATGTGCTCAATCCCTGGATAGTTTTTCAATTCCCGCTTGAAGGAAGGGAAATTATTGTACATTTCCCCATTTATTCGGCTATAAAGGACCAGATCTTTATCCAGACCAATGTTTCTGTTTTGAATATCTTTTAATTGCTTGTATATGATACCGGTACATGTAATCATGAAAACAGCAATGAAAAACTGGATAAAAACAAGAATCCTCCTGAAAAAGGAAGGTCCCGCTTTTATATCACCCTTGATAATTCGGACGGGATTGAAGGAGGAGAGGAATAGGGAAGGGTAAGCTCCTGATATGAATCCAGTAAAGATAACAAGGAACACCATACCCAATGTAAATGAAGGATCCATATAGTTCATTGATAATTCTTTTCCTGTTAATTGATTAAAGGAAGGAATTACTAACTCAACTATAAGCATGGCAAGCAGATAGGAAATTAGTATGAACAAATATGATTCACTCATAAATTGGCCAAACAATTGGATTCTGCAGGCACCGTGAACTTTCCGGATTCCAACCTCCAGTGCCCTGCGGGTTGAGCGGGCAGTTGAAAGATTTATATAGTTAAATACAGCGATCAGAAGAATAAAAATTCCCACAAGGGCGAAGATCAAAATATACTGCTCTTTGGGTTCAGAATGTGAATACAGGTCGATATCAAAATCCGATCTCAAATGGACATCCGACAGGGGTTGTAACCAGAAATCGGTACTTTCAAACTGATAATTCTCCTTCATAAA
The DNA here is from genome assembly GCA_964389685.1 of uncultured Rikenellaceae bacterium. Lineage (GTDB taxonomy): Bacteria > Bacteroidota > Bacteroidia > Bacteroidales > VadinHA17. Next base: position 4,929 of record CAYMFM010000099.1, read on the forward strand.
TTCGGTGAATTTTTTACTCAGTACACCGATATCAGTACCTTCTTGAAGCAATGCATACCCATAGAAATTTTGATCATACCAGGATTCCGAATAATAATAGGAATCGGATTTCAGAATGTCAAAATTGCAGAGAATGTCAAATTTCAGATGTGAGTTTAAGGGTATGTTCTCCACCACTCCGGAAACCGAAAAAACCTGGTCTTCATTTATTGTGATGAATTGACCGGTTGCATCTGCATCGCCGAAATATTTTTTAGCAATTCTATCAGTTAACAATACACTATTCACATCCGGGAAAGGATTTTCTGCAGATCCGGATAAAAATCTGAATGAAAAAAGAGAAAAGATCTCTTTATCAGCATAAGCAACCTTTGTTTCATAGAATTTCTTATTACCATGGGACACTAATACTTCACGTGTTTCAGGCCTGAATCTTGCCGTTTCAATGATCTCGGGAAATTTTTCTTCAAACGTCGGGGGCATTACAGCAGGTGAAACCGCTATTTTAAATTCCAGGTCTTCATTATGAACTGTTTGGACAAAACGATAGATCCTTTCATAATTCGGGTGGAATGTATCGAAACTCAGTTCATCAAGGATCCATAAGTAGATGATTACAACAGATGCTATACCGATGGATAGTCCCAGGATGTTATTCAGGGAGTAGGTTTTGTGTTTGTATAAAAAACGCAACAGGGATTTTATATAGTTCCTTATCATGTTTCTATTTTATCGGGGAGTTATCTTTTTAACTATTATTCATATTTCAGTGAAACCGCCGGATTGGTTCCTGCAATTCGAATAACCTCAAAGATGATGGATAGGATAGCGATAATCAATACAAGAATAACCGCAGCAGCAAAAATCCAGATTTCAATCTCCGTTTTATAAGCAAAACCCTGTAACCAGCGGTTCATGAACCACCAGGCAACGGGCCAGGCAACCAGGTTTGATAGCAGGATCCATTTCAACGCATCCCAGGAGAAGAGGGTCATGATCTGCCGGGTATTGGATCCCATCGCTTTACGGATCCCGATCTCTTTTGTCCGTTTTTCTGCCAAAAAGGAAGATAAACCATATAATCCAAGGCAGGAAAGAAAAATGGCAAGGAGTGCAAAAAGGGTGAAAAGAGTCCGTAACTTTTCTTCCGAAGTGTACAGCTTTTCATATTCCTGATTGATGAACTGGAAATCCATGGGAAAGAATGGATTAATCTGCTTGGCAACCTTTTCAATATTTTTCATTGTCCCTTGCACATTCTGTCCGTCAATGCGAATGTATATGTAGCCAAAAACCCTTGGCTCTAAATACATACACAGCGGTTCAATCTCCTTATGTGCCGATTTGTAATTGAAGTCCTTTGTAACCCCAATGATCTTTCCATCCCTACCCCACAGTGTGAACCGTTTTCCGATTGGATCTTCCATTCCCATCTGGCGAATAGCTGCTTCGTTCAATATAAAATCACCCGAATCGGAAGGATGGTTGAGGTTAAAGTTTCTTCCGGCTGCCATTTCGATGCCGAAGGTTGGTATGTAATCGTGATCTACGATAAACCGGTGGATCAATACCCTGGTCTGCTCATTTTTACCCTCCCAATCGATTCCGGAAGTCGAGGCTACATTGTAGGTCGGCAGGTTGGAACAATAGGTTAGGCTTTGAATACCCGGGTATTTCAAGAGTTCCTGTTTAAAGGTGAAATAGTCACGGGAGAGGTTCCCCCTGACGCGACTGTATAAAACAAGCTCCTTATCCAGGCCAAGATTGATGTTTTGAATGTAGGTGAGTTGATAATACACAATCCCGGTGCAAATAATCATCATGATGGCAATGGAAAATTGAACAGTGACCAGGATCCTTCTGAAGGCAGCAGGTCCTGCGTTGATCTGTCCTTTCATTATTTGTACCGGATTATAAGAGGAGAGGAATAGGGCAGGGTATCCTCCCGAGATCATTCCGGTGAAAATGACCAGGATGATCATCCCAATGGTAAACTGTGGGTTTGAATAATCAACGGATACCTCCTTCCCGGTGAAATGATTGAATGCAGGCAGGACAAGTTCCACAAGCAACATGGCGATCAGGTAAGAAAATATGACGAGAGTAAAAGATTCTCCCATGAACTGCCGGATCAATTGAGGTCGCTTTGCCCCATGTACTTTTCGAACCCCCACTTCAAGCGCCCGCCTGGTTGACCGCGCAGTCGACAGGTTGATGTAATTGATGATTGCAATCAGAACAATCAATATGCCAATGATGTAGAAGATCTTTATGTATTGATGAGTGGGTTCCGTATGGGAGTATACATCAATATCAAAATCGGAGTGTAAATGGACTTCTGACAGGGGTTGTAACCAGAAATTGGTCACATCATTTATATCGTTTTCAATCATGTACTGGTCAAACTTCGGACCTAAGCTTTTATAATCTGCACCCTCCTGTAGCAAAGCATATCCATAATAAAAGTTGTTATTCCACCCCAGGTAATAACCGTACGATTCAAGTATTTCAAAATTTCCAATAATATCGAACTGTAGGTGAGAATTCGCAGGTATATTTTTCAGAATACCGGTTATGGTATAAATCTCCGTCTGGTTAATGTATAATGTTTTGCCGATGGGATCCTCATTACCAAAATATTTTTCAGCAATACGTTCCGTGATCAATAATGAATTGATATCTGGGAAAGGATTCTCAGCCGATCCTTTAATAAATCGATAAGAGAAAAGTTTAAAAAATTCCTGGTCAGCAAAGGCAACCCGGTGCTCATAAAACTTTTTGTCTTCATAACTTACCAGCACTTCTGGTAAGCCGGGTCTGAACCTTGCAGTCTCAATAATTTCAGGGAACAATTCCTCAAAAGTGGGAGGCAGGATGGCAGGATTAGCTGCGACAAAAAAATCACCATCTTCATAATGCTGTGTCTGAACAAACCGGTACAGGTTCTCGTAGTTCTCATGAAAAGTATCGAAACTGAGTTCATCCAGGATCCATAAATAGATGAGAACCGCAGAAGCCATACCGATGGACAGACCAAGCAGGTTATTCAGGGAGTACGCTTTATGTTTACCAATAAAACGTATGAAAGCGATGAAATAATTCCGGATCATAATTATGAAATTATCAATTTTTTCTATGATTCGTACAAGTGAAATGCCATTAACTATAACTGAAAGATTATCAAAGATTTATTACTAAAGGATTTGATGATAAGTTAAAAAATGTTACATTTGATGTAACAAAAAGTTACATTCTTAATGTTCCACGGATAACATTGCCATGCCTGGGAAAGAGTTACGAGGAAAGATTCTGATCGTGGATGACGATAAGTCATTACTCAGGACGTTACAACTTCTGTTAAAGGATGAGTTTAACCGGGTAGACACCGTGTCAAATCCGAATCGCATTCCGGAAGAGATATCCTCCGGTAAATATGATGTGGTATTGCTTGACATGAATTTTTCGGCTGGAATTCAGACCGGAAATGAAGGAATTTACTGGATGAATGAAATCCTCAAAATGGATCCAACGATGGTGGTGATCCTGATAACGGCATATGGTGATGTAAAGCTTGCGGTACGGGCCATGAAGGAGGGGGCAACCGATTTCATCGTAAAACCCTGGGAAAATGAGAAACTGATCGCGACCCTGAATACGGGGGTAAAATTGAGGCATTCGAACCGTAAAATAAGCCAGCTTGAGAATCAGCAGAAAGTAGTGCACAGCGATTTGAACCGCATGTTTCAATTCATTCCCGGAGACTCTCCCCGGATGCAGGAGGTGATGAACATCATAAAAAAGGTTGCTTCAACCGATGCCAATGTTCTGCTGCTGGGTGAGAATGGGACAGGTAAAGAGGTAATTGCCCGCGAAATCCATCTGCAATCGGATAGAAAAGATCAGATCTTTTTATCGGTAGACCTGGGCTCCCTGAGTGAGAACCTGTTTGAAAGCGAACTGTTTGGACATGTAAAAGGGGCATTTACCGGAGCCGATAGTGACCGTATAGGCCGGTTTGAATCCGCAATGGGCGGAACACTGTTCCTCGATGAAATAGGAAACCTCCCGCTGTCGCTTCAGGGGAAACTTCTTACGGCAATTCAGCGAAAAAAAATCGTTCCACTGGGATCAACAATGGAACGGCAGATTGATATGAGATTGATCTGTGCAACCAACAGGCCCATCTATCAAATGGTGAACGAAAGCCTTTTCCGGGAGGATCTGCTCTACCGGATCAATACCGTTCAGATCGACGTACCCCCCTTGCGAGAGCGAGAGGAGGATGCTATACACCTGGCAGAGTATTTCTTACTAAAATATTCAAAGAAATACAGAAAGCAGGATCTTAAATTGACCCGGGGTGCCATTCAAAAACTATTAACCTATTCCTGGCCGGGAAACGTCAGGGAACTGGAGCATACGCTTGAAAAGGCTGTGATCTTATCCGATAAGAATATGCTGACTGAAGATGATTTTATTTTTTCTCCCCGACATGAAAAGAAGGAGAAAGAACTTGCAAGCATTGAAGATATTGAACGGTATTATATACTGAAAGCCCTCCAGAAGCACCGGGGCAAACTCACTGAAGTGGCTAAAGAACTGAACCTTTCGCGCCAGACAATCTACCGAAAATTGAAGAAGTATGGTCTTTAAAACCATGTATGTTCATGTTGTCGTTAGGGTATTAATCATCGTTGGTACCAGCCTTTTGCTGTCGAAGGCAGTTTCTTCCAGTGGATATCTCCATACTGCTATTGTGTTGTCTGTTTTACTCCTTTTGGAGACTTTAGAATTATTGCGCTACCTGAACAGGACCAACCGTCAGCTTTCACGCTTCTTTGCATCCCTTCTTGACAGAGGATCCTCCATTCATTTGGACAAAAGAGAAACATCAGGATCATACCGGGAACTTACAAAACAGCTGGATGCAGTTAATAGAATCATCCAGACCGAGCGGATGGAGAAAGAAAAGGAAAAGAATTACCTGGATTACCTGATTGAACATATTGGTGTGGGAGTAATTACATACAAAGAGAGTGGTGATATCGATTTGATCAACCCGGCTGCAAAAAAGATTTTCAGGGAGAAGAAAATACCAAACCTGGCATACCTGAATACCTTTAATCCTGAATTTAAGGAAACCATAGAAAAGCTCGAGGTGAACCGGCATACCCTGCTCTCCATCATTGTTGAAAATGAACTTTTTTACCTGACCGTGCGGAAATCCCTGTTCAAGATCTACGACCAACCCATCTGGCTTATTAACTTTCAGGATATCAATTCGGAACTGGATAAAAAAGAGCTGGAATCGTGGCAGAAGATCATCCGGGTTCTGACCCATGAGATCATGAGTACCATCTCTCCGGTAACATCTTTGTCGGAGCATCTTTTAAAAAAGATTGATGAAACGGAAGCATTGAAAGACCTGAAAAAATTGGAGAGGAAGCACCTGGAGGATATTACCGAAGGATTGGAGATCATCCATACTCGAGGTAAAGGATTGATGGATTTCGTTCAACATTACCATTCCATGACCCATCTTCCCATACCTGAACCGGAAGAGTTTCATGTAAAAACTTTCCTTGAAGGAATTGTAAATCTTTTTCGCCCTGAGTGTGAGAAAAAAGGAATAGCAATCAAGCTTGATCTGCAGGAGGGTCTGGTGCTTTGTGCTGACAATAACCTCATTCAGCAGGTGCTTATCAATATGGTCAAGAACTCCATTCATGCGCTCGCTGAAACAACAGATAAAAAGATATGGATCACGGGAAGATCTGATGGCTCTCAAATCCTGATCTCGGTTAAAGACAACGGATGCGGGATCGATAAGGAAAACATGGAAAACATTTTTATTCCTTTTTACACAACAAGAGAGGAAGGATCGGGAATCGGTTTGAGCCTGGCCAAACAGATCATGCGCCTCCACAATGGCCAGATATCTGTCAAATCAGAACCGGGACAAGGTGCCGAGTTTGTACTGAAGTTTTAATATCTCCGGAAATCCGTCTAGCGGATAACCCGCTTGACGGATAGTAACAATGCTTTGCATTTGCGGTAATACCGCTATTTCACAGGGCCAGCGGGGGATATTAATTACGCATATTTAAGGAGTATGTAAAATACTCTATCCCACTCCAGAGGGGGATAAAATGTTCGTATAAACGTGGGTGATGAGATTTTTGCCCTTCCTGCACTCCGGGTCATTTTCCTGTAATCCAACATAAATTCAAAATTGTCAATATCAACAATCCTTTTCTGCAACATATTCATATTCTCCTTATTTTCCGGGGAAATGCTGATATTCATGGAAAGAAAATCTTATCTTCATAATCCGGATAAATCGTTTACGTATGGCTAAATTAAAACTCAAAACCAACTTTATCATCGACATCCTGATGTTCCTCTGTCTGTCGGCTATGGCAGGAATTGGTTTGTTGATGAAATACATTCTCATTCCAGGTAAGGACCGGGTACTGGTGTATGGGAGAAATGTTGAGCTCTATTTTTGGAATCTTGACCGGCATCAATGGGGAACCATTCACCTGATCGTTTCTTTTTGTATGCTTGGGTTGTTGGGAATTCACATCATCCTTCACTGGAAAGCAGTCATTTTACAGTTCAAATCCTGGGTTACTAAAAAAAGTTTCCGCCGGGCTTTAACGGTGATCTTTGTCATCATCTGTTTTGTGCTGGTCTATTTGCCGTTCAGGATAAATCCACAGGTTGAAGATTTTGAGGCGGGGCGGGGCAGGTATTACCTGGAGCGTCATGGTATCGAGAGGTTACAGCCTGCAGAACGAGAAGATAAGATAGAGCAATCCACTGAACCGGAAATGGAAATTGAAGAACCTGTCCCTGAGGGAGGAGAAGCAATCAGGGCTCAACCGGAAGAACCGGCAGTGGTTGAGGGGAGAGAAGAGCATGAAGAACATGAGGAGCATGATTCAACGATTGATGTGCAGGGCTTTATGACCCTGAAGGAGGTTTCTGAAAATTATCAGGTCCCCGTCAGTCACATTAAAAGTAAATTGGACATTCCCTTGTCAGTATCCGATAATGAGCGCTTGGGAAGGCTCCGCCGAACCTATGGTTTTACGATGAGTGATGTCAGGGATATTATTATTGCCTATAAAAACGCTCAAAAGTAGATTTTCGTCGCTCGATTTTTCCAATGGAATCGCTTTGCGAAAATTCGGGCGACGAATCAAAATGCATTCAAAGTCGCACTCCGGGTTCCCAGGAAAGGATTTCCCGGTGAATATCTTTCCAGTTGGACCTTATTCTACATGGACACATTTACCCCAGGCTGCGCCTGGGGCTATTCATATTTAGACCCCTTCAGGGTCTCTTGAGTTTGGCTAATTTCTCATGTAAAACATTGCCGAAGTATTATGGTTTGCCG
>CAYMFM010000100.1:0-11847 GCA_964389685.1 uncultured Rikenellaceae bacterium
GTATGCCGGGTGGTGTGGGGGGACAGCGGTGCGAGCCGCTTCCTACCCGATTAGAATAGATAAGCCAGAAAATTATCTTTCCCTGTAGGGGATAAATAAATTGAATCATTACCCTGGTTTTGCTCAGGGAAATACTTAGGCATCCATTCTTTACCCCGGGGCTAACCCGGGCTAAAAACATATCGCCACTACGTGGCTTAAAATAAGTGAAATGAATTGCCTGCACTATTCTTGTGCAATGATCCTCTATGCGAGCCACTCCGGATCGTTGAAACGAACCGGGTTAGGCCACATAAGCCGCTCTGGAGGAGGTTCGATTTGCATCAAAATTCGTACCCCGAGCTTAAGTCGGGGCACGACCGGTCTCTGGAATGATAGAACACCCCACAGAGGAAGCATTTTTCAGAATCAATATCTACCAATCATTCCCGGTCCAACTACAAGGATCTTCAGCGGAAAATCCTTCCATGGACCGCAACGCACCAGGCGATCCGATACCGAAAGACGAACAACGAAAACCGAAAATAAAGTTTATAGATAAACGGATGTCCCCCTCTGGAGGGGAAAAATCCTGATCCGTCAACCGACTGATCAGGATAGGGGGAGGGAAAATATAGGGTAATAATGTTCGGAAATTTTATTGTTTCGACCGCATGATCTTCTCCAGCTCGTACATCTCATCCCGCAGTCGTGCAGCTTCTATAAAGTCAAGCTCCCGTGCCGCTTTCTCCATGGATCTTCTGGTTTTATCAATTGCCTTTTCCAGCGCCTTATCGTCCATGTATTTAACCACCGGGTCTGCTGCCAGGTTCACCGTTTCCTGTTCAATGTAGGCTTTTTTCACACCTCTTTTACCGGAAAGATCACCCATAATGGATGTCGTGGCTTTGATGATCTGACGCGGTGTGATCCCCATCTCTTCATTAAACTTCAATTGTTTCTCCCTGCGCCGGTTCGTCTCATCAATGGTACTCTGCATCGATCCTGTGATCGAATCGGCGTACATGATCACCTTTCCGTTGATGTTTCTTGCTGCCCTTCCGGCCGTTTGTGTAAGGGACCGGGACGACCGCAGAAAACCCTCCTTGTCGGCATCAAGAATAGCAACAAGTGATACTTCCGGGAGGTCAAGCCCCTCACGCAGGAGGTTGATCCCGACCAGGACATCAAACGTTCCTTTCCTGAGGTTCTCCATGATATCAACCCGTTCCAGGGTATCAATATCCGAATGAATGTAGCGGCATTTAACAGCCAACCGGTGAAGGTAGGCACTGAGCTCTTCTGCCATTCTCTTGGTCAGTGTTGTTACCAGCACTCGTTCATTCCTCTCTGCCCGGAGATTGATCTCCTCCATCAGGTCGTCAATTTGATTCTGACTGGACCGTACCTCAATAGCCGGGTCAAGCAGTCCGGTTGGCCGTATTACCTGGTCTACAACCACTCCCTCACTCTTTTCCAGTTCATAGTCGGCAGGTGTGGCACTGACAAACAGTACCTGGCCTATCAGCTGTTCGAACTCTTCAATTTTCAGCGGACGGTTGTCCAGAGCCGCAGGTAAGCGAAATCCATATTCGACCAGGGTCTGTTTTCTGGAATGATCTCCTCCGTACATGGCTCTGACTTGCGGGATCGTGACATGGCTCTCATCGATCACGGTGATGAAATCAGCAGGGAAATAATCCAGCAGGCAGAAAGGACGGGTTCCCGGTTTACGTCCGTCGAAATACCGGGAATAATTCTCTATTCCACTGCAATACCCCAGCTCCTTTATCATTTCAAGATCGTATTTCACCCGCTGCTCCAACCGCTTTGCTTCATCATCCCGTGCAATCTCATGGAAATACCCTACCTGCTTTTCCATGTCCTGATGAATCTCAACCAGAGCATTATTCATCCGCTCACGCGTTGTAACAAAAATATTGGCCGGATAGATAAATACCTGTTCATGAGATTCAATCACCTTTCCATTGACCGGATCAAACGATTCGATCCCCTCGATCTCGTCACCCCAGAAAAAAATCCGGTATGCATAATCACCGTATGCCAGGAAAACATCCACGGTATCTCCCTTGACACGGAAGGTGCCCCTCCTGAAGTCGAATTCATTCCGGGAATAGAGTCCATCCACCAGCTTTCTCAGGAAAACGTTTCTTGGGATGGTCTGTCCCGTGTTCACCTTGAGGGTGTTGCTGTGAAAATCTTCCGGATTACCAATCCCATAAAGACACGATACAGAGGATACAACAATGACATCCTTGCGCCCAGAAAGCAGGGATGAGGTGGTGCTGAGGCGCAATTTCTCAATTTCGTCATTGATCGACAGGTCTTTTTCAATATACGTGTCTGTAACCGGCAGGTAGGCTTCCGGCTGGTAATAATCATAATAGGAGACGAAATATTCAACCGCGCTGTCCGGGAAGAATTGCTTAAATTCACCGTACAATTGAGCTGCCAGTGTCTTGTTATGACTCAGTACAAGAACAGGTCGCTGCACCTGTTCAATCACATTGGCAATGGTGAATGTTTTTCCCGACCCTGTTACCCCCAGCAGGGTTTGAAAAGGTGTTTCACTATCCACTCCTTCCACCAGCTGCCGGATGGCTTCCGGTTGATCGCCGGTGGGACTGTACTCTGATATTAAGTGAAAATCCATTGTGCATAAAATGAACGTAGCGGTTTAGCAGCAATGCTCCGGGAAAGGACAATCAGGCGATCATTCTTCTTTTTTCAAAATCAAATATACCGGGAGATGATCACTCACTCCGCCGAAATAGGAAACGCCTCCATAGGTTTTGTTGGGTGTTACCTCCCCAATCTTCGGATTACTATACATCATCCACTCTTCGCGGAATATCTTACCGTCCGTGAAATCAAGATGAATACCTTTCCTGTCATGGATCAATGCCTGTGAAACGATGAGTTGATCCAGCATGTTCCAGTTTCCCTTGTAACTGTATGTACCCTTGCTCTCCAAATTATGCATATCATACATCAGGTTATACAGGTCCCGGTTGGTAGTATTCCTCCGCTTGTTATTTGCATTGAGAAAAGTATGAAGGCTGTTGTTTGTGGGTTCATCATTGAAATCTCCCATGATAATGATCTTTGCTTCCGGTTCAAAATTAAGGATGGAATCCACGGCTTTTCGCAACGTTACCGAAGCATAGATACGCCTTCTTTCGGTCTCTTTTTCACCATCACGACGTGAACTCCAATGGTTAACGAAACAATGCAGGACTTCATCACCTGCTGTGTTGCCTTTAACGTACAGGATGTCTCGGGTTGTTATGGTATCAGAAGGAATAGTAACCGGGATCTTTTTCCAGGATTCCACATCAAACAGATCCGTCCGGTAGATCAACGCAACATCTATCCCGCGGACATCCGGACTGTCTTCATGAACAATTCCATATTTTTCTTTTTCCATTTTACGGGTGGAAATGAGATCCTGAAGAACCTGCCGGTTTTCCACTTCACATAAACCGATGATGGCGGGCAGGTTTTTTTTATCGACGGATGTGAAAACTTCCGACAGGTCATCGAGTTTCTTCTCATACCGTTTCAGGGTCCATTGTTTCTCGCTTGCCGGAGTAAATTCATCATCGAGGGTCGCCGGATCATCCTCTGTATCAAACAGGTTTTCGACATTATAGAACATGACAATAAAATGATCCGTTGTCTCCTTTCCCTGTCCATACAGGTGAATCGAAATCACAATCAATAAACCAAACCATACTGTTTTTCTCATGACAATCCTTTGTTAAAAAGTTAAACTACAAAATTAATATTTTGGCCGGATTGAGGCATGAAAATTGCATGAAGTTATCGTGTTTATAACCTGTTGTTTTATACTTGTTTTCGAATATTTATTACATTTATAGAGAATTCCCGGTTTTTTGTCGTTTAGCGAGTACGAGATATCCAAAAACCAAAGAATACTATCATGAAAATGGATACCGGTTGTCATAAAGCCATCCTTTTTCTCCTTGTCCTTGGATTGGTTTTGTCTTCCTGTGAGAAACTGGATATTGTCCGCGAGATCGCCCTTGCGACGAAACGTGTTGAGATCGTCTCCTCTACGGCGGTCAAGGTCACCGGTGAGATTGTGGATGAAGGTGAGGGCATTGAGGATTACGGTTTCGTTTTTTCATCAACCAATAGCACACCGACCATTACGGGTGCAGATCAAATTGCATCAACAGACCGGCCTGAACCAGGGGAATTTGTTCAGATTATCGGTGAACTCGAGCCCAGGGTTAAATACTATGTACGGGCATATGCCACTCCGGATCAAACAAATTACCGGTACAGCGACCCCATTACGTTTACCATCCAGGATGTTTGGACCCAGAAATCAAGTTTTGGCGGTCCGGCAAGGGAGAACGCCGTAGCTTTTACCGTGAACGGAATAGCATACATGGGCATGGGAAACAATACAACAGAGTTTCTATATGATTTCTGGGAATACAACCCGGAATTTGACACATGGACCCAGAAGGCCGATTTCCCCAGTGGAACCTCAGTGACCAACTACAGCATTGCCACATCAGCCTGGGCAATTCTTGGACTGGAGGGGACACAGGAGACCTGGGCGTATGACTTTGATGGGAATACGTGGGTACAGAAAGCTGATTTTCCCGGTGTTGCCCGGTATATGGGCTTTTGCTTCCCCCTGCAGGGGAAGGTGTATTTCGGAGGTGGGGTCGTTCTGGACCCGGCTCGTAGTTATCCGGTTGACTTCTGGGAATATGATCCGGTGGACGATGTCTGGACCCGAAAGGCTGATTTCCCTGCCATCGGAAGGGAGCACGCGGCAAGCCTCAATATCGGCGGATATGGTTTTGTCGGAATGGGATGTAGCGTGGATGAAGTTGAAAACACTACTTTTTACGTTGATTTCTGGCGGTTTGACCCCTTGGATAATTCTGGTGGAACTGATACCAGGGGAAATCCGATCGGGTCATGGACAGAAAGAGCAGAAGCACCGGCAGCAACACGTTTTATTGGATATACCATTGATAACATGGGATTTGTGTTTAGCCAGAACAAGTTTTTAATCTATAATCCGGGATTGAATTCCTGGTCTCTATCTCCTGTTTTCAGTGCCGTTGGGCGGTTCAATGCTGCCGGATTTGCATTGAACGGACGCGCATATATCGGTACAGGAATATACGATTCCGGTGGGGGGAATATGGTTGTTGTGAATGATTTCTGGGAATATATTCCACCGGTGTTTGAATAAAAGTTATGATGAAGAACGCGATATGAATAATTCGAGAAGATATATCGTAGGGTTGTCGACCATTATTCTACTGGCAGCAGTTACTTTTATCATGATAATAAAAGGAAACAGATCATCGGATGAAATCACCATAGAGGGTAATGAGGATGACAGTTCCGGAGTAGTGAGAACGATTGAGACAACTGTTTTCCAGGTCGGAGACGGATGGGGATATGATGTATTTGTTGATGGTAAGCGATTTATTCACCAGCCATATATGCCTGCACTTCAGGGCAATAAGGCATTTGATGCCGAGTCCGATGCAAAAAAAGTGGCAGAATTTGTGGCTGGTAAAATACGGATGAATAGTATTCCCCCAACGGTAAGTTACCAGGAGTTGGATAGCCTGGGAGTTATAAAATAATTTTAACGCGATGAAGACCAGACCAATCAAGATCCTGTTTCTTTCAGCATGGCTCCTTTGTATTGCTGTCATCCAGGGTAGTGGACAGGTGCTCAGCAAGGTACAGATCGAAAACATCGATTTTGGCCTGCAAGAAGGCAAAATTGTTATTACCTACGACTTGATGAAATCGGATAAGAATGAACGATTCATTGTCTTTGTCAATGCCATTACGGAGTCCGGAGATTCTATACTTGCCCGGTCAGTGAGCGGAGATGTAAACGAGAATGTATCCGGCGGGCGGAATAAAACAATCGTCTGGGATTATGAACGGGATCACTTCTTTACCGAAGAAGCGTTTCAGATTGAAGTGACTGCTGTTCCGCAATTTGTGGAACCATCAGAATTAGCCGGAGCCTATGGTGATTACCCGGGACTTGGCAAGTCATTTTTAATGTCAACTGCTTTCCCCGGCTGGGCAAGTACCAAACTGAAAGACGGTAAACCACACTGGTTGAAGGGAATTGTCGGATATGGCTGCCTTTCCCTTTCCTATCTTTATAACAGAAAGGCGGCTAATAGTTTCGAGGATTACAAAGTGTGCATGGACAGAAAGGAGAGGAGTAGCCTCTATGATGATGCCGTATCCCAGAAACAATTGTCTTCCATCTTTGCTTTTTCTGCCCTGGCAGTATGGATCATGGATTATACATGCATCATCATTAGCCATAACAAACTAATGAAAAATACGTATAATACCAATGTGCATAAAATCTCTTTCGGATATGATTTTGATCCTTTATCGGCACAACCGCAATTGTCTGTTAAACTAACATTTTAATTGAAAAGCCATGAAACAAATCATATTCCTCACCTTACTTTTCATCACCCTGGCTGCTTTTCCCCAGGAAAAGAAAGCAATTAAAGGGAAGAGCGAAATGAAGAACCTGTTTGAGGGCCAGGAGAGAGACAACATTGTAAAAGCCCTGCCTGACCTGGTTCTGCAAAACCAGATTTTCACCGATCCGAACAATAATATGATCATTGATGCCAATGAATCAAGTTCAATCCGGTTTAAGATCGTTAACCAGGGGAATGGTATTGCAGAAGATGTAAATGTCAGGATTAGCCTGGACAGCCTTTTCACGAATGGATTGGAATTTTCCGATCTGATTGAAATCGGAGATATACAACCGCAAGAAACCAGGGAGATAACGATTCCGGTTGCTGGCAGGGAAAACCTGTTGACCGGCCAGGTTGAATTTACAGTCCAGGTTGTCGAATCAAACGGCTTTGATGCCTACCCGTTCACGATGAAGATCAATACCCATAAGCTCAGAAAACCGGAAGTGTTGATTGCTGATGCTGCCTTTATTGCTGATGATGGCAAAAACATCCGACTTGCTGAACCCATTATTCTCAAGATCCTGGTGCAGAATATTGGCGATGGTGAAGCACAGAATGTGAATGTCAGTTTTGATTTCATGAAGGAAAAAGAGAACTGTTTCCTGATGGATAATGCGCTGAAGCGCATTGGTAACCTGAAACCCGGAGATACTGCTGTTGTCGATTTCAAGTTTACCGCAAACCGGCGCTATTCTCTCCAGGAAATCCCGGTGAAGCTTGAGCTCTCTGAAAGCATGAACAGGACTTATCGCGATACCACCCTCCTTGCAAGCCTGAACCAGGAAGTCCATTCCGGTCAGCTGATCGCCATTGAAGCAATGCAGGAAGAGGTTGGAGAAATTACACTGGGTGAGCTGGTAATACAGGATCAGGAGGAAGATGCCATTACCCTGAGGGGTATTGCCGATCCATCCAAGGGATTGAATGTTGCAAAAGCCAAAAAAGACATGCTGATCGGAGATTATTATGCATTGATTATTGGTATCGATGATTATTACGGGGATTTTGACCCACTTCATAATGCCGTGCGGGATGCTGAGACAATTGAACAGGTGTTGAAGGCAAAATATAAATTTGATCATTTTACCACCCTCTACAATCGGGAAGCAACACGAATCCAGATACTGGAGGCTTTTGAGGACCTTGCACGGAAGGTAAAACCAATGGATAATGTCTTTATCTATTACTCCGGTCATGGAGAGTATAAGGAGCAATACAACAGGGGGTACTGGGTCCCGGTTGATGCCCGTTCGAATTCCATTTCCGAATTGATATCCAATAATGATATACAAACTGCCCTTACAGGTATTCGATCAAAACACACATTGCTTATATCCGATGCCTGCTTTGCAGGAGAGATCTTCCGGGGTGAAGTATTACAGATCCCGTTTGAAAACTCCGAAACCTATTACCGGAAGGTACACGAACGCCCTTCACGCAAAGCCATCACCTCCGGTGGGATAGAACCCGTAATGGACGCCGGGAAAGAGGGACATTCTGTCTTTGCTTACTACGTCATAAAATCGTTAGAAAACAATGAGGCTCCGTTCTACGATGCAAGCCAGCTCTATGATCGCATTAAGATCCCCGTAACAAACAATTCAGATCAGCAACCCCATTTTCATCCCATTAAAAATACAGGAGACGAAGGAGGACAGTTTATATTTATTCACAAGTTTTTTTAACCACCCTATATGGTTTTGGTGCTCCGATCTGGGAAAAAATTCACCGGTATAAACGGATTAAAAAGGGGGAGAAACAGGCTAACCCTCTTTTTGGCCATACTCTTTTTCCCCTCCCTTTTTACAGCCTTTTCTCAACACAATAACTTTGTCTATTATTCGGTTGATGAAGGTCTTTCACAAGCAACGGTTTTCAAAATAATGCAGGACTCCCGGTCGTATATCTGGGTGGGAACCGGTGAGGGAGGAGTCAGCCGGTTTGACGGTAAAAACTTTACAAACCTGAGCCTGGATGATGGCCTTCCCGGACTGGTTATCCGGGATATTATCGAAGATTCAAGGGGATGGATCTGGGTTGGAACGGAAAAGGGTGTCGCTATATATGATGGCTATTCATTTAATGCAGTAGGCATTGAAGAGGGATTATCCGGAGAGATCGTTACCACCCTGTTTGAAGACAGCCATGGAGCAATCTGGGTGGGAACCGGCTTTGGCGGCCTGAACCGGATTGAAATAGTGGGAAAAAACCAGCTCCGGATTGAGAAAATTTCTGAAGCGGAAGGATTGGGAAGTTACCAGGTTTGGAGCATCCTGGAAGATGCCCATGGCAGATTGTGGGTGGGATTACCGGCGGGCATCAGCGTCATTCGTTTCCAGGTGGATACTTTCCGGATTGACCACCTTGGATCCAACAACGGCATTCCTGAAGACGTTGTCTATTCCATCGAATCCGATTGGGAAAACAACCTCTGGTTCGGAACGGCAGACTCAGGAACCTATAAAATTGAGGATGTTGGCCCGGATCAATACGGGAGTGTTACACGCTATGATTCCCGGAATGGTTTTACAAACAATGCTGTTTGGGACATGCTTTGTACCGGTGAAGAGATCTGGTTCGGGACCGGAGATGGCATACTCTATAGCTTTTCAAGAGCGGGGGGGATGATTACTTCTCATGGGTATGGTCTGGAGAAAAATGAGATCTTCGATATTTGCATTGATGAAGAGGGAATCATGTGGCTGGGAACAAACGGCCGTGGCATTTGTAAACTGCTGGGGAAACGGTTCTCACACTATACAATGGCTGACGGCCTGCCGGGAAGTATCATTAATGGAATCACCCAGGATCGAAACGGTGTCTTCTGGCTGGCATCCTATGACGAGGGACTCATCCGAATGACCATCGATAATGGATCTGCCCGGTTTTCTAATTTTACCATTGAGGACGGGCTTGCCAGCAACTCACTGAATGACCTGACGATTGACAGGAAAGGAAACCTGTGGATTGCCACCCATAATAACGGATTCAGCAGGTTTGACGGCAAATCATTTCACAACTATTCCTTTGGAGGCTGGATGTCCGATGATCAGGTAAACTGTGTTTTGGCTGAAGAGGATAATACCATCTGGTTGGGAACAAATACAGGAGTTATTCATTTCGATGGGACAGGCTATTTCCTGATTGACCAGGAGAAGGGATTGCCGTTCAATGAAGTGGAAACCCTTCTTAAAGACCGGTCCGGAAATCTCTGGATAGGTACCTATAAAGGCCTGGCACGGTATGATAAACAATTGTTGTATACATTCGATGAATCAAACGGTATTCCGGTGACTGAGATTGCAGCACTGGCTGAAGATGAGGATGGGATAATATGGATCGCTACAGGAAACCAGGGGATCTATAAGTCTATTCCAGTTGATGATGAACCGAAATTTGAAATGGTACTCAGTCCGGAACAACTTCATACCACAAAACTTACCTCTTTGATTACTCAGGAAAACCATATCCTGATTGCAGGAAGCAACAGGGGATTTCAGAAAATTTACCTTGGAGTAAACCAGGAAGTCAAACGTGTTATTGCCTATGATGCCTCTGATGGTTTTTTCGGTATTGAGAATAACCAGGGAGCTCTGTTCAGGGATCAATCGGGGAGGATATGGTTTGGAACGATCAACGGAATTACCCGTTATGATCCTGATCTCGATCCGGAGTACTTAAAACCACCGCGAATACACTTCACCGGACTGGACCTGTTTTATGAATCCATTGACTGGAATACAAAAGCCGATAGCATCATCCCTTTTTCGGGAATGCCGGAAGCCTTAAAATTAAAATATACCGATAATCACCTCACATTCAAATTCCAGGCACTTTATTTTACCAATCCCCAAAAGATCAGGTATCAATACATGATGGAAGGCAGGGAGGGGAAATGGTCCCCACCCGTAACGTATGAAAATATCACCTATTCAGGTTTAACGCCGGGGGAATATACCTTTTCAGTGAAAGCAGGAACTGAAACGGGCGAATGGTCACCGGCACCCCTGAAATTCTCTTTTGTCATAAAACCACCTTTCTATAAAACCTGGTGGTTCATTCTCACCCTTGTTGTACTTTCCATCATCGGAATTGTCTCGTATATCAAATACAGGGAGAAACATCTGATCCTGGAAAAGAGAATACTGGAAGAGAAAGTCCAGGAACGAACAGCTGAGATCAGGAAACAAAAAACTGAAATCGAGGAGAAAAACAGGAATCTAAGTGAAGCAAACCAGGAGATCACCCGGCAGAAGGAGATCATCGAGAAAAAGAACATCGATATAACCGACAGCATAAAATATGCGAAACGAATCCAGGATGCCGTATTGCCCTCAGAACGAATTCTAAATGAACACCTGGCGGATGCCTTTATCCTGTTTAAGCCGAAAGATATTGTTAGCGGTGATTTCTACTGGGTGAAAGAAAAGGGAAATCTGCTGATAGTCGTTGCAGCCGATTGTACAGGACATGGGGTGCCTGGAGCATTTATGAGCCTGCTGGGGATTACTTTTCTGAATGAGATTGTCGAGAAAAATCACGTCACCTCTCCTGAAAAAATCCTGGACCTGCTTCGTGAGAATGTCATTACCTCCCTGAAACAAAAAGGACTGGATAGTGAATCGAAGGATGGAATGGATATTTCGATTTGTACCATTGACAGGAAAGCAAATTGCCTTGAATTCAGCGGTGCCAATAACCCGATGTATTATATCCGGAATGAGCTGTTGCTTGAGATAAAAGCAGACAGAATGCCCGTTGCCATCCACTCCCGGATGAAAGGGTTTAGTAAACATAAACTGGAACTGCAACCGGATGATACGGTGTACCTTTTTTCCGATGGATACGCAGACCAGTTTGGCGGTCACTCAGGGAAAAAGTTAAAATACACTGCCTTTCAGGAAATTTTGCTTTCTGTTCACGTTGAACGCATGCACGATCAGAAGGAGATCCTTGACAAAAAACATGTGGAGTGGAAGGGAAATTTTGAACAGGTGGACGATATTGTGGTACTTGGGTTTAAGGTGTGAGCAATGATGAGAAGTGATGAGTGGTAAGTGGTACAAGTTACGGGATACGGGCGGGGTTTACTGTATTCATTTTTTTTGCTCCATGGGAGCAAAACGTTGGTAGCATGAAATACCGTTAAATAACGATCGCTCCGTAGGTGCGAAACCATTCCAAATTATCAATCATCAACATGGAATGATTGCAGTGTGAAAAAGTGTGACCAGTAGGATTGCAATTAACAACTGCCAATAGCTTAACCCGAAAAATTCTTTGAATTTTTCGCCATTTATGGCTGACGAAAAGTCAA
>CAYMFM010000101.1:0-11345 GCA_964389685.1 uncultured Rikenellaceae bacterium
CCTTCGACTAATAAAAACAGTCTTAAAAGATTAAGCTGCAAAGGTTTGCTTAAAGTCCCACTGCCTGATGATTGTTTTTATTAAAATGACTTTTTTTGACCAATCCTTTTTCATAAGGCGCTTTGTTTTTTAATACATATTTAATTCTACATAAAAGTTTTTAAGTAATTTGAATTATGGTAATATTAAGTTGCATATTAATTTGATTTTATACCACACTATGTGGGTTTAAGGTCTATTCCTATATACTTAATCTTATAAACTCTACTAGCCCTGAAAATGGGACATTAAGTTTTACTATTCCTTTTCCTAAAATGGTTTTTTGTTCAATAACTTTTCCTGAACAATCATATATTGTCAAATTCCATTTGGCCGAATTTCTCTGAAAATCAACCATCACTTTATTATATCCCGAGGCATTAATTATATAAACTTTTTCAACCTGCTCTTGTACATTTACAGGAATAACTGCATGAGAGGTGTATAATCCGGCAACTAATGTATTCTCAGATTTCCCCACTATAAAAGGATAATTTAGGTTTGGATAATACGGCTCAAATTCTCCTTCAAGTAGAGCATCTCTGTGATCGTTCCAAAATTTTAACCAAAAATTAAGCATAGCAATATGTTCTTTTGGAAAGCTTTCTAACCTTATAGATATTTGAGGAACAGAAAACATTACATTTAGTAACTGAAGAGCAGCAACTTCTTTTGTTTCATTTGGATGCCACATAAGCATATCGGAATGTGTGGCTGTGTTCCCAGATAAAAGGCGAACATTGGATACACGAATACGGTTATCATGCAAACCATACGGGCAATCCGTTGCTCTGAACATATTTCCATACTTACGCATTAATGGTCCAATATAACGTTGTCTAAATTCAATAAGAATATCAGGCTTTATCGATTTTAATTCTTTCATTACATTGGTTAATAGTCTGTCAGTTGCTCTGTTTACACTTGAAAAGTCCATCAGCTCGTTAGCAGACGGGATATTTTCATCTTCTTTAAATTGATCAACAAAATCCAACTTAAAACCATCAATATCCCAATCCTGTATAGCTGCTTTATAAATACTAATTAGATATTCTCTAACTTCCGGATATCTGGGATCTAGTTTATAAGTTTCCTGGGCTGGTAAGTTGTTTAGGAATTTCCCTTCGAATCGTTTTTTTGCTTCTGATTGATTACCAACAAATGGGACAGAGTACCAAAGAATAAACTTCATCCCCAACTGGTGTATGCTATCAACAAAAGCTTTCATATTAGGGATTCGTTCTGGTTTCCAGTCACCTGTAAAAGAATAGCCTCTATTATTATCGAGGGTTTGCCAACCATCATCAATAATAACTGTTTCGCAACCTAATGATTTCGCAATTCTACATTCATCTATTACTTCTTGTACATCTAATTCCTGATGAAATGTATACCATGTTGAATACATCGGTTTTTTTGCAACATCAGGAACACTTAAGGGTTCATAATTTTCGAAAGATGCCCACCATTCAGATACTTCTTTAAGGGTTTGCCAATAAGGAATATTACGTTTATCTATTCTTAAATCAAATAAATACTTAGTATTAAATTTGAACGCTTCTGGATATATTTTAAGAGTTATTTCTATTTCACTTGTTTCTTCACTGACGCCTGCTTTCATTTCAATTGTGTTTAAAGCATCAGAAGCAGCTATGGAATACTTGTTTTGGTTATTGCCATTAATAAGACATAAGATGGGGGCTTGAGTTGTAGCCCTTGATGTTAATATCTGCAAATACCAATTGGGTTTTAGGCTGCTTTGAAATTCAGGCGTCCAGACAAATTGTATATCATTGGCCGGAAAACACCATTTGATAATAGCCGGAGAACAGAAATCTTTAGAATGTAAAGTGAAAGAATGGATAATCAGATCTTTTTCACATTCTTTGGTTGTTACCTCAAAACTCAACTCTTGAGGGGCTATACTGAATTTACATTTCGGAGAGATATTTAGTTGTTTATTAGCTTGTTGCCCCAATAGAAAAATTGGTGCTAAATAAACACCTAGGATGAATAATGTTTTTCTCATTTTTAAATTTTTATGGATTGCACAAAAGGGATTTAGGTTTTAAGCTGTGCAGAATAAAACTCTAGTTCATTTTCAAACCGCTAAGTTGTATATTAATATTCATTTACTTTCAGTTTAATCAATGTTTTTCAAATAATCAGAACCACTTATCCAGATTATCAAGAAAAAAACCAGAAAAATATCGTTGTAGCTGATTCTGAAAAATTGTAGCCATATAATTACCCTTTTATATTTAAACTGTAGCCTTTGCCATCGGGAGCGGCATTTCATTATCTGAAGTGTAAATAATAATTGTATTCTCTATCAGGTTATTCTTTCCCATTACCTTGAGAACCTTTCCAAACTTCCTGTCAATCAATTCAATTTCATCCATGTAGTCTGCAAGTGCACACCGGATGGCTAGGGCATCCAGAAGAAATTCCGGCATCCTGATCTTTGAAGTATCAATACCCATTTTATTCCCTAATCCTTCAGGAAAAGGTATGGGGGGCTTGGATGCCAAACCAGAAGAAGAATGGGCTGTTTTCAGTTACATCTGAGGGGAAATCTTCAAGTTCGGCAACAGGGTCAAGTTGACTGAGACCTTCAGGAGGATGAGGATCGAACCTCTGCTGTCTGTATTGATTTCCAGTGGATCTGGTATGAACTCCGTCTCCTTCAAACCTAGCCTGCCAGTATTGCTTTCCGCATCCCCCATGAAATACCCATTCTCTTCCAATAGAAGAGGGAATGATGGATATTTGGATCGAAGAAAGTCCCATAAAATACCTCCTTCCTCCAATCTCCAAATATCCTGTCCGGTAAATTGTTCCTGTCTATTTTGATGGCAGTCTGGACAAATGCTTGTCAGGCATAGCAGTATTCCTATTACGAAAATAGGTTGTCTAAAATATTCCATGATATATCGTTTTTCCAGCAGGTTCAGGACAATAAAAGGTATCCCTCATAACAATATTCTCTGGTTTATACCGAATTACCAGTAATTTTATTATATGCTTCATTGGCTACAACAAGATCCTGGATGGGCCATTAGTGTATGATTAATACCAAATTGATTAATAACTACTCAGCACTAATCTGATCAAAAAAATATTTTAAAAACAATATTTACCTTGTATTTAAACCTTTTTATCAACATCTTATAGGCTTCGTTAGAGGAAATCAGCAAAACCTTATTATTTAAATACCGAAATCAGCCTGTTAATTGTGCTTTTGTTATTTTTTGCCAATCTATAGTTAGTTTAAGATTTCTTCTATCTATCCACCTCTACAATTTCAAATCCGATTAACTTAGCCAGATTCTTAAAATCTTCTCTAAAATCACCGTAAAATGCTACTCTATGCTGATGAAATATCTCCCAATTAACATTTTCAAGCAACGCTTCAGCATTCGTTTTAACGACTAATTTTGATCTACAATACATATTATTTAGGTCCTCAAAGATTGTTCTACCATCTATAGTCTTACCAGTGAAAACACTCAACTTTTTCTCATTGATACCCATTCCTACTACGGTGACAGTTTCATCTGATGGATATTTAATTTCAACAACTGCCCCCTGTTGATTTTCAAACAGGAACCACATATTCCTAATATTATAAGGACATCTTCTTTCGTCTCCGTATACATTAAGAGGACCTTCGCAATGCATAATATGGGCGACATTATTGAAATTATCTATTAAATAGTCACCATTAATTCCAGGTCTTCCCGTCATATTAAGTCCTAATTGTTGAATTATAAAGCTATATAAAAGGGTTTCAGAGGGAACAGCTACTGGCTCTTCTGTAGACATTTGCATAGAAGCTAAACCCTGAAAAGGAATACAACCTTCTTCATAATATGCAAATCCATGATATCCCTCAGTAGTTACTGTATTACAATTGTATTGATCCCTCAGTTTTTTCATAGCCAAGTAAGTTGCTGCTGATTTTATTATATCATCTTTCGTAACCTCATCCCACATTACCTCTTCAGCTCCATCAATCCACATCTCAGCTATTTGTTCTGCTTTACTATATTCGCTCTTCAGGACCTCCTGAATTTTATTATATAACTCTTTTTGAGGTATAGTTACAAGTTCTACTCCGAATATCTTCTTTAAATTATCAATATAATTTTTCTCATATTCCTCACCATAACTAATGGTAAATCTCCCCAAGGGAGGATTATCCGTAATAGATAATATCCTGAATCCTTTTAATTGTGAAATAGCCTCAATTAGCTTGATTTTCTTTGCTAAATCTTCGAATCTTGATGACTCAACAGCTCTGGAATTATCCCGTACTACAGATATTTGAGCCGTTAAAATTTTCTTCCCTTTATAGCCTTGATAACTAAAATCTTCTTGCCACATTGCCCAAAAAGGAAACACAACTATTATAGGTAGGTCGGTTTTTATTAATTTATCAGTTAATGGACCACCAAAGGCATGACCATAGGATAAAGGTCCAAAGATAACAATCCCATCTATATCTTCTGGTAAGTTATCTACCTTTCTAATAGCTTCTTCATCCGTCCCTATAGGAGAAATATTTCCAATAAATTCTACTCCTTCACACCTCTTTTTTACTTCATTCATTATTTCTTCATTCGTCAATATCTTCCGCTCATATTCCTTATCACTTAATTTTAATGTAGAAGCATCAAAAGCTGGTCCGCTGAAACGGAACATCACAAATAGTTTAGTTTTCTTTTCTTCTGATACTTCGTTTAAACTCGTGCTCGTGGTATTTGATGCTATTGGTGCATAAAAAAAGATACCCAAGACTAAAAACACAATTACTTTTTTCATTTCTACCTCCATTTTTAATTTTATCTAAATAAATAATTTGAAATTTTTGAACCGGATTTGTCTGGTATATGAACAAAGGCAATTCAATTACGGTTAAATTAGTTTAACTTCGGAATCGAAATACTTTAAATGTCTTTACTCTTTTGGTGATATTCCCATCTTTAACCTGGTTTTTGAGCTAATTAAACAAACTTCTCTAATATACTTTTGTGTTGGTTCTTATATTTTCCTCCTTTCATTATTTTTATGTTGCTTCGATACGCATACCTGACTTGCAGGCAGGCCTGTCATGCTCTTTCTAAGCGTCTTTTTAAAAATGGTGTTCTTACATTTTATTTTCTGTTTGATGCTCACTTATGTTAATTTTCCCGGGCACTTTAATAAATCAATTTTCAGCAATGCTTTTTAATATCCATCCCCTCTAAAGTAATGATCTTACAAATCAGGCCTATCTTACTAATTAAAGCCAGGCTTATGGCCATTATAATCTGGTTGACCCTGATATATAATCCATTCTGTACCAAAGATTTAACAGAGTTAATACCAAATTTTGTGGCATTGTACCATACCATGGTAAAGGATGAACTGATGGTTTGTACTATATTCCGTCTACTCATAAATTTTTCTACTGTATTCAAACCTGTATATCTCGTGATGTTATTGTTTGAAAATGAAACCTTAAAGATTTTTGATTTGTTGTTTGATTTTTTCTTTGAATTTTTTGCCCTTAAAGTGATGTTTTTTAATTAATCTTTTTTGTCTAAGTATTTGAAGATAAATAAATAATATCGCTTTTTTGCATTTTATATTATTTTTATTGTTTTACTATTTTGACTATTTGAATGAAAACTCGAAGCCATTTCTGCTAAATACGGGTATATTGTCAAGAGACACTCCAATTTCTATTATCTGGCCTCCTTTATATTCAATACCAGTCAAGCAATTTTTCCACTTTGATCCGGCTGGAAGATATACTTTTCTTATTTTTATCTTAGATTCATACACTGGTGCAATGAGCAGATCCGGGCCAAACATATATTGATCCTCAATAGTATAACATATTTCATCTTTCGGGAAATCATATAAAAGTGGACGCATCATGGGAGTACCATCCTGGGAAGCCCGTTTCATATGTTTCATAATATACGGGCGAAGTTTTTCACGGATTTCCAGATAATGCATCATGATCTTATATACATCTTCTCCATAACTCCAAACTTCATTTGGTTTTCCCGTACCAACTATTTGACCCTCAATATCTTGATAAGGATAACGAATTCCATGAAGCCTCATTATTGGGCAGAAGGTTCCGTACTGAAACCAACGGATTAAAAGTTCACGGTACTCATCTGATTCAGAGTCTCCATAAAAACCGCCTATGTCGCTATTCCACCAAGGAATACCACATAATGATATGTTCAGGCCAGCCTTGATCTGTCGTCTTAGGCTGTTCCATGTACCATAAATATCACCCGACCATAAGATTGTTGCAAATCGTTGGCTGCCAATCCATCCACTGCGAATAAGGTTGATGATTTCATTTTGATTGTTTTGTCTCTGACCTTCATAAAAGGTCTTAGCTAGGTAGTAGGGATAAATGCTGGAGACTTCTAGACCATTTCCGATATAATATCTCAAGTTTTCATAGTCGAGTGGATCGATCTCCGGTTCAGCTTCATCCAGCCAGAAAAGACGGACTCCAAGATTAAAATAATTATCCTTGATCTTAGACCAGAATAAATCGCGTGCACCTGGATGAGTGACATCTACAAATGTCAGGTTATCAATGGCTTTAGCCTGTTTGTAAATAATCGAAAGAAATACATCGTTTCCTAACTCTGGACGAATTGTGTAGTTTTTTTGAATGAATTCATTGTAGTTATCACTCTTTATATTAAGTGTAGGCCAAACTGAGACAAGTAATTTTATGCCCATTGATTCAAGTTCATCGATCATTCCTTTTGGATCAGGCCAAAATTCAGGATTAAATTTCCAATCACCTGATGTTGGCCAATGATAAAAATCTGCAACAATGACCGAAATAGGTAATCCACGCTTTTTATATTCTCTTGCAACGGACAATAATTCCTCCTGTGATGAATAACGCAATTTTGATTGCCAGAAACCAGTTGCAAAATATGGCATTTCCGGTGATTTCCCTGTTAAATCTGAATACCTCCTGACAATTTCTGCAGGAGAATCCCCGGGATAGATTACATAATCTATCTGTTTGGCATATTTTGCATAGAAACTTGTATGCGTCAGGGATAATTCAGCACGACCCACTGCCGGGTTGTTCCAAATAAATCCGTATCCCTTGCTGGACAATAAAAATGGGATGGATATCTGTGTGTTTTTCTGGGCCAGTTCAAGGACAGTTCCTTTCAGGTCGAGACAATCATTGGGATATTGTCCCATCCCATACAAATGCTCATCCTTATCGGAATCGAAGGTTACTTTTAATTCGAAATGGTCACTTCCACGACTTTTAAATTGTCTAGCAAAATGTGAATGATGCCTGTGATGAGATTCTTGAAGTAAGACCTCATCCCTGTCATTGAGATATTTAACTCGGCCATCTATGGAGGCTATCTCTACTTTGATCTTTCCGTTCTTGACAACAGCTTTATCTTCACTAATGGTTATTTCAAGCTGTGTTTTAGGTTGGGGTAATAGATTCCAGTTTTCCTCAGAGATTCTCAAACTCCGTGAAGAACGGAACCTAATCGTATTGGGCCCAAATGGATCAATCCAGAATATTTCTCCATTATTTTCCCATTGCAAGCGGTTGGGAAACTGCGTAAAAGGACCTGCTATTTTTACCTGGGAAAATAAATAGATTGTCTTCAATAAAAGAATGAAAGTAAATGAAAGTAAATAATAGTTGGTTCTCATGTTTTTCTCCTTTCTTTTTTTATGCAGCAATGATGAGCCTTTCAAGCTTTTCCCAAGCTTCTTTACAAAAAATGGTGTTCATCCATTCTCATTTTTGTTTGATGCCCACTCCTGGTAATCTTTGCAGGTACAGCAATAAACTAATCTATAAAGGTTCAGTGTTCCTGCTGATTATATTTATTTTTCTTTTGGCGCATCATCACCAATATATTTCATGCAAATACACTTAATAAGCTTCGCTGATTACTTTTTAGTCTTTGTATAATAGGCGCAAGTTCCATTCTACTCTCGACTTCTGAAATAATTGTCATAGTATGTCATTTGCCTAAGAATCATAGGTTGCTTTATCTAATTTATGTAATGTTTTTACAAAACCATTTCCACTGAAAGTTGCAATCTTGCAAATTCGACTTATTTCACTAATTGATAATAAAATGATGGCCATCAATATTTGATTGACACCCAATCTGGTGGCATTATACAATATCGTGGAGAATGACTTGGCGATGGTTTTTACTATATTTTTGCGGTTCATATATTTAGCCACTGTATTGATTCCTTAATACTTGGTAATGTTACTACCTGAAATGTTGTAATGAACTAATGCAAAACCAAGCTTGTCTGATTCCCGAAGGTTAGTTTGAGTTATGTTGAGAGAAGATGCAACATCAACTTGTTGAAATGAGAGCTTAACAATTATTGATTGTTTTTTTGACTTTTTCTTTGTATTTTTCATCTTTAAAGTGATGGTTTTTCACCAATTATTATTTTAGTAATATTTTGATTATAAGGAAAATACATCATTTTTCTGCATTTTCATATTACTTCTTTAAGTAAAATAACATCCATTTCCCGCACAATACCCTCATCTACAATTTTAATTTCAATAGCTAATATTTCCTTAGCTATTAATTTTTCATATTCCTGATCAATTAATAATTGTCTGATTTGTTGTTTTATCTCATTTAACTTCTTATACCCTGAAAATTCTTTATTTTCAGATAAAAGACTGGCTTTAGTTTTAAATTTTTTAAACAAAGTTTCTTTATTTTGTTCATAAAAATTTTGGTATATTTTGTCAGTAAAATTGAATACTTCTTTTCCTAAGATTTCTTTTAGCGCGAGAACCATATTATTGTGCAAATAGCCATAATAAAACTCTTCAGAATATTGAACGGGCCCATAAATAACCTGTTTGTTTTCCACTGCCTGCATCCGCCGTTTATTCTCTTGTTTTAGATTATGCTTGAAATCAGGATAATTGAATTTTTTAATAATCCGGTATTGCTCAGCCAAGTCCTGTTCTATCTTTATCCTGATAAGCTGTTTTTCTGTTTCTACTATTAGCTTTTCAATAGGTTTGATGCCATCAAAAGTATTATTCCAGAATTTTTCTTCATTTATTGCAGGATACTTGCTGATATTTTTCCTGAATAAATTCATAATATCATTCCTTTTTTGATTAGCAACCAAAAGAAATTCAGCAAGTTGAACGTTATTGCCATTTATTAGTAATACTGTAGCTTCAGAATTTAATCTATTTGACTTTCTATCTGAGCAATTTAGTGAAAGAAGAGCCAATAACAATGCCAGGAAAATAAAACTGAATTTCATTCAAGTTAGTATTTATTCTGCCTTATTCTGCGTTGAATTTATTTGCCTGATCCATTATATGCACCAATATTTGGAGGATTAGTTGAAGAAACAGGATTTTGCCAATAATCCTTTCCTCCGTTATTTGAAATAACTTTTCCTTTGGCCAGGCAGGGGGAACCGAGTCTTAGTTTATAACCATCCAGAGAATTTCGTCCAATACTGCCCGAACCGGCATTAACAAATAGAGGATCATTCGTAACTTTATAATCATCCTGCGGTTCGTTTAAAGGATGGTTACCATAATAGCAATTGTATTCGAACTGAACATTACGACTTCTATTTAAAATATACTCACCCTTTCCCAGGTTAAAAATGATATTGTTAAAAAAAAATGTATTGTTTGCTATGCCACCATCATAGTCCCAAACTCCATACGGATTAGTATTGAGTTCTTTCCCGATATAGATAGTATTATTATAAATCCATGTACTGTCAACAGCTCCTGCAAAGACAAAAACGGTATTCCTATCATTCTGACTGATATTATATCGAATAACATTCCCCGTTGATTGGCCATATTTACCGGAAGGTCCACATATGAGGTGAAATCCTCCTGCATTATCATGACTATAATTGTACTGTGAATAATTATTATTACACAGTTGATCGATGTCAAATCCCATTCCATCGCCTGAATATCTCGTATTATAAACTTCGTTATATTGCATCACAGCTCCGTCAGAATTATGAGGCCACATCCCTGCATTGGCGCTGGTTCCCCGCTGATTTGCCCTACAAATAACATTGTATTCAATTAAAGCTCCTTTTGTACATGATATAATCATACCATCCCCGCCCAGATTCTCAAGATTGTTATTTCGGATAACAATATTGGTTGATGCTTTATAAGGTCCATTTGAACTGTGATAGAGATCTTTATCCTTATTACCATAATCCATTCCATTTCTTATATGCCACTGGCTCCAAATGGAGATACCTGTACGGTCAACGTTCTTTATCGAACAATTTTCTATAAGAACATCGTTATAATTGGTTTGTTTTTTAGTGCCTGTAGCCACCACCAGAATACCCTCCCCACTAAAACGGCCCTTCATGCTACCACTAACATCGTGAATATTACAGTTTCTTATATAAACATGTTGACCGGTCCCGTAATCGTGCCATCTAACAAGAATACCATATCGTGTATCTCCGATCGATGAATCGGATTTATTGGTTATATCGAGGTTTTCAATCTCCCAATAGTCCTGATTTAATAATAGTAATGCTCCTGCCTTCAATCCTAAAATCCCATTTCCGTTGATAGACGGCTTTGTACCTTTTCCATACATTCCTAAGATGATCGGATTGTTTGGCAGCCCGGATCCTTTTGGACTTAGCTGACCATTCCAGACTCCTCCAGCTTTAAACAAAATCTTATCACCAGGATTAAAGATTTTACTATTGACTTTCTCTAACGATTTCCATGGCGATTTTACGCTGGTACCGGAATTGTTATCATTTCCCAAAGGATCGATATAATATGATAGTTGTCGCTCACAATGGACGAAAATCAACGATAACAACATCAATATTGATACCCTAATTAATTTATTATCAATCATTTTATTTAAGTTTATTTTACTTTATTTTCTTTTCGCCTTTTCCCTAGGAGTCACCTTGACTGGTTTCAATTTTCAACTCAAATCCTAATATATTTAGTCGATCCTCTGGAAAACGAACTTTTCAATAATTCACATGAAATTATTTCTTAAGACCGTTAAGAAAACCTGTATATGCTTCTTTTTTTTGATAATTATCATCAAATAGCAAAGGCCAGTCACGTGGTACAAAACTACTAATCCAACTATGCGCATCACTTAAGCCCCACACAGTTATACCATATCGTTGATCAGCAGGAACGGATCTTTTGTATGCTTGTGCAATAAACTGATATTTGTCTGATTGTTTTTTCTGCAATTCTTCTGTAA
>CAYMFM010000102.1:0-11307 GCA_964389685.1 uncultured Rikenellaceae bacterium
GATTTAACCCGAAAAATTCTTTGAATTTTTCGCCATTTATGGCTGACGAAAAGTCAAATTCAAGTATGTCAACTGTTTCACTCAACAGTTATCTTCAAAACTGATGAAAATTTCATACCCAAACTTGAGGGTATTGAATTTGACTTTTATCAGGGTTAACCCTGACATATATAATTGATAATCAATAGATTTCAATTATGTATCGTCATTATTCATGCTGAATGCATGAATAATTCGGGTTAAAGGTAAAACCTGATGTGTCAGGAAAATTTCTTACTTTTATGGAGTCATTTACAGTGCAGGGAAAGGGTAGAAAGCAGATCGTACCTGA
Organism: uncultured Rikenellaceae bacterium; assembly: GCA_964389685.1. GTDB lineage: Bacteria > Bacteroidota > Bacteroidia > Bacteroidales > VadinHA17. Next base: position 332 of record CAYMFM010000102.1, read on the forward strand.
TCGTTGCCTGGTTAAATATATGCCATGAAATTAAGTTTAATAGAAGACAATTTTCGAATATCATTTTCGTCCATTAAAGCAAGTAAGGTCAGAGCTGTCCTTACCATCTGTATCATTGCCTTTGGGATCATGGCGCTGGTTGGCATCCTGACAGCGATTGATGCGATTAAACATTCAATCACCGATCAGTTTACAAGGATGGGAGCCAATTCATTTGTTATTGAATCCAGGGGCATGCATATTCAGATCGGGGATTCTCATCAACGGACAAAAAATCATCCTTACATATCCTATCGGGAAGCTTCTGAATTTAAGGAGATCTTTAACTATCCGGGGAAAGTTTCGATTACAGTAACTGCGACCGGAATAGCCACCGTTAAATACAAGTCAGAAAAAACCCATCCCAATATCAGGGTAATAGGGGGTGATGAGAATTATTTAAATGTCTCCGGCCTGAATCTGGATATCGGGAGAAATTTTACCGCCCAGGATAATGAGATGAATCGTAATTTTGTAATCATTGGCTCAGAAATTGTCTCCTCAATTTTCGAAGAGGGGATTGATCCACTGAATAAAGTCGTTGCCATTGGAAGCGGGAAATACAAAATCATTGGTGTCCTGGAAGCTCAGGGTGCAAGTTTTATGAGTAATGATAACATCTGCATCATACCTGTGTCCAATGTCAGGCAATATTTCTCACGGCCGAGCATGTCGCATCAGATCAATATCATGCCTGATGATCCAAGGCTTCTCGATATTCTGGTAAGTGAGGCAGAGGGATTATTCAGGATCGTCAGGGGGTTAAGCGCAAGGGATGAATCCGATTTCAACATTACCAAGAGCGATAACCTGGTAAATCTTTTAATCGAGAATATCAAATACGTTACTCTGGCTGCAACATTAATCGGTGTGATCACCCTTTTTGGAGCGGCCGTTGGTTTGATGAATATCATGCTTGTATCGGTCACGGAACGAACACGGGAAATTGGGATCAGAAAAGCGATTGGTGCAAAACGAAACACGATCAAACAGCAATTTTTATTTGAAGCCATTTTGATCGGTCAGTTAGGGGGAGTATTTGGTATTATTCTTGGAATATTGATCGGGAACCTGATGTCTCTGTTGATGCGCTCGTCGTTTCTTATTCCCTGGCTTTGGATCTTTACCGGAGTTGCTGTCTGTTTTTTAGTTGGCCTTGCCTCCGGCTATTTCCCTGCCGAGAAAGCTGCCCGGTTGGATCCGATTGTTGCCCTGCATTATGAATGAAACGCTCGTTTATTGAATGAAACTGATAATACCTTATTTATGAAGGAATTAATTATTGAGAAGAGCTTCTCCTCACCCGAGGTTAATTTTAACCCGACAACCGGAGAATTCAAGCTTGGAGGAAGATCGATACCCGAAAATCCGGATGATATCTATCTGAGAATGCTTGAATGGATCCACGAATATTTCAAAGATCCGTGCGATCTTACCCGGGTAGTTGTTATGCTTGAATACGTAAACAGCGGGTCATCCAAATTTTTACTGGAAATCTTCAGGGTTATGAAGCGGTATCATGACCAGGGACATGAGTGTGTAGTCGATTGGTATTATGAAGAAGAGGATGAACGAATCATGGAGTTGGGAACCCATTATGCATCAACCACCGAGCTCCCGTTCAATATGCATGTTATGCATTAAAATAAAAAAGGCTGTATCAGAGACATGCGTTTGATACAGCCTTATTAGCATACTTTCTATTACCGGGTCCTTTAACCCGCTTTACAGGGAATCTTCGAATCAGGCAAACAGTTTTTCAATCAGGTCAATCACCCTGCAGGAATATCCCCATTCATTGTCATACCATGATAGTACTTTAACGGTTTTGCCATTGACCATGGTTGACAGGGCGTCAAAGATGGAGGAGTGAGGATTATGAACGACATCAACAGAAACAATCGGGTCTTCGGTATATTCCAGGATACCTTTCATTGGTCCTTCAGCAGCCTTTTTCATGGCGGCATTCACCTCCTCTTTGGTAACTTCCACTTTCAGGTTGGCTACCAGGTCAACCAGTGAGCCGGTCGGTGTAGGTATCCGAATCGCCATACCATCCATTTTTCCTTTCAGGTCAGGAATGACCACACCAACAGCTTTAGCAGCACCTGTGGTTGTTGGTATCTGGGATAACGCGGCAGACCGGGCTCTTCTGAGATCGGAATGCGGAAAATCCAGCAGTCTCTGATCATTTGTATAGGCGTGGATAGTGGTCATTAAGGCGTTTTCTATACCAAAGTTGTCGTTCAGTACCTTTGCAATGGGAGCAAGGCAATTGGTGGTACAGGAAGCGTTGGAGATGCACTGGTCTTCAGGCTTCAATGCATCGTTGTTGACCCCCAGGACAATGGTGTTGTCAATGGTATCCTTCGCAGGAACGGTGAGGATCACTTTTTTAGCCCCGTTTTTCAGGTGATCGCCATACCCCCCTTTTTCACTCTCCTTTTGCCTGAAAATTCCGGTGGATTCAATAACAATGTCGGGCGTCTCTGCCCAGGGAATATTAGCCGGGTTTTTTTCTGCTGAAACCTTTATCGGTTTCCCGTTTACTATGATTCCGTATTCATCGTAACCTACCGTCCCATCAAACCTCCCCTGTGTGGAATCGTATTTGAGAAGGTGAGCCAGCGTTTTGTTATCGGTGAGATCGTTGATCCCGATAATTTCCAGGTTGGATCTTTCAAGAGCTATCTTGTAAACGGTCCGACCAATCCGACCAAAACCATTTATTGCAACTTTTATCTTTGACATGGTAATAAGTATTATGGGTTAGTAAAATGTAGCATAAAAATAGAGATTAATACTCAAATAGTCAAAAAATTGAATCATAAATAAAATCCTGAAAAAACTTTGTCAACTCAAGATGCAGGGTTGTTAAAATGAGTCTTCAAAAGGTTGAGCCTCTCTATCCCTTTTCTTCATTTTCGGGTCCACGACCTTCCCAAAACGATAGCTGACAAACAGAGCTAGAAAGATCTGCTGGTTATCCTCAGTAGCCATAATGGGTACTTTTTTTAGATAGGCATCGATGGTGCCTCCCAATTCAATGGAATGAATAAGCCGGTCGTATTTACTGTATTCAAAAGTTATCCCGACTTTCCCATAAAGACCGGGAAGAAATTTGATTTCATCAAATCCTTTAAAAAACGAAGCCCTGCTATAGATATCCAGTGGTCTGTGGATATTATCATTGAATTTTTCAACCTCAATCTCATAGGTGTTCTGTGAAACCTGGACAAGCCGTTCGTAATAGATGGGTTTGTAAAATCCGAAGGATGGACCAAAGGAGATGAAGCGACGTATGGAAATACCCCCCTGGTCGATCTTTCTAAACATTTCATGTTGAAACCCGTAACCTCCTCTCAGGTTAAAAAAGAGATTCTTCTTCCCAAAAACAAATCCTTTTGTATTCGGAAAGTAGGGATTCGTCGTTTTATATTCCTTGGGGTGTTTGATGTTGTTGAAGTCTACTTCGATCAGCCGTTTGTTGAGATAATTGACCCGTTTACCATACCGGTACCCCAGCCCCCAGCCGGTGGAATTAAGGAAAAGACCAACCGATTGTTCGTTCCGGTAAAAGATCCTCTGCTGCTCATCAATTTCTCCCTGCCCGGATATCCGGGGAACAACGAACATCAATCCCACAAAAATCAATACGGTCTTTTTCATAGATAGAATAAAGCATTACTTAAGCAAAGGTACCAAAAAGCTTTTACTTAAGAAACAGCATTGGAGTGGGTATAAGCAACAGAACTAAACGATCTCTTCCGGTTGCTCAACATCAGCCTGGCTATATGCTGGACAGACCTCTCTGTTACATGAAGAGATGATGGTGCCGATAAATAGACACAGGGCTATTATGACAACTATTTTTTTCATAGGTATAATTAAGAGGTGTTTTATAACATATGCAAAAAACAAATATATATTATTTCGATGGAAAAACAAACAGGTTATGATATTTAACAATAATTTATAATCAATACCTGATAGTGATAACGGTGCTACACTTCTTTCTGGTATACTCAGATTGGCTGAAAGAAGGATTGAAACTCAGGTAAAACTGCATTCACCGAATGGATTTGCTTCTCCCGGTGAATGCAGCTGGTTTTGATTTCTTCTCCTCCGTTTGTTATTTAGAAAGGATCTGTTACGATCACTTAAAATTCAGGAAATCTGCCCGGCGTCCAGGCAATACCGGCTCTTTCAAGTTCGGCTTCAAGGGCTTCAAGATCATTGCGGATCTGGTTCACTCTGGCATGAACCTCAACAAACTCATCCTGAATGATATCATATGCATCGATTGAGTTTTGTGTCAGGTAATTGAACGATCTTGAACTCATTGCCCAAACCCGGCTCATCAGGCTGGTTGGTGGATTTTCATTCCGGCTACTGATGGTACGGTCACCATTAAAGACCAGTAACACAGCATCCAGTTCCTTTTTCAGATCAGTCGCCCTGGCCATCCATTCCGGGTTTGAATCAGGAGTAGTGAACAGTACCTGTCTGATACTGGCCACACGGGTTACATACTCGTTTGTAGCAAAAAGTGTACCCTGAACTTTTGCGGAAAGTGTAGCTGCTTTTTTCTGGAATTCAACAATTTCTTTCCTGCTCTCATCGGACACCGGTATGGCTGAATTGTTCAGAGGAACCACCTTGAATTCAACCGGTCCAGCCAGTTCGGTGGTTTCACCGCGGACATTTTTAGACAGTGAAACCTGGTAGGTTCCGGGAAGGACATGGAAACCCCCTCCGCCTCCTCCGCCATAACGTCTGCTTCCGCCTCCTCTGCCCATCGGATTAAACTCCTGGGTGTTAACAGGACGCGGTACCTGGCAGGAGAGGTTCCAGGTTATCCGGCTAATTCCCTTTCCTGCTCTTTGTGTAAGCCGGTTAACCACGTTGCCCTCCATATCTTTAATGGTAACTATCAGGTAGGAAGGTTCCTCGTTGTCTTCAGCCCTCAGTTCTTCCCAGCTGGGATAGGGAACCGGTTTCCCCGCTTTGATAAGCTCCCTTTCTTTCCTTTCCCGTTCCTGCTTCAGGGTAGATATCCCATCTTTCAGGTAGCAGGTAAAGGTTGCGCCATAGGCCGGGTTCTCAGCCGCGAAGTGGGTTGATCCCTGGCTGTCTGCCCCTCTCTTCTGCACAAACATCAAGGCATCCTTAACCGGAAAAATCGCTGCATCTTTCTTCAGGATATTGGGTGTGAAATTGCGTAGTGGTGCATAATCGTCAAGTATATAAAATCCCCTGCCGAATGTAGCGATCACCAGATCGACTTCCCTGTCCTGGGTAACAATGTGCCTGACCGGTATGGTGGGTAATCCCGATTTTAGCTGAACCCATTCCTTTCCACCATCGATTGAGGCAAAGATTCCAAATTCGGTGCCGGCAAAGAGCAGGTTCTCCTTTTCCTTATCCTGTGCAATACAATGAACTGTGCCATTTTCCGGGAGGTTATTGGAGATGGATGTCCAGGTCACTCCTTTATCGGTACTCTTCAGAAGGTAGGGTTTGAAATCGTCTCTTTTGCGGTTATCGAAAGATGCATATACAACATTCGGATCATGGCGGGATGCCAGGAGATGACTGATGTAGGTCATCTCCGGGATGCCTGGAAAGGAGGCAATTTTTCTCCATGCCTCGCCGGCATTCTCGGTAACCTGTATCAGTCCATCGTCTGTGCCGACATAGATCAGGTCCTCCTGGACAGATGATTCATCAAGGGCAACAATGGTTCCAAAGAGGGAGGTGGAGGCATTTTTTGCCACGGCATCCACACTCCAGACTTTACCCATTACAGGCAACGTGTTCCTGTCAATCTGGCGGGTCAGATCATCACTGATCACTTTCCAGGTATCTCCCCGGTCGTCACTTCTGAACAGTTTGTTCGCGGCAAAATAGATCCTGGTGTGTGAATGGGGGCTGACAATGAGGGGGGCATTCCAGTTCCATTTATAGGTGTATTCCCCTTTTCTTGGTTCGGGCTGAATGCCAATACTTTCCCCGGTCTTCTTGTCATATCGTACCAATCCGCCGTACTGGGATTCTGCATAAATGATATTGGGATCAGTTGGGTCGACCTGTGACCAGAATCCATCGCCACCATTGGTAACGAACCAGTCATCATTCACTACTCCAAGTGAACTGGTGTTCCTCGATGGTCCCCCCATGCTGTTGTTGTCCTGGGTCCCTCCATAAACATTATAGAACGGATAATCGTTATCGATGGCAACACGGTAAAACTGGGTAACGGGCAGGTTGCATTTGAAGATATAGTTTTCACCATCATCATAGGTTTCATAGATACCTCCATCTCCTCCGATCATGAAGTGCCGGGTATCATCCGGATCAATCCATAGTGCATGATCATCCACATGTCTGTTGTTGAGCCCAACTCCTTTCCAGGTTCTTCCACCATCGACTGTTACCTGTGTTCGCGTTTCAACGGAATAGACCTTGTCCACATCCTTCGGATCGCAAAAAATTTCGTTATAATATTGTGGGCTGCCCGCTACATGGGAACTCATTTTCTGCCATGTTGCACCGCGATTTATAGTACGGAAGAAACCACCGCTCTCACCGGCCGCTTCAATAATGGCATAGACATAATCCGGGTTAACCGGGGAAATCGCCAATCCGATCGCTCCGATATCTCCTCCGGGGAGACCCGATTTCAATTGTTCCCATGTTTTTCCCCCATCGGTTGTTTTGTAAATGGCCGATTCCGGACCGCCGTCGATTTTTGTAAACACATGGCGTCTCCGCTGATGAGCGGCAGCATAAATAACATTGGGGTCTCTCGGGTCCATGACGATATCACTTACTCCGGTATGTTCACTGATGGTAAGCACGGCTTCCCATGTTTTTCCCCCATCGGTCGTTTTGTACAAACCGCGCTCGCCTCCAGGTCCCCATACAGATCCTTCAGCAGCCACATAGACGATATCGGAATTGGTTGGATCAACAATGATCTCACCAATGTGCTGCGAAGTTTTTAACCCCATGTTTTTCCAGGATCTTCCTCCATCGATCGATTTGTACACGCCATCTCCGTACCCGAGAGCACGCTGACTGTTGTTTTCACCGGTCCCTGCCCACACCACATAATGATTATTGGGATCAATGACAACACAGCCAATGGAATAGGATCCGTAATTATCAAAAACCGGGGACCATGTTGTGCCGTTATTCACCGTTTTCCAGATATGCCCGGATGCAACGGCGACATAATACTCACTGTGATTGTCCGGGTTAACGGCAAAATCACCGATTCTGCCCGAGGTGAATGCTGGTCCGATGCTCCTGAACCTTAACCCGGAAAAAGTAGATGAGGAGAGCGTGCTCTTTGCAGCAGGCTCCTCTTTTTTTCGTTGTGCTTCAAGTGTTGTTGAAGCAAGTAAGAATAACATTGCCAGGAGGATGCTGTATATTGCAACCCTCCGGCTGTGTGAATAAATTTTCATAGCGATTCTTTTTTTAAGTTTATTTTGATGACAAGATAGGAATCTTTACAGAAAGATTATATGTCAGGCAACACACGAAATGGTACTTGACACTGCCTGCAATGAATGAAAAGGGCTGTTTCAAAAGCCCTTGCAGACATGCTTCTGAAACAGCCCTTAAGTTTGCATCATCTCAGTCAAACAGACCCGGCGGTAGGTGAACCGGATCAGTTGATCAGGATCTTTTTGAACTTCATCTGTTCTCCGTCGGTGACCCGGATAAAATACAAACCCGAAGGCATGCTGGAAATATCAACCGGTTCATCCTTGGATGAAGATACCTGGATGCGATCCCTGTAAACGATCTGCCCCTGGATGTTCATGATCTCAACATCAACCAGTTTCCCTTCTTCAATACCCAGTCTGAGCATGAATTTGCCGTTATTCGGGTTGGGATAAACGTCTATGAACGAACCGTTCTCAACTTCTTTTATGGAAGAGGGTTCATCCACAGTCGTGAAGGTGAAACTACTCAATGAAGTGGCATTATCAGAGACATCTTCAACCGGAGCAATGGCAACGTAATACACCTGGGTATAACTCAGATCGGCATCCGGTGTAATCGTAATCACTAGCTTACCCGCATCAATTGTGGCGGTAAATGCTACATCGGCACCTGCATCATCGGTTTCCTTAAATGTAATTAGCGCAGCAACATTTACATCGGTAATTTCACTGTCGTCGGTATTCCGTATTGCTTCATCAAATGTAATGGTAATGGTTGCATCCACTGCCACATCCGTTGCCGCATTTTCCGGGACAGTTGTAATGGTCGGTGCGACCTGGTCAGAAACCGCAGTAAAGGTTAAGCTGGAAGCTGTCATGGCATTGTCACTGGCATCTTCAACCGAAGCAATTTCGACATAATAGACCTGCAGGTAGTCAAAACTGGCATCCGGTACGATGGTTATGACTTTCTTCTCAGCATCGATGGTTGCCGTAAATGCAACATCAGCGCCTGCATCATCGGTCTTCTTGAATGTAATGAGCGTGGCAACGTTTGCATCGGAAATTTCACTGTCATCAATGTTCCGGATTGGTTCATTGAATGTAATTACAACGGATGCATCGATGGCAACATCCACATCGGTGTCAGCCGGTACGCTGGTGAAGGTTGGGGCAGTCAGGTCAACAATATCATCCGCAGATCGTGGTAAAATTTTATCATCTCCATATTCTTCATGCCCGATCCCGGTGACACCGATTGTCTCATTAAGTGTGGATGTGTAAGCATATATCTTAGGACCAACGATTAGATCGCCTGATCCGTCATTGATGATGAATTCTCCGTACCCCGCATCATCATTTACCACGGTAGCACTGACAATTTTAACCAGCACCGCCTCGTATTCTTCATTGTAGGTCCCAGTAGTGATTACTGTTGCTTCAGGGAGGGGGTTCCCGGAGGTGTTGACCACCAGGTTTGATACGGTGTGCAATTCCGTTTCGCTGCTTCCCGAAGAGAGGTACTCAGTAACATCAGCATCCAGGGTGACATTATCACCAACATCGATCAGGTCAACAGCATCGTAGTCATAACCCATGATCCCGTTCCATGCTCCGGCTCCGTCCTGCAACCAGAAATTACCCTCGTCAATGGCAGTCACCACACCGGTAATTTGAACTCTTTGCCCGGCATAGTCACTTGCTTCACCAACCGTCATGGTGGATTGAATGTCGTATATGGTTGGCCTGGCAATCAGGGTAAAGATTGGACTTTCATCAAAAACCGTCGGATCGCCTGCATCAATAACCCGGATTTTATACTCATCGCTGTACCAGGCATCCGCAGGGATGGTAAGGGTTTCACTTCCATCGGATGGTGTATTGATAACCTGTGGAACCCATACCTGGTCATAGGGATCCCATGCATCAATGTTCACGGTGGTCACATTGGCTGAATACCATTCGACGGTAGCCTGGTCCCCGGCATAATAGGTTTCTCCGCCCATAGGGACTTCGACATAAATCTCTTTGCCGGTTGCATCAATGGTGGTAAAGGTGATGCTTTCGCCCGTGGTTGCATTATCCTGGATATCTTCAACCGGTGCAATGGCTACAAAGTATACCTGGTCGTTTGTCAGGCGAGCATCCGGTACAAGGGTGATTACTTTTTTTACCACATCAATGCTTGCCGTAAAAGCAACATCGGTACCGGAAATATCGGTTTCTTTAAAAACCAGTAAACTCCCGACATTGCCATCGGTAATTTCTGAGTTATCGATATTTCGGATGGCTTCGTCAAAGGTAATGGTGATCACAGTGTTTACATAAACATCAGTAGCAGCATCTTCGGGATCGAAGGTAGCCACCGGGGGATCTGTGTCTGGACCAGTCGACTCAAATGTTTGTCCTGAATTAATCGCCCCATGGGAACTTGTGGATGGTTCTGTCCAGGTAAAATCCGTATAAACCGAACCAGTGCCTGTAAGCTGCAGGCTTTGCCCAACCGGTGTAGATGATGATTCCACAAAACCAATATCTACACTTGTCGATCCCGATGCAGGTCCTGAGGTTGCTGTAAAAGAACCTTCGTAGCTCAGAAACTGAACAACAACTCCCCCATCATCGACAAGAGCAATTCCATCGGGCGCCCCGTTTTGCAGACCCACTATCGCAAACCACAAAGTTCCAAACCCTGATTGCTGGTCGGGGATGGTACCGGAAAGGTCAGTTATATAATAGGTGGTACCCCCATTCCCATTATAGGGTACCAGCTGCCATCCGGTTAGATCAGTAGATGCAGGACCAGCTATTTCAACTCCTTCATCCGCATCAGTGCCATCATTATCATAATGGATCTCATTGATAAAAACCGTTTGGGATTGCCCAAAGAATGATACGAATAAGAACAAAGAACAAAAAATGAACACCTTTTGTAGTAGAATTTTTTTCATATGCATAGAGTTTAGGTTAAGGAATAAAAATTCATTCGTATTAACAGAGGAACTAAAGGTAATGATTGTTGGAGGAAAATGGAAGGAAATGGGTGGGGTAAGTTTTTCAACGGAGCGGATTGTTAATAACGAATTTTGAACAGCAATAGTTTACTTCTTTGTTTTCAAACAGATAACCATACATGTTAGAAAACCGGTCGGATTCCCCTTGTTGAAAAGTAACAATTTCGTAATATTGCGCTTTCAACCAAACAGAGCACAATCATGATTGACACCCTCTTATCTCACCGTTCCATACGACAATATAAGTCCGATCCGATTGATGATGGATTATTGGACCTACTGCTCGAAGCCGGTACCCGGGCATCCACCACCGGGAACATGCAGGTATACAGTATGATCGTTTCAAAGGATAAAGAAATCAGAAAGCAGCTCTGGGAAGCGCATTTCAAGCAGGATATGGTGCTGCAGGCACCGGTGCACATTACCTTTTGTGCCGATTTCAACCGGTTCAACAGGTGGTGCAGGC
>CAYMFM010000103.1:0-11257 GCA_964389685.1 uncultured Rikenellaceae bacterium
CTTTTCGTCAGCCATAAATGGCGAAAAATTCAAAGAATTTTTCGGGTTAAGTTTTCCAATCAGACACCTCAATAACCAAATAACCTAATAACCCAATAACTTTCACCCTCACAACTCACCCACAGTGAAATATGCTCCTTCGTCGCATTTCACGTGGCAAGCTCTCACTACTCACTTCTCACTACTCACTTCTCACCTCTTTTACCCAGTACCGAGCAACCAGGACCAATCTTTTTCTCCCTCACTCATCACTCTCCATCGGAGTCCTTCGGACATCACTCATCACTCATCACTCATCACTCATAACTCCTCACTCACCTCTCCTCATTCATTCATAATTCTCCATCGGAGTCCTTCGGACACTATTCCTGCCTGCCGGTTTACCAGCCTGTGGCTGGCAGGCAAGGCATCATTCAACATTCCTCTCCCCCCATCCTCCCCCTCCGGGAGTTTTAATAACAAACCGGTCTCCTGAATGAAGTTCAAGTCCATCGATACTGCCGAGCGGGATCTTTTCTCCCTGTCCGGTAACTACATATTGTTTCCCCCGTTTTCCCGGTTTGCCACCCTGCATACCATATGGAGCTTCCACCCGATGCTGGGTAAGCAGGGAGAGGGAAACGTCGTCCAGGAAGGTGATTTCCCGAACCACTCCATTACCACCCTTTCGCTTTCCTTTGCCTCCAGATCCTTTACGGATAGAAAAACGGTTGAGCAAGACAGGGTATCGAAGTTCAAGTATTTCCGGATCGGTAATTCGGGTATTTGTCATGTGATGGTGAACGGCTGATGCACCGTTAAAATCTTTTCCTGCACCACATCCACCACAAATGGTTTCGTAATAGCTGAATGTTTCATTTCCAAAGAGAACATTATTCATGGTTCCCTGACTACATCCGAGTACACCAAATGCTTTCAGCAGGGTATCTGTCAGTCGCTGGCTGACCTCCACATTTCCTCCTACAATGGGCGGGCATTGCAAGGGGTCATCCGGGAAATCAGGATCAAGAAGCCCTTTGGGAACGATCAGGTCCACCGGTTCAAGCAGTCCATCGTTCAGGGGAATATTTTCATTGATCAGTAACCGCAAAACATAGATCACGACACTATCGACGATTGCTTTTGTAGCATTCATGTTTCCCGGATGGACGGGACCGGTTCCGGTAAAATCTATTTTGCAGAGATTATCATCGATTTCCACCCTGACTACCAGCGGTGTATGATCATCGAGAAATTCTTCTGCCTGGTAGATCCCATTCGGAATTTTCCTCAGTGTGTTATGCATTTTCTTTGTTGCATGGTAACGGATCTCATCCATGTAAGTTTTCACCATGTCCAATCCATACTGTTCAACCATCTCAAGCAGCGCGCTTGCACCATAGCGATTTGCAGCCAGGGCGGCGTTCAGGTCGGCCAGGTTTTCTTCAACCGCCCTGCTTGGATAGTTAGAATTTTCAAGGATTGACCGGATACCTTCCCAATCCACGATATGGTTCCACACCAGGTAAAACGGATTAATAATAACACCCTCTTCAGCGAGGTTCTTTGCATCCGGAGGCATCGATGCAGGTCGGATGCCGCCTATTTCCGCGTGATGGGCTCTATTGACCACATATCCCACCAGCTGTTCGTTTTCTGTAAAAACAGGAGTTACCAGTGTGATATCCGGCAGGTGGGATCCCCCGTATTTCGGATGGTTGGTAACGATGGTATCCCCCGGATTCATCGGGTACTCTTTCCTGATGTTACGCACACAAAGTCCGAGGCTGCCCAGGTGTACCGGGATGTGCGGTGCGTTTGTAACCAGTCGTCCCTCGGTATCCAGCAGGGCACATGAAAAATCGAGGCGCTCCTTAACATTCACGGATAAAGAAGTTCGCTGGAGCATTGATCCCATGCTTTCAGCAATCGATGTAAACCGGTTGGTAAACAGCTCCAGTTCAATTTCCCGGATACTTCCACCAGCACCCGGTTCATCCTGGTTCTGCCCGGAAATTCTTGTTAACAGGGCTGAACCAACACCATCGATGGTCATCTGCCATCCTTTTTCTATAAGTGATGTACTGTGCCTGTCCAGTATTAAAGCAAAACCATTAATTTCGGCTCCGGGTAAAAGATCTTTTCTCATGAACACCGGTATTTCCACCCATTCTCCTTCAAGATTGGAGCGAATGGAATGAGCCGGTAATGGAACATAGCTATTCAATGCTGTTAACGGTCTGCCCTCCTCCCCTCTTATACTGGATGCGATCGTCCTGATGGACTCTACTTCAATGGCCCGGTTTTCGGACCAGTGTCCAAAAATCCCCTCATATTTTGTCCGAAAATCTTGAAGTACCTGCAGTTTATTCTGGAAGGGGATCTCGAGGCTTGAATCCTGGCCCTGGAACCGCAGGTAAACAGCCCGCAGTCGAACTTCAATATCACTCCTGTTCACCCCTTCCTGTTTAACCCGATTGATAGCTTCCTCGTCAAGGTTGTTGAAAAGGTCTGATAATCCGGAAGAGATCTCTTCATAGGGTGCCAGCAACTGCTTCTCGGCAAATCGTTCAATGACGGCATTCCCCAGGCCATAGGCACTGAGCAAACCTGCATCTTCGGGGATCAATATCGTTGAAATATTGAGTAATTCAGCGATGGCGCATGCGTGCAACCCTCCGGCACCACCAAAAGCCACCAGGGTATAGTCTGAAGGATTGTACCCACGAGCAATGGATATTTTCCGGATTGCTGCCGCCATGATCTCATTCGCAATCTGGAGGAAACCCCGGATCACTTCCATTTTATCAGGCTTTACACCGCTTTTCTTTTCAATTTCCAGCAACAGTTCTTTAAAGCGGAATTCGGCTTCTTCCGGGAAAACCGGTATCCCAAATTGCTCTGTATCGAGCCTGCCTGCCAGCAGGTTAACATCTGTAATGGTCAACGGACCTCCGGCTCCATAACATGCCGGGCCCGGGAAAGCGCCTGCACTTTCCGGTCCAACACGCAACCTGTACCCATCAAAGGAACAGATTGAACCACCCCCGGCTGCAACCGTTTCTATGGAAAGGGCGGGGCTGAAAATGTGAGCGTCACCTATTTCCAGTTCGAACCTATATTCAAATTCATTTCCATACCTGGCGACATCCGTACTGGTACCTCCCATGTCAAACGATATCAAGTGATCAAAACCCGACTGCTGTGCAATGGCTGAAGCACCGACAACCCCGCCTGCCGGTCCACTCAGCAGGCTGTCCTTTGGCTGAAATTCCCTGGAACTGATCAATCCTCCGGCACTTGTCATGACATAGATCGATTTATTTTGAATCGTTTCTGCCACATTCAATAAATAATTGCAAATCACCGGATAGAGATAGGAATTAACAATGGTGGTTTCAGCCCGTGGAAGGAATTTGATCATGTTGGACTGCTCGCTCGAAAGGGAGATATTCTTAAACCCGGCATGCTTCAAAATGTCTCTGAACCGTTGTTCATGCTCCGGGTTCCGATAAGCATTCATAAATGCTACGGCAGCTGTATGGACTCCCCGGTTAATGAGTTTCTCTATTTTCCTCTTTACCGAAGAGGTATCGAGAGCCGTTATGATTTCCCCCTTGCTGTTCATTCGCTCATCCACCTCAACAACAAATTCATAGAGGGGACGAGGTTTGCGGATCTCCTGAGCGAAAATATCAGGTCTCTGCTGCGTTCCGATTTTTATTATATCCCTGAATCCCCGGGTTACAAAAAAGGCTGTAGATATTCCCTTCCTTTCCAGCAATGCATTGGTCCCTTTTGTTGAACCCAGCTTGATCCTCAGTTCTGGCAGATCTTCGGTCAGCGCAGTCTGTGTTAATATACGGGCACCCAGAATGGGTGCTTCTTCCTCAGATATCAGTTCAAAACTATGTTGTTGATTATAATATTTGTCGGGTAGTTCATCGTTCAGGCAGATCCTCCGCTCCCCGGGATCATAGGAATCCACCCTGAGTTCCGCATGCTTTTCTTTTAATAACCGAAAGGCATACCCTGTAAGAATATTCCTTTTTAATCCCCAGCTTTCACCAATCCGAAAGGTCCGCCGATCGATCCACTCCAGGATGGTTCCCCTGAGTGTACTGTTGCTTAATACTTTGCATTTATGTACATGACCATCTGAATCAACCGCAATACAATCGGTAAATGTTCCGCCTGTATCGATGTATATTTCGTACGAAGGGTTTCTCATTTCTGATCACTTTCAACCATTCTCATCCGGAAAATCTTAAGAAAAATCAATATACTGATTAGCAGTGAGATCGCTGAAATAACGATGATGGAACTCTGGTGATTCATCCATGTACCTCCCGTTACGAACAGGAATGCCTGTAAAATATTAGTAAGTCCAATAACCAATGTAATCCAGACAACCAGTCCCATGAAAACATTTAACAGGAGTCCATTGATCCCTTTTTGTCCCATAAGGGCGATGTCATTTACTACAAATAAAAGGAAAACAGTGATAACAGGTAAAACCAGCCCATTCAAAGCCTGAGCAAGAATGATCACGGGGATTGGTTTCAGGTTGGTTAAACCGAAGACAAGGCCGGTAAGCAGCACGAAAATCCAAACAACCCGGAAGTTACGTCCGGTTACCTGCCACCTTGCTGTGGATCTCCCGGAAAAGATGCTTTTGGCGGTAATTGCTGAAGCAAGCGGAGCAGTGACAGCCGATGTAAACCCGGCAGAAAACATGCCCAGTCCGAAAATATAGATTGCCCATCTACCCAGTTTCCCGGACAATGCACTGACCAGGTTTTCATAAGAAAATTCTCCGGTTACGGCTGTGCCGACTATCAGTACTGCCATCGAGATGATTCCTCCAAAAAGTATGGCTACGGACAATCCGAACCGCATCTCTTTAATTTGCTGGTCTTTATCGGCCAGGCCCGAACCCATGAACAGGTTATAGGGAACTACGGTAGTTCCTATCAATCCCAGAACCAGCAGACCTGCTCCGGAGTTCTGCGGAATTGACGGGATAATACTACCCTTCAGGATCTGAATAAACGATGGTTTTAGCAGGATAGCAGTGAGCAAAAACGCAAAACCCATAAATACCACAAGGTAACCCATCATTCTGGAGAGAATGCGCATGGATGGGATGCTCAGGACCAATGCGGATATAACCCCAATAGCGCACACAAGGATATACCTGCGAACGGGCCATATGATTTGAATTCCCGCTATAGCACCCAGCAGATTTCCTGTTTCATATGCGGCAGATCCGAAGATGATCGCACCGACAATAAGCACCAGGATTGCCAGGCGTGATGATTTTTTTTCAAACTGTGTAGAAATGGCTTCGCCAAGATTTCTCCCCGAGTAAATGGTGATTCGTGCACTGGCTTCCTGCAAAAGAAGGCATGCCAGTGTCGAGAACAGCAGGGCCCAGAGCAGGGTAAACTCATGCACAGCACCGGCTTTAGCCGCTGTTGTAATTGTTCCCGGACCGATAAAAGCAGCTGAGATAACGGACCAGAAAAGGATATTGAGCACTCGCTTTTTCAGCACTGGCTTGGGTTAATTTACCAAAGCAGATTATTCTCCAAATGAGAAAAAATCACTCATCCAGCAGTTTATAGCCATCGTTTATGCCTTTTTCAACGGCAGGAATACCCTTAACCATCCACTCAGGTGCAGGTTCTCCTTTCAGAAAATGGTTGTAATACTGAGAGACGCGAATGGTAAAATCGACCTGGTTGGGTCGTTTTCCCAGGCCATGGTTTTCACCATTATAATTTAGCAACCAGGCGGGTTTTCCCAATCGCCGTAACGCCACAAAAAATTCAATTCCCTGGTACCAGGGGACAGCGCCATCTTCATCATTATGCAGCATGAGTACCGGTGTTTCAATTTTAGGGACAAAGAAGATCGGTGAATTCTGGATATAATGGACCGGTTTTTCCCACAATGTGCCGCCAATCCGGCTCTGGGTTTGTTCATACTGAAACATTCTGCTCATTCCTGATGACCAGCGTATTCCACCATACGCACTGGTCATATTGCTGACCGGAGCACCGGAATGGGCACATGCAAAGAGGTTAGTCCTGGTAACCAGGTAGGCGATCTGGTACCCCCCCCAGCTATGGCCGTTTAATCCAATGTGATCCTTATCCACATAATCAAACCGGTCGATCAGAGCCATCGTACCACTGACTACAGCATTATAGGCACTTTCACCCGGGTAACCGATCGTATACGGAATATCGGGTACAAACACCAGGTATCCGTTGCTGACATAATAAGTCCAATTCATGGATGATCTCAGCGGACGAGGTGTCGAATGACGGTGAATACCGTCTGAACTTCGTTCATAGAAATAAACGATCATGGGGTATTTCTTATCCGGGTCAAAATTCTCCGGTTTATGGAGTATTCCCTGCAGTTTTTCCTGGTCAAAGGATATCCATTCCACCAACTCGGTTGTACCCCAGAGATAGTTTTCTTGCTGGGGATTTGTATTGGATATACGCACAGGACTGGTAAAATTAAGGTCCGCTATCCACAGATCCGGATAGGTCTGAAAATCCTGTTTGGTAAACATCAGGAGATCTTCATTCCTGGCTTTGGTATAAACGGTGAAATAATAATCATCCATCATGATCTTCACAGGATCAGCAGCCCTGGCAGGTATAAGGTTATAAAAGCCGGATTGTTTATTAAATTCATGAAATGCTCTCAACAACATTGTTCCCTTTGGATCGATTGTTTCCTCATCCGGGTCAAGCTTCTGATAACTGAATCTGATGTTGTTTTTCCGTCCGAAACCATTGGTCAGGTTAACCGGTTTTTCTTTTCCGGAAGGATCGATTTTCCAGAAATCATACCGGTCGGATATCAACACATAATCATCCTTACCAATCCAATTGACAGACCAATACGGCCTGGGATCACATGGTTCATCGTGCATCTCATCATAAAAATTCACGGGTATCTTTTTAGTAAGAGAGACAACCTGGTCTGTTATCATCGATCTGGCATACCAGCTGCTATCTGCTGTCTCCCACCAGATCAGGTATTTTCCGTTTGGTGACAGGCTGACCGTGGAGGGTGCTTTTTTAATCAAAAGCTTTCTGTTCCCTGTTGTTATATCCACACGGTAGACATCCCTGTACCGGTTTGCATCCCAGGAGATCAATTTTCTGTAAGGAAGATCAGATGATCCAAGAGCCACATTCCCGTTCCCTTTCAGGATGGTTCTCAAGTCAGGCATCTCTTCATCGGCTAATTGAACCACCCGTTTATTCCCAAGGTGAATTACTGCATGATACGTTCTTTTTTTCTCCCGGTCTGCATTAACCAGCTGCATGGGTTGTAAATAGGGATCTTTCCAGTTCCAGATATCCACTTTATACTTCTCTTCATCCAACAGGGTATCTTCTTTCTCGGGTTGGGGTTTTGGGGCTGTTCCGAAAAAGAGTCTTGATCCATCATCTGAAAAGTTGAGGTTTGAATTTTCACTGGGACTCCATCCCTCCGGTACTCCGGGCGTGACAGTATCGGCAAGCAGAGTAGCAGCAGCCTCTTTGGAATTCCAACCATATAAACCGAATACTTTTGCTTTTATCGTATCTTCCGAATGGAGGAAAGCCACCTGCTCACCCTCCCTGTCGTTAACAAGCTGTTTGACTTCACCCTCTTTTTCCCAGATCACATTCGCCTCTTCTGAAGATGTATTAAAATTGAATACCCGGGAATAATCAATTGAATCGCCGGTCACTTCAGTAAAGCTGATCAGGTCTCCTTCCTGTGAAAAAGTATAATCGGTAATATTCGGATATTCGTACTTTATGGTTGAAACCGGGTTAAGAATGACAAGGTCGGTTCCTTTGGCCTTTTTCAGCTTCTGGATCTCTTCCTTTTTCTTCCTGGCTTCCTCCTTCTCCTCTTCTGTCAGCTCCTCCTTTTCTGCTTTCTCTTTCTCCGGTTCATCGGGTACTATCTTTTCAAGATGGTAAACGATCCAGGAGGAATTTTCTTCGGCTACCCGGTATGATTTCACCTTCTCAATTTTTTGGATGTCAATTGTTGCCAGTGACCAGATGCCAAGCGAATCTTTTGGCATATCATCCCCTTTTTTCTTGTCTTTTTTTGCCTGCCTGGTAACGGCAAATTGTGGTTTGATCATAAAAACAAGAAAATCGGAACCGGGAGTAAAATGTGCCTGATATCCTCTTGAAACCGAATCCAGAGCTCCTGTCCTACCGTTTTTCAGATAGAGCCATCCATCTCCCTGCTGCGGGTTTATTTCATAACTGACCCACTTCCCATCATCGGAAACGATTGGGCTCCTTAAATTTTTCCAGGAATCATAGACGGAATGGTCGAGTGGAACTTTCTGTGAGGTTTGTGAAAAAAGCAAAAAGGGAAACAAAAACAAACAAAACGTTAAATAGAATGGCATTTTTTTCATGTCATGATAAATTTTAATGTTATATACCTGGTAAACTTACTAAAATAGAACCATTGCATCTTATAAATTGACCTGTTATGCAACTATTTCTGATGAAGTCTCCATGCTGCTTTAACCACTCCCACCAGGCCTATTGATGCCCAGAAGAATTCAAGGATAACGAATGGGATAAAATCGATCAGGATGGATGCATAACCGGCAACTGAGGCACCGATAAAATTCATGAGTGTATAGCTCAGTGAATCGGATGGGATCCATTTGAACAGGTTTAGAATGAATGCCAGTAAAAGCAAACTGACACCGATTGAGCCTATGAGTATTGAATGATCCATATTTCAAATGCGTTAAACTATTAATTAATTTTAAATATAAATTAATTTTAAATACATTTATCGTCTTTATTTTTATGGATCGATTTAAGGTATTTATTCAATGCAAGCCACTCAACTAATTCATGAATTTCACCTGAACTTTGGTGATTCTCAAAAAGCCCCACGAATTTTCTTTTCCCCGGGAAGGGTAAACCTGATCGGGGAGCACACGGATTACAACGGCGGATACGTATTCCCCTGTGCCTTGAGCTACGGAACGTACCTGCTTGCCAGGGAAACCGATTCTCAGTTTGTAAAATTTGCCTCACTGAATTTTGATTATACCACTTCTATACCCCTGAATAAGCTTTCAGAAAAGGTCGGTAATGAATGGGTCAATTACCCGCTGGGAGTGATGGATGAATTCAAAAAAGCCGGTCTGTCTCTTCCAACCGGGATGGAGCTTCTTTTTTACGGGAACATACCAAACGGGGCAGGATTATCATCCTCCGCTTCCATTGAAACGGTGACTGCGTTCATGGTAAATGCCCTGTTCGGGAATCACCAGCTTGAGTTGAAGGAAATGGCCCTCCTGTGCCAGCGGGCTGAAAATAATTTCGTGGGTGTTAACTGCGGGATCATGGACCAGTTTGCAGTATCATTTGGGAAGAAGGATCATGCGATTTTTCTCAATTGCGATACTCTGGATCATGAAATGGTACCGCTGAAATTAAACGGGTTAAAACTGGTCATCTCCAACACCAACAAGCAACGGCAGCTTGCCGATTCGAAATACAACGAACGGCGCAGCGAATGTGAAACTGCCGTAGCCGAATTGAACCGTGCTAAAGCAATACGGAATCTTGGAGAACTTTCTCTGGCAGCTTTTGAAGAAATCGCGGATCATATCCGGGATGAGACCGTTCGAAGGAGAGCAAGGCATGTCGTTTCCGAGGATCAGCGTTGTGTGGATGCAGTCGCTGCATTAAAAAAGGGGAACATGGTTGCCTTCGGTGAATTAATGAACGGGTCGCATGACTCTCTCCGTGAGGATTATGAGGTCACCGGGAAGGAGCTGGACACCCTTGTTGATGAAGCAAGGAAGATTGGTGGAGTACTTGGGTCCCGGATGACCGGCGCCGGGTTTGGAGGCTGCACCGTAAGCCTGGTAAAGGAAGCATCCGTGGAATCCTTCATCGACACGGTAGGAAAACAGTATGAGAAACAGACGGGTCTGAAAGCCGATTTTTATGTGGCGGATGTGGGTAACGGTGTACGGGAGATCAATCCCTGAGATGACCGTCCTGAACCGCTGAAAGTATAAAAATCATACATAAGCATACATAACTACAATGGAACAAAGCTTTAACCTTGGATGGATTGACTACACGATCATGCTGGTCTATTTTGTTTTTGTGATCGGAATTGGCTGGGCACTAAAACGATACATGAAATCGGCAACGGCATTCCTGGAGGCTGGACGCTCTCTCCCTGCATGGGTTACCGGACTGGCATTCATTTCAGCCAACCTGGGAGCACTGGAGGTGATCGGTATGGCTGCCTCGGGAGCAAAGTATGGTATGATGACCATCCATTTCTACCTGATCGGCGCCATTCCCGGAATGGTATTCCTCGGGTTATTCATGATGCCCTTTTACTACGGATCAAAAGCCCGCTCTGTTCCGGAATACCTGAAGTTGCGGTTCGATGAAAAGACGAGGGCATTCAACGCCTTTGCGTTTGCCATCATGACGGTTCTTGCCTCGGGGATATCGATGTATGCGCTGGCATTGTTAGCACAGGTCCTTCTGCCATTCGACTTTACCGTTACTATTATCGGAATAAACATCACCGAGTTTGATTTTTATCTGATATTCGCCGCCCTGATCGTTCTCATCTATACCTACCTGGGTGGGTTGACCTCTGCAATCTATAACGAAGTACTTCAATTTTTCCTGATTGTGATCGGGTTTTTACCGCTTGTCTTTTTAGCATTAAAACACGTGGGAGGATGGGAAGGAATGAAGGCCAATCTGGATGTTGGGATGCTCCATTCCTGGCAAAATACAGGATCTCCTGATGCCAACACGATGGGGGTTGAATGGTTCGGGGTTGTTGCCGGGTTGGGTTTTGTTCTTGCCTTCGGTTACTGGTGTACCAACTTCCTTGTAGTACAGCGGGCTATGGCTGCCGGGTCAATGACGGCGGCAAGAAAGACTCCAATGATTGGTGCGCTCCCTAAAATGTTTATCCCCTTTATTGTGGTCATCCCCGGGATGATAGCTATCGCCTTATTGAATGATCCATCGATTGACTTTACCCTTCCTGTGAAAGGAGACAGCTTCGACTACGATAAGGTAATCCCTACGCTCCTTGCCACTCACTTTCCCACCGGAGTGCTGGGTCTTGGGGTTACTGCCTTGCTTGCCTCCTTCATGTCCGGTATGGCAGGTAACGTATCAGCATTCAATACGGTATGGACCTACGATATCTATCAAAGTTACCTGGT
>CAYMFM010000104.1:0-8247 GCA_964389685.1 uncultured Rikenellaceae bacterium
CCACCGCAGATGAAGTTGGAGGATATACATATACAAACGGTTGGAGTGAAGAATTAGGTTATGGAAGAGTAAATGCGTTTAGTGCAGTATGTGAAGCTTACCGTAGAACAATGTCTATTACTGGCTCATCATTAGTCTGCACGTCAAACTCCACTTTTACCCTTCATGACCGTCCGCAAGGTGATGTAGTAAGCTGGACGAAAGGTTCTTATCTCAGTTATGTAAGCGGTCAGGATACGGATAATTACACTGTTAAAGCAAGTTCTTCTTCTGTTTCGGGTAGTAGTTGGGTAAAAGCAACCATAACTTCTGAATGTTGTACTGTTACAATTCAGAAAGATATTTGGGTAGGTAGACCTGAAGAAGGTTATGATCATTTAATTAATTATTATGGTGTAGAAGAAGATGAGTATTGTCCCTATGATGTGTTTGGATTCACCCTTATTCATGACAATCCGACCTATGCTGTTTCATACTATGATTGGGAAATAGATGGTTCCCCAAGCACTACTACATCTCCTTGTAAGGATGTTTATACCGGGGATGAAGGCTACAAAGATTTATATGTCGAGATACGTAATGCATGTGGTCATTCAGACGAATATGTATACCCTTATACTGTTACAGATGAGGCATGTGAACCAGGTGAAAAAATGGTAGAAGATTGGTATTTTACAATTCATCCCAATCCTGCTGATAACTATATTGAGATTAACATTTTTGGAACTGATGAACCTTATGAGATACAAATTTACAATTCAATTAATGTTCTCCTATATCAGAAAGTGGCTAAAAAACCAGTTCTAAAAGTTAATACAGCAAAATTTAAGAATGGGACTTATTTCGTGCATTGCCTTGTTGGAAAGGAAGCGCAAGTGCTTCAATTAGTAATTAGTCATTAGATTTAATTATGGTGAGCTAACCAGAGGTATCTACTTTATAAATTGCTATTAATCGATAACAAGAGTCTTAAAAATTTAGAAGCCCTCCAATCAGAGGGCTTTTATTATGGAATTCCCGGTTCATTTCAATCACTCCCAGCATAAAAAAAGAAGCCTTCTTAACCGGGAAGGCTTTTTTTTTATGTATCTACCAATTATTTCTGTATTTTTATTATGACAACACGAAGGTACCGTCAGATCCAACATGGGAGATTATAAAAACCTGCGCATAAAGGAGTGGGCACTTGAAGATCGTCCAAGGGAAAAGCTGCTGAATAAAGGGATCGGCAGCCTGAGCGATGCCGAATTGATCGCTATTTTAATTGGTTCCGGTAGTAAAAATGAAACGGCTGTGGAGCTGGCGAAGAAAATTCTTAATACGGTTCAAAACAGCCTGAATGAACTCGGAAAACTGAATGTGGAGGATCTCCAGAGACTAAAAGGCATTGGTGAAGCAAAAGCCATCACAATCATTGCTGCGCTTGAGCTTGGCAGAAGAAGAAAGCTTGCTGAAATAAAAAGCAAGAAAAAGATCACGGGAAGCAGGGATGTGTTCGAGTTTTTTCAGCCTCTCCTGGGGGACCTGCCTCATGAAGAGTTTTGGATCCTTTTGCTCAACCGGTCAAACAGAGTCCTCGATCAGCATAAAATCAGCCAGGGTGGAATTTCCGGTACCGTGATCGATATACGGATGATACTGAAAAATGCGATTGATAAGCTGGCCTGTTCCCTGATTCTCTGTCATAACCATCCTTCAGGGAATCTTCAACCCAGTGATTCGGACATAAAAATTACAACCAAGCTGAAAGAGGCAGCTCAGATCATGGATATTCAGGTCCTTGATCATCTGATTGTCACTGATAATAGCTATTTTAGCTTTGCCGATGAAGGAATTTTATAATTAAAAACAATCCATTTTGAATATTCAAATTCTTTCACAGGAAGAGATTGATTATAAGAAATGGGATAAGTGTATCGACTCATCCCTGAATGGAACTGTTTTTGGCCATTCCTGGTACCTTAACCTGGTATGTGAAAACTGGGGAGCACTCGTTTTGGACAATTACGAAACCATCATGCCGCTCCCCCTGGGTAGCATGTTTAACAACCCTGTGGTCATTTCACCCTGCCTTGCACCCCAGCTTGGTGTTTTTTCACCCCGGCTGCCTGCCCCTGAGATAATCGATGCTTTTCTCTCTTTACTCCGGTCCAGGTTTAGATACATAAGAGTTGGATTGAATAAGTACAACCTCATCAGTGACGAGACATTCAAAATAAAGACAGCTCGGTCATACAACCTGGATCTTATTCATTCCCATTCTAAACTTTTCCAGGCATACACCAGAGAGACAAAGCAAATAATTCAAACCGGATTATCCAATAAGGTGACCGTAATGAATGGAGTTCCTTTCCAGGAATTCATCCGCTTTTACCAGTCTCTTTGCAATGGATCCTCCAAAATCAACAAGGAGAACTTTTACAATACCTTACGAAGAGTGATCTCATTCTCAATCCTGCACCATCTCGGCGAATTGTATGGAGCCTATTCCGCAGAAAACAACCTCATCGCAGCAGCCTTTGTAATCAGAACTTCTCAACGAATCATCCTTCTTGTTTCTGCCATGCAATATGATTCATCAGGAATATCTGCTTTTTCAATTCTTCTTGACCACCTGTTAAAACAATATGCAGAAAAAAAACTGACCATAGATTTTGAAATTCTGCCCTGTTCGGGAAGGTACCTGCAAATGGGTAAATCATCTTCAGATAAAATGGAATTCATGCGCCTGTTCGATTCAGTTTACACAGGATTCGGTGCCAAAATATTCAATTACCCCATCATTCTTTATGATCAGCTCCCCTGGCATAGTAAACTGTTCGAGAAGGTCCATCACATGACCTCAAACACTACCGGCAGCATTACGATCTGAATATCCTGACATCCGAGGTGTCTTTGCATTGAGTTAATAATTGCTCAAGGGTAGTATTAAGCACAGGATGCCGTAAAGAAGGAACCAACTCACACAATGGGATTAAAACAAATCTTCGCTCCGCCAATCTGGGATGAGGGATTACCAGTGTTTCGGTATTTATGATGAAATCATCATAGAAGAGGATATCTATATCTATACTCCGTGCAGAGTATCTCTTGTCATTTCTGGTTCTTCCAAGTTTCTTTTCAAGGTCAAGCAAATGACGCAATAGGTTTTCAGAATCAAGCGGTGTTTCGATCTCAAGAACCTGGTTCAGGAATTCGACCGGATGGTCAAATCCCCAGGGTGCAGTTTCATAGATGGACGACTGATTAATAACGGATCCAATCTCGTCATGGATGGTATTGAGAGTCCGCTCAAGCATTTGTAACCGGTCGCCCTGATTACTTCCTATAATTAAATACGCCCTTGCCATGGGGATATCGTTTTTTGTTCAAACGATGCAAAATGAAGAATAATTCGTTAATTTATAAAGATTAATCTTTTAATTTCGATAAACCCGCTATCTTTTTCTAAATGACCCTATTTTTATTTTCACCATAAGGTTCTAAATTTGCATTCACCAAATTTCAAAAACCAACCCATGAAAAATTTCTTGAAATATACACTCGCCACCATTGTTGGTGTGATCCTGTCATCATTCATCCTATTCCTTCTGTCCTTTGGCCTCCTGGGAGCAATGATTTCTGCCGGAGATAAGCCGGTAATTGTCCAGTCCAATTCTATTCTTGTTTTGCCAATAAATCAGGACATTCCCGACCGGGGATCAAAAAATCCCTGGGGAAATTTCAATCCCTTCACCATGTCATTTTCTCCCCAAATTGGATTGAATGAAATCCTGGATAATATTGAGAAAGCAAAAACGGACGAAAACATCAAGGGCATCTATCTCGAAACCGGTATGGTTTCTCCCGGAATATCGACCACCTATGAGATACGGAATGCACTGCTTGATTTCAAAGAATCAGGCAAGTTCATTCTTTGCTATACCAACGATCTCCTGCCTCAGTCTACGTATTATCTGGGAACGGTAGCCGACAGTCTGTTTCTTAATCCTTCCGGTGTGTTTCAATTTTTCGGATTGCGTTCCGAGATCACGTTTTACAAAAATGCTTTGGATAAACTGGGCATAGAAATGCAGATTGTCAGGCATGGAAAGTTTAAGAGTGCTGTTGAACCCTACATCAATGAAAGGATGAGTAAGGAGAGCCGTGATCAAACCCTCAGTTTTATAAGACCCATTTGGAATGAAATGTTGAATGGAATATCGGAAGAACGTGGATTGACTACTGTCCATTTGAATGAACTGGCAGATAACCTGGTTATTAATTCTGCTGAAGCAGCTATTCAGGAATCGTTGGTTGATGGATTGAGATATTATGATGAAATCCTGGATATCCTGAAAGAACTCTCAGGAATCGAGCGTGATAAAAAGCTTCGCATGGTCAGTATGACAAACTATTCAAAAGTTCCTGAAAAGAGGCAACACAAGGGATTGGCTAAGGACAAAATCGCCATGATCTATGCATCCGGAATCATTACTTTCGGGGAGGAAAATGAAGCGGGAATTGGCGCTACTAACTTTTCAAGGGTAATCCGTAAAGCCCGGGAGGATTCATCGATAAAAGCCATCGTCCTGCGCATCAACTCACCCGGGGGTATCTCTATCGCTGCAGACCAGATCTGGAGAGAAGTCGAACTCGCCAGCCGTGTAAAACCGGTGATTGCGTCTATGGGTAATGTTGCTGCTTCCGGAGGATATTATATAGCGGCACCTGCCAACACAATCCTGGCAAATCCTACAACCATTACCGGATCAATCGGGGCTTTTGCAACCATCCCGAATGCCCAGAAATTACTGAACGATAAACTCGGTATCACCTTCGATGTGGTGAAAACAAATCAATACGCAGACTTTGGATCATTTTACAGACCCTTGAACAATGCTGAAAAAGAGTATCTTCAAGCCGGGATCGAAAAGACCTATGATGATTTTGTATCCCGTGTAGCTCTGGGACGTAATATGACGAAAGAAGCTGTTGATTCCATTGGTCAGGGACGTGTCTGGAGTGGTATTGATGCACAAAAAATAGGATTGGTAGACCGCATGGGTGGGTTGACCGATGCGATAGCACTTGCTGCTGAAATGGCAGGACTGGATCACTACCGGATCATTTCACTTCCGGCACAGGAAGATCCCTATCAGAAACTAATTAAAGAGTTATCCGGGAACATCAGGACATCCATCCTGAAGAAAGAACTCGGAGCATCATACCGCTATTATCAGGATCTCAAAGAACTGGTTGAAAATAATGGAATTCAGATGAGGATGCCCTATTTCCTTGAGGTTTATTAAAATCCCTCCAATGAATCCCGTAAGGTATAATACGTTGCGTAATCTATTGGCTCCCTTGACACCATTCTTCGGATTGATTGTTGGTGTCCGCAATAGACTATATGATTACAATATTCTGAAATCAACCGAGTTCAGAATCCCAATTATCTCCATTGGGAATATTACTGTTGGAGGTACGGGGAAAACGCCGCACGTAGAATACCTGATATCGTTGCTTGATGGTGAATTCAATGTGGCGACACTGAGCCGGGGTTACAAACGGCAGACCCGGAATTTCGTTCTTGCAACTCCTGAATCGACTGCCGAAGAGATCGGTGATGAACCAAAACAGATCAAGCGAAAATTTCCAGACATCAACGTGGCAGTTGACTCAAACAGGGTTCGTGGGGTCAGGAAATTGATGGCAGATTTCAAAGAATTGAATCTGATCATTTTAGATGATGCATTCCAGCACAGGTCAATCACACCGGGCCTTTCTATGCTGCTGATCGATTATAACCGCCCGCTTTCCGGCGACCACCTTCTGCCATTGGGTAACCTGCGGGAAAATCCCAATGAAAAACGGCGTGCACACATCATCATTGTCACCAAATGTCCCCCAAAGCTTAAACCCATAGAGCGTCGGCTTGTTCTTAAAGACCTTAACCCATTTCCTTATCAAACCCTCTATTTTACAACCATGATTTATGGTGAATTCTACCCCGTTTTTGAAAACGTTGCCCCCCGGTTAACAAAAAGCGAATTCAAAAAAGAGAAATACCGGCTTCATATGGTCACCGGGATTGTTAATAGCCGTCACCTGAAAAAACACCTCAGGGGAATATCTCCGAAAATTACGGAATCAAAATACCCCGATCACCATGACTATTCGAACAAAGACATGGATGAGATAGCATCTGCATTTGAAAAGATCGATCACGATAAAAAAATCATTATCACCACAGAAAAAGATGCCATGCGATTCCAGTCCCTAAAGGATATAAAAGATACCCTGAAAAAAAATATGTATTACATTCCCGTTGGGGTTCAATTCCTTGATGATGAGGGAGAAAGTTTCAATAACCAGATAATAAGTTATGTTAGAAAAAATAAAAGAGACAGCATCCTATATAAAAAAGAAAACTGATTTCCAACCCGAAGTTGGGATTGTGCTGGGTACCGGGCTTGGTGGATTGGTGAATGAAATCGATATTCACTATGAACAGGATTACCAGTCTATTCCAAATTTCCCGGTATCAACGGTTGAAGGGCATAAGGGGAAATTAATATTTGGCCTGCTGGGCAAAAAGAAAGTGGTTGCCATGCAGGGCCGGTTTCATTATTATGAAGGGTATACAGTACATCAAATTACCTTCCCCATACGTGTACTGAAACAGTTGGGAATCAACTACCTTTTTCTTTCCAATGCAAGCGGGGGAGTGAATCCTGAATACAACATAGGAGATCTTATGGTGCTTGAGGATCATATCAATCTGCTGCCCAACCCGTTAATCGGATATCATCACGAAGAGTTTGGCCCCCGATTCCCGGATATGGGCAATACATACTCTCCCGAACTGATTGCCCGGGCGGAACAAATCGCTGCAAAACATGATATCCCCCTGAAAAAAGGGGTCTATACTGCCACTACAGGACCTACCTATGAAACACCGTCGGAGTACAGGTACTTCCGGATTATTGGTTCCGACACGGTTGGTATGTCAACCGTACCTGAGACAATCGTTGCTCACCAGATGGGAATCCCCTGTTTTGCCATTTCAATTATTACTGATCTCGGTGTCCCGGGTAAAATAGAAAAAATTACCCATGAGGGAGTGCAGGAAGTGGCTGAAAGAGCGGAAGAAAAAATGACACGGATCATGAAAGAGTTGATTGAATCCTTATAATTATTAGCTTTGCAGGATTACTCAGTCCATCCAGATCCTGATGAGCAGTCCGAAAAAATTTCAGTTTTCCAATGTCTTCACCCTTTCCGCTGCCCACCTTATCCACGATATATACACCTCTTTTCTTGCCCCCATTCTTCCCCTGCTCATTGAAAAATTATCCATGAGCCTGTCCCTGGCAGGACTGCTATCCGTTATTCAAAGAATTCCTTCCCTATTCAATCCCCTGATCGGGATTCTTGCTGAAAAAATGAGGATCAGGTTCCTGGTAATCTTTGCTCCGGCCTTCACAACCATTGCCATGAGCCTGATCGGTGTGGCACCCGTTTATATCATCCTGGCAGTATTGCTTTTCGTCAGTGGAATCAGTTCAACACTTTTCCATGTTCCGGCTCCGGTTATGATCAAACAGGTAGCCGGACCCCGATTGGGTAAAGGAATGAGCTATTTTATGCTTGGAGGAGAACTTGCCAGGACATTGGGTCCTCTGATTATCGTTGCTACTGTTGAAACCTGGGGCTTGAACGGATCACTCAGATTAATTCCTTTCGGTATTATCTCTTCCTTTGTTCTCTATTTCAGGTTGAAAGACATTGAGATAAGGAAGGATTTTAAGAAAAATCCACTGGCGATTGGCTACAAATCGACCTTTCTGAAATTTTTGCCGGTTTTTATCAGCCTCGGAGGGATTACCCTGTTCAGGGCAGGAATGAAAGCCGCTTTAACACTCTACCTTCCGGTATACCTTATGGAAAAAGAGTCGAGCCTCTGGTTTGCTGGCATTTCCTTATCCCTGCTCCAGCTTGCCGGTGCAATCGGAACCTACCTTTCAGGAACCATTTCCGACAGGATCGGAAGACGAATGACACTGGTGATCATCACCATTATCTCACCATTCCTCATGTGGATATTCATCTCCATGGAAGCTACGAATGCCCTCCCTCTCCTGATCCTGATCGGGTTGTTTCTCGTGGCACCTGCTTCTGTTAATCTGGCGATCGTGCATGAAATGGATACCGAGCATACCGCTTTTGTAAACAGCATTTACATGACAATCAATTTTGTTATGA
>CAYMFM010000104.1:8347-11050 GCA_964389685.1 uncultured Rikenellaceae bacterium
ACATTTCCTCTCAAATCATAAATTTCAATGAAAAAAAGATAGATCCCCATATTCGATAACCGGTTTGAATCACTAATCCCATCCCAGGTAAATGATCCTTCCCTGCCCAGTAGCTCATTGTTAACTAATTTCCTTACAATCCTGCCACGGGCATCAAAAATGATAACTGTTGCAACATAACCGGGTTGATCAAATTGGTAGAAAAGCTGAACAACATCATGATACCCGTCATTATCCGGAGAAAATAGTTCCGGTTCAATGCGTATTCGGTCGGATAGTTCGGCAGGATCTTCGATATGCTGCGAATTTTCATAGGCTGGTGTACCGAAACCGTAATTCTCCGATGCAGAGTGCCAGTTGGTTGGATCCTGGGTTGGTCTTGATTGGCTGATTCGCTCGAGTGATATGCCTTCCACAATCAGAAGCAGTGGGAAATGCATCTCTTCATGATACCGGAATTCATCGATAATATTCAACCACTGATCGATTAAAACCACCCTCCCCTCATCGTTAGGGAACGAAGGCATTTTTTCAAGATCGATGAATCCCCAGGGATTGGGAGTATAATACTGTTCAAACACTTTGCCTGCATCAATGCTGAACACAAAATATTCTCCCGGGAAAAAGAGATAAGGATACCCTGTTATGGGAAGAATGGTTATTAAAACCCCTGTTTTTTCATCCCGGCTGGCTATTCTAAGCTCGCTGAAATCCAGGATCTTAGTCGAACGGTTAAACACCTCAACGTAATCTACTCCATCGAGAAATGGATTGAATAAGACCTCATTGATTACTATATCCAGGCTATCCATCCTTCCAGGATATCCAAACCTTCGCGAATCCAAAGAGCCGATCAGATTTCCTGTACAATCTGTGAATGGGTTGCCAACGATAATCTCATAAACTGTTCCCGATTCGAATATTCGATTGAAGTGAAGTATAACAGACTGGTAATCAGGAGCAATCAGCCAGACCGTTTCCGGATTTCCCATACCATTGTCAACCGTAAAGGCCTGCTGATCCAGTGCATTTGCACTATCAAACGGTTCGTTAAAGTAGAGGAATAGCGAGGTATCCGATAACAGATAGGCATTTAAAAGCAGGGGTGGGTCCAGATCCGGATTATCACCCCATACCGAATTTTTCTGTCCCGGAGTCCCACCCCTGACATCACTGGAAGCTTTCCAGTTATTCTCTCCACCACAGGGATTGTTGGGATCGATTTGCTCAAGGGACCAGCCACCATCGGCTTTGTATTCGTCTCCATACCATTCGTCACTATAGGTAACCGATGAAATGATCATCTCCTTTTCATTCCGTAAAGTGATCGACTGCCCGGTATTTAACAGGGAAGGAAACCCGTAAATTCCATGAACAGAACCATAAGAATGATACTCCTGTACCACTGCATCGGAACAGAGGATGAGGTAATCCAATCCAGCCAGTTCTATGCCCTCTAACGTGTATACCGAACTACCCACCTGCAGTGACCATCCATTGATTATAACCGCATAAGCGGTGTTGTTAAAAATTTCGATATACTCAAATTCCGGAAGCCCGATTGAAGGTACAGGATCAGCCATAATCTCATTGATCAGAACATCATAGGGTCGGATAACATGGTAGGTGAACTCTGCAAAATCCGGTTCCATGACATTGCCAAAAAGATCCTCAACATGTTCAATATTCACCTTGTATATTGTATTATCCAGAAAATCCGTTTGTGCCAGCAAGTGCACTTTTTCCGGTTCAGTAAGTGATGCATTAACCGGATTCCCAATGAGTTCATCAATGGTGTAGTTCAATGGATTTGTTGCAGTTATCGGATCAACCGGCTCGGTAAATACAACTTCAAGGGCAGTTGACGATAAAACATGAATCTTTTCGATTCCCGGTTTAATGGTATCCACTATGATAAAGCCATCGATGGAAATATCGTCCAGCCAGAGTTTCATGTCCTGGGAAGAGGAATATTTATAGTAGATACCAAAATGATTGAAAAGAGACCATTCTGAATCCGTTACCGTACCCAATGAAAATAAGTGCTCAAACCCTCCTGTGGTATCCATCATCACCTCCCATAATCCTGTTTTCGACCGCAAAACCTGGAATCCAATCGTCTGTGTAATCGACACATGCTCCTCCCAGTTAAAACCGGTATTCAGGATTTCTTCGGCTGATCCGGAGGAAATTTTCCATAGTTTAATATGATCATCTGTCCCCTTGTAGTTCACACCCAGTACATACCCGCTCGCTGATCCTGCCGGGTGCATCTCCCCGGCAGACTGATCCGAAATAAGAAAGATGCTCCAGTGGTTTGGGCCAGAAGGAGTATATCCATGTCTTATTTTAAATCGCCAGGTGGTTGTGCCCGAATCAATACTGATCGTGTAAATCGGATGGGAAATCTGATCGTGATCGGCAGCCGTATTGTCATAAGTGTGGTGCAGCGATAAATTTCCGGCTATGGGATCATCTGCAGAAGCACCCCATCGCAGTTCTGCACTCTCTTGCCAGCCAGCAAGGGTGCCACTTTCAAAATCTTCATTCAACTGTGCAGATGCAGCAAAGGAAATCAGCAACAACAAATAGGCAAGTTTCTTCATCAATGTGAGAAATAAAACAGAAAATCCTCTAATTTTATGGGTTGAATGCGTTCGACTTTCCGCTAAACCTTCAGATTACAAATTAACAATAATCCAT
>CAYMFM010000105.1:0-10935 GCA_964389685.1 uncultured Rikenellaceae bacterium
CACGCAGCTTAATCTTTTTTTAATATATTTGGTTTTATCTTAGAATACAGGCAGGGGGTTGAATACTAATTCTTTACATTTGAATATTCAACCCCTGTAGGGTTGTAATCTTCTTGTATATACTAACCACCGGTCATAACCGGTGGTTACTCATTATTCTACCCCGTTCGGGGTAAAGTGTAATGGTTAAAACTAGTTTCGCAAGAAGGACCTTGTATAAAATCTGTTTTTTGATATTCGTTTTAAACATTGTTAACGAAATTATGAAGTATTACACAGCCGGCCCGCGGCATCATTCATCATTATTCCCATTTTTATTATATCTTCGCAGATCGTTATACCTCTAAAAAATCAAACCATGAAAATTAGTAATCTCTTGCTAGCAATGGTTGCAACAGCCATTATATTATCCTCCTGCAACAAGGTGTCTTCCGATACTGAATTGAAAACGGAGAACGATTCTGTCAGCTACTGGATAGGATTAGTATTTGCCAATAACCTGAAAAAGGATGGATTTGAATCACCAAATGTGGATGTCCTCACCAGGGCTTTCGATGAAGTGTTTTCAGAAAAGGAATTACTTTTCGAACTCCCTGTTGCTGAAAATCTCCTCAGACAGTATTATCAAAAACGTCAGGAAACCCAACTCATCGAACAGTTTCAGGATAATAAATATGAAGGCGAACTATTCCTGGAAGAGAATAAAGCCAAAGAAGGAGTCGTAACACTTCCCAGCGGATTGCAGTATAAAATCCTCAAAGAGGGAGATGGTCCCAAACCGGAGCTTACAGATATAGTTAGGGTTCACTACAAAGGCTCATTCGTCGATGGTTCGGTATTTGAAGATTCCAATGACGGTGATCCGGCAATATTTGGCGTAAACAGAGTCATTCCTGGTTGGACCGAAGCGCTCCAATTAATGAATGTTGGATCGAAGTGGAAACTGTTTGTTCCCCAGGAATTGGCGTATGGAGCAAATGTCAGACCCGGAAGCCCCATTCAACCGTTCTCTGCTCTTGTTTTTGAAGTTGAACTGCTTGGGATAGAAGAGCGGTAAACGAACAAACTGCATGGATACGATATGAATTCCATGGCTCGTTACAGGAAAATAGACAAACCAAAATAGTACTGCATATGGCCTTTGAATTAACCGGGCGTGTAATTGATATTTTTGATACCGTGCAGGTTAGCGATTCTTTCAGAAAAAGAGAGTTTGTCATCGAAAAAAAAGAAAACAGCTCGGGAACAGAATTTACCGATTACGTGAAGTTTCAGTTAACTCAGGATCGATGTAACCTGGCCGACAGGATCCAGGTAAATGATGAAGTGAGGATCAGTTTCAATATCCGTGGTAATCGTTGGGAAAAGGATGGACGGGTTAGCTATTTCACTAACCTCGATGTTTGGAAAATTGAGAAACTTGCCGATCAGGAGATGAGTACATTCTCCCCACCACCATCCATGGAAGACATACCTCCTCCATCTGAGGAGTTTGATGATTTGCCGTTTTAATCGATGCAAAGGATGAATTAAGCAGAGCAGGTTTACCGGTTTTGTCCGGAAAGTTCGCTTTTGGAATTCTTGAAATTCCTCTCATAAATGTACCGGAACGGTTCAATGATCCGGATCAGGAGGGGTCTTGATTCAGTAATGATCTCTGCCTGGCCCTCCATCTCCTGATTAAACTCCAGGGTAATGCCATAGTTTGTCACCAATCCTTCGGGAAGCGCAATTTCAGCAGTAAACCGATTGTCATTGGGGACAAGGGAAATGCTCTCGACCACTCCTTTAACCATTCCAAATTCCATGTAGGGGTAGTTTTCAAGCTTTATGTTTACATCCTGATCAGGTTTTACCTTTCCTGCTCTCCTCTGCATTAAATTGAGCCGGCCGATGATCCTTCCGGGTTTCTCTGGAACTACGGAAACCACCACATCTCCCGTGGTGACATTCTGATCTTCACTCCAGAAATCCGTGAAGCTGACCACTCCCTCCTGAGGTGATTTCAGAAGATACTTCTGCTCCCAGGTATCAATAGCTGAAATAAGGTTGTTATAGGATTCCAACAACTGATTCTCAAGCTGCTTTTTCTCGTTCTTTTCCTGGAGCTGTAAGTCCAGGATCTCTTTTTCCAACTCGGAAATTTGAATGACTGTTTCTGAAAGATTAATTTTCGCCTGCTCAAAATCATGCTCCTTCTTTATCCGCTCGCTTTCGGATTGTTCAAATTCTGCCATTGGTATGACTTCCCGGTAAAACAGGGTAGAATCGCGACTAAACTGCCTTCTTGCCAGTTCAACCTCCCGTTGTAACAGGTTACGCTGACGATAAAGCCGATCATAATACACCCTGTATTCACCGATCTCTTCCCGGATTGACCGGATTTTCCGGGAATGGTATGCCAGCTCCATGAAATCGATAAAATTCCGGTAATTCTTATAGAAATCCGTAAAAACAGGTTGTATATCTCCGAGTAACAGGTCACCGGGGAAACGGACAGCAAGCGATGTATCGAATTGTTCGAAAAATGGGAACAGTTCAGAAAGTTTATTATCCAGCAATATTACACTTTCATACCTGGCTGGATTTTCCAGGATTGCCAGGTGCTCATCTGAACTAACCGGTTGTGTATCTGTAACAAATAACTGTTCAATTTTCCCTGTAGATTTTGCGATGACTGCTGCCGGGGGATTCTCTGTTGTTATGATAATGGCTGAATCAATCACATCAGGATACTTGAAGAACCAGCTTCCCAGCAATAATCCTGCAAGAACAACCACCATGATGGTTATTCCCCAGCGTATGATCCAGGATGGAGGTGTTCCCAGTATCTCCTGGACCTCTTCACTCCGAATTTCAATTTTTGCTTTGTCAATATCTGGTTTCAAATCAATCATCTTCGAACATTTGATTCATTTCAACAGGGAATAAGAAAATGGTTAAATGGCTATATGGTCAAATTGCTGAGTTTTATACTTTTAATTTTTCGTTTGTGTATTTGATCAGACTATTAATCTCTTTTGGTAGTTGATCTAATCTCTCTAAAACATACTGATACTCATCTTCCGAAATGAGTTCTCTTTTTCTTGATTTTAAGGTCCAATCCATCGATTCTTTTATTGAACCACTACTATATCTGTAAAAATGGACCTTCTCTTTTTTATGATATCTGCCGAAACCTTCTGCAATATTAGCTGAAATTGAATCAGTGGCTTTAACATATTGTTTCCCAACCGTATCGCGAACAAAATATTCCCACTTAAGCACAACATCCCACACATAATTAGACAAATCAAAAGCAATTCTATATGCCTTGATATCCATAAGATCTAAATATTTCTTATCCATAATAATATCAATACGTTCATTAACAATTTAACAATTTAACCATTTAACCATTTAACAATTCAACCATTTAACAATTCAACCATTTAACAATTCAACCATTTAGCAATTTCTTCAATTCCCCAATTCCAGCTGGTTCTTTACCAGGTTGTAATAATGACCTTTTATCGCGGTCAGTTCTTCATGAGTTCCTTTTTCCACGATTTCACCGCTATCCAGCACTATGATCTGATCTGCATCTTTAACGGTACTCAATCTGTGAGCGACGACCACAACAGTTTTCCCGACAAACACCTCTTTCAGGTTATCCATGATGGTTCGTTCGTTTTTCGCATCAAGTGCATTGGTTGCTTCATCAAAGAAGAGGAACTCCGGATCTTTATAGATGGCTCGTGCAATCAGGATTCTTTGTTTCTGTCCCTGACTTAACCCATGACCATTCAACCCGATTTTTGTATTGTATCCAAGGGGAAGTGATTCGATCATTTCCTGGATATTGGCAGTTCTTACTGCCTTTAATAATTTCTCACGGTCGACCCGTTCATCTCCCATGGTGATGTTCCGTGAGATGTTGTCGGAAAAAATAAATCCATCCTGCATCACTACCCCACAGACCGATCTCCAAAATCTGGTGTTGTAATTTTTCAACTGGATATCACCCACTTTTATCTCTCCTTTCACAGGAGGGTAGAATCCGAGCAGCAATTTTATCAAGGTTGTTTTCCCGCTTCCACTTACTCCCACAATTGCCGTTTGTTTATTTTCGGGAATCTCGACATTCAGATCCTTCAACACAAACGGTGAATGAGGTCCCTCATACTGAAAGGAAAGTCCGTGAATGGCTATTTTTCTCTTGTCCGACAGCATCGTAATTCTTTCCTCCTCCTCTTTCTCCTCGTCTTCCCTCAGGTGAATTTCACCAAGCCTTTCCAGGCTGATTCGTGCATCCTGGGTTCGGTGAAAAAACCCAATCATCTGATCAAGGGGGGAATTCAGTTGCCCCAGGATGTATTGAACGGCCAGCATCATACCCAGGGTCATTTCTCCGGAAATAACGGCTGTTGCAGTCAGTATGGTGATCAGGATATTCTTGGTTTCGTTAATAAAGGTAGCTCCAGCCTGTTGATACTGGTTCAGGGACAAAGACCTGACATTTACCCTGAATAATTTTGCCTGGATGTTTTCCCATTCCCACCTTTTCTGTTTCTCAATGTTATTCAACTTGATTTCCTGCATGCCGGTAAAAAGCTGGATCAGGCTGCTTTGATTTTCTGCCAGTTGCTTAAACTTCCGGTAATCGAGTTCACGTCTTTTTTTCATGAAAAGATAAACCCACAGTATATACAAAGCGCTCCCGGCAAGAAAGACCCAGAAAATGGTAAGGTTATAGATCACCAATACAATACCAAAAATCAGCAAATTCAACAATGAAAACAGGATATTGAGGGTTGCAGAGGTAAGAAAAAGTTCAATCCGGCGATGATCACCAATCCGTTGCAGCAGGTCGCCGATCAGTTTCGAATCAAAAAAGCGGATGGGTAACTTCATCAGCTTGATCAGGAAATCCGATATCAACGAAATATTTACTCTTGTTCCAAGATGAAGAAGTATCCATCCACGAATGAAATCAACAGACATCCGGCTGATGAACAGAACCAGTTGTGCAATAAGGATCAGGTAAATAAATCCGATATCCTGGTTGTTGATACCAAAATCTACCACCTGTTGAGTCAGGAAGGGAAAAATGAGCTGCAGCAAGCTTCCAAAGAGAAGCCCAAGAAGAAGCTGAACGATAAATCTCCGGTTTGTCCTGAGATAGGAAAATAGAAACCGGAAGCTTTGTCTGTCTCTCTTCTCCTCTTCCTGTTCGTAAAATTCAGCCATCGGTTCAAGAAGCAGACAGAGTCCGCTTTCATCGCCCCCTCTAACCGTACTGATCCAACCTTTGCAAAATTCCTCTTCGGTCATCTTCAACCTGCCAATTGCAGGATCGGATATCCACACATGCCCCTTCTTTATTTTATAAACAACAACAAAATGTTTCTGCTTCCAGTGTGCAATACAGGGTAGGAGCGCTTCACTTTTCAGTTGTTCAAAACCAATTCTGACGCCTTTTGTCCTGATCCCAATCGATTCTGCAGCATCACTGATACCCAGCATAGATACTCCCTCACGGGTGATGTAGCTTCTCTCCCGCAACACCTGGATCGGAAAGCTTTTACCATAATGAGCAGCGATCATCCGCAAACAGGCAGGTCCGCAATCCATTGCATCCAACTGCTTATAAAAAGGGAAGTGGGTCATTATCCTGGAAACGCTGATTCAACACAAAAATAATCTAATTGTTGGAATGTTCCTAAATTCACTCACCGGGTGACTCAAAGTCACCCGGTGAGTAGAAGGTCATGTGTCCTGAAATACGCAATGAAATGAACATAATGTGTTTGGAATATGAAAAAACGAGGCTCTGTTTACTCAACCATATATTAAGCCCAAAATAATCGGGGATATTTCGGGCAAGACCAGCAGGACAACACTGACTAAATACATGTCAGACCTAACCCGGCTGGCAATACTCACTCCAAAAAAAGATGGTAAAGAAGTGTATTATGTGAATACCGATCTGGTCAGAATATTGGAGGGATAAAATACATTACTCACCGGGTGATACACTATTATCGCTTTTTATCTCAATCCCGTTTTTCATAATTTCAGTTAAAAATCCGCTTTTATCTTTTCCTTTCTCAAATAAGAGGGGTTCAATTCTATCATCAACTTGTCTTCGCAATTTCCATAAAACAGGAGTATATGTAAAATAATCACCATCAATGCTGTTAACAATTACAGCTACATCAATATCACTATCGTGATGTTGTTTTTCACTGGCATAGGAACCAAACAAAACCACTTTATCCAAATCAAAATGGTCGTTTAATAAACTAACATAGATTTTTAGTTTATTTATAACCTCATTTTTATCCATTCTTGCAGATCTTTTGTTGTTTTAATCAATTCAATACATTTTTCTTTAGTCAGACTCTGTATTAATCTATCTTTTTGAGATGGGTATCTGGTTTCGATATTTAGAGGTTCAATCTGGTCAATAAAATCTTTTTGGGATTCTGAGAAATTATTATAAACGCCTGCCTTTTTTGCCAGATAGGACAAATTGTGGGTTAGAGGAGCCGTATCGTTATGCTTATGAGCAAAATATGCTTTTAGCACCTTTTCAATTGTTTGATGACACATATATCCAACATACAAATATCTTTTGGTGTTGAGCATTGCTTCTGAAGTTTCCAGGTCATAATCAGATAAATCAACCCAATATCTTACTCTATCTGTCATTTATATTATTTTATTGTCTTTTAAAAGCAGTAAATTGAATCTAAAAATAGGGAAAGATGCTTAAAGTTCAAATTATTCAACTCCTAAAAATTCAATCGAATTCTTTTATAATAAAATCTATTCATAATGCAGTAGAACAACCGGTTTTGTCCTTGAAGCTTTAATAATCTGATAAACAAGAGTTCCAAATACAATAAATAAAGTTAACAAAAAGGTCTCCAGATAAGGAATCAAAGTTACTTTAGGAGTATAGGCAAAATTATCTAACCAACGATTAACTAAATAATTAGATATAAAAACTGCAATCATTGTACCCATAATTACAAGAAACATGTAGGACTTAAGCAAGCTAAAAAAGATATTCTCAACAGAGGCTCCAAAAACCTTCCTGATTGCTATTTCTTTGAGCTTTTTACTTGAAGTATATTGTATTATGCTGTAAAGTCCAAAACATGATAAAAGTATAGCTATAATTGTGAGAAGGACGAGAATCCGTAATAAACTAAATTCATCCGAGTATTGTTTTCTCTGAGCATCTTCATATTGCATTACCGTAAAAGGTGAAGAAGGTAAAAATAAATACCAGCTATTACGAATAAATTTCAGGGCCTCTGAGGCATGTGAACTGCTAACGAGAATATAAAGTTTATCGGCTGAATTCGGATAAACATATAATAGTAATGGTCTTGTCCTTTCGTGGATTGTTTTTACACAAAAATCTTCTATGACTCCGATAATTGTGACAATTTCACCATCCCCAAGGTCAAGACGTTCACCAACCGGATCAGTCAACCCTAAATCTTTCACCCCTTGCTTGTTTATGATAACAACATTTTTCATGTCGTCAGAATATTCTTCTGAAAATGATCTTCCTTCTATTAATTCCAGTTGAAGCGTTTCAATAAATTCATAATCAACGTATAGTAAATCGATCAATAACTTATTTTCAGGATTTGATGCAGGATAGAAAGGAAGAAACATAAGCAACTTTGAAGGAGGTGAAGGGCTTAATGCTCCTGATATTTTTAGAATATTTTTGCTGCTCAGTAAGTAATGCTTAAAGGATTCAAGATGGTCAATATTGTCTTTGTTGAAACCTTCCAAAACAAGCAGACTCTTTTTATCAAAACCTAATTCGCGATCCAAACTGAATCTGATTTGTTTATTAATTATCAAAGTTGAAACGATCAAACCGGAAAAAATAACAATTTGAAACAACAACAGATAATTTAAAAATTTCGTTTTAAGTCCACCGATCCTGAAATTACCTGACAAAATGGAATTTGCCGGTTGTTTTAGCAAATAAACCGAGGTATATCCTCCGGCAACAATCCCAATTAAACATGATAATATAAAAATCAATATCCAGAATAATGGTTTATGCATTAAAATCGGGGAAATGTCAAGTTGAAAATCATTTCTTAAAACAGGTATTAATAAACTAATTATTAATATCGATAACAGAAGGCAAAATACCGATATCATTATCGATTCGCCAAAGAGCCGTATCTGAAGTTGCTGTTTGGTAGCCCCAAAGGTTTTTTTAATCCCTATTTCTTTAATCTTTGACAACCCGTTTGCAATAGAAAAAATAACATAATTTACACTTGCTACAATTAATATCATAAACGCTACGAATAGAAGTGTATAAATAATCTTTTTCTTCCCTTGAGGTGTATTATTATTTACTAATTCGTCCGATTCAAAATAAATTTTAAGTAGTGGTTGCAATTTGAAATTTACCATTAAAAATTCCGGCAAATGACGGCTGGAAAAATCAGGCAATTTGGCGGATAGGTGTTTTATATTGG
This sequence comes from uncultured Rikenellaceae bacterium, assembly GCA_964389685.1. Lineage (GTDB taxonomy): Bacteria > Bacteroidota > Bacteroidia > Bacteroidales > VadinHA17. The sequence goes on from CAYMFM010000105.1 coordinate 8,505, forward strand.
TGTTCCTTTTTAATAATATATATGTTTGATAATAAGCATCAACCCAGGATTCAGGGGCAGGGTAACCGTTCTTCTCAAACCCAACTCTCAGATGTTCTCTTGCATGATGAAAGTGGGTTATAAAATTTGCTTTGAAAGTTGAATTTGGTGGCAGGTCTTTAAAAACACCTGTAATAGCAAGTGCAAAGGTTCTATATCTTGTTTTTACTTCAATGTATTTCCCAACAGGATCTTCCAGTGGAAAATATTTATTCTTCATCCTCTCAGAAATAATAACAGAACCCGGTGTTATCAAATTTTGCTTATTCCCTTCTAATATATCAATTGTAAATATGTTTGATATGGTTGGATCAGCACACACGAAGAATTCTTCAGGGATATAGTCTTCTTTATGTTTTATCCAAGTATTATTTATTGTATAAATTCTTACAAAGTCATCAATTTCCGGAAGATCATTTTGCAAAGCAGGTCCTAATTTTATCGAAGTCAAAGGGACTGAGACTTCATATTCCTCATGCTCTGAAATAACACGATAAATCCTGTCTTTATTTTGATGATAATGATCATAATTAATTTCATAGAGAAAATAATAAATCATAAAGATGCTGCATGTGTAGCCTACAGTCAGTCCAATAAAGACAAGAACCATGCTGTGAAGGTGCTTATTAAAATACCTGAATAATATTTTAAAGAAATGAACGAACATTCGTTAAAACATTATTTTTGTATCAGGTAAAAGTTCTTTAATCTTTTTTTGATTCTCAATTGGGATAGGGTTGTCTTTTAATTCAAGAACTTCGAGTTTTCTTAATTCTTTAATTTCTTTTGGTAAATCCTTTAACTGATTATTCCATATAATCAGTTCCTTAAGATTCTTCAGTTTCCTTATATCAGGAGGTATACTTTTTAATTGATTATGTGATAAACCTAGAATCTGAAGATTTTTTAATTCAAAAAGTTCAGGAGATAATTCTGTAATCTTATTCTCTCCTAAATCAAGCATCTGAAGATTTTGAAAAAGAGTAATCTCCTGAGGTACAGTTGTTAAGTTTTGGTAATAAAAAACTAATTTATATACCTTTTCGGGATTTTTTTTAGCTTTCTCAATGGAATTAAAAACAGGCAAATTTTCCAATTCTTCTGTTGTAAACAGATATTCCTGGCCTAATGATCTTGTGCAAAAGAAGATGAAAATAAGGGGTAAAAGAGATCTTGTAGTTTTCATGGCTATAATATTAAATTATTTTTATTATTTACTGGTATACACATTAAGGCTAAATGCAGTGTGGTAGCCTTATCTACTCAGTTGTTGATTTTCTATTGGTAAGTTACAAATAAATATGCAACGCTAATAAAAAGGGTTCCAGATAAGGCATTAAAGTTGCTTCAGGATGTTATGGACAGAAAAACGAATTTATGGAAAAACTTTAAATTCTTTCCATTGAAATAGGATTTTAAAATATAATTTTAAATTTTATGTTTACCAATAATATGCTTTATTGAATTGCAAGGGACGTTACAATGTGCTTTGCATATTTTTTGGCAGCTGCCTTTATAATAATTTATCTATTTGATTATATAACTTTTCTTTTGAACTTGGCCATTCAGCATTTGGATATACAATATCTCCATTTTTATCAACAAGGATATAATGTGGTTTGCCGTCAAATTTAATACCTTTTATTGAGTTGATGTTATTATAAAATTTGGTACTCATTTGCATATGATATCCATATAATTCATATTTATTAACAGTAGTGTCCGACTAAAATAATAAAAAGAAGGGTACTCCCCGAAGGTTTCCCCTTCATGTTGTAGATTTGTTTTTGAGGAAACAACCTACATCATGAGTAAAAATACGGAAATAAAATTTGTCGGACAGCCGATTTTAAAACAGATTATAAATTTGGTTGATGCAGTTAACATACAAAGCCTGATTAGGAAGCACAACACGGACTATTACTACAAGGCATTCAAGGCCAGGACACACCTGATCACAATGTTGTTTGGTATTCTCAGCCGGTGCGACTCAATGACCGAGATATGTGAAGGGATGCGGGCTCTGCGAGGAAAGCTCAATCATATGGGTTTAAAAAATGCTCCGGCTAAAAGTACAGCCTGTGATGGTTTACGCAACCGGGACAGCAGGTTCTTTGAAGATTTATATTTCAGTCTGGTGAAAAAATACCAATCGTTTTTGTCGGACAGCCGAACTTTTGGATTGACCTTCAAAGAAGTTCTTCTGATTGATTCTAACACCATTCGTTTGTTTAGTGACATCCTTAAAGGCGTTGGACGTAATCCTAAGGGTGACGGAAAGAAAAAGGGTGGTTTGAAAGTGCATATGCTGATAGATGCAGTTCAATCGGTTGGACGGTTTATTAAAATCACGGAAGCCAAAGTACATGACAAGAACTTTCTTAAAAGCCTG
>CAYMFM010000106.1:0-10493 GCA_964389685.1 uncultured Rikenellaceae bacterium
TAAATTTGATTAATATTTCTTACTAAACGCAGGTTTTTAGACGAACTGACGTTGGTTATCAATCGGATACCATCGATGTCTCTAACCAGGAAAGTATTTCGGTTGAGTTAATGAGTTCCATAGCAATCGACGAGTTGAGGATTGTTCACAGGGAGAAAAGTACGAAGATCGGGTATCTTGAACCCCTGAAGGTTGAGAAAATAGGGCAGAAAGAGCTGGTGAAAGCAGCCTGCTGCAACCTGAGCGAAAGTTTTGAAACAAATCCCTCTGTCGATGTCAGCTTCACGGATGCTGTAACCGGGACCCGTCAGATACAAATGTTGGGATTGGCGGGGCCCTATACTCAAATTACCCGTGAAGTCATACCGGATGTCCGCGGATTATCCGCCATTTACGGGTTAACCTATATCCCGGGAACATGGATTGAAGGGATCCAGCTCATAAAAGGAACCGGTTCTGTATCGAATGGTTATGAAAGCATTGCAGGACAGATTAATGTTGAATTGTGGAAGCCCGAAACCATGGATAAACTTTACCTCAATGGTTATGCTAATGGAATGGGCAGGGTGGAAGCAAATGCCAATGTTAAAATCGGAATCAATGAGCAGTGGGGTACCGCCTTTCTGTTGCATGGTAGTAACGAATCTGTTAAACACGACAGGAATGATGATGGTTTTCTTGATAATCCGTTGTCCAGGCAGTACCTTCTGTTGAACCGTTGGGAATTTCATGGTCCTCGGGGCGGCCATTTTCAGTTTGGTATCAAGGAGACTCACATCGATAAAGTGGGAGGACAGGTTGCCTTTGATCCTGAAACGGATGTTGGACTAACCGATCACTGGGGGATGGATCTACTTACTCAGCGACTGGAAGGATGGGCAAAGATCGGAAAAATTAATCCGAAAAAAACATGGCAGAGCACCGGATTGCAGCTTTCCGGCGTAACCCATCACCAGGAATCCTGGTTTGGAGTGAACAGGTATCAGGCTGCCCAAACCAGCTTCTATGCTAACCTGCTCTTCCAGAGTATTATCGGCAATACCAACCATACGTTTAAAACGGGAGCCAGTATCCAGTATGATGACTATACGGAATCACTGAACGGGAATGATTATGACCGGACGGAAATTGTTCCCGGCGCCTTTTTTGAATATACCTATAACCCGTTTGACAAATTTATATTTGTTGGTGGCATCCGGGCTGATTATCATAACCTCTTCGGACCATTCCTGACACCCAGGATCTTTGTTCGCTACCCGATAACGGACAGAACAATCCTCCGGTTAGCTGGTGGCAGGGGACAGCGGACAGCCAATGTCCTGGCTGAAAACAATGCCATCCTGGCAACATCCCGGGAAATTATCATCGAGGGAGATGATCCGGACAAACCCTACGGACTGGATCCTGAAGTGGCATGGAACTATGGAGTGAACCTGACACAAACCTTCACACTCGATTACAGGAGTGGTGTTATCAGCCTTGATTTTTACAGGACACATTTTGAAAATCAGATTGTGATGGATTACGATTATAGCCCGCAGCAAGTCCTGTTTTATAATCTGGATGGCAGATCCTGGTCGAACAGTTTTCAGGCTCAGTTCGATTATGAGGTGATCAACAGGCTGGACCTGCGGATCGCTTATCGTTGGTACGATGTAAAAACCACCTATCAGGGTCAACTGCTGCAGAAACCCCTGATCTCACGACACCGTGGGTTCCTGAATATGGCCTATGAAACCCGGAAATACTGGAAGTTTGATCTTACCCTGAACCGACAGGGGAAGAAACGTATCCCGGATCTTTCATCAAATCCCGAAGAGTACCAGCTCGAAAAATATTCGCCTGCATACAACCTGGTAAATGCCCAGATTTCAAAAATTTGGAAGGAAACGTTCGAGGTCTATCTCGGTGTGGAAAACCTGTTTGACTTTAAACAGAAAAATCCGATCCTGGCGAGTGAGGACCCGTTCAGTCCCTATTTTGACAGCTCACTGATCTGGGGACCCATATTCGGACGGAACATTTACCTTGGTTTAAGGTATAAAATGAAATGACCAGTATGGTAGTACAGCGTGTTGCCACCTGATTAATATTCTTGCAAAATACTTTCAAAATTGATTAAATTACCTATCTTTGCAATTCAATTAATCAAAACACTTTTAATTATTATGAAATCAGGAAAAGTAAAATTCTTTAATAACCATAAAGGATATGGATTTATTAAAGATGCAGAATCTGACGAAGAATACTTCGTTCATGTTTCAGGTCTTGTTGACCAGATCAGAGAAGACGATGAGGTTACCTTCGAACTTCAACAAGGGAAAAAAGGATTAAATGCTGTAAATGTTAAACTGGCATAGTTAATATTTTTTGCTTATTTAGTCTGGAAGCTCCGCAAAAACGGAGCTTTTTTTTGTGCAATGGTCAGCCCGTTGACTATTAACGGATGATACTCCCGAAGAAGAAAAAAACAGTACTCACTCTATTTGATATTCCTGGTTTTTTTGTTACATTTTGAACGGTGGAAATAAAGGCGATAATTTTTGGTGCAACCGGACACATTGGACAGGGGGTTCTCCTTGAATCACTTGAAAGTCCGCTTCTGTCATCAATACTTGTTATTGGTAGAAAAAGCTGTGGTAGAAAGCACAACAAGCTGAAAGAGATCATCCATACTAATTTTCTTGATTATTCTGATATTGAAAATGAACTTACGGGTTATAATGCCTGTTTTTATTGCCTTGGCGTATCCTCTGTGGGTATGACAGCAGAGCAATACCACCTGATTACTTACGATTATACAGTCGCTGCAGCTAAAATACTCTCGCGGCAAAATCCCGAAATGACCTTTTGTTTCATATCTGGTGCAGGTACGGATGATACTATGAAAAGCCGGATGATGTGGGCCAGGGTGAAAGGAAAAGCTGAGAATAGCCTGAAAGAATTCTCGTTTAAAAAGCTGTATCTAATGAGGCCTGCATATATTCAACCGGTTAAGGGTGTCAGGTCAAGATTATCCATGTACAAGATCCTCGGACCTCTTTTCCCGCTATGGAAATTCCTCTTTCCAAAAAATGTGACAACCTCTGAGGAAGTAGGATTAGCAATGATCAATGCAGTCTTATTCGGTTACGAGAAACAAACCCTTGAAAACCGTGACATGATCCGTTTAGCAAATAAAAACAGATCCGGAGATTCGGATTAGTTCATAATCCTTGTTTATTGCTATTCTTTAATCTCTATCTTTGACTTGACAGTTGACTAGTATTTATGGCTGAAATCGCTGATATACGTGAGAAAAAAATTACCCTGACTGGATTGGGTAATGCGTTGAAATTGTATCACTACATCAAGCCTTTTAGATGGCAGTTTGGAACCGGCTTGTTCTTTCTCCTTGTTTCAAGCCTTGCCAGTCTTGCCTTCCCCAAACTAATGGGAGAACTGGTCAGTTACGGAAACCAGGGGAATCTGGCAGAATCGATAGACAGGATTGCCCTCCTGCTGGTTGGTGTCCTGATCATCACTTCAGTTTTTTCATATTTCAGGACAGTTCTGTTTGTGAATGTAACTGAAAAGTCCCTGGCGAACCTGAGGCAGGATACCTATAACCATTTAATAAAGCTGCCTCTGAAGTTTTTTGAACAGAAGAGGGTAGGGGAGCTTAATAGCAGGATCTCAGCAGATATAGCCCTCCTTCAGGATACACTTACCTCTACATTGGCTGAATTTCTGAGACAGATGATCATTATTATCGGTGGGATAAGCTTGCTGGTCTACACCTCTCTTAAACTTACATTGTTTATGCTGGCCATCCTTCCTGCCATCGTTCTAATGGTTTTCTTTTTCGGACGGTTCATCCGGAGGTACTCCAGGAAAATGCAGAAGGAGGTGGCTGAATCCAATACAATTGTAGAGGAGACTCTTCAGGGGATCCGGAGTGTAAAAACTTTTACGAATGAATTTCTGGAGATGGGCCGGTACAGGAACAGGACTCTGGAAATTGCAAAATTGGGAATGAAGGGTGGTCGTTACCGGGGTGCCTTCTTTTCTTTTGTGATCATGGGACTCTTCGGAGCCCTGGTTGCCGTAATCTGGAAAGGAGCAGGATTGCTGGCAGCTGGTGTTTTGGATGCCGGAGAGTTGTTCGCTTTTGTACTTTACTCGGGATTCATCGGAGGCAATATAGGCGGATTGGCAAGTGTTATTACCCGTATCCAGCGATTTATCGGCGCAACAGAAGATCTTTTTGAAATCTTCAATGAAGGTGAGGAAGAGATCCGGGAAATCACAGTTCTGGATAGTAAGGAGGAGATAAATGGGCAGATCACTATGGAAGGATTGGGTTTTTCCTATCCAACCAGACCTGCCGAAAAAGTATTAAGCAATATAAATATACATATATCTAAAAATCAGCTTATTGCGCTTGCAGGACCCAGTGGTGCCGGGAAATCAACATTTACCGCCTTGCTACTCAGATTATATGAACCAACAGAGGGGAAGATCATGTTTAATGGTATGGACAGCCGGGAGATCACCATATCTGCCTTGCGTAAACAAATTGCACTGGTGCCCCAGGATATATTCCTTTTTGGCGGGTCCATCAAAGAGAATATTGCTTATGGAAAACCAACAGCGGGAGAAAAAGAGATCTGCGAGGCTGCCAGGAAAGCAAATGCAATGGAGTTTATTGACAGGTTCTCAGAAAAAATGGACACTGTAGTGGGTGAACGTGGTACCCAGTTATCTGGCGGACAGAGACAACGGGTTGCAATTGCCAGAGCTGTGCTGAAGGATCCCAGGATCCTGATCCTGGATGAAGCAACCTCTTCCCTGGATTCAGAATCTGAACGGCTCGTCCAGGATGCCCTTGAAAAACTAATGAAAGGACGGACTTCTATTGTTATTGCGCACAGGTTATCAACCATCCGAAAAGCAGACCAGATCCTTGTGCTTGACCAGGGGAAACTGGTGGAAAAGGGTACCCACGAAGAACTCCTTAAACTTCAATCCGGCATCTACCGGAACCTTAGTAATCTGCAGTTCACCTCTTAGAAATGGTAATTGAAAGAATAAAGATAACCTGGCTTACCGGGCATACCTGAGCTTTCCAAACGACCTGGTGGGGTATTACCTTTCCATGACCGGAGTGCGAAATGAATATAATCCGGAAATGGGCTTCCTGCGAAGAAAAAACTTTAAAGTGATTAGTTCGGAAGCGATTTCTATTTTGTGATCAATCAACTGCTTAATACGAAAGGGAGTAAGGTGTCAATTGCAAAAACAACCATACTCGCAAAACTCATCTGTCGGTTTTCCATGTAGACAGCATCCCTGTCCATCTCTTTTTAACCGCGAAAGAAAGTCAATCTTGAAAATTCTCCGTAACTTACTTTTATGAAAAATCGCCTGATTTACAAAACCAGCCTGGCTCTTTTCGTCTTATGCTTTACGGGTTTATTTCAGGCAGATCGGGGAATTCATGTCAGACATTGGTTCTGTAAATCCCCTGCATCCTACCATCCTCTTTACCAGGAAGAGATCATTGATCGTGAGGGATTGCCACTCCTTTCCGATTTACGCGCTTACCAGGATATCCCGGAAGCGGGTTTTTATAATGCGTTTCTTCACGCCAAAAAACAAACAGAATATACCACCAAGGCAGGAGATGCGGATCTTTGGAAAAGCATCGGTCCCTTTAACCTGGCAGGACGGATGCTGGGACTTGCTGTGGATCCGAACAATCCCAACAGGGTGTGGGCAGGGTCAGCTACAGGTGGGCTGTGGAAACTGACCATTACCGGTGAGGGAGCATATGATTATCAGTGGGAAAGGATAGAAACCGGTGAACCGGTTCTCGGCGTGCGGTCCATTGCCATTGATCCTGAAAATTCCGATATCATTTACATTGGAACGGGTGAGGCCCATTTCCATAAGGATTTCCAGGTAAGGTTGCTGCGAACCATGTATACCTATGGAATCGGGATACTGAAATCCGTCGACGGAGGAGATACATGGACAAAATCCCTCGACTGGTCATACTACCAATCCAGGGGAGTTCAATGCATTGAGATCAATCCGCACAATACAAGTATTGTGTATGCAGGGACTACGGAAGGAACCTACCGCTCAATCAATGGGGGTAAACAATGGGTGAAGGTACATCCGGTATTGATGGCAATGGACATTGTGATCAACCCGCAACACCCCGATACACTGTTCGTTTCCTGTGGAAATGCCGGTTCGGAAGGAACCGGGATATACCGTTCATTCGATGGAGGGGATAACTGGGAAAAGCTTACAAACGGGCTGCCATCATCCTGGACCGGCAAAGTGCTGTTGGATATCTACCGGGCAAATCCCGCGATCCTGTATGCCGATATCTCCAATTTAACGGATTACATCGGTCTTTATAGAAGTGATGATCATGGGGAGCATTGGTCAAGGGTTACACAGGTACATATGGGAAATGCGGCGGGGATGTATGCACACTACGTCAGGGTTAACCCGGAAGACAGCTCCAAACTGTTCAAGACGGAGATCCATTACGGTCACTCGGAAGATGGAGGAAATACCTGGGAAATAACCGACTACATCGATGATGAATACGCCTGGCTGGTTGATACCACCTGTATGCACGTCGATCACCACATTTTTTCCAACGATCCATCCGACCCCAATACCTTTTATGCTGGTAACGACGGTGGGATCTACAGGACGAAGGATGGTGGTAAGACATTCCAGGATCTGAACCGAGGACTGGTAACCACCCAGTTTTATCCGGGTTTTGCTTCTTCCCAAACCGATACTGCCCTTGCTCTTGGGGGAATGCAGGATAACGGAACCAGCATGTTCTGCGGATCACCGGGGTGGAACAACTGGATCCTGGGTGGTGATGGATCGGAAACGGCTATACACCCGGAGAATAATGATATTCTTTATGTTTCCTTTTACAAGCTCTCTATTTTCAAGTCCCTCAACAGGGGAGAGGACCTGCAGTTCATCGGACCGGTCGATTACTGGTCAGGGTGGTACGACAACCCGAACTCAAGGCCCCCCAGGGCGGATGAGGTTTCAAAAATAGCTCCCTTCATCCTGCTGGAGAACGATATCATGTATGCTGCAACCAACTATGTGTACCTGTCATTTAATGCAGGAGAAACCTGGACCCCCTGTAACTACGACCGGGCAGTTACCTCCGAGACGATCATGTCGATATCCGCCTCCCGGATTGATACGAAGGTAGTGTATGTGGCTGCCAGACCCAACCTTTTAATGGGAATACCCCCACAGGTAATGGTATCCAAAGACCGGGGAGCGACATGGACCGACATTACCGGCAACCTGCCCGACCGGGATATCATCATACAGGTTGCTCCCCACAGCCCTTATATCGTGTATGCAGTGATCGGTGGTTTTGGAACATCACACCTCTTTCGCTCGTACGATGCGGGCTTGTCATGGACGGATGTCGGACAGGGCTTGCCCGATGTACCCACCAATGCAATTGCCATTGACCCCGAATACCCCCAGAATATTTATGTGGGGAATGACCTTGGAGTATGGGTTTCAACCGACAATGGTTTATCCTGGAATCCCCTTCGGACAGGAATGCCAACCGCCTCCATTGTTTTAGACTTCAATATACTGGAGAATACCAGGAAAATCCGGGCTGTGACCCATGGTAACGGGATATTTGAAAAAAGCCTGGTACCACCGGAGGCAGGATATGTCGATTCATTGCCGGAGTTGCCTTCCGACCGGCTTGTTGCTATCGGTAACTATCCCAATCCCTTCAGGGAAGAAACAACCATAGTTTTTGAACTTGCGGAACCTTCAAGTGTCGAAATAAACATATATAACAGCACCGGACAGCTCGTAACTACCTTCCCATCAACCAACTATCAAACGGGGAAGCACCAGGTACGGTGGGATGCAAGGAATGGGGGTGGAGAATCCTGTCCACCCGGTATCTACTACGTAAAAGTTGCTACTGAATACGACTCACAATCCCTCACTCTAGTTCACCTGAAATAGTGAAATCATACCTTAATCTTTAAACCTCAGGAGTCTTGGAGAAACTCAGTAAGGTATGTTTTTTAAACTGATTCAGGATTTCCATGATCTCACCGGAACTGCCCATCAATTGCTCCATGGATAACTCATCGTTCATGAAGTTGGAGAAACCGCGGATGCGGGACGATAACCTGTTACTGATCTTATGATAACCCATGCTCCAGTCGGGGAAGGAGCGCTTCTCTATCGGACCCTCACGTATTTTAACAATAATTTAATAGTTTACCCTTCGTCGCCCGACTTTTCCGAAGGAATCGCTATGCGAGAGATCGGGCGACGAATTATTTATTCAGGGCACGAACTGAAGTCGTACCCTGAAACGAAAAAGCATATTGAATAGTGATACGATGAATGACTGAGCCTGTGGCGAGTTATCGTATCACTTTTTTTATGGAATTTCGATTTTTATACATCTTATTATTGTTGTAAGACAAATGAATGACTGTGAATTAAACCGGAAAATTTTCTCTATCTTTCAGGTTATTATAACTATAGACACAATGAAATCAACAAAAAACCTACTATTACTGTTGTTGACACTCCTCCTGGGATGTTTGCAGGACAGGTATCAAATTAATTATCAAACAATTGATAATGAATTGCTTTCATATTACCCTGAACTCCTTTCGGAAATCCCTGACCTTCCGTCACCTGCACTTACTGATGATGGGAGGGAGGTTGTGCTTGCAAAGCTGCAGGATAGCCTCTATGCCTGGTTCGACGCCACGGTGGAAAATGGCGATACCTTTGACTACAAGCTGGGCTTACTGGGAAAAGGAAACCAGCTGCTTGCGGATGAAACCGATTTTCCAGCCTTTGCACGGCGCGGGATTCACTCGGACTGGGAACTTGCCAATACAAAAACCATTACAGGCCGTTCAGTATCCCTGATCACGGTTGACGGCAGACCGGGCCGGTCATCCGGAGCCGGTTTCATGGCAGCTGATGAGACTATATTATCCGTCATAGCTCAGGATAACCACACGGTTAAGAACCTGGGACTGACCCATCCCGATCTGGCAAGACCCCTTTTTCACCTCTGGAATAGTGCCAGGATCAACGGAAGTGAAAACGAGAGTATTCCCGCTGACGAAAGAATGAACATTTCAGCCCTGGTATATAACGGACACGAAGTAGCGGTTCATATTACCGGAAGCCGGGGCTGGCAGGAATCGATCTTTAGCGATGAAATCCTGGGTACCGGTCACATCGAAATCCGCAGAGAACCGGATAATGAAGAAATGGAATTTCTTAAACAACAGTACGAACAACTTACTCCGGAACAATTTGAAGGAATGAAGGAGAAATTGACTCACCTGCATACCGGCGAGATGGTGCTGTTCTACATCAACCGGTATGGGTTTTACGAAGGACATACCGACTTCCGGGCCGACCCGGTTACCATTGCTTTTATTTTTGGTCTCAGATCAGTAAAAGAGCTCCATGAGGCTGCCAATGGAAACTTCTACCAGTATTTTACCAGTCACTTCACCTTTAATCCCGAATAGCCATGAAACATTGCCTGACCTTACTGCTGATCCTTTCACTTACATGCTCCTCCACGGATGGATCGGCACAAACCCAACAACAGGAAATTGATTCACTGATTGTTTTATTCAAGGGAGCGCATCGTGAGTGGAATGAGTATGCCCGGAAATTCATACTGATCGGTGAACCTGCCGTTCCGGCACTTGTCGCATTGCTTGAAGATAAAAGCCTGAGCCAGTGGACCCGGCGGATTGCTGCGATGACCCTGAACGATATTCATTCTGCCAGCTACATAAAAACTGCAATGAAATTATTGACCGACCGGAGTGAAGATCCCACACTGCGAAACCAGGTAACCAACGGCCTGAAGGGACACAATCTTTCGTATGCAAGCGAGGAACTCTGGACAGTATACAATGAGTCATCCGATGAGTGGTTCCGGTCGAATATTGCGCATATCCTGGTTACCAGTGATACGGCTCTGGCATACCGGGCATACCGGGAGATCTATCAGGCAAATGACGGATACCTTAAGCAACAATCGTTATTGAAAATGGTTCAGTTGCGGCCCTGGGAATCTACCGCATGGTACCTGATGGGTATCCAAACGGGTGATTGGATGACTGCCAACCTGGCAATGGATAGCCTGATTACCACCCCGCATCTCATTCCGGAGAAATTGGTTGACCTCTATAGCCATTCTGAAACCCCGGAAGAGGTGCGCTGGCGGATCGTCTTTATTTTTGGAAACCGGGAGCTCCCGGGATCCCTTCCGCTGCTTGCGAAAGCCCTTCGCGATCCTTCCTGGCTGGTCTATAACGAAGCTGCCGTCGGATTAAGCCGCATGCCGGGAGATCAGGTCCTACCCGCGATGAAGGAACTGTTGAATGACTCCAATCCACTGGTGGTGAAAAATGCCCGGTGGGTGATTA
>CAYMFM010000107.1:0-2539 GCA_964389685.1 uncultured Rikenellaceae bacterium
ATATCTGCTGCTTCTTCATAGAATCTTTTCCAGGAGGCAGCTTCATGCCCCGGATTAACCGGGTAAAAGAGTACACCATTCTTTTTTGCTGCCAACAGATCTCCCGGCGCATCGCCAATCATAAGTATTTTATTATCGGGGTATTTTTTTTTAGCAGCCAATGCAAGGTATTCGCCTTTGGTACCGTATTCCTGACCGGCTATGAACCGGACGTATTTTGTAAGATCATTGTCTTCCCATTCCCTGGTTAGCGCTTCCAGGGGTGTTTGTGATACGACAATAGCATCAGACTCAGGTTTTATTTTCTCAAGGGATTCTTTCACATAAGGGAATGGTGAGAGTCCATGCACCCATTGGGCAATCTCTTTGTTAACGGTTTTTGACCAGGTTAATACAAGGTCGATATCATGGTTCCGAACCTGTTTGGCAAACATTTCCAGTGTTGGGTTTCCCAATTTTGTCTCTTTGCTTGTCCATTCTTTGAGAGCAGAAAGATCGGGTACCTGAAAACCTCGTTCCACCACTTCTTTGCGTTTTTTTAACAGTTCAAAACATTCGATCAGGGCAAGGAACCGGTTGATGCCGCGGGTTTGTGAATAGAGATTCACAAATTCCCATGTCTCTCTGGCTATTTTTGAGATGGGAAGGAGACCGTAATAACGCAGCACATTAGGGCAAAAAAACTCTTTCTGCTTTGGTTCCATAGTATCAAACACACATCCGTCAGAGTCGATGCCGATGAAAAACGGGTGGTTGGGTTTGAGATCACGAAGTTGTTGCTGAGGATCCATTCTAAAAAAATTCTGATTTATGATGAAATTAAATGTTAATGTATAATTCAATTATGAATATTGAATACAGAATTTCGAATGATGAAGGACATAAGATTAAATTATCGCTCATCGATTTTTCTCATCTGATTTCAAGTTGGTCTGAGCAGTTTCAATACTTTTAACAAAAATTGAAATCAACTCCTCATTTTCAGGCAATGCTTCACCATAATTGAAAGCTGGGGATGTACCTGAACGAATCAAATTTCCCCCAAGATGTTTCCCTGGAATTGTATTTCCAATTTGTTCAGCAATCTTGATAATTAAAATCCCGAAGTCAATTAATCGATCTTCTAAGTCATACTTTTTATTTTCCATTCTTAATTAATTTTGTTCAAAAATTTCTATCCATTTGCAAAAATTTGGTATTCTATTTTCTTATTAATGATTCGTTATTCAGTTTTTTAAATTTCATCATTCGTTATTCATTATTCGATATTCGATATTTCAATAGGCTTCCGGCACATACTCTTTCAACTTCTTTTCCGCGAACACCATGTTGAACCGGGTAAACCGCTGTTTGCCATCAATCAGTGGGACGGATGGCCAATCATTGCCGATCAGTGGCCGGACATAGTCAAGAAATTCATCCGTGACGTCCACTCCGTTCGGAGCAATCCATTCTTTTGGGAATGTGCGTTCCGAGAGTGCCATTTTTTCCAGCGGCACCTTATCGTACTTCACCGAGTAGACTGTCCCTGGTTCACGCAGCAGGGTTGCCATCCATCCGTTTCCTTCGTTCATTGCAATTTCAACTGCTTTCTGTCCCACGTTGTATGCTTCTTCCAGGTCGGTGACCGATGCATAAATGGCTGAGCTTCGCTGATCCGTTCCCATTACCTGGCCACGTGCTGCTCCCCTGGCGTTAATTCCACTCTGGTTTAGGTAGTTAATCACAGTCTGGTAAACAGTAGTTTTTGTTGAACCAAAAGAGGTGTGTCCGAAGGCATCCCGGACATCGCCGATATCTCCCACATCAAATCCTTCACTGACGACGACAATGCATCTGCCATTCTTTTTCAGTTGCTCGTTCACATGATCTGCCATTTGTTTCAGTCCTAAACCGGATTCCGGAAGGTAAATGAGCATAGGGAAAGACCGGTCAGGGTCTGCAAGCCGCGATGCTGCGGGAATATACCCGATCTTTCTTCCCATGGCCTGCAGTACAAGGACCGGGTCTGCCGGTGCAGACCCCCTGTTTTCTTCGTTGGCATTCTGCACGATGCAGGACCAGTATCGGGCAACACTTCCATACCCGGGGGTGTGATCAATTAGCTTGAATTCGTTATCTCCCAGATCATTATCGATTGTTTTTGGGACGCCGGTTGATATTAATTCAATGCCCCTTTCACGAGCCAGCCGGCTAACCTTATAGGCCGTGTGCTGTGAATCGTTGCCTCCGATATAGAAAAAGAAACCAATGTTGTGTGCACGGAAAACATCCAGGATCCGGTTGAAATCGTTTTCCTGCTGATCCAGCAGTTTATACCGGCATGTTCCAATACTACCAGCTGCAGGAGTATTCCTGAGCAGTGCGATTTCATCTTTGTCCTGAACCGAGAGATTCAATAACTCCTCTTTCAGCACGCCCTCAATGCCATGCCATCCCGCATAGATTGTTCCGAAAATTTCCGGAAATTTCCGGCATGTCTCGATGATGCCACGGAGTGAGTTATTAATGACCGGCGAGGGTCCTCCCGATTGAGCTA
>CAYMFM010000107.1:2639-10361 GCA_964389685.1 uncultured Rikenellaceae bacterium
ATGATGCCACGGAGTGAGTTATTAATGACCGGCGAGGGTCCTCCCGATTGAGCTACAATAACATTCTTTGCCATATTATTTAATCTACAATTAACATTTATGCAATCAACGATTTACTTTACTCTTAATCCTTCATCAATTATCCTTAATCCTTACTTATTCCTTTTCACACTCCCCCGTAGGCACTATATCCACCGTCAACTGGCAGGACAATACCGGTTATGAATCTGGAAAGATCCGAAAGCAGGAAGAGCACCGGTCCGTGGAGATCCTCGGGGTTACCGAATTTGCCCATGGGTGTGTGATCTACGATCTTCTGTCCGCGCAATGTAAATCCTCCGTTATCTTCATCCAGAACCAGGAACCTGTTCTGTTTGGTGATAAAGAATCCGGGAGCAATGGCATTCACACGTACACCGGTTTTTCCCAGGTGTACTGCCAGCCACTGGGTGAAATTATTTACTGAAGCTTTAGCTGCTGAATAGGCAGCGACTTTAGTCAGGGGTTTGAATGCACTCATGGAAGAGATATTGAGGACTACCCCCTGGTGATTCTTCACCATATCTTTAGTCAGTACCATGGTGGGTAACAGGGTTCCTAAAAAATTCAGTGCAAATACCTTTTCAAAACCATTGGTTTCAAGACCGTAGAATCCTTTCTCCAGGTCGTCCCCCTCCTTAGTAATCTCTTCCAGCTCGGTGGTGGCTGTGGGAGCATTACCGCCTGCTCCGTTGATTAAAAAATCGATTGGACCCAGTACACTGTTCACCTCCTGCTTGAGTTCTGTAAGTGATTTTTTGGACAGGACATCCGCTTCAAATCCAATACACCTTGTCCCGGTTTTTGCTTCGATTTCTGACGCTAACCCGACAGTAGCCGGTTTATCAATATCAGCAATGACGGTTTTTATCCCGGAGGATGCAAGTGCACCTACGATTGAGCTTCCGAGTACACCAGCCCCTCCTGTTATAATGCATACCTTTCCGTTTAGATCCTTAAGCGTTAAATCATCCATATTTTTGGTTTTATTCAAATTCAAGATAGTAGCGATAATTTTCTCTGGTTATGATATCAATGGGCATAAGATGAAGTGCCTTCACCGGTTTCTTATGAACCAGGTAATTAAACAGGGAGTAGACCCCGTGGTACCCTTGTTCACGTGGCTTCTGACAAATTAAAAAATCAATGGTTCCTGATTTCAGGAACTTCAGGTTATCCTTTGTCAGATCATACCCAATCAACCGAAGGTGGTCTGTTTTCATCTGTTTGATCGATCTGGCAATGATGTGGGCATTGCAGGTAATAAAGATCCCTTTCGTTTTATGATTGTTGATTGATGGTAGAAGGCGCTTAACAGCACTCCTTTCTGATCCGGAGATGTAAAGGGTCTCAATAACTGCTTTCCCTAAGTGTTCATGGTCGCCAAACCAGGCTTTGAAGCCATTCTCCCTCTGTTTTAAATGATTGATGTTTTCTTCCTCCTTTGCGACGTGAATTACCAGGAACCGGGATTTTGAGGTGCATCCAATGCTGATCAATCTGGCTGCCAGGTAACCACTCTGGAAAGAATCCTGACCGAAATAGCTGATGTTTTTTAATCCCCGGATATTCGAATCAATGAAGACATAAGGGATACCCCTCTCCTCACATGCTTTTAAAAATGCCAGGCTTTCATGATAGAAAACCGGAGCCAGTAATACTGCATCCGGAGTAGAATTCAGGAGTTTCTTTGTCGCTTCATGAAAAGTATCTGCATCGTGTTGATCAAAAAAATAGTAACTCAGGTTTACACTGAAATCTGCAATTTCTGAAGCTGCTTTCTTTATTCCTTCCAATGGCCCTGACCAGTAGGTATTATTCCTGGTGTAAAAAGGAATCAATGTGGCAAGGAGGTATCTTTTCCTGGATGCCAGGGTCCTCGCTATCATGTTCGGTTCGTAATGATACTTCCTGATGATCTCCTGTATCTTCTCCTTTGTGGATTTCGATACTCCGCCACGATTGTGAATTACCCGGTCAACCGTACCAATCGAAACTTCGGCTTTCTCCGCGATTTCACGAATCCCTATGTTTTGCACGGTTTTTATAATGTGTTGGTCTTACGGGTTTGATCCGAGTCGATCTGGATGATTAAAGAACAAATATAAAAATTATTTTTCGAATTACGTGTACGTACACGCAAAAATAGTTCACTTTTTGTGTTTCTTCTTTTTTAGAAAATATCAAGTGAAGCCAAAGAAATGGTTAACTTTGAAAACGACCCATTGAAGGGGATGAGTGATACAAATAATGTAAACTTATTGGAGTATGAAAACAGGAACAGTCATCGGTATGTTTTGCATGATCCTTTGTGGCTCGATTAGCTTTGGACAGACAGACTGCGAAGTATTGAAACCGGAAATTTCGCTGATTTACAAAGGGGAGTGCAAAAAGGGTTTGGCGCATGGAAAAGGGGAAGCTTCGGGAAGGGATAATTATGTCGGAGAATTCAGAAAGGGACTGCCCAACGGCACGGGGATATATACCTGGTCAACGGGTGAGGTTTATGAAGGGGAGTGGAGAAATGGTAAACGGCATGGCTATGGTACTTACTCTTTTATTTCAAGTGGAAGGGATTCATTACTGCAGGGGATGTGGGCGAATGATGTCTTTAAAGGAATGAGTGAAGCGGATGCCGTGCATGTAGTCATGAAGAGAAATCTGGTACGGTATACCTCTATGCGTCGTGGGGATGGGAACCAGGTGATTGTAAAGATCCTGATGGGAGGAGCTCCCAATTCTGATATTGAAGATTTGATGTTTGTTTCGAATTCCGGATCTGAGATACGGTATAGTCATGTTACAGGGTTTGACAATGTTGAGTTCCCATTTTGGGGAAAAGTAACCTACTCAACCTGGAATAAGCTGAAAACCATGCGGTATGATGTTGTATTTGAATTTGAGATCACACAACCCGGATTATGGGAGATATCACTTCACCATTGATATCCTGTACTTCACCATTCAATTTTTAATTTACAATTTAAAAGATCGAAGTAATGAAATTTGTTAACAGCCGTAAACTGAAACTGGCTTTCAGTAAATCTTTATCTGTTTTAATCTTTGGAGCAGTTTTGTTTCCTGCCACTCTGCTTGAAACCCGGGCAGAAGTGAAACTGGCAACCATATTCAGTGATCACATGGTATTGCAGCGAGGAATTGAAATACCGGTTTGGGGCTGGGCTGATCGGGGTGAAACGGTTACCCTGTCGCTGGGCGGTCAAACGGTGTCAGTCAAGCCGGATAAGAGTGGAAAATGGATGGTCCGGTTTGCCCCGATGGATGCCGGGGGACCATACGAAATGAATATTCAGGGAAAAAATAATATAACCCTCACCGGTATTCTTATTGGTGATGTCTGGCTGTGTGGAGGACAATCCAACATGGAGATGCCGGTCAAGGGATGGCCCGGACAGCCAATTTTAAACTCTGAGCGGGAGATTCAGGAGGCACATTACCCCAATATCCGGTTGATCACTGTCGGGAAAAAGATCAGTACCCGGCCGTTGAAAAACATTGAAAGTTCAGGATGGGAAAGTGCTATTGGAACCAATATTGCAGATTTTTCAGCTGTCGGCTACTTCTTTGGAAAGGATGTTTACCTGGATCAGGATATTCCCATTGGTTTAATCAGTGTAAACTGGGGAGGTACGGTTTGTGAAACATGGACCAGTGCTGAATCATTGGCAGAGGATCCTGATTTTGGATCGATCATTGATGAAATGGAGAAATCAGACAAACCCGTCGAGGATTACATGCGTGAAAATGAGGAAGCAATAACCAGATGGATTCAACAGGTTGAGGAAAATGATGAAGGACTGAAAAAGGGGTGGATGAACCTGAAAGCCATACCTGATAACTGGAAAGGGATGAAATTACCAGGTCTTTGGGAACGCGAGATGACCTATGATTATGATGGCATTATCTGGTTTATTAAGGAGGTAAACATTCCGGAGCACCTTGCAGGGAAAGACTTTACATTGCACGCAGGGTATATTGATGATTCGGATCAGACCTGGTTCAATGGAGTAAAAATTGGCGGGTTGGAAAACCGGTGGGATCAATCAAGAGAATATCCCATCCCTGGTGAATATGTGAAAAAAGGGAAAAACATGATCATCATTCGTGTAATAGATACCGGTGGAGGAGGAGGAATATATGGAAACCCGAAGGAATTAGTTTTGAACACAACCACTGGAGATGATGTTATTCCCCTTTCAGGAGAATGGAAATACCAGGTTGGTTATGAGTTCATTGAAAATCCGCCTTCGGCTGGTTTTGATCCTAACAGTAAACCCACCCTCCTGTTTAATGGAATGCTCCACCCCTTGATCCCATTCGGGATTAAAGGAGCAATCTGGTACCAGGGAGAATCAAATGATTCACGGGCTTACCAGTACAGGAGACTTTTCCCGCTGATGATTCGGGATTGGAGAAAACACTGGAACCAGGGTGACTTCCCATTTCTATTTGTACAACTTGCTGCATACAAACCGGTAAATGAAAATCCGGTTGAAAGTGACTGGGCTGAGCTGCGTGAGGCGCAATTGATGACCCTTGCCCTGCCCAATACGGGAATGGCTGTTGCTATCGATATTGGTGAAGCAGATAATATCCATCCTGCAAATAAAGAAGAAGTTGGAAGAAGACTGGCTCTTGCAGCAAAAAAAATTGCATATAACCAGGAGGTAGTTTACTCTGGTCCTATTTATCAGTCGATGGAAATTACCGGTAAGGAGATAAAAATAGCATTTACTCATACCGGAACCGGACTGGTAGCAAAAGACAAGTATGGTTACCTCAGGGGATTTGCCATTGCCGGTGAAGACAAGGTCTTTCACTGGGCTAATGCGCGCCTGGAAGGCGATACCGTGGTTGTTTATCATCCCTCCATTCAGAATCCCCTAACTGTTCGGTATGCATGGAGTGACAATCCGGACGATGCCAATCTCTATAACAAAGAGGGACTACCCGCTTCACCCTTCAGAACGGACAACTGGCCCGGGATAACTGAGGGTGTAAAATAGTTCATGATTCCATTACCTGTCCCTGGTCTTCCTTGTATTTCAGTTTAAAATAGACCAGTACAGCAAATATTGGGATAATGGGAAAGGTAATGGCGTTCACAATGGAGGAAACCAGTACAAATCCCGGAGTAATGAAGGATAACAGGGATTCTCCACTTTCCATCATATCCAAAGCCGTGTTGGGATTCAACAGTTTCAATAGATCAATGGAAAAAGGAGCCATGGCGATAGCACTCAGGATCATTGATGCTACCATGATCAGAATGGAAATAACAATCAGAGCACCCAGTGTTGGCCAGAAATCGAGATGACCAAGTTTGAAACAGCGGCTGATGGTAGTAATGGGATCTTCTTTTTCAACGATAAGAATTGGAGTTACTGGCAGGAAAATAGTTCCGAAATAGAGAAGTGCTACAAGCATGCCCACGATCAGAAGAAACAGACCGATCGTCATACTTACGGTCAGGATAATGCCAATAATCAGGATAATTAACAGGTAGGGAAGGGCAAATTTTTTGATTGCCTCTCCAAATAGGGAGGAGTGACTCTTTTTGGGATCAATATGCTGATATATAATAAAATAATGAATGAATAGATAGAGGAGGGAATACCCGATAAATAACACAAGAAGGAACAAAAAAAGTTTACCAAGCAAACCTCCTACTTGCTCAGGATTATTGACAAAATCATAGGTAAAAGAATCCTTAAGGTTCGTTGCAAACAACAACATGCTCATCAGCACAATTCCTAAAAAACTATACAGAAAGAGCCAACCGAAATGTTTTTTATAAATCTGAAAAGTCTGTGTAAACAGAGCCTCAAAGTCCATCGGCTGATACAGGGGATGGTTCTGATAATTTTCCATGCGTGGTATTTGATTGGTGATAGTTGGATATAAAACCGAATAAAATTACAAAAATTTTAATACCGGAGAGAGAATGTTTTAACTTTACCATATTCAACCTGCTGGATCAATCCATGAAGGAGTATGATGATACCATGGACCTGAGCCTGGAATACTGAGGTAAAGCCTGGATATTTGTCGATAAAATAGTTGGTAAATAAAATAACTTACGAAAACCAAAGAATATGAAAAAAATTTGTTACTCCTTATCACTGCTTATGTTGTTAAACCTCTCCGGATTCAGCCAGAAGAAATTAACAACCGAAACGGAAAAAGAAAAAACGGAACGCATGGCCTGGTGGGTCAATGACCGTTTTGGGATGTTTATTCACTGGGGTTTATACGCCCTGCCTGCACGGCATGAATGGGTTAAAACCCACGAACAGATCCCTGAGGAAGAATACCAGAAATATTTTGACCGGTTCAATCCCGATCTGTTCAATCCCGCTGACTGGGCGAAAATGGCGAAAGAAGCAGGAATGAAGTATGCAGTCATTACATCCAAACACCATGAGGGATTCTGTATGTTTGATTCTGAATTTACAGAGTATAAGGTTACCAATACTCCGTATGGTAAGGATATCATCAAAGAGTGGGTGGATGCTTTTAGGGCTGAGGGATTGAAAATAGGTTTTTATTACAGCCTGATTGACTGGCATCATCCGGAATATACAGTAGACCGAATTCATCCCTTACGACCTTCAACAGATCAGGAATATGTTGAGATGAACAAGGATCGGGATATGAATATCTACAGGAAATACATGCATAACCAGGTTCGTGAGATCCTGACAAAATATGGAAAAATAGACATCCTGTGGCTTGACTACTCATTTCCCGGTAAGCATGGTAAGGACAGGAACGACTGGGATTCGGAGGAACTGCTGAAAATGGTCCGTCAATTGCAGCCTGATATCATACTCAATGACCGGATGGATCTGAAAGATTATAAGGATGGATGGGATTTCACCACACCGGAACAGTTTAAGGTTCCAGCCTGGCCGGAAGTGAACGGAAAAAAGGTTCCCTGGGAAACCTGCCAGACATTCTCCGGTTCATGGGGTTATTACCGGGATGAACTTACATGGAAAGACACCAGGCAGTTGCTCGTTTTGCTGATCGAATCGGTAAGCAAAGGGGGAAATTTGTTGCTGAATGTTGGGCCAACGGGAAGGGGAACGTTTGATTACCGGGCGCAGGCTGCACTGGCATCGATGGGAGAGTGGATGAAGGTTAACAGCCGTTCGATCTATGGTTGTACCCAGGCTCCCGAAGAATTCGAAATCCCGGATCATTGCCTGCTGACTTATAATCCGGAGACGAAACGGTTATATATCCACCTGCTTGATTATCCGCTACAAAACTTTATGCTTCCCGGATACAGAGGGAAAGTTAAGTATGCTCAGTTCCTGCATGATGCCTCGGAAATACGAATTACCGAACCGCACGGATACTGGATTGAACAGGAGGTGGGGGAGGATGATATTAACCTCTCCCTGCCCGTAATCAAACCAAATGTGGAGATCCCGGTAATTGAGGTGTTCCTGGAGGATAAGTAGTACGTCACGCACGGTCTGACCGGTCTTTTCCGGTCTGACCGCCCGCCTGAACGACACAGTCGGGCAGGATGGGAAAACACGCAATCCGTCAGACGCTGGATGCGTCAGACGGTCCGTCACGCACGGTCTAACCGGCTTTTTTCGGTCTGACCGCCCGCCTGAACGACACAGTCGGGCAGGATGGGAAAACACG
>CAYMFM010000108.1:0-10160 GCA_964389685.1 uncultured Rikenellaceae bacterium
GGAGGAATGAAAAAAGGACAACTCACTAAAAATTTGTGGTTGTCCTCTGGAGTGGTGCCACGCGGAATCGAACCACGGACACCAGGATTTTCAGTCCTGTGCTCTACCAACTGAGCTATGGCACCAACCTAAAAGATATTATTTTTCGTAAACAAGCTTTTTTTCAGTCCTGTGCTCTCTCCTCGTCCCACCATGGCGGGACGGGACAACTGAGCCCTGCCTGCCGGGTTCCCCGCCGAAATCACTTTTGTGATGAAGGAGGGCAGGCAGGTATGGTACCGCCTTCTAAGGTGTGCAAACTTACTCGAAAAAAATGATATTTTCAAAAGATTTTTCTATTATCCGTCAGACCGGTCAATCGGTCAGACGGATTAATATTTACAAAGAATTAATATCGATATCGTACCTTTATTGGTATTAGAAATTTTCAGTACGTTTGTACGATATTTTTAGCTGCATGGATTACAAGACACACACTTTGGATAACGGCATCCGGCTGATCCACCACCAGACCGTTTCACAGGTAGCCTATTGTGGTATGATTATACACACGGGCTCAAGGGACGAATCCCGGGAAGAACACGGCCTGGCACATTTCATTGAGCATGTACTGTTCAAAGGTACCCATAAACGGAAAGCATACCATATCCTCAGCAGGCTGGAAGATGTCGGGGGAGAGCTAAATGCCTACACAACCAAAGAGGAGACCTGTGTATATGCATCATACCTGAAGGGTGATTTTGAGAAAGCCATTGAACTGATCAGCGATATTCTGTTTCATTCCACGTTCCCCGAGCGCGAACTGACAAAGGAAAAAGAGGTGATCATCGATGAGATCAACTCCTACAGGGATAATCCGGCAGAACTGATCTTTGATGAATTCGAAGAGCTGGTCTTCAAAAATCAGCCCATCGGAAGGAATATCCTGGGTACCCCCTCCATCATCAAACGGTTCTCGAAAACCGATATCCTCGGGTTTATGCAGGAAAATTACCATACCGATCAAATGGTTTTCTGCTCTGTGGGTAATATCCCTTTTACCAAAGTCAAACGGCTGTTTGAAAAATATTTCAGCGCTGTTGAAGCAAACCTGAGAACGTCAAAACGGACAAAGTTCACGAACTATCGCCCGGAAAAGAAGATCGTTCCCAAAAAAACATACCAGTCCCATTGCATCATCGGAAACCTTGCCTACGACCTTAGGGATGAGAGAAGAATCGGGTTATACCTCACGAATAACATCCTTGGGGGACAGGGATTGAACTCAAGACTCAACATGTCGTTGCGGGAAAAGAACGGCTATGTATATAACGTTGAATCAAGCTATTCACCCTACGTTGATACGGGAGTGCTCAGCATCTATTTCGGGACAGACAAAAAAAACCTGGATAAAAGTATCCGGTTGGCATACAGGGAGTTCGATAAACTGAAAAATCAAAAACTCGGTTCCCTGCAGCTGTCCAGGGCAAAAAAGCAGATGATCGGCCAGTTGGCCCGGGGAGCCGAAAGCCATGAAAGCCTGATGCTCAGTATGGCAAAAAATTACCTGATCTACGATGCGGTGGATAGCATGGAAGAGATCGCCAGGAAGGTGAATCTGGTTTCGGCAAACCAGATCCTCGAAACAGCCAATGACCTGTTTGATTTTGACAGGCTTTCAACGTTGATTTATAGATGAAAAGGAGTTAAATCAACAATTCGTAGTACGACTAGCGCTCGTGCTACGAATAATTACCAGATCCTATAATCGTACCACGAATTTAAATCGTAGTACGATTAGATATTCTGAACTCACCGGGTGACTTGAAATTAACTCACCGGGTGACTCGGAGTCACCCGGTGAGTATAAATTTAAAAAAATGCTAAACCTCGATCATAACCTGAAACACTACATTCTCAACCACACCGATCAGGAAGGTGACCTGCTGGAGGAACTCAACCGTTATACCCACGTAAATATCCTGAATCCAAACATGCTATCCGGGCACCTGCAGGGTAAGATCCTGGAGATGATCAGCCGGATGATTCAACCTCACCGGATACTTGAAATCGGTACCTATACCGGCTATTCCGCCATCTGCCTGGCAAAAGGACTTCAGGAAGGAGGGGAACTGATAACCATTGACCGGAATGATGAACTCTCCGAGGTCAGCACAACCTATTTAAAAAAATCCGGGATGGAAAACCGGATTACCCTGCTTACGGGTGATGCGCTTGCTTTGATTCCCGGTATCCCGGGACCATTTGACCTGGTCTATATCGATGGGGAAAAAACAGAATACGTTGACTATTACCGGGTGGTGTTCGACAAGGTCAGACCGGGTGGTTATCTCCTTGCCGACAATGTGCTGTGGGGTGGAAAAATACTTGACCCGGAATCCGAAATGGATGAGAGCACAAAAGGTATCCTTGCATTTAATAAAATGGTCACCAATGATCCACGGGTGATGAATGTGCTCCTACCCGTTCGTGATGGGTTGATGATCATCCGGAAGAAAGAGGATTGAATTATAAAGCTTGTATTATAGGCCTGCAGTTGTTCGGTCCACGCATTGCTTCCCTTTTAACAGTTTTTGTGCTTGGACCGAATTAAATGCCGTACGTTTGCCCCGACATGAATGTCGGGGCAATTTATTGATTTGCATACAATTACCCCGGGATTTATCCCGGGGTTTATGAAAACGTCTAATAGATTCGGTCCAACTACATTGCTATTCATCTGGAAATCCTATCATGGACCGCAAAGCTCCACAAGTATTTTAGCAGGCTGAAATTAGGTCCACCTGAAGTCTCTCCTTACTGGAAATCGTTTCATATGCCGGAAAATCCAGGCTGTAATTAGAAAACCCGAAATCAGTGATACGATGACTGAGTGGTCGTCCAAAACCATAGAAAGTCATCGTATCACTCTTCATACCACCACCGGAGGCTAAATAAAATAGTTAATAACAATTCCCGTCAAGCGGACGAAAGCCGCTAGACGGGTACAAATCATTTAAAAAACAAAAAAGGTCCGGTAACGACCGGACCTTGCAGTTTAATTCAACGATTATCTGTCAACTATTCTTCTTTTGTATTGCTCTGTACATCCAATTCACCCATAATTTCCTTTATCCGGATGGCATTTATCTCTTTTGAAACGGTCGTCAAACTCATCATGATCGTCTTATATTCCGGATATTTATTGTACTTTTCCCGCATTACATACATGATGTTCAGAACCGATTTCTGAAGGTTTTCACTGGTCTCAAAATCTTTCGGTGGTTTGTTTTCCATGGTTACCATACTATTATGCGTTCATTTAAATGAAATCCAATTTTCAATAAAAAAGTGCACAAAGTTATAAAAAAAATGTGGTATAGTTTTTGTTTTTATTTCAACACTTCATTTTTATGCAACTGTTTAAAAGCGTTCAACAAATATTTTTATCAGATGAATAAGAGAAAATTATTGATCATAAGCTTATTGATTATCTTCCCAATACTGATCTCAACAGCAGGAAACAGAATAGCTGTTTTCCCCCTGGGGAAGGATCACGCTGTAATGAGTATTCAACAGGATACTGCTGAATACTATTACGTTAAGACCAAATCAACCACGCGTTTTTTCAGTGATATGGATAACCTGAGTTCGGTGATCCAGATGATCCCCGAGAATGTCGAAGTCCAGGTTTTCGAACCCATTGGCGATTACTTCTCTGCTTATTTTGACGGATCGTATGGATACCTGTTCATTTCGAAGGTGGACCCGGTAAATTTTGACCCGGAGATTTTCCAGGTTACCCCCGAACCTCTTCCTGCAGAGCAGGATAAATATGCCTTTCTGGTACAAAAATACGGGCAGGAAGATGCGAATCAGATCATCTCAAGGAAGGTCTGGAAAGGAATGACCAAGGATATGATCCTCGATTCCTGGGGGAAACCGAGGCAGATCGACAGGTATATCGGGCAAACAAGCGTCAAGGAGGAGTGGTACTACCGGACCCGGGTGCTGTTCATTCAGGATGGCAAACTGGTCGATTGGAAATAGTGGAGTTTCTTTTAAGATAATCAAACTCCGATGGAGTTTTATTGAAACCTGGATAAAACTTTTCTACAATAATCCAAGGCCGATAGCCTTGAATACTATTATTGATTTATAGAACTTGAGGGAACACCATCGGTATTCGATTATTTTAGATGATAGAAATCCCTAATACCGGTCCAATTGCATTGCTCATCAGCAGGAAAGCGTTTCATGGACCGAAGATCTATTAAGCGTTCACAAATATTGTATTTATAGGGCTAAAGTCGTTTTTCGTTGTTCGTCATTAAAAGATTACAAGGTGCAATTGGGGTTTTTATCCTGGAATTACGCATGGATCGTTCCGTTCAACGGTTATCTTTCCCAAGGTAAAACACTGACATGTATGGCTAACCCCGTCCAAAGCATACCTGTTGATGAACGAATAAAACTATGAAAGCCCCGTCAGGCCTGCCGGGTTCCCCTCCGTATTACCATCTTCGGGGAAAGTCGGTAGACAGGGCTATAAGTAATTTCCCTATTCACAGGCCCCGTAGGGGTCAGAGGTTGGTAGTCACGGGGAATGTGTAATGTGCATTTTTTCTCCGAGCATCTGGTTGCAATGAAATACCTCACATTTCAGTCGGAGAAATGCATAAACCAACTTCAGGATAATGAAATCATTGTAGTGTGTTTACCTGCCTTATGGCCCATGCAACGTTTTCCCGTTAAATATCAACGCAGTTGGACCGATTTTTTTTAGCACTTCAATCCTAAGGTTACCAAGGCACTGCTCCTGTGGAGCGGAATATATTAATCATTCATAAGAAAGACACTGATCCGTCAGACGGTACTATCGCGTGGTTATAAATTATAATTACTGGGAGTATTTATAGCAAAAAAGGGGTTATATTTTTATATTAATCCTGTTACGGCTATAAATCCAGTGTAAGCTGAGTATCTTCCAGGTTATTCTCCTCCTCCAAATTCGAAACCGTTAATCCCAGCAGACGGACTTTCTTTCCGGACAAATCGGTCTTTTTCAGGATCTCTTTTGATATTTTACGTAACGTATCCAATTCGCTAATCTCTTCCGTTACCGTCATACTTCTGGTAATCTGCTGGAAATCAGAGAATTTCACTTTAAGGGTGAGGGTTCTCCCTGATCTGCCTGCTCTGGTGATTCTGCTTATCAACTCCTGTTCGATGGAATAGAGTTCCGATTCAATTTCATATACTGTTTCAAGATCTTTTTCAAAGGTATATTCTGTTCCGATCGACTTCCTGATCCTCTCCGGATTAACTGGCCGGTTATCCACAGCCCTGGCAATATCGTAAAAGTAGGATCCGTTTTTACCAAACATCCGGATCAGGTCTGCCTTGTCCCATTTTTTGAGGTCGGCTCCTTTACGGATACCCAGTTCATGCATTTTCCCCGCTGTAACCCTGCCAATGCCAAAGAATTTTTCAATTTCCAGTTCCTCAACAAATTTTTCCGCTTTCTCCGGAGGGATGACATAGAGTCCATCCGGTTTTTTCATGTCCGAGGCAACTTTTGCCAGGAATTTGTTAAAGGATACACCTGCTGATGCCGTGAGTTGTGTTTCCTCTTTGATCCTCTTTTTAAGCTCCCTGGCTATCAGTGTTGCCGATGGGATTCCCTTTTTGTTGGAGGTAACATCGAGGAATGCCTCATCGAGTGAGAGCGGTTCCACCAGATCGGTATACTCCGCAAACAAGTTCCGGATCTGTTTTGAGATACTCGTATAGACATCAAACCGGTGTTTAACAATAACCAGGTCAGGGCATCGCTGGCGGGCTATTTTTGTGGGCATGGCGGAATGGATACCGAATTTTCTTGCTTCATAACTCGCCGCTGCAACCACACCCCTGTCCGATTCTCCGCCAACAACTACCGGTTTTCCCTTCAGGTCAGGGTTATCCCGCTGCTCCACGGATGCATAAAAAGCATCCATGTCGATGTGTATGATCTTGCGGTAGGGTGAGGAGCCGGGTTCCATGGAGTGCTAAAATAGTGATTATTGGGGGCTTTTTGAAAAGTAAATATCGAACTTCACTCGTTTTTGGTTTTTCTATTATGCGTTTGGAGTTAGTCGGTCCATGGGAAGCTCTCCCATTTAAAAGCAACCCAGTTGGACCGAATGTAAACAGGTAATGCAACCAAGGCTATCGGCCTTGGATTATCATTCTATCCCTACGGGATGTTTTATTGGTGAAAACCTTTACGTGTAAAGAGAGAAGCAGGTATTTTCAATTCCGTTAAAAACTATCCCACCAACTCTTGAGTTTTCCAATCAGACACCTAACTAACTCAATAACTTAATAACCCAATAACATTTCTCTCACCGCTCACAACTCACCACTCATCACTCCCTTCTCACAGTCTCACAGTCTCACTGTCTCCTTTGTCCTCCGAAGCTTTAGCGAAGGAGGATCGTCTCTTCATCTCACCCTCATATGCCTTCTCCTGAAAAGCCATACGCCAACGAGAAAATAGAGCAGGGTCAGGAGTACGATCAACAGGATCTCCGGGATGATATCCCCCATTCCCAGATCCATAACCAGTGTCTTCTTCAGAGCTGAAATGGCATGGGTGGGTGACATCAATCCCTGCAGGGAAACGGAATAACCGGCAACAGAAAAAATCTCTTTCCCCTGCAGCGGGAAGGCTGCACCGGTGAAAAACATGAAGAGAAAGAGTGGGAAGTTCCCAACCACCAGGATCTCATTTACCGTTCTGGTAAATCCCGCGATGATCAGGCTGAAGGCCATGATCGACAAACAGGTAAGCAGGGAAACGATAAACAGGATGAACAGGGAGCCGGTATAATTAAATCCCATCCATATGGCTACCATTAAGGTTACACATACCGATAGTATACCCACCACTACCTGAACGATACTGATACCCCCCAGGAGCCGGAATGATCCCACACGGGACAGCTTGAGCCTCAGGATGGTTTTGTTTTCCACTTCGGTTATGATGGCTATGGAGGCTGTGAACATTAACATAATGATGGATATGAGCAAAATCCCGGGTATGTAGATATCGAATTCATCAATATCTCCCGAGATCCCCAGGCTGGTTTCCTTTATGGCAAATGGTCTTTCTGTCCCGGAAAGGGAAAAAACAGTGCGGTCAATGATCTCCCCCACCCAGACGGCACTGATCATATATTCAATACTGGTAAGGTCTCCGATGAATTCAACCTCGATTTTCTGCAATGAACCGGATTCAAGCATGGATTCCACAAGGCTCGAGAAATCGGGTGGGATAACGATCATGGCATCTGCCCGCCTGTTCTTCAACTGATCAATACCCGCTTGCCTGTCCACTTCTAATTTAATATCCAGCGGGATAGTGAGTGTATCGGTTTCCAACGATTCCAGGGTCTCAAGGATCTGATCACCATAGTTGATCTGTTCATCCTGAACCAGGATCCCTTCATCCTGATTCAGGATGATGATATCGTATTCCGGTTGTGTGGATTCATTGATCAGGTAATAAATCAGTACAAAGAAGGGAGCCATGGAGACGGTCAGTACCAGCATCCAGAAACTCCGGACCTGCTCCTTCAGACTTTTTCGTATGACGCTCAGCAATTTCACTGCCGTAATTTCCTTCCCGTCAAATGAATGAATACATCCTCCAGTGTATTTTCCCTCAGGATCATTTCCCGGATCATGAATCCGTGGGATATAATCTTCCCGGTAACCTGTGTCACTTTTTTTATGATCTCTTTTGATTGAACAAACAGGGTATGATTGCTGAATTTGGCTATACAACCAATGCTTTCCAGGTCGGACAGGAGTTCATGGGTGTTTTCCGGGACCTCCTCGAAGGTGAATTCCAGGAGATCACCCTCTCCGACTGTTCTTTTGAGATTTTCGGGTGTATCCAGCAGGAGCAGCTTCCCATAATCAATGATGGCTACACGATCCGACATGCGGTCTGCCTCATCCATATTATGGGTTGTAAGAATAATGGTTTTCTCCCCGGTCATGCTTTTAATAAAATCCCTTACCAGGATTCGGCTTTGGGGATCAAGTCCTGCTTCAGGCTCATCCAGGATAAGGATATCCGGATCATGCACCAGGGCAAGCGAGATGCTCAGTCGCCGTTTCATCCCCCCGGACAGGTTTTTTGCCAGCACATTTGCCTTCTCTTCCAGCCCCATAAAACCAAGCAACCGGTCAGACAGTGTATGGGCTGTCCTGCTGTCCACATCATACATTTCTGCCATAAAGATCAACTGTTCCCGGCAGGTTAGCTTGGGCCAGAAAACATTTTCCTGCGGACAAATTCCCAGCCGGCTTTTTATATCCTTCCCGACAGCCGATAATTCATTCCCAAAAAGTACTTTTCCTGAAGTAGGAGGGATCAACCCACAGATCATGTTTATTGTGGTCGTTTTCCCGGCTCCGTTTGGACCGAGGAAACCCAGGATCTCCCCTTTGTAAATATCCAGTGACAGATCATCCACAGCAACAAGGTCCCCGAAATTTTTATTCAGATTCCGTACACTGATCTCAATATGTTTTTTCTCCGGGTCCATAACCTGATGTTCAAAAATAGTCAAAAAGAAAGTAACTCATAGTAATTTTAATTACCAATCGATTAATTCCTTACACACTTCTATCACTCTCTTATCTTCGTCGGCTAACGGAACATTACCGAATACAAATGAGATTGTTGGTCCACCGACGCAGTTGGTAGATTTATCCTGCCAAAAGTCAGGATATGAAATGATAATTTTCACTACTTTAGATAACTTATTTACAGCAAAGGATTTTCATTATGGTTTCACCACTCTTTAACCACCTGCTGATTCCGTTTCTGATTGCTATTTTCCTGGCGATAAATATGGGAGGAAGTGGAACAGCCCCGGCATTTTCGGCCGCATTTGGCGCCAACGTCCTGAAAAAAAGTGTGATTCCCGGATTGTTCGGGATCTGTGTGTTCATCGGGGCACTTTTAGCTGGTAAAGCAACGGCCACGACCGTTGGACAGGACCTGTTTCCTGCCGAAAAGTTAAGTTTAACGCTCGTTTCTATCATTCTTCTGTCCGTAGCACTTGCACTGCTCGGTGCAAATTTGCTGGGCATCCCCCAGTCGACCAGTCAGGCAACGGTACTTTCCGTTTCAGGCTCAGCAGTCTATTTTCATCTGTTGAACACTGAAAAATTATTCGTTGAGATCATACCAACCTGGTTCATCCTGCCGGTGATATCCTTTCTGATCTGCTTTCTTGTCGGACGGTATGTTTACATCCCAATCCGTAAGACGGGCATTTTTACCTACCGAAACATCACAAAGCACCCGATTTTGAGGTATCTTATCATCATCATGGCATGCTACGTAGCATTTTCCATAGGAGCAAACAATGTGGCAAATGCCTCCGGTCCCATTGCATCGATGACCATCAATGAATTGAATATTCCGGATGAAGGAAATAACAGGATCCTGATTTTAATCCTTTCAACCCTTATCATTGCTCCAAGCTTCGGTATAGGCAGTTCAATTTTCGGACAAAAGATTGTCCGGAAAACCGGAAAAGGGATCTTCCTGTTTGGCCCCATCGAAGCCGTTATCATCTCTTTTGTCACAGCCAGCTTGCTGCTTTTTGCCTCCATCTGGAAGGGGATCCCTTCATCCCTGGTGCAATTGAATACCGGAGCAATCATCGGAATCGGTGTTTCCAGGTTGGGATTTAAGAACATTTTCAAGAAAACGGAGGTCAACCGGTTCTTTATGATCTGGCTAATTGCTCCCCTGTTTGCTTTTTCATTCTCCCTTTTACTGACCTGGCTGGCTGACCGTTTTTCTCTGCTCTGATTTCAAAACAGCGGAAAACCATTCAGCATAGATAGCTGCAAAATAAATAAGTTGCAATTATTCAAATGGAAACAGAAAAATCACAGGAAAAATTACTGAAGCAGTCGGGCTATTCGGACAGAGCGATCCATTATTACATGGACAAGGTACATGTCGGAACCATTAAAGACCCGGATGCATATTTTGCGTATACCGGCCCCTGCGGGGATACCATGGAGTTCTTTGTAGAAATTGAATCCGGAATCATCAGGCAGGTGAAGTTTCAGGCCATCGGATGTGCCGGTTCTTTTTCAGCCGGATC
>CAYMFM010000109.1:0-9496 GCA_964389685.1 uncultured Rikenellaceae bacterium
ATCGAATGACAACCGTATGACCATCGTAAGGCAATTGTCTGGCTATTGCATGTCCATTGTATGACAAGCCCTTGAAAAGGCATTATCATTCAGGAAAAGAGAAATCTCATTCATAACCCGGATTCTGAACCAGGATATCCAAACCTTGCTCATCAATAGCCTGTTGCGGAATTGGCCGGTATTCATCTGTTCCTTCATCGAATACAGCACCGCTCATTATCCCCCTGAACTCAGCATCGCGTGCAATAAAGGCATTGAGTGTTTCAGCAGCGATACCCCATCGGACCAGGTCGAAGAAACGGTGTCCCTCCATCGCAAATTCCAGCCGCATTTCTTGTTGCACCGCTTTCCTTGCATACTCCTGGTCGGGGAATGAAGGGTAGGGCTGAACGTTGTAGTTTGCTGCCGGCTGGTTATAATCGACAACCGGTTCAACTCCTTTCGGCAATTCATAGGTAGTGCACAGTCCCATTACCCTGGAGCCGTCCCGGGCACGAGTCCGTACCATATTAACATACATCAGGGCTGTTGCCAGGTCGTTTTCCTCAACAGCCACTTCCGCCCTCCACAACAGGATGTGGGCATAGCGGTATGCACGGTAGTTATTTGCATTGACCCCGGTGGCCCATCCACTGGTTGTTGATAGCGTAAACATTTCCGACTGATAGAACATGTTTTTCACATAGAGGTAGGGGCCTCCGTCCCCCTGCACCCGGATCCAGTCATCGCCCCTCATAACACCCCAGTCGAGATAGGGGATACCCCGACGGCCCACAGTCCAGTCCAAACGCGGATCGACCGGATCAGTGAACGGGATGAAGGTTTCACCTGAAGCAACACCCATGTCGTTTTTCAGATCGGTATCGTTATATGTATCCAGTAAGGGTAGCCCGTTAGCATCAACCTTGAACGCATTCACCAGGTTTTGCGATGGCTGGTGTAATCCACAGCAGGTTGGCATATTATCTACCCCCTGTGGGAAATTCAATGCATCCCCGTATCCGCCATTAAACGATTCCGGGGTTCCGTCATTTACCGAATATTGGATCTCAAAAATGGATTCCGCGTTGTTGTTTGTCGGGATACTGTAATTATCATGGAAATTGGACATCAGAGAATAGTTCCCGCTGTGGATGATCTCATCGAGTAATACTTTTGCAGCATCATACTCCTTCTGGAAGAGGTGAACACGAGCCAGAACCGCCATGGCAGCATACCGGGTTGGACGGCCCACATCAACCTGGATTCCCGGCAAATGATTAACCGCAAACTGCAGATCGGATTCGATGAGCGGCCAGGCATTGATCATGTTACTCACCTTTGCCGGATTTTTCGCATCCTCCGTTATGTATGGAATGTTGTCAAATACACGTTTGAGTTCGAAATGGAACCAGGCTCTCAGGAATAACGCCTCAGCCTTAACCTGGATCCGTTTGAACGGATCAATCTTTTTTGTATTTTTTAGAACCTTTAATACATCGTTGCAACGGGCAACTCCATCATAGGTGGCTATCCATTTATCGCTTACACCGCTATTATAGGGAGTAAGTGAATACCTGCATATACTGAACCAGTCACCTTCCATACTCCTGTCAGCTCCCATGTATGCATCATCAGAAGCAACTGATCCCCAGAGCCAGTTTGATACGGAAGCACTCCAGGCGTATGAACCACCCCATCCTTCGGCACCTGCCCCGTCAAGCATGGCATAAGAACCAATTAACAGCGCATCGATTCCTTTTTCATTGGTAAATATATTGTCCGAACAGACACCAAGAGGCTTATTCTCCAGGAAATCTTCACACGAAACAAAAGTGAGTGACAATACGACAACCAGTAAAATACCTTTTTTCATTAGATGTGCGATAAATTCGATTATTAATTGAGTGTAACAACGTATACAGAACATTTATTGCATTTGTTCGTGTAAATTGGTGAAGCTTTTTGGCACTTGCTTCCGTGCCCTGGTCGGTTTACACTGTAAAATTAACCAAAGATTATCAATAAAACCAAGTTATTACAACTGAATTTTAAGGTTTGATGCAGTTCCGGTCCATGAAAGGATTTCAAGATCAATATCAGTGCGATTGGACCGGGTGTTTTTTTGAATCGTTGTTTTCTGAAAACATGTCACCCCTCGGGGTTTTTTGAATATATTTGGCTTTATCTTAGAATACAGGCAGCCTGCGGAGCCAATTTCCTCGTCGTCCGACTGCAGTTCGGGCGACGAGTATTTGCAAATCAAAAAGTCGTACCCCAGATCCACCGGTTGACGGGCGGGGTACGACGACTTTTATATACTATTTGCTCCTTATGAGCAAAACATTGGTAGCATGAAATATCGTTATTTAACTATCGCTCCGTAGGCCGTGCCTGCCGGCAGGCAGGTGCGAAACTACTGGTGCTGATTTTTTTATTCGTAAGACGAGCTGCAGTGGCCCGCATAGGGTCGTCTGACGAAGTAAGGTGCGGCATTTTTTTAGAAAGAATTTTCAGCCGGCGGATGAGTAATTACTATCGAGTTACTATCGAATTACAATAGAATTACTATCGAATTACCATTTATCTTCAGAAAAAATACGCCGCTTTCTTCAGCTCCTCCATACTCTTCAGGGGTTTGGGAGGTTGAAGGTACCGGTCGAGGAACTCATAGATTTCAAGGCGTATTTCCCTGGCCACCTTAGTATCCATCCGGTTAAAGGAATGTCCTCCGGGGATCTCCTGGTAGATTTTATATTCAAACTGTTTCCCTTCCGCTTTTAATGCTTTTATCAAATGCTCCACTTCCAGGACATTGACATCAGCATCATTGGTATTGGTATGGATCAGGAGGGGAGTTTTCAGTTTATGAGCCTGCCATGCAGGAGATCTTCTCCGGTATTCTTCCACATCCTCATACGCTGTTTTTCCGATGTGGTAATCCGCTGAATAGAGATCGCGGTAAGACTGTGTTTTATATCCCATCCTGGCAATCAGGTCGCTGACCGGGACACCGGCATAAGCAACCGTATAGTTTTCAGGATGTTCAAAAACGTTATGCAGGGCGATCAGCCCGCCATGACTCCAGCCAATGATACCAACCCGGTTCTTGTCAACAATGTCATAATTGTCAATCATGTATTGCCTGCTGGCATCTACATCCTCGATCTCAAGGCCACCGTAATCGATCTTGCGGTAATGGCTCATTCCATATCCGGTACTTCCCCGGTATTCCGCGGCAACGACTATGTATTGCTGTGCCATCATCTCCCTGATGATGTGCGTATAATAGGTTGTAAAGTCACTATGAACCCCGCCGTGAGGAAAAACCAGCAAAGGGTATTTTCGGGAAGGATCAATATTCTTCGGGATGAAGACATACGACCAGAACTTCACCGGGTTCCCGGCCCCCTGAGCTGTTGGGTTTTCTTCTTTCCATAAGGGAGGACCGTAAATGTATACCTTGTCAATGAAGGCAACATCGCCAACTTTATTATACCAGTAAATATCGTCGATTGCTTTTGCGATGACATCCAACCGGTGATCAAGCATTTCAAAATTGTGTTCCAATGCGCGAATAGCATCCTGGTCTGCATGTGATTCTTCCTGGGGCCAGCAGACCTGGAACAGGAAAAAACCGAGGGCGATCAGTATGAATCGCCGGATTTGTTTGTAGGTTTTCATGAGTCTTGTATTTTGGTTAATCAAATTTCAATTTTCCCTTCAAAAACAAAAGTAACGGGGCCAATGAGCCATATGTCAGTAATATGATTTTCAGTGTTGATGGTAAAATCAACTTCCAGCTTTCCTCCTTTGGTTTGAACGGAGACAGGTGGATTGTCCATTTTGTCATCCAGGACTGAACAAATGGCAGAGGCAACGACTCCCGTCCCACAGGACAGGGTTTCATTTTCCACACCCCTTTCATACGTCCGGACAAAGAGGGTATTCCCTTCCGGTTGAATAAAGTCAACATTGGTTCCCCCGGGTTCAAACGGTTTGCTATACCTGATCTTTTTCCCTTCTGCATATGCATCCATTGTCTTAACATCAGACCGGGAAAAGACGGCATGAGGTGAACCGGTATCCAGGAAGTAAAAATCTTTCCTCTTATCTACCCGGTTAACATCATTCATCTTCACCCTCACCTGATCGTTTTCAACCGATGCCTCGTGGATGCCATCATATGCTTTAAAATGCATCGATTTCCCGGTAATCCCTGACCGGTATGCAAAAGCTGCAATGCACCGTGCACCGTTCCCGCAGAAGGATCCTTCCAATCCATCCGCATTGAAATATTTCACCTCAAAATCATATTGATCGTGACGGTATAACAACATCAGGCCATCCGCACCAATTCCAAACCTGCGGTCGCATAACCGGTTAACGAGTGTCTGATTTACTGATACGGGCAGCCCCTGCCGGTTATCAATGACGATAAAATCATTCCCTGTGCCGTGGTATTTATAAAAATGAATCAACATGTCAGGAATCGTTAAAAAGTGTTAAATCACAATACACGCTGCAACATCAATATTAATCATGCGTTTAGGTAGTTGTAAAGTTAGCAATCTTATTTTAGAGGCATAATTTTTGTAATGAAAAACCAAACAAATATTGATTAAATTTGTTACCATATTATAAAACTGATTATCATGAACGGAAAGAAGATATTGGGTACATTAATGGTGGCCCTGGTTGGAGGCTTATTAGCCATATTTGCATATACATTGTTCATTCAAAAGCCTGCTGATCCGGCAATTGTTGAGAAGAGCGATTCGCAGTTGGTCCGGTTTGCCAATCTGCCTCAGGATTTCGAGGCGGCAGAGTTCGATTTTACCTTTGCAGCAGAGAATACGGTTCATGCTGTGGTACATGTGATGACGGTTACCGAGAGAAGCTCAGCATACCGTAATCCATTGTATGAGTTTTTTTACGGAGACCGGTATAACCGCAACCCGCAGCCAATGCTTGGCTATGGTTCGGGTGTTATCATTTCAGAGGATGGATATATCGTAACCAATAATCACGTGATCGAGGGCTCGGATGAAATTGAAGTGACCTTAAATGATAAACGGGTTTTCGAGGCCGAAATAGTGGGGCGTGATCCCAGCACGGATATTGCATTGATCAGGATCAAAGAAAAAGACCTGCCCTATTTACGTTTCGGTGATTCCGACAAACTGAAACTTGGACAGTGGGTCCTTGCTGTTGGCAATCCCTTTAACCTTACTTCAACGGTCACCGCCGGTATCATCAGTGCCAAAGGGAGAAACCTGGGTTTGCTTCCCGATGAATTCCGGATTGAGTCATTCATTCAAACGGATGCAGCACTCAACCGTGGAAATAGCGGTGGAGCACTGGTTACCCTCAATGGAGAATTCATCGGATTAACCACTGCCATCATTTCACCCACCGGCGGATATGCCGGAAACTCCTTTGCCGTACCCGTTAATATCGTGAAGAAAATTGTTGAAGACCTGAAAGAATTCGGAGAAGTACAGAGAGCCATTCTTGGAGTCACCATCACCGATGTGGATGCTGGCCTGGCAGAAGAGAAGAAACTGGACAGGATTGAAGGAGTGTACATCAATGATGTGCGTGAAAATGGAGCAGCAAAAGATGCAGGGATCAAAAATGGAGATGTTGTGCTTCGTGTTAATGAGGTGAATGTCAATTCAGTAGCAGAACTTCAGGAACAGATCAGCAAATACCGTCCAAACGATAAAGTGGATGTTCTGATAAAAAGAGACAATAAAAGGAAACAATTTGAAGTTGTTTTACGTAACACGGAAGGTAGCACCGAAATTGTCCGCCCGGATGACCTGATAATGGGTGCAAAGTTCGATGAACTTTCTGACGGCGATAGAGAAGAATACAATATCTCAAATGGTGTGAAGATCACCGACGCCGGTGAAGGGTATTTGAGTGAATTGGGACTGCGATCAGGAACCATTGTTCTCCGTATTAACGGGAACAGCGTACAGCGTGTAAGTGAAGTCAAAGATATTCTGGGTGGAGGCAGAACACTATATTCCATTGAGGGAATTCAACCCAATGGAACGTTCTTTAGTTATGAGATAAGACGATAAGGTGAATAACTGTGGATCAACTTGTTAAAAGGCTTGTTCTGCAAGCCTTTTTTCATCGAGATCTATTTAACCATACCTAACTCTTGACTTGTGTTGTTTAAAGCCATAACTTCGCACCAGGTTTAGTAGGAGATAATTATAAGAAAAAAGATGAGACAATTAAAAATTACAAAATCGATTACCAACCGGGAGAGTGCTTCACTGGATAAGTACCTGCAGGAAATTGGGAAAGAGGAGTTGATATCCGTTGAAGAAGAGGTGGAACTGGCACAGCGGATTAAAAAAGGTGATCGTGATGCCCTGGAAAAATTGACCAGGGCGAACCTGAGATTTGTCGTTTCGGTTGCCAAACAGTATCAGAACCAGGGATTGAGTCTGCCGGATCTGATCAATGAAGGGAACCTGGGACTGATTAAAGCAGCTGAAAAATTCGATGAAACGCGTGGATTTAAGTTCATCTCCTATGCAGTCTGGTGGATCAGGCAGTCGATTCTGCAAGCACTGGCTGAACAATCCAGGATTGTGCGTTTGCCCCTGAACCAGGTAGGATCACTCAATAAGATCAATAAAGCATTTTCTAAATTTGAGCAGGAGTTTGAACGTACTCCTTCACCCGAGGAACTTGCCGAGGCCCTTGAATTGCCAAAAGAGAAAGTGACCGATACCCTGAAAGTGTCAGGACGTCATGTTTCTGTCGATGCACCGTTTGTCGACGGGGAGGATAATAGCCTGCTGGATGTCCTGCCAAACAACGACTCACCGGTTGCCGATAAAACCCTGTTGAATGAATCCCTCATCAAGGAGATTGACCGGGCACTGGCAACCCTGACAGAACGTGAACGGGATATCATCAAGCTCTTTTTTGGTATCGGTATCCAGGATATGACACTGGAAGAGATCGGAGAACGGTTCGGACTGACCCGTGAGCGGGTCAGGCAAATAAAGGAAAAAGCCATTCGTCGGCTCCGTCACACCTCCCGCAGTAAACTGCTCAAATCGTATTTAGGGTAGTAATATCGTCAACCGGTAATCGCCTGCCCGTCCGTCAGGCGGGGTAACGAGACCCGCCCTGTGAAATAATATTTCGTTTCCAACGCTGTTCGAAGTTATATCGCCTCGTCGCTCGACTACAGTTCGGGCGACGAGTTACTTAAGATCATCGTTCAGACCGGGTATCACTCTACCGTCTGATCCATTTGGGGTCTGACGGATGGGTTTTGCTGCTATGTACGGTTAGCACAACTTCGGTCCATGTAACAATTTTCTGTTGTACAACATAGCAGTTGGCCCGTTATTATGCGGGTCACCCAACCAGGGGCTTACGCCCCTGGCTACCAACATTTGACTCCTGCCTGCCTGCAGGCAGGCCTACGGAGCCAGTTGTCTCGTCGCCCCACTACAGTTGGGACGACGAGTAATTGGTACCGTAAAGTCGTACTCCGGACTCAAGCCGAAGTACGACAAGTTCCCTCGTAGATCCACCCTAGCTGCGCCTACGCGGAGCTGCTTCAACGAGCAAAGCCGGGCGATTACAGCTCGGGCAAAGAGTATTTTAACTCCCAAAATTCGTACCCCGATCCGCCAGCCATGTGAAATAATGCCTTGCATTGGCGGTGATATCGCTATTTCACATGGCCAGCTGGCGGACGGGGCACGACCGGTGTGAGGTATCGCATGTTCCCGTGTGAATTGGTATCCGATAACCTACATTTTGGAACAGATTTTGTACAAATTAATGTTGGACTATTTTTCCCCTTTGACTTAATCGGATTTCACCTGGTTCCACTCCGATTACGTAAGTTTTCAATCGCTATTCCTGGTCCGATACCGATCGTTTTCCAACAATGTGAATTGTGTCTCAAAGTACTTGAATGACATTTTCTTTGACAAAAAATATATAAAAACAAATCAAATTACATAAACATAGAAATTACGGATAACCTTTCTGCCAATTTCGGAATGAATAAGTGAAGGCATACAATAATCACAAAATAAAAACCATGAAAACAATAATCAGAACATTATTATTTTATGGAATAATTTCTCTTACGGCTTTTTGCTGTGAGGGAGACAAAGAAGTTTATGAAAAGTCTATGGGAATAAACGGGGGAATAATTGGAGACTGGGTAAATATGATTAACCATGAAGATATTCTTTTTATAAACGATACGCTTATCAGGAGAATTGATACTCTATATGGTGAACCTTATCATGCTTATACCTATACTATTCTTCCGCCCGATAGTATTAGAATCCAGTACAAAGGCAGGTATTATATAGGGTGTCCAGAAACAACTTTTCATATGTCATTGGACGAACAGGAGATGATTTTAACAATTGAAAATTTGAATACTTACTTTCCTGGATATCCTGGAGATACATTTAAAAAAATCTTTAAATAAAAATACCATGAAAAATCCAGTAATAAATTTTTTATTACTTGGATTTGTTGGTAACATATTTTTTGCTGAATCTGCAATTGCGCAAATATCCAGAGAAGGAACCCCTCCAAGTGAGATATATTCTAATTTTGAGAATATCAATAATCTTCCTATTATTATAATGGAAGAATTTGATATTGATAAGTTGATTGAAGAAGATAAACTTCCGGAAAATAGAATCAATAAGCATTTACGATTTACAAAAGCATTTGATGTTGACATTGATGTGAAAGAAGAAGGATTATTGGAAATATTGCCAAATAACAATAAACAGAGTAAAATATTGGCGATTCAGCCTGTTGAAGGTGATGAAATCATAATTGAGTATTCCGAACCTTACGAAATTACTAATCCGGGAACATTAATCATTAGCAGAGTAGGTCATGATTATAAAGGGATATTAAAAAGATTGAATCCATGTGACGATAAATATGGTCTGGTTCAGTGGTGTAACGTAGATATAAATTGTCCAGCGGGAGATGATTGGCAAACGGAAAAGTGATCCGTTTGATAGGATTTATATGAACAATATTTACTTCTGTTCAGGGTCTTTGATTAACAATGCTATTTTGGACAACAAAGCTTATCTTTTAACTGCCGATCATTGCATTTATACTACATCACAAGCAAATAATTCTGTATTTGTTTTTAACTATGAAAGCCCTTCTTGTAATGGACCTGATGGTTATGTTTCACAAACCGTTTCCGGTTCAACTTTAAGGGCACATTTACCTATCAAAATATGATTTGAAGTAAAAATCTATAACAGTCAGCAGGTTCTGGTTGCAGATGCAAAAACAAGTAATCCTACCTTGCTATTTGATACCAGTCAATTTCAGGCCGGTATTTATTATATCCACTTAATCTACAATGGCAAACCGTATGTCCGGCAGCTTGTTGTAAGTTATTAATCAAATGCCCGTAGGGCATGGATTATTGGTGTGCCGGGCATGTAGTAAGTCTAACGGGTGCGGGGCTTAATGA
>CAYMFM010000110.1:0-8991 GCA_964389685.1 uncultured Rikenellaceae bacterium
CCCTCACCCCGTACCATTTTCAACATTTCCTGTTCGCTATATTTCCCGCTGAAGCACATCCGGATCACGTCACCGATCGGTAAGGTACCACTTCCGATAGGGGAGAACGGGCCATCGCCGTCGTAGCCCTGTGTGGCATCGATCACCCGTCCCAGGTGGTGTGCCCCAACCGTATTACCCCGTCCCAGGTTCACAACGATGAAGTTCATATCCTCATATTTTCTCCCAAGCGATTTGGCATGTTCGCGGGCTACCGCTTTCTGGTTCAGGGCATGAAAGATGGATTTTCGTTCAAAGAGCGGATGGCCGGATATCCTTGAGATATCGTCATACTCATCCACAACCACCGGATCGGCAATATAGGCTTTTGCATCCGGTAATTCCTTTGCCACAGCATCTGCAATAAGGCCTCCCAGGTTAACGACATCTTCTCCCAACTCATTGTTTTTTAGGTCATTTCTCATTTTTTCATTCACAAGATATACTCCGGACGTAACCGGTTTAAGCAGTCCTCCCCTTCCCATAACAATCCGGATGTTTTCCATCTGGATCTCATTGTCTTTCAGCACCTGAATAATCCGGTCTTTTCTGAATTCGGTCTGATCAGGGAAATTTTTATAGGGGGCCAATTCCTCCGGTGTGTGCCGGATCCTCTTGAGGAAAACCGTTGTGTTAAGCCGGTAAACAGCCATCTGTGTATTGTCATCCCGGGGATATAATGAGAGAATAAGGGCAGTGGTTAGGTCGTACTGATTCTTTGCCATGATCTGAGTGGATTTGTGGATTTAAAATTACAAATTATCCG
The DNA here is from genome assembly GCA_964389685.1 of uncultured Rikenellaceae bacterium. Lineage (GTDB taxonomy): Bacteria > Bacteroidota > Bacteroidia > Bacteroidales > VadinHA17. The sequence goes on from CAYMFM010000110.1 coordinate 806, forward strand.
GATAAATTACATATTTCTACGGTACTGTCCGCCCACTTCAAACAGTGTTTGAGTAATTTGCCCGAGAGTACAATATTTTGTTACCTCCATGAGGGCTTCGAAAATATTCTCATTCCGGTTCACAACATCCTTCAGTTTCCGAAGCATCTTTTCCGATTTATCCTTATGAGCGGTATAGAGTGATTTAACCATTTCAACCTGGAATTTCTTTTCCTCTTCCGTTGCCCGGATTACCTGATCCGGTATGACCGTGGGAGATCCGTTGGGAGAAAGAAATGTATTCACACCCATAATGGGAAGTTTCCCGGTATGTTTCAGGTTTTCATAATAGAGTGATTCCGCCTGTATTTTACCTCTCTGGTACATGGTTTCCATGGAGCCCAGGACGCCTCCCCTTTCAGAAAGGCTGTCAAATTCCATCAAGACAGCCTCTTCAACCAGGTCAGTCAGTTCTTCGATGATAAATGATCCCTGAAGGGGATTCTGATTCTTTGTAATTCCAAGCTCGTGATTGATGATCATCTGGATCGCCATGGCTCTGCGTACAGATTCCTCGGTGGGTGTGGTAATTGCCTCGTCATAGGCATTGGTATGAAGGGAGTTACAATTATCATAAATGGCCGTCAATGCCTGGAGGGTGGTTCTGATATCGTTAAATTCAATTTCCTGGGCATGGAGTGACCTCCCGGATGTCTGGATATGGTATTTCAACTTCTGTGAACGCTCATTGCCTCCATACATCTGTTTCATTGCTTTCGCCCAGATCAATCGTGCCGCCCTTCCTATCACGGAGTATTCCGGATCGATGCCGGTTGAAAAGAAAAAGGAGAGGTTCGGGGCAAACTGATTGATATCCATTCCCCGCGAGACATAGTATTCAACGAATGTAAAGCCGTTAGCCAGGGTAAAAGCGAGCTGGCTGATCGGGTTGGCTCCAGCTTCGGCAATATGGTAGCCCGAGATCGATACGGAATAGAAATTCCGCACGTTATGCTCATTGAAGTACTCCTGGATATCGCCCATCATTTTCAGTGCAAATTCGGTTGAGAAGATGCAGGTATTCTGTGCCTGGTCCTCCTTCAATATATCAGCCTGTACCGTACCCCTCACCCGGGAAATGGTGTCTGCTTTAATCTTAGCATACACTTCCTTTGGCAGAATCTGGTCTCCTGTAACGCCAAGAAGCATTAAACCCAATCCATTGTTTCCCTTTGGCAGTTTCCCCTGATATTGTGGTTTATCCCTTTCCTGTTTTTTGAATAGTTCATCCATTTTTCCCTCCACCTCTTCCTGCAAGCCATGCTTCCGGATGTATATTTCACACTGCTGATCAATGGCTGTATTCATAAAGTATCCCACCAACATGGGAGCCGGTCCGTTTATGGTCATTGATACCGATGTTTGCGGATCAACCAGGTTAAATCCTGAATAGAGTTTTTTTGCATCATCCAGGCACGCAATTGAGACACCTGAATTGCCTACTTTCCCATAGATATCAGGTCTTATATCCGGATCAAATCCATAGAGCGTAACCGAGTCAAATGCAGTTGATAGTCGTTTTGCCGACAGTTCATAAGAGAGGTAATGAAACCGTTTGTTCGTTCTTTCCGGTCCACCCTCTCCGGCAAACATTCTTGTTGGATCTTCATTCTCTCTTTTAAACGGGAATACACCAGCTGCATATGGAAATTCTCCGGGAACATTCTCTTTCAGGTTCCATTTGAGTATTTCACTCCAGGACTTAAATTTTGGCAAGGATAGTTTGGGGATCTGCATGTGGGATAACGATTCGTGGTGGGTCTTGATTTTAAACTCCTTATCCCGCACTTTGAAAATAAAGTACTCTTTTTGATACCTTGCTTTTTTCTTCTCCCAGTTTTTAAGAATGTCACGGTTTTCTTTACTCAGTTTCTTCTCCTCTTCCCGGTACATTTTTTCCATTTGACTGATGATCTCCGTCTCCGGATTACTTTTCTCTGTCAGGATTTGAAGTGTCTGGTTTATCCCATCCATGCGTCTGGCAACGTTTACCTGTTGTTCGACTTTCCGGTTGTAGCGTCTTACTGTCTCAGCAATTTCAGAGAGGTAGCGTGTTCTTTTCGGTGAAATAATATAGATTTTCTCTGCAATCTTTTTCTCGGGAACGATTCTCGAATGAAAGTCTTCGATAAATTTCTCCCTCACCTGGTTAATCAGAGCAGTGTACAGTCGATTCATTCCCGGGTCGTTAAACTGCGAAGCAATGGTACCAAATACCGGCATCTCATCAAGATCCTTTTCAAAGAGAAGGTGGTTTCGCTGATACTGTTTCTTCACATCTCTCAGTGCATCCTCTGCTCCTCTTTTGTCAAATTTATTGATGGCGATCAGGTCAGCAAAATCGAGCATATCAATCTTCTCAAGTTGCATTGCCGCACCATATTCGGGTGTCATCACGTACATTGAAAGATCGCTGTGATCAACAATTTCTGTATCGGACTGGCCGATACCGGATGTTTCGAGAAGGATCAGGTCAAAACCTGCGTATTTAACAATACAAAGTGCATCGCGGACATATTTTGAGAGCGCCAGGTTGGATTGCCTGGTAGCCAGTGACCGCATAAAGATTCGGGGAGAGTCGATCGAATTCATGCGGATCCGGTCACCGAGCAGGGCGCCACCGGTTTTCCTGCGTGACGGATCAACGGATAAAATCGCCATTGTTTTATCGTTGAAATCATCCAGAAACCGGCGCACAATTTCATCGATGATTGAGGATTTCCCGGATCCTCCGGTTCCGGTTATGCCAATAACCGGAGTGTTCTTATCCATGCATCCTTTCTTCAACTCGTCAAACAGATCCTTCAATCCAGCCGGATAATTTTCTGCTGCAGAAATGGTTCTGGCAATTGCTATAAAGTCCCTGTTCCTAATATCCTCAGGCTGAACGTCTACATCTTTTCCCATCGGGAAATCAGACAATTTCAGTACCTCATTGATCATTCCCTGGAGTCCCATTTTTCGACCATCGTCCGGAGAGAAAAGCCGCGTAATGCCATATTGATGCAGCTGTTTCATTTCTTCCGGAAGGATTACTCCCCCGCCACCGCCAAATATCCTGATGTGTCCGGCTCCCCGTTCCTTCAGCAGATCATACATATAGGAAAAGAACTCGATGTGGCCGCCCTGGTAGGAAGTAACGGCTATTGCCTGTGCATCTTCCTGAATGGCACAGTTTACAATTTCCGATACGGAACGATTATGACCAAGGTGAATGACCTCTGCACCGGAAGATTGCAGTATTCGCCTCATGATATTGATCGCGGCATCATGCCCATCGAAGAGTGAGGCTGCTGAGACAATCCGGATGTGGTGTTTCGGTTTATATGGTTTAACACTGCTCATAAATAAAAAGCGATTGCGCAACCGGGCACCTATTATGACCAGGAGCTGATTAAATCATGGCCAGATGGCCATCATGGTTCAGGATCAATCTTTCAGAATATCCCTTGATATTACAATCTTCTGAATCTCTGAGGTTCCCTCATAGATCTGCGTCAATTTAGCTTCCCGCATGAGCCGTTCCACGTGGTAGTCCTTCACATATCCGTAGCCACCAAGTATCTGAACGGCTTCTGTTGTAACCTGCATAGCCATATCGGCACAGAACAGCTTAGCCATGGCACTTTCAATACCAAACGGTTTACCCTGATCCTTCAACCAGGCTGTTTTCAGGCACATCAGCCGGCCAAGTTCAATCTGCAAAGCCATGTCCGCCAATTTAAACGCGATAATCTGATGATTACAGATCTCCGTACCGAATGCTTTTCTCTCCTTAGAGTATTGCACTGCCCGTTCATAGGCACCGGATGCAATTCCAAGAGCCTGAGCAGCAATTCCCAATCTTCCAACTTCAAGGGTTTTCATGGCAAATTTAAAGCCAAATCCATCTTCAGCGATTCTGTTCTCCTTGGGTATGACCACATCAGTAAACATTACGGAGTGTGTATCGGAGCTTCTCATCCCCATCTTATTCTCGTGGGGTGCAAGTGTAATGCCGGGTGTATCTTTTTCAATGACAAATGCATTGATACCACGGTGTCTTTTTTCGGGGTCTGTCTGCGCGATCAGGATATAGGTAGATCCTGAACTGGCACAGGTGGTCCAGTTTTTTGTACCGTTTACCAGGTAATGATCTCCTTTATCAACTGCCATGGTTCGCTGCATGGTAGCATCTGAGCCGGCTTCCGGTTCGGAAAGGAGGAATGCCCCGATTATCTCTCCCCGGGCGAGTGGCTTGAGGTATTTCTCTTTCTGCTCTTCGGTCCCATACTCTTCCAAACCCCAACAAACCAGTGAATTATTAACGGACATGATCACTCCGGCTGCAGAATCGACCTTTGATATTTCCTCCATCGCGAGCACATAGGATATGGTATCCATGCCACCGCCGTCATATTCCGCGCTTGCCGTCATGCCAAGAAAACCGAGCTCTGCCATTTTTTTCACGTGTTCGGTTGGAAAAACGGCCTTTTCATCTCGTTCAATGACATCCTGAAGGAGATCCCGTTGTGCGAAATCCCTCGCTGCCTGACGAATCATCAGATGTTCTTCGGTAAATTCAAAATCCATGGTGTACTGTTTTTAGTGATACTATTTGCTTTGCAGTTAATCTATTCAAAAGTAGTTATTAATGGGTCCATACGCATGAAAAAACCCTGTCAATAAAACGGTATTCACATCTTTTTCACTGGCTGCAACGCTATCTTCCACCAGTTGCAGGCCAATTTGCTTCGACCGCAACCCAAAATTCACTGCAAGTCTTGCACCGAGTGTATCCAGGGTTCTCATATTTTCAAAGATCACGGAAAGTTTATTCTCTTTTTCAGGGTCGCGAATAAGGTTTTTCCATGGTTCCATACCTTCCGGCAAGTCCCCTAATATTGAGTCAAGCTCCGGTTTTATCTCTTCCAGTGACAGGTACTTCTTCTCTCCCGGTTCGTAAAATCCGGTTATTTTCCATTCTTCATATTGCAGGAATCCATTTTTTTGTGAACCATCCGGATTTTGTCCTCCCTTCATCCCTGCATTATTCAATTCATCGATCAGGGAGTTGTGCAATTTTTCTGAAGGAAAATGAGGATTCATAACTTTCAAGATCAACTGAACGACATCAACACCAACATAATCGATCAATTGAAAAATTCCCATTGGGCGTATCAGGAACTTCTGGGTTACCGTATTGATCAGGTAGACTGCCTGTGCGAAGGAATATTCGATGGTTAGCTTCTCGGCAAGTTCAATGCCGAAGAGTGCATCCCGCATGAAGTGTCCATTGCCGATAAATCCTGCTTTATCGTTTGCGGGTACTTTTACTTTCCCCAACCGCTGAACCAGTTGATCTGCAAAGGCTGCCAGTTCAGGGATGGTTTCCTCACCAACAATCACTTCCACCAGTTTCTGAATGACCGGTGGATTGTAGAAATGAAATCCAAGGATCCTTCCTTTCAGTCCTGCCATGGTATTCAACTCCTGAATGGGAATTGACGATGTATTTGTAAGGAACCAGGGATCATTTGTATTATTCTTTGCGATATCAGCCAGCAGTTTAACTTTCAGAGGCTGATCTTCACTTACCGCTTCAAAAATAAGGGTTGAATCATAGGCACTCTCAATGGAGGTTGTGGGTTTCACGAACGACATCACATCCTCTACATACCTGGCAACGAAATCCTCATCTTTTTCGATACCCGGTACGCCGGTATACAATGCCTTCACTTTATCCAGTTTCTTTTCCCCGATTTTCTGTGATTGTTTTTTCAGGTATTCCAGGACCCCCTGAAGCCCTTGTTCAGAAATATCCATGGCGTAAAGTGAGAAGTCAGCCGACTGATGTTCCGGATCTCTTTTCAATGCAACCATTTCCAGGGCAGTAAGCAGCAGAATCCCGCTTCCCATTTTACCGGCTGCACCGAGAACGGTTACATGTTTAAACCGATTTGCATACTCTTTGTTTTTCATTTATTTCAGGTTTTTAGGTTTACCATTTTGGTGGACGTTTTTCCAGGAACGCTTTCATTCCCTCTTTTCCTTCTCCTTCAAAGAGGGAGCTGAACTCCTGCGATTCAAGATCGCATCCCGTTTCAAAAGTGGATTCCAGCCCGGATCTGACTGCTTTTTTTACCTTTTTTACAGCAAGCGGTCCTTTCGAAACGATCTTTTTTGCAAGATCAACTACCTTATCCATCAATTCTTCTGGTTCTGTTACCCATTGAACAAGGCCAATCCGGAGAGCTTCATCAGCGGAAATGTGATCCCCGCTCAACAGCATGAGCATTGCATCCCCTTTTCCGACCAATCTGGATAACCGCTGTGTGCCGGCATATCCGGGTGTCAGCCCGAGATTCACCTCCGGTTGTCCAAATTTAGCTTTTGCGCTTGCCACACGGATATCGCATGACATAGCCAGTTCACAACCCCCACCCAGGGCGAATCCATTAACAGCAGCAATCACCGGGATTTCCAGTTCCTCAATCTTGCGAAAGATAGTTTGCCCCCGCTTTGAGAATACCAATCCTTCGGACTGTGTCATATCTGCCATTTCCGCAATATCTGCCCCCGCAACAAATGCTTTTCCTTCACCGGTAATGATCAACAGACGGATATCCGGTTGAGTTTGGAGTTTGGCAAGGAAGTCCTCCATTTCATCAAAAAACAGACTGTTCAATGCATTCATTGCTTCGGGACGGCTGATGGTCAGGATAGCAAGGTGTTCCTGAACATCAACATTCAATATTTGGTAATTATCCATTGTGTTATGTTTAAGGTTTCAGGTAGATTTAATCCAATAGAAATTCGGCTTGTATCAGATGTAGAGGAGTCAAGACTAATTTTAGGAAATCTTCTCACAAGTATTGCATTATCAGGGAATAGAAAGCTATACAATATAGCGAAAATTATTTCATTACCAAACCGTGAAATTGAAATAAAATGAGCAAATGCTATATAACATGGTGAGGGATTCTTCGTTCGGATTTTGTCTATCGGTGTTCTGTCACGATGTCGCCCAGACCGGGCCCGGGTCGTCTGGTGTTATTCGTTGTTTGTCTCTCGCTATCGGATCGCCTGGTACGTTGCGGTCCATGGAAGGATTTCCCGCTGAAGAACCTTGCAGTTGGATCGCTTTTAAATGCTTCCAATTCGTTCTAAAAACATGCCGCCCCTGACGGGGCTTAAAGGAGTAAAAACCTGACAGCGTCTTTACGACCTGTCAGCGTTTGTTTCAAAGACGCTGTGACAGGGTTGAGTGACGAGCGTACCGGTCGTGCCCCATCCGTCAGACCCCAAATGGGTCAGACGGGCACAGTGATACCCGGTCTGACCGCTAGCGTGTGTGCCGGACTGCAGGGAGTCGGTCTGACCGATGATATCTGACCGACTGCAAAGTGGAGCGACGAGAAAAGCGTTATCGAATACCAAGTTGAGATACGAACTTCGTTACCGGTCTATCAGAGGCTGATAAGCATACCCGTTAGATTCAGTTATACTGTACAAAATGTAGGGCGACCCTGCCTGCGGCAGGCAGGGTCGCCCTACATAAGTTTTAGTAATATTTGATTGTTAAGCTATTGGCAGTTGTTAATTGCAATCCTACTGGTCACACTTTTTCACACTGCAATCATTCCATGTTGATGATTGATAATTTGGAATGGTTTCGCACCTACGGAGCGATCGTTATTTAACGGTATTTCATGCTACCAACGTTTTGCTCCCAAAGGAGCAAATATTGATTTACTACATAAAATCGTCGTGTCAAGATACTGGTCGTGCCCCGTCCGTCAGACCCCAAATGGGTCAGACGGGCACAGTGATACCCGGTCTGACCGCTAGCGTGTGTGCCGGACTGCAGGGAGTCGGTCTGACCGATGATATCTGACCGACTGCAAAGTGGAGCGACGAGAAAAGCGTTATCGAATACCAAGTTGAGATACGAACTTCGTTACCGGTTTATCAGAGGCTGATAAGCATAACCGTTAGATTCAGTTATACTGTACAAAATGTAGGGCGACCCTGCCTGCCGCAGGCAGGTTTCCAAGTCGCCTATCTGTCGACTCGGAGAGTCGACCTACATAAGTTTTAGGAATATTTGATTGTTAACCCTGATAAAAGTCAAATTCAATACCCTCAAGTTTGGGTATGAAATTTTC
>CAYMFM010000111.1:0-8898 GCA_964389685.1 uncultured Rikenellaceae bacterium
TCAACGTAGAGACGTAAGATCTTACGTCTCTACATTGATATATTACGAGACATTTCGTGTAAAAAAAATTAAACAAACCTGATGTTTCTGGTTAACCGGATATTAAGACGCCCAGGTTGGGCGTCTCTACAATGGTTGAAAAGGCGGCACTCTCTCACAACTCACTTCTCTTCGTCTCAAAGTCTCACAGTCACCTCGTCTCTCCGTCCCCCAGTCACATCATCTTTTTTTTTTACCGAGAACCGAGCACCTGAAAAAAGTTATTTGGTTAGTAGTTATTAAGTTATTGAGTACATCGATGTAAACCTTTGACTTAAAGGTATATGTCTGATTTTTTTGTTTAATACCTTGCCACCAATTTTCAAGTTTTCCATTCAGACACCTTAATAACCTAATAACTTAATAACCCACTAACTTTATCCATTTATTTCACACTTCTCCTCTCTGACTCACCGTCTCTCAGTCACTTCGTCACACAGTCACTCACCTCTCACTACTCTATGCCACTTGCCCCATACTCCACGCTCCATGCTAATTCATTATTCATCACTCATCATTCATCACTCATCACTCATCCTTCCCATCATCGTCCCGGCTGTGCCGGAGCCTCTGCCCCTCCCGCTCTGCCATGACAATGTTTATATTTTTTCCCGCTGCCACAGGGACACGGGTCATTCCTTCCAACTTTCTTATCAGCCCTGACGGGTTGAGTTTTTTGTGGATGTGGTGGACCACCTGCGGTTGATTCACTTTCGGAATAGGAAGGAACATCGGTTTTTGTGGTCCTGAGATTGCTCATATCCAATTTTCTTCTCCGCTCGGCTTCACGCACCTGGTTCGGATCAGTGATGGGTATATGTCCCTTCATCAGGGTTGCGATCACATCCCTGTTGATCCGGTTTATCATGATTTTGAACAACTCGAAGGATTCGAATTTATAGATCAGCAACGGGTCTTTCTGCTCGTAGGTTGCCGCCTGAACCGATTGACGCAGGTCATCCATCTCCCTGAGGTGCTCTTTCCACGACTCATCAATGGTCATCAGGATTACCGATTTCTCATAGGATTTTACCAGCTCCTTCCCTTTCGTCTCTGCAGATTTCTGCAAATTGGTAATCACCTGGAACACTTTTGTTCCGTCAGAAATGGGGACGACAATATTTTCATATACGTGTGACTGTTTTTCATACACCTCTTTGATTACCGGAAAGGCTTGTGCTGCTATCGCCTCTTCTTTCCGGCTATAGGTATCGATCACCACATTGTTGATGGCTTCAACAATCTCATCGGGATTAACCTTTAGGAACTCTTCAGCCGGCATGGGGGACTCAATGGAGAGGGAACGCATCAGCTCAAAGCTGAAATTTTCAAAGTCTCCAACGCTATGGTATTCATCAACCAGGTTTTCGGAAACGTCATACATCATATTGGCGATGTCCACTTCCAGCCTTTCACCGAGCAGGGCATGCCTTCTTTTGGTATAGATCACCTCGCGTTGTGAGTTCATCACATCATCATATTCCAGTAGTCTTTTCCGGATCCCGAAATTATTCTCTTCCACTTTTTTCTGTGCTCGTTCGATGGATCTTGAGATCATCGGATGTTGGATCACCTCCCCTTCTTTCAGTCCCATCCTGTCCATGATACCGGCAATCCTCTCCGATCCGAACAAGCGCATCAGGTCGTCTTCCAGGGAGACAAAAAACTGGGATGAGCCCACATCCCCCTGCCTTCCTGAGCGACCGCGAAGCTGCCTGTCAACCCTTCGGGATTCGTGCCTTTCCGTTCCAACGATAGCCAGACCACCTGCTTTTTTTACTTCTTCGGTCAGCTTGATATCGGTACCACGCCCTGCCATGTTGGTCGCAATGGTTACTGTTCCGGTTTTCCCTGCTTCAGCAACAATATCTGCTTCGCGCTGGTGGAGTTTGGCATTCAACACGTTATGCTTTATCCCCTTCATTTTCAACATCCTGCTCAGCAGCTCGGAGATCTCAACGGAGGTTGTACCCACCAGTACCGGTCGCCCGTTATTCACCAGGTTGACGATCTCATCAATAACCGCGTTGTATTTTTCCCGTTTTGTTTTGTACACCAGGTCTTCACGGTCATCCCGGATAACCAGCCTGTTTGTAGGAATAACAACTACATCCAGCTTATAGATGTTCCAGAGTTCTCCGGCTTCCGTTTCAGCGGTTCCTGTCATTCCGGCAAGCTTCTGGTACATTCTGAAATAGTTCTGCAGGGAGATGGTGGCGAAGGTCTGGGTGGCAGCTTCCACCTTTACCCTCTCCTTCGCTTCAATCGCCTGGTGCAATCCGTCCGAATACCTTCTGCCCTCCATGATCCGCCCGGTTTGTTCATCGACGATCTTCACCTTGTTTTCAATGACAACGTATTCCACATCCTTCTCAAACAGGCTGTATGCTTTCAGCAGCTGGTTCATTGTATGTACCCGCTCTGATTTGACAGCATAATCCTGGATAAGCTTGTCTTTGGCTTTGAATTTTTCTTTTTCCGGGATGTCCGACTTTTCAATTTCAGCAATCTCTCCACCGACGTCAGGCAGGATAAAAAAACTGGCATCTTCAGAGGAGGTTGTGATCAGATCGATGCCATTCTCCGTCAGTTCGATGGTATTCTGTTTTTCATCGATAATGAAATAGAGGTCATCCGTCACCTTGTACATCTCCTTGCTGTTGTTCTGCATGTAAAAGTTTTCCGTTTTCAGCATCCGCGATTTCATTCCCTCCTCGCTCAGGAATTTGATCAGCGCGCTGTTTTTCGGAAGTCCTTTAAATGCTCTCAGCAGGAGCAATCCGCCCTTTTCGTTCTCGCCATCAGCGATAAGCTTTTTAGAATCTGCCAGCACCTGGTTGACCAGTTTTCGCTGGGCACTCACCAGTTTTTCCACTTTGGGTTTGAGCTCATCAAACTCGCTGGTATCGCTTTTGGGTGTGGGACCGGAAATAATAAGGGGTGTACGGGCATCGTCAATCAGGACAGAATCGACCTCGTCCACAATGGCATAGTTGTGTTTCCGTTGCACCAGGTCTTCGGGGTTGATCGCCATATTATCCCGCAGGTAATCAAAGCCAAATTCATTGTTGGTCCCATAGGCTACGTCAGCCTGGTATGCTTTTCTGCGATCGCTGGAATTTGGCTGGTGCTTATCAATGCAGTCCACCAAAAAGCCGTGAAATTCGAAAAGCGGTCCCATCCACTCCGAGTCACGTTTCGCCAGGTAATCATTCACGGTAACGATATGAACGCCCCTTCCCGTCATCGCATTCAGGAATATGGGCAGGGTAGCGACCAGTGTTTTCCCTTCACCGGTTGCCATTTCAGCAATTTTCCCCTGGTGAAGGAACACTCCCCCGATGAGCTGAACATCATAATGCACCATGTCCCAGATGATCATGTTGCCCCCTGCCATCCAGGAGTTTTTCCAGATGGCCTTATCTCCTTTAATGATGATGCTATCCCGGTTTGCTGCCAGGTCACGGTCGAACTGGGTTGCTGTTACTTCCACCGATTCATTCTCTTTAAACCGTTTGGCAGTCTCTTTTACAATGGAAAAGGCAACCGGCAGGACCTCATCGAGCACTTCTGAAAGCTTCTCGACAATCGCTGCTTCAATCTTATCAATGCTGTTGTATATCTCTTCTTTCTCGTCCATACCCGTCTCTTCCGCCTCCAGCTTCTCCTTCAACTGCTTAATTTCCTGCTCTTCTTCACGGATGCTATTGCGTACAAATTCCTTAAGTTCCAGGGTTCTGTTCCGAAGATCATCGTTTGATAAACGGGTGATCTTTTCATATTCCTGGTTGATCTGTCCAATATACGGGCTGATCTGCCTCAGGTCTCTCTCTGCTTTATTTCCAAGGATCTTACCCAGAAAACCATTTAAAATGCTCATTATATATGGGATTTTTTCGTCTGATGTTAACAGGGTGCAAATTTAACTCATTTTAACGGATAATAAAAAGGGGGGAATGCTTCTTTCTTCTATGTCAGCAGGGCTCACCCGGCAGGCATGCAGGAAGATGTGTTGAAAAGGAAATGTCAATACGATTTTATTATTTTCAGGAGAGCCATTTTATCTCCTGATGAAACGGTGATGAGATAGATACCGGGTGCATTCCCGGAAAGATCAATCCTTTCCTGGAAGGTTTCACCGGTCACTCTGAACTCCTTGTTGAACAGCTCTCTTCCAAGAATATCGGTTATGATCACGTTCACATCCTGGATGCCCTGTTCCAGGCGCCCCTCAATGGTGAAGGTCCCGGATATGGGATTTGGAAAAACGCGGATATCATGATCCACAAACAGATCGTTCCCGGTGCCCGACAGATCACCCTGGATCCTGATGTTATCAATTACCCAGCCCCAGCCGTAGGCAAAAGCATCCGAGTAGAGCCGGAACCGGATCAGGATCTCATCTCCCCCATTGAATTCATCTTCAGCCAGCAGGTTGATCATGCGCTCACGGTACATGTTTGAAGCACCCAGTGCTTCTGAATTACCATCATTCAAGGTCGTGTTATAGGTGGAGAGCCAGAGGGTGTTTATCCTGGAATCATAACCTGGAAATAGCGGATACCAGGTCGATCCCATATCTCTTGATCCTTCAACAATGACATAATCCCAGAACTCGTAATCTCCAAACACCGTTCCAACCTCACCGGGTTCAACAAGGACGATCTCGTCGAACGCCATCCAGGAATCGCTCTCTTTCAGGATGATCGGATAGGTCAGGATCGCTTCGTATTCAATTGATTTGTTAGACTCACCGGTTTGTTCATAGGGGTGCCGGGTATGCAAAGCCGGATTGGTAAAACCGGTCAGAGACTCAATGGAGAAGCCGTTTTTCAGGAAATCATCCGCTGCACCATCGAAATCATTCTCATAAGCATCCACCGGGTCATTGATCTTTTCAACGGTAAAAACATAATATCCTGAATCGGGAATGGTTGCCGTGTTGCCTGAGACCGAAGCGTCGACCGCTGTGATACGGTAACGTATCGTATCCCCCACGGCAAGGGTTGCCCCTTCAAAATTCAGGTATCCCTGGTATGTGGGCTTAAAAGCAACCGGCAACGTGACCGGGTCCATCGCTGCTTCATTGATCAGATAGTCGATATAGACCGAATCAACTCCCAGGTTATCCCTCACATCAGCCCTGAATTTCAGGGAATCCTGGCTGAGCAGCATGTAGAGAACCGGTTCGTGCTCAATGACCGGTTTCACGGTGTCCTTACCAATAAAAAAACAGTAGTTTATCTCCGGCGCAGTTGCCGGCTTCCGGTAAACGCGGTCGAAGTAATCGGTAACAGCAAGGTAATAAGAAACATATATTCCTGTATCGGAAACCGGGATATCAGCCGTGTACTCATCCGGGTTACCCGTTTCGGCTAACATGATGCTATCATGCGTGTCAAAACCGTCGGTTGAATAATAGACATACCCGCCATCTGACGTGATGGATGTATCGCTGGTAATCGTTGCCGTAACGGTAAATGGCAGGTCCAGGTTCTCAGCATCCATCAGTGTGTCGTGCTCGATATAGGTATGTATCCATCCGATCTCAGCAAACATAGCCATAACAATCGGTCCCGGGTTGTGGATAGCTTGCTCTCTATCGATAAACGGTGTCATCAGGGCGTTCTGGCTTGCACCGGGATAGGTGTTTTCATTTAAATGCGAAATGCTTGATCCCGGGTCAAACTCTCCGGGTGCATACAACCTGGGAGATAAACCGCTGTTTACGCTCCGTGCTATGGGGCAGCTGAAATAAAGGTTGTTGCTTTCGTACTGATTCAGCAGTTCAACGGATCCGTTCGCGAATAAAGCGGTGTCGATCAACTGCTGGCCTGCTCCATTCTCTATAAAATGGTCAAAATAGAGTGTCAATCCGGAAGTATATCCCCACCAGCCAAAGTCATTATTCTCCCCCATAGTGCTGTAAAATCCCAGTCCATGGCACATTTCATGGAGGGCAACCGTTACCAGGTCATACTGATTCGGATCGGTATTGCCATCCGTTCCGAAATACCAGTCCTGATCGCTGTTTAACACCATTTCAATCTCAAAATCATCGGGTTCATTCAGCTCTTTCCCTGCCATTTTTTCAGCTATGGGATACGGATAGAGCGCGTCGGCTTCAAGTGCTCCGATATCCCTGCCCCGTAAAACCTTCGAAGGATCCAGGTAGGTGCTGCCAAGGGTGCCACTCCCTAAATTAGACCATGTTGCAGCGACATTGATATCCACCGGGGATTCAAGAAGGGATGCCCAGATTGCAACGGCATACAGGAATGCATTTTTTGCTTCAACGGGAAAATCGTATGTTTTTACCTTGATGGTACCGCCCCCTTTTGACTTCTCCATTGCTTTGTAGAACTGTTCGGGTGGCGGGATGTATATCCTTCTCGAATTATTACCTGCATAACAGCTTCGTACGATCAGGTCACTGTTGCTCTTCAATCGTTCACCCTCGGGAACTCGCTGTCCGCTCACTTCGTGGGTTCCTGCGATCACAAAAACAAGCAGAACAATCCCGGTCAGGATATCTCTATTTCGCTTCATGCATGTTATCTCGTCAATCTTCGAGCCAAAAATACGTATAAAGAACGAAATAACGACAATGGTAATAAAAAGAAAATGGAGGATACGAGTTACAGGTTACGGGTTGTGGGAAAAGTCCACAGTCCACAGTCTACAGTAAAATCAGGAATGACGAGAGATAAGATTAGATGAACCCGTAGAGACAAGGCACGTGCCTTGTCTGTTATGAAACAATAAAGCATCTGGAATTCACGCAATGTAGAGACGCCCAACCTGGGCGTCAATGTTTAGCTTCAACAGCACGTCTGGGAAAATCTCTATTTCACAGGGCGGGCATCGTTACCGTTATCGAAAAACGAATTTACACCCGGAAAACGCTCCCTGGACCGGATAGCTCCAACCGTAAAATAGAATGGAACTGAGAACTGTAAACTGAGAACCAGGAACTGAATTTTCCTTAGGGAAATTCTTATTACCTTTATCGAATGAACCAGATCTTACACAAAACAACACCCCTTATTCTGATCATCCCGATCCTTTTCATCTGCTCCTGTGCAAGCCAGAAGGGGTTAACGGAAAAGGATCTCGTTATTTCGATAGAAGCCACCTCCTGCATGGGTGATTGTCCGGTTTACCGTGCGGAGATCTACACCAACGGACTGGTAGTCTATGAAGGCAAAGAGAATGTGGGAAAGATCGGGCGGTACACCGGCAGGTTATCCCGGAAGGAGTTTCAAAAGATACGGCTTGCCTTTGAAGAAGCCGGTTTCTTTTCCATGCAGGACGAGTATGTCGAACCCTGGACGGATCTGCCCACCACCTGGATCCATTACTCCGATGGTTGCCGCCAAAAAAAGATCAAAGATTATTCCGGCGCCCCGGAAGCGTTGAAGGAACTGGAGAAAAGAGTGTTGGATTTGGTCGAGGGTGTTGATCTGAAAAAGACAAATACCAAATAAAAAATCACAAATAATTTCCAAATCTCAATATTCAACGTACAAGACACCGTCAGGTCTTCTGCCATAGGCACTCTCCCGAAGTGATTCCTTCGGAGCTTCGGAGAAGACGCTGACGGGTCCGGAATCTACGAACAAAACAACCCCCTTCGTCCCTTCCTTATCCGACGTTTCCGCCAGTCATTGGCAGCCATATCCGCCCACTGGCGGAGACGGCTGCTGGCGGAGAAGTCGGAGTCACTTCGTCTATCCTAATCCCTTCATTCGCATATCCCGTTTGCATTTATTATATTTCGGAAAAAACATTACCTATGAGAACCATTCCATTAACACTGATCCTTATTGTTGTTGGCATTAGCATAGCTAACGCACAGGACATAAGCTTCCCCGAGCCCGACAGGGAGGGAGGCATGCCATTGATGAAAACGCTCAACGAGAGGCATACATTACGCCAGTTTTCATCCAGGGAGCTGCCTGTTGAGCTTATGGGTAACCTTTTCTGGGCTGCATGCGGCACCACGCGCGGGACATACAGGACAGCCCCTTCGGCTGTCAACTGGCAGGAAGTAAGGGCATACGCCGTAACAAAAGATGGCATATACCTGTACCATGAAAAAGGACATTACCTTGAAAAGCTTATCGACGGAGATTACCGGGTATATACAGGTACACAGCCATTTGTCAAAGATGCCCCCCTGACAATAGTTCTGGTAGCCGACTATACCAGGATGGGTGATATCAGCGAGCAGGACAGGGTGAAATATTCCTGGGCAGATGCTGCGTATATCTCACAGAACATTTACCTCTTTTGTACCTCTGAAAACCTTAACACCGGTGTCAGGGGCTTGATCAACAGGGAAGTGCTCTCAGAAAAGATGCAGCTTGACGACAACCACAGGATCATCCTCGCCCAGTGCGTGGGCTACCCGGTGGAATAAGGCGGATTTTTCGCCCTTCGGGCGATTTTGGACATAAACCACAGCGTGGTTGAAAGCCAATAGCCCCGGCATTCCCCCATAAGGGATCGCTATGCGAATGCCGGGGTAAACTTGTACGATATAAAAATCGGTCCAACTGCAAAGATATTTATAGGGAAATCCAAACATGGACCGTTGCTCTCCATACATCAAATAGAATAGATTTTTTTTTAACCAGGAACAGAAAACCAGAAAATAGAAACTTCGATTTCCTCCAGGAAATCGCTACCATTTAAATCGGTAGCTGTCCCTGTTTACAAGTTACCAAACAGATCGGAATTAATTCCCATCCCATCCTGCTATGCGCGCCCATAGATGACAGGCGGCATAGGCCTTCATGTTAGCATTAAGCGGTTGACTGTGCGCTGAGTTGCAACTGTACCAGTCAACACCCAGGG
>CAYMFM010000112.1:0-8892 GCA_964389685.1 uncultured Rikenellaceae bacterium
ATGGCTTCAATCCGTTTGGCAGCAACGGCAGCCAGGGAAATAACATTGCTCTCTTCTCCGGTCTCTGTTATTTCTCCGGCACCCTCCATAAACAGGGTGTAATAGTGAAGTGCTTTATGGGGGTCTTCCAGGCGGTAATCATACAGGCTTGCGATCCGGAAAATCAATTCCCGGTCGTCCGGATTGTTTTCAAATGCCAGCATGTAATACTTCAGGGTGTTTTCCCAGTCGGCGATGTGCCTGTAATTTTCGCCGATCTTTTTGTAAATGGTTCCCAAAAACTCAAAATTGGGTTGCTGCAAGTCGATCGATTTTAACAGGTACTCTGTTGATTCCCGTTTGTAATAATCTTCACTCAGGGCGAGTGCATAGTAGTAACAGTTTTCCGCACTGGTCGTATCGGCGAAATAGGCTTTTTCAAGATAATGTACTGCTTTTTCAAAATCATCGTTTCCGAAATAGGCAAGCCCGATGTATTTACAGACAAACAGGGAGGAGTCACCCATTTCCAGCAACTTCTGGAATCCTTCGATGGCTTGTTCGTTCTGGCGTGCAAGGACATGGGCATACGATTTCACTTTGATGATGGCAGCATCGGTTGAATCCTGCTCCAGTCCTGCAGCCAGAAGATCAATGGCTCCCTGGAAGATCCCTGTCCTGATGTAAATGTTGGCAAGTGTTGTATACAAGCCAATATCCTTTGGATTGAGTTTCAGAGCCCGGTCAAGGTACCAGGCAGCCGAGGTGGGATCATCGATCTTCTCAAAACATATACCAAGCTGCTTGTAATAGTAAAAGTTGGTAGAGTCCAGGCTGCAGAGATACTGGTAGATCGGTATGGCGCGTAAAAAATCATTCTTTCTCTGGTACAGTTTGCCCAACTGTATAAATCCATAATAGTTGGTGGAATCGAGTTGAATGATCGTATAGTAGGTATTGATAGCATTGTTTAACGCTCCGAGTGCCGACCAGGTCTCTCCGATGGCGTTCAGAATGGTAATGTTTTCAGGATCCTGCCGGTTTGCCCGATCGAACACCTCAAGGGCTTCCGGGTATTTGAGCAGCCCGATGTACGCCTGTCCCATGTTGAAATTTGCCCGGGAGCTCAACGAATCTTCAGTCAGGATCCGCTGCGCTTCCTCTATGGCTTCTGTGTATTGGCGGTTCAACAAATAGAGTTCAGTTTTCTGGTGGATGTCATCTTCCTGTGATACGACCGGTCGTATCATTGAAAATGCAAAAAGCATAATAAGAATTATCCTGGCTTTCATTGCCTGTTGATTTATCGTTGTTTATTGGCAGAACAGTAAATTAGTTCAATTTGTCAGTTATGAGTGAAATGCCAGTCATATTTAACATATTACTGGAACTTGTTTTTCTATTGGAGAACGACTTTCCAAGTCGTTTGCGCTCTCCAGAGCGCTTTTTAACCTCCCGCTGACAGCGGGAGAAGCGACTCAGAGAGTCGCTCTCCATATGAAAAACTTTATATCTTCAGTAAAATATCAACCTATTATCGATAACTAGCAACTTGAGTCAATTGGTATATTTCAGTAGCTGTTCAAAAAGTTCATTACCAGAACTCGGTCTTTTTGCTTCATGTTCAATTACATTTCCTTTCCTATCAACAATCATATATCTGGGAATTCCATAGATACCATACTTTTCAAGCTCAGACCGGAATTCATCAGTAACCATCCGTGCATGGTATCCATCCAACATATAGTTGTTTAAAGCGTTTACCCATTTATGTTCATCCTTATCTGTTGAAATGTAAAGTAAAACAATTGCATTCTTTTCTGCAAACTCATGCAGTTGAGGAGCGTATTCAAACTCCCCAATACATGGAGCGCACCAGGATGCCCAGAAATCGATATAAATCACTTTGCCTTTGTATCTTTCTATAATTTGATCAAGTGACTTAATTTCCTTATAACTCTCAACAAGCATAATTTCCTCCGATAGATCTTCAATATCTGAACTTACCTCAGGAGGATAGTACATATAATATGGTTGCTTTAAGAAAGGCATGATGTATTCAATGCCGGGTAAATATCTGCTATTCGGATACCTTGTTTTGAAGGTTTCAAGCCTCATTTCAACTGCCTCGAATGATTCTTTCATGGATAATATTGTGAATTGTGAAGCAAAATATAATTCAAACAGAAATGGATCCAGATACTTCTCAGCTAATTGAAGCTCCTCAGTCCTGTCATGTATAGAAAGGGAATCATTCAACGATTTATACCAGATGTAATAGTATAGATGTTGTCTCAAATCGAAATAAAGATTAATATATTCCCGATTATTCGGGAATTCGTTGAACAGATCTGAAAGTAATTTTTGAAAATCATTCTGCATCAGATTAACTGGATAAGCAACAGCATTGTTGTAATATTCCAATGTATCGATCTCTTTCAACAGCGATTTTCTGAATAACACGGAGAGCATATTGTCAAGGTATGAATAATTGATAAGGGTTCTGATTGCTTCACATCTCTTTTTATCAATTCCTTTATTCTGATAAATGGACTCAATTTTTTCTATGTGTGGGGATTTATTTTTGTAAAAATTCACCATGATTGATTCAGGGATGGTATCAGAGTACAAATGTCCAATGTATTCATTCTCTGTTTCATATCTGGTACTGGTATTGAAATAGTTATAGAAATCCGTAATAAATTGTTGGCCTTCATCATAGTTTCCATTAATTTTCACTTGAATTGAGTCTGAAGGATCCAAAGTTACAGAATAACAATCCCCAGGTAGTATTAAAAGAAAAGCTGATTTCCCAAAATTTCTTGAATGCGTCATTATTAAAATTGAATTCAAACATGGATTTTCAATCTCTATAACCGCATTCATGCTGGAATCAAGACCCACGTAATTCCATTGCCAGAGAGGATATGCTCCAATTCCATCTTTTGTTAAGTAGTAATTAATTGTATCGGCTTCAATGTTGTTAACTTCAACTTGAATTGTTGTGACATTTGTTTTTTGTACACAACTATGATAACTAAAAAGAGAGGTAATCAAAATCAGTTGAAGGATTTTACTTTTTCTTACCATTGATTGGTATAATTGCACCTGTAATGCTCTGAATATTATTTATATTCAGATGGATCGTCTGTTTTTTTATTGCCCTTTCCCTTCTGCTATGCTGATGTTTTCCATATTGGCTCTGGTTATGTTCTATTTCATGGTGATCTTAACTACCCCCCCTATACCAGCATCTCCATATTCCTTCTTGGCTTCTTTGTTTTTTAAAACCTCAATGCTTTGAATATCTGATGTATTCAGTAACTTGACCTCTTCCATTGTTGCCTTTTCCCCATCAATCAAAAAGAGGATATCCGATCCCGGTTGAATGCCGATTACCCTGAATGACAGACCATCGGGTTTGTTATCCCCACTCTTCATCTTAACATATATGACACCGTTTTTCCCCTTTGTGCCATACTTCTCAATTGCAGATTCTCCTTTTATGACTTCAACACTTTCAATATGATCGGGGTTCAGGTTTTTAATAAGATCATGACTCACAACCTTACCGTCTATCAGGTACAAAGCATCATCGCTTATTTTTGATTTAAATCCAACACCCGTTTCATCCTGAGCATTATCAGATGGAATATCCGGTAATTTGAATGTAACAGGGAATTTAAAAGCAACGTTCACATTTTGCCTCTTCTGTTTTCCGGGTTCCCATGCCGGGCTGCTCATCACCACCCGGAGGGCTTCTTTATCCAGCAGGGGATCTGCTCCGCGGATTACCTGAACGTTGTCAACTTTCCCCTCCCTGGTCACAACCAGTTGAACATAGACCGTTCCCGAGATTTTCTTTTTCTTTGCTTTATCGGGATATACAAGGTTTTCAGCAATGTATTGCCTGAATGTTGAGAATTCGCCACCCCGGAATCTTGGCATCTCTTCCACCACAAAAAACACCTGTTCATCCAATCCGCTGATATCGGCAGGCAGGGGTTGCTTTTCCCAGTTAGCAGGAAGGAGAAAGACAATGGGCATTTTGAAAGCGACATTGACCTTATGTCCTCTTTGAACTCCGGGCTCCCATTTCGGGCTGGAGCTTACTACCCGGATCCCCTCTTTTTCAAACTCAGCAATTATCTTCTCCCACTCTACATCTCGTACCTTCTTCACATTGCGTACTTTCTTCAAATCCCGCACATTTCCTTCTTTATCCACAATAAAGCTGATGTAGACAGTACAGCTGATGCCTTTTTTCAACGCATCCTCCGGGTATACAAGGTTCTCTTTAACATATTGCTTGAAGGTATTTATGTCATTCGATTCCTGGAATCTGGGCATCTGTTCCACGACATAGAACACCGGTTCTTGGATTTCGGGATCTATGAAATCCTGCTGAGCAGGCTCCTTTTTTTCATCCGGAAGAGTGAATACGATTGGGAAGGTATATCTTACCTTCACACGTTTTCCATCCTGTTTGCCGGGAGTCCAGGCCGGACTATTGGCTACCACTCTGACTGCTTCTTTGTCCAGCAGAGGATTCACCTCACGAATGACCTGAACCTTATCAACTTTCCCTGTTTCAGTGACAACAAATTGTATGAAAACAGTACCGGTAATGTTTTTCTCCCGGGCTTCCTCAGGATACCTGAGATTCAGAGCAAGATATCTCCTGAATTTTTCCATATTACCACCCTGGAATTTTGGCATGGTATCGACTATGGTATAAATGGTGGTATCCTGTTGCACAGGAATTGATATGTCCGTGGAGAAAGAAGGGGTATTCTTGCCCGAATGATCCGGGGAGTTACCGGAAAATGAGAACAGGGCAATGATAAGTAGTACTGCCGGTATAGCAACAAAAATCTTGTACCGGGCAACCTTTGACGATTTAAATTTTGTCATCATGACTATTCGTTTCTTAATGAGTGATCTGTTCAGGTTGTGGGCTACCCTGAAAAACTGGTTCCCGAAAACCTGGCTGAGGACCAACTCCTGGTAATTAAGGGCATTGTGACCTCCCCGAATAACCGATTCATCGGCCTGATATTCATGAACTTCCTTCAATGACCATTTGTAAAGCCAGGCAACCGGATTGAACCACTGGATGATGGTCAGCAATTCGAAAACGACCAGGTCAAGGGTGTGCATGTTCCGGATGTGATTCATCTCATGGGCAATGATCTTTTCCATGTAATCATTTCCGGTCAGGGATCTGTTCAGAAAAATGATGTTGTAAAATGAAAAAGGAGAAAGGTTCCTGTCCATGTAAACGATTCGTAGTCCATTCTCCTTCGTGATCCCGTATCTCTTAATCAGCCATACTATCTGCCCGGTGTTGACAAGAAATTTCAACAAAAAGAATACGGCACCAGCCAGGTAAAACCATGTGAACAGGTTTCGGGGTGAATCTCCTGTTGGGACGTTGAAGGAGGAGGCAGGGGCTATGACTGCTTCATCAAGCATTGCTTCAATGGTGTAAATGGGGGCAGGTTGACGGATAGAAACTGACAGTAAAGGAATAATCATCGACAGGAAAATGGTCAACGCCAGGTATAACCGGTTCCTGGTAAAGAAGGTATCTCTTCTCAGGAATATCCAATATATCCCATAGAATAGGCAAAGGCTTACAGCCGATTCAATCAGGTACTTCCAGAGATCATTCATCCTTACGCTTTATTTTGTTTTTCAATCTCCTCTTCCATTATTTTCAGGATATCCTCCATCTCATGAACCGAGAGATTTTTCTCCCGGGCAAAAAAGGAGACCATCTTTTCAAAAGAATTGGAAAAATAATTCTTGATAAAATTGTCCAGATGAGCCTTTGTGTACTCCTCCTTGCTGACCATCGGAAAATACTCGTGTGTTTTCCCGTATGCCTTGTATGATACAAATTCCTTCTTTTCCAGGATCCGGACGATCGTTGAAACCGTGTTGTAGGCAGGTTTCGGATCGGGCAATTTTTCAATGATGTCTTTGACAAATGCTTTCTCAAGATCCCACAGGATCTGCATGATCTGTTCTTCGGCTTTTGTAAGTTCAAGCATGGGTATTTGATTAATCACAAATTTCATTCCGTTACAAAACAAATATAAAACTAAATATTTAGTTTTACAACTAAATTATTAGTTAAAAAACCCTGACAGCGATTTGAAGACCTGTCATATTTAAGAGGTTAATTCATTCACCGGGTGATTCGGAATCACCCGGTGAATGGAGATCTTTTTTATTCGTCAGACTTGCCCTGTGAAATAATCGTTACCCAAGTGGCTCAGCTGCTATTTCACAGGGCGGGCTGGAATCGTCAGACGAGCTGGCGCTTCATTTGTGTAACAATAATCAAGGCAATCGGCCTTGAATTATTGTAGAAAGGACTCATACTATGATCTTTCTTTCGCACCAGCCATTGCTCAGTCATAGTATGAGTTGATTTTTTACCATTCAACCCGCAAAGGGTCGTCTGACGAAGCTTACAGGTTGTGTTTCCGGATGAGGCTAAGGGCAGATCCGGCTTTAAACCATTCGATCTGGTTTTTGTTATAGGAATGGTTGACCGGAATTTCATTGCTGGTTCCGTCAGTATGGTGAGCAATCACGGTCAGGTTCTCTCCCGGTGTGAAGCGGGTTAAGCCGACGATATCCAGCGTGTCATCCTCCCTGATCTTATCATAGTCCTCCCCGTTGGCAAAGGTCAGTGCCAGCATACCCTGTTTTTTGAGGTTTGTTTCATGGATCCGGGCGAATGATCGTACCAGGATGGCTTTGATCCCGAGGTTACGGGGTTCCATGGCGGCATGTTCGCGTGAAGAGCCTTCCCCATAGTTCTCATCGCCAACCACAACGGATCCGATGCCATGCTCTTTATAATGCATTGCTGTGTCGGGTACTGGACTGTATTCGCCGGTCAGCTGGTTCTTCACCAGGTTTGTTTTCTCGTTGAAGAAATTCACAGCCCCGATCAGCATGTTTTTTGAAATGTTATCCAGGTGTCCGCGGTACCGCAGCCAGGGGCCTGCCATTGAGATGTGGTCGGTGGTACATTTCCCTTTTGCTTTCAGCAGCACTTTCAGTCCTTTCAGGTCTTCTCCGTTCCATTCCGTAAATGGTTTCAACAGCTGGAGCCGTTGTGATTCGGGATTCACATTCACTTCAACTGAACTGCCATCCTCTACAGGAGCCAGGTATCCGTTGTCTTCCACATCGAATCCTTTCACCGGGAATTCCAGTCCTTTCGGTTCATCCAGTTTTACCTCTTTTCCCTCTTCGTTGATGAGTGTATCGGTAAGGGGATTAAAGGTCAGGTCACCTGCTATTGCAAAGGCAGTAACGATTTCAGGTGAGGCGACAAATGCATGAGTATTGGGATTGCCATCGTTCCGTTTTGCAAAATTCCGGTTAAAGGAGGTAATGATCGAGTTTCTCCGTTCTTTATTGGCTTCGTGTCTTGCCCATTGTCCGATACAGGGGCCGCAGGCATTTGCCAGGACGACACCTCCGATATCCTGGAAGGTTTTCAGCAGTCCATCCCGCTCGATGGTATATCGTACCATTTCGGATCCGGGGGTAACGGTATATTCGGCTTTTGCTTTCAATTTTTTTTCTACTGCCTGTTTGGCAACGGAGGCCGCCCTGCTGATATCCTCATAGGATGAGTTTGTACATGAGCCGATCAAGCCAACTTCCAGTTTTTGCGGGTAGTCATTTTCCCGGATAGCATCGGCAAACCGGGAAAGTGGCCATGCTTTGTCGGGTGTAAAGGGTCCATTGATGTGTGGTTCAAGTTCTGACAGGTTGATTTCAATCAGTTCATCAAAATAGGGTTCAGGGTTTTGATACACTTCCGGGTCTGCTGTAAGGTAACCGGCAACCTTCAGGGCTTCATCGGCCACATCGTCTCTTCCGGTTCCACGAAGGAACTCTTCCATTTTCTTATCGAAGCCAAACAGGGAGGTCGTAGCTCCGATTTCAGCTCCCATATTACAGATGGTTCCTTTTCCTGTACACGAAATGTTCAGGGCTCCATCCCCGAAATATTCGAGAATTGAACCGGTTCCACCTTTTACGGTAAGTATACCGGCAACTTTCAGGATAACATCTTTGGCTGATGTCCACCCGCTAAGTTTCCCGGTAAGTTTGACCCCGATTATCTTTGGAAATTTCAATTCCCATGGCATATCGGCCATGACATCCACAGCATCGGCACCTCCGACTCCAATGGCGATCATTCCAAGGCCACCGGCGTTCGGGGTATGGGAATCTGTACCGATCATCATTCCACCCGGGAAAGCATAATTTTCAAGGATTACCTGGTGGATAATCCCTGCTCCCGGTTTCCAGAATCCGATACCATATTTGTTTGATACGGATGCAAGAAAATCGTACACTTCCTTATTGGTTGTTTGAGCTTCCTGAAGATCCTTCAATGCCCCCAGCTTAGCCTGGATCAGATGATCGCAATGGACCGTTGAAGGAACAGCTACCTTGTCCTTCCCGGCTTGCATGAACTGCAGCAGCGCCATCTGTGCCGTTGCATCCTGCATGGCGACCCGATCGGGCCGGAAATCAACGTAATCCTTTCCCCTGGTATACGGTTGGTCCGGTTTGCCTGCATTCAGGTGGGAACAGAGTATCTTTTCTGTGAGTGTCAGGGGTCTTCCTAATCGTTTCCGCATGGTGTCAACCTGTTCAGGGAATCTTGCATACACGGATCGGATCATATCAATATCGAATGCCATCGTTGAATATTTTTTGAGTTATTAGAATATCTGCAATATTAATAAAAAAAAGGCTACTGTACCAGTCCGTATATCGATTCCACCAAACGGCGGGCTAGTTAGTCGGACAATAGAGATTTAACCCGAAAAATTCTTTGAATTTTTCGCCATTTATGGCTGACGAAAAGTC
>CAYMFM010000113.1:0-8732 GCA_964389685.1 uncultured Rikenellaceae bacterium
TTTCTTTACGATAAAATAATGTAACTTTATTGCTCATAATTGGGCATATTGGTTATTACTGTAAATAGTCCTACTTGCTTGTAATATAACCATTTATGCCCAATTTTCCTAATTTTATTAAATAATCCTGACGACGAAGAAATACCTCAAATTTGAGTTCATTCCAATCCTCAAATTTGGGTATTTTCTTGTCAGGGTTTACCTTCGGTGAGCTCACTCGCTTAAGGCGAGTTCGGTTCCCGCATTGCATCCCACAACCAATCGCACATTCATACAATGCACTGCGTTTTTGCATGAATAATGCGGGTTAACCTCTTTAGGTGTTTTTACCTATTTATCAAGAAAAGATATTGCCGAATTTGCCGGAACATCCATTGAAAGTACCATTAGAATATTATTGGAATTTGCCGAAGATAAGATAATTTTGGTTGATGGGAAAATGATTGAGATCCTTAACCCGGAGTCATTAAAAAAAATAAGCAGGGGTGGATAATATTAAACCGAATGCAGTAATGTTCAAGAATGCCGATTCGTTTTATACCGAAAGGACAGCCCCCGTACCGGAATTATTTATTTATTTTATTTGATAAAATACTCCCCTTTTCTGATTAACTGGTCTTATTTTGCCATCTGCTTCTAATACACTGAGGTATTTATTCACTTCATTGGCATGCAATCCGAGGATTTTTGCCAGATCCTCCAATGTACAGGGCCTCCTGGAAATTGTCTCCAGTATGGCTGTTTCCTTATCTTTCCTGTACGATTTAATATTTTTACGTTCCGGTGGTTTGGTGATGATCTCTACGTTATTGAGTTGCCAGACGTCGACAATTCGTTGTAATTCTGCCTGATCGGCTGCAGATAAATCATCCATGGTTCCAGGCCTGTCGAGTGTATTCAGCTGAATTTTATCCGGTTGGATCTTTTGGAACGCAGCCTTCAAATGATTCAAATTGGTTTCATCATTGTTGTATCCCGGAATGATCAAAACCTCAAGCCATAATTTACCGGAATACTCTTTCCTGAACTGTTCGAGTCCCCTGATATATTCCTCCAGGTTCAGGTCATGATGCGGTCTGTTCAGTTTCCTGAAGGTGCTTTCTGTAGCTGCATCCAATGAAGGGAGCACAACGTCCGCCTTCAGTAGCTCCTTCCGGATCTGTTCTTGATGAAGCAAGGTTCCGTTGGTCAATACCGCTACAGGGATATCTGGTTTTCTCTGTTTAATAAACTCCATTACATCTCCAAACCGAACATTCAGGGTTGGTTCCCCCGATCCCGAAAAGGTGATGTAATCCGGATCCGGATTATGGGTAAAATAGTGATCCAATTCCTTGATCACCCTGTCGTAAAGAATATATTCCTTCCTGTCTAACGTTAGTTTTGTTGTAGCTCCGCATTCACAATAAACGCAATCCAGGGAACACACTTTGTGCGGTACAAGGTCCACGCCGAGAGATATTCCCAGCCGTCTTGAAGGCACAGGCCCAAAAAGGTATTTATACATCATTATAACGATTTAAAGACCCTGGCTAATGAAAAGCCAGGAGCATCTATCAGGAGGTCAAGAAAATACCCAAAAGGCGTTTGCTGAACCTCAAATCCCGAATTGGTCAGCCTTTCGTCAATGTGATTTAAAAACTCCTGTGTGAACTCTGGGGGAGCTTTGCTTTCTGAAAGGTGGGCAAATGAATGAAGGATAATCTTTTTCCCCGATTCATTTTTTCCACAGATCCATTTCAGGTTTTTTATGAGCTTCCTGGCAACCTCAACTTCCTTTTCCTGATCCTGTTCTTCTACCTGTATAAATGCCGCCTGAATATTATCAAATTTAGCAGGCCCGGCATTTTCATCGGAAACATCAAGGGTTCTCACTGAAGGACTGTAGGCAAAATGGTTGCAATAGATCATTAACAGCTTCATTTTCTGCAATTTAATTTATAAATAAAAAACAGTGAAAATAGGATCATGAATGCAAATAAAGAAAAGAACAGGTGAAATCCAAAACGTTCAATGATCCAGCCACCGAGTATCGGGAACAGGGCGGGTAAAATGTTTCCTGCTCCCGCCATCCCTGTATAAAGGGCTCTGTTATCAGTACCTGACACTTCAAGTAACACTCCGTTCATTGATATACTATAGATCGAAAAGATAATACCCCCTATTAAAAAAATGAATTTAAACGGAGGGGTATTGGATGTTATCAATAGAATCAGGGATACTGAAATGACCAAAAATACATTTCCATAAAGTAAGTATCGGTATTTATATTTTTTTGATAATAAAAAGAGAAGGAATCCTATAGCAACACTTCCAATTACTTTATAAAACAGGAATAGACCTGTATCATGACTTTGTGTATGAAACATTTCCTTGGCATACAACATGACAAATGGCAATAAGGTAATACTTATACCCATGGTATTGATGAATCCAAGAAAATAACCAAGCTTTTTGTTTTGTGTTAATTCAACTTTGATCAAAGAGAGGAAATGTCCCGGGTTTTTCACAACCATTCGTGAAGGTTGTTGTTCTTTTAATTGCCAGAAACCAAGAGAAGCAATAAACAGGGCCAGGAATCCAATGATGAACATATAAGCATAATTTGTGGGATAACTTTGTAGAGTGATCACTTTTTTAGCTAACAAAGCCGATAGGAATAGTATCACCCCTGTAAGGATCTGCTTTACTGAGAAAAATAATTTTCTTGAAGATTGCAGAAGTGATTTACCCAGAATATCAGTATAGCATACATTGGCAAATGCTCCACCAATAGAAAATAAGGTGATCAGGATAAAAATCATCCAGATGACAAGGTCTCCCTTTATCAAAGAAGAAAAATAGAGCATGACGCCGATGAACAGAAGGGACAAGATTCTTGTATTGATTCCAAGTAACAGGAACGTCTTCTTGAAAGCATAGTTGCTGATAAAGGGTGCAAATACCACCTGTGTAAAACTCGAACCGCCAAGCATTATAGCTGTCATCAAACCAACGTGCAATCCATTACCCCCAGCCTCAATAAGCATGGCAGGGATCACTGTATCCACATCCATAAAATTCATGGCAAGCGCAAGAAAAGAGGTATGCCAGATGAATGCATAATAATTATGGCGTGACAGATCCGTTGAAAGTTCCATTTAATGCAATGTTCAGGGAGAACAGAATTTCAAAAAACACACTATATCTTCCTGCTAATTATACAATAACCGGGTTTTCTCGTCTGCCATGGTTGGCTGAACCAATTCGTCCCATTCGGGAGCCTCCCAGGTTTTTAACTTCGTATGGGTATCCAGGTATTTTTCGGGAATGGGATGTGTTCCGATCACCACCTTAACGCCATATTTTTCCTGAATGAAATCCCTGAAATGCCGGATGTACGGACATGGTGGATAACCCACGACAAATCCGGTGGCAAAATGGATCACCTCCGCACCATTTTTTATCATCTCTTCCGGAGCATATTCTATATTCCCCCCTGGGCAACCGCCACACGTGGTGTATCCCACCAGTTCAACCTTTTCCTCTTTGCTATAGATATCAAAAGCACCCTCCCTGTTCTGCAGGGACCTGAAACATTTGCCTCCCGCACAATCGCGGTAGCGGTCACAGATAATTATTCCAACCTTACGATTTTTTTTCATTTTCCTTTTTTTTGATGTAAATAACAATATGGTAATATTCGTATGTGCTCACGAACAGATCAAAGTAAACTATAATATTCATTTTCTTTTTAGGGAGTCCCTGATCATAACCTGTCTGGGCAGCCCGAGTTCCTTTTCCATCTCTTCATTGCGTTTACTTTCAACGCAGTCGATTGAAGGTAAATAGGGCTTTATATCAAGTACCGGTGATCCGTCAAATGCATCAATCCCTTTTATATGAAGGATACCATCCCTGATGCTATCCAGCTTAACTACAGACAGACCAATGGGATTGGGGCGCCTCGAAGTACGTGTCCCAAACAACCCAAAATCATGTTCACGGGTAGAAGCCGGAGGAGATACAAGCTCTTTCCAGGTTTTAACCCTGTCAAAATGATAGATCACGATAATGTATTCAAACAGATCAAGGTATTTTAACGCCTCTCTGTATGGTTTGTATATTTCAATTTCAGCCCCGGATTCCGGCATTAATATACCCTGCCGTGGTGCACCGGTTTCAGGAGAAAAGGAGCTATGTATCACTCCTATCGGGGAATAGACAATTTCTTTTTCCCCCTGCATTTGATTATCTGTAGATGAAACAAGAAAGAAAGCAAGTATAAGTAATATCATCGTTTTCATTGATTTAAAAAAAACACTAACATACAAATTCGAAGTGCAATCAGGAGAGATTAATCCCTTTCAGCACAATATCATCTTCATCTATCCCGATATCCTTTGCAATAACATGGCATTTTGCCTTCAGCAGAAAAAAAACAGTCCGTGTTACACCCGAAAGCCCTTCATAATTCCCCTGTCCTTTGCTGATTACCATGTCTGCACTGTCAAATCTTTTAATAAAAGCATCGTTACACAGGCGCAAAATAGTAGCAGGGGCAGAAGATCCGGAGGATATTATTTCGGCAACGGTATCGAGCCCGGAGTCAATCGCATCCTGCAGCGTTACATCATTTATTACCGGAATCTCACGAACCACATAGGTAACCGGTTTGTGCAATTCCTCAATGAGTATTTTATCAAAGACTGACTCCCCTGCATTATCACCAAGGTAGAGGATTGATTTTGCTTTTTCCAGGTGAGCAACAAACTGGTCGAAATGTGAAATAGCAAAGTCCTGCTTAAGAATTTCGCTGATACCTTCTATAAGGTTATACTTCTTCCTGACACCAAGATCGATTATATTACCGGCGATCGACAGCTTAATTGCAGTGAGCAGCCTGTTTCCCGACCGGTTGACGATCTCCTTCATTTCAGGATACAAGGCCAAGGTTTCGTT
Source organism: uncultured Rikenellaceae bacterium (assembly GCA_964389685.1). Classification (GTDB taxonomy): domain Bacteria; phylum Bacteroidota; class Bacteroidia; order Bacteroidales; family VadinHA17. Next base: position 4,942 of record CAYMFM010000113.1, read on the forward strand.
TATGTTCGATTTTTTTATCTCTTTATAGGGATCATCAACACCTGTGATTTCCCGAACTTTACGGTAAATAACATCACCGGTCTCAGGGGGTGTATTTTCCAGAGGAAATTCCTTTATCATGGAGCCAATCGTATCAAGCAGCTTTTTGATTTTTTTTTCATCCCGGGTGGCTATTCGTCCGGCACGCAAAGCCTGATCCAAAAAACAGGGTATACAATCCAGGTATGTTTTCATCTTTTTCTACATCGTGTTATGCACCTGTTTTTACTTCCTGAAGTAGGTATCCATTCGGTCAAATGCTTTGTTGATCATCTCTTCCGGGACACAGAAAGAAAGCCTGATGTGCTGTTCGCCGGTCGGGCCAAAAGCACTGCCGGGAGTAGTGGAAACCTGTATATCTTTCAGCAAGTTTTTACTGAATTCCACTGAATCTTTTCCCCTTTCCCCCAATATTTTAGGAAACATTAAATAGGAGCCGCCCGGTTTGCTATATGAAAAAATGGTATCCAGATGATCCAATCGGTCACACATCAGATTCCTCATGTTCAGATAGTGCAGCCGGAACTCCCTGACACATTGCTGACTACCCTCCAATGCCGCTATAGCGGCATATTGAGAAACCACCGGAGCACAGATAGAAAAGGGGATATGTACCTTTTTAACCTGGGTGATGATCTCTTCATCAGCGTGCAGGTATCCAATGCGCCAACCGGTCATGGCATAGGTTTTTGTGAAAGTATAATTGGATATCACATGTTTATTCATTTCCGGCATGGAGGCGATACTGAAATGCTTTTCATCATCAAAGATAAAATATTCATACGCCTCATCCGTAATAATCATCAGATCATTGTTCAGTGCTATTTCAGCCAGTGCACGAAGATCTTTTTCCGCAAAAACCGTTCCCGTCGGATTATTGGGACTGCAAAACAGAATTGCTTTTGTTTTTGGGGTAATGGCTCGCTCGATGGCTTTCCGGTCAAGGGCATAATTATTTTCCTCAACCAGTGGAACAAGAACAGGTGTTCCTGAAGCAAGCCTTACATGCGTAATGTGTGTTGAATAGGTCGGTGTTGGAAGAATAACCTCATCCCCCGGATCAATGGTTGCCATCACCGAAGCAGCCAACCCCTCGATGGCTCCGACAGTAATTAACAACTGCAAAGCCGTTGCTTCAATGTTATTATCCCGTTTGAGCTTATTGACAATTTCTTCCCGTAATTCAGGTAATCCTTCACTTTGAGAGTAACCTCCGGTCAACCCGTTTTCTATCGCAGCAATCGCCGCATCATTGATATGCTTCGGGGTACCTGTTGTAGGTTTTGCCCACGACAGGAATGCAACATCATCATACTGTTTCGACAACTGGGTCATTTCATGAATGGCCGATTTTTTAATCTGGGTTACTCTGTTGGAACTGTTCATCCTTCCTCCTGTTTTTATGTTTTTGAAAATGTAAAAACCATTCCCGTTTTTACCTGTTCCATTTCAAATTCCCTGTAAAATGCAGCTAAAGCGGGTAACTGGGTACAATGTGACGGGTATAGATTGCGTACCTTCTGAGCCTTGAAATAGTGAATAGTTTTTTGGGTTTGCCTGTTGTTTTCCTTTAAATGAAATCCCCCAATAACAGCCATGATTTTTTTCAAACCCGTGACACGTTTGGCATATTCAACAATATTACAGATTCCTGAATGTGCACATCCGGATACGACAATCAACTCATCATCAACAACAATGGCAAGTGCTGAATCATCAGGAACAAAATCATCCTCCCCATTCTGATCCATAAATGTAGTTTTCTGAGCTTCAAAAGGAGTTTCCCTTGGGATTTCACCCAGAAAAATCATGTTTTTGGATAAAGGATAGGGTTCCCGGGATATTATCAACTCAAACCGCTGATCCAATTCTTCGTAACTCAATTCAAGTCCAATGTTTTCTGTGCTGTTTTTCCGATACCGTTTCATAAAAGCATCCGGGTGACACACCAGTTTCTTATTACTTACATATCGCAATCCATTTCCATGGTCCCAATGTCCATGACTGAGCACAACGGCATCTGTACGATCCAGGTCAATGTCGAGCTTTTCGGCATTTCTTAAAAAAACATCCGTACTACCTGTATCAAACAGAATAGTTCTATTTTCGTGTTCGATAAAATAGGACAAACCAAATTCTGCCAGAAAATTACCCGAGGCTGTATTTTCAGTTAAAACGGATAGTTTCATCTTTTGTGGTTTCGATAATTGATATTTTCCGGATCCTGTTTTTTCATGGCTTTGACCACCACAAAACTTCCCTCCCCAAATCCGGATAAAGTTTCCTGAACCCGGTCTATTTCTTCCAGGTTTCCAAAAACGGTTTGCCAGGTTCCTTCAATTTCAAATCCGGCATTTCCCAAAATTTTATATAATTCCTCTGTGCCGTAAAACAGGGCATCTTTATAAAAAATGCTTTTCTCTTTGTATTGCTGATAGATCTGTCCTATGGGACTGTCTTTATCTACAAATCCAATAATTAATCTGCCGGTGTCGCGTAAAATTCGATGTGCCTCATGAAATGATCTGACAATATCATCCACAAAGCAGATGGTGGTGACCATGAGGGCAAAATCAAAACTGTTATCGGAATAGGGAAGCTTTTCAGCCACCCCGTCCAATGCATTGATGCTTTTCTTCTTTGCTTTTTCCCGCATTGCCCGTGAAGGTTCAACTCCTTCAGTAATCCCCAGTGGTTCGGCAAATATTCCGCTTCCCAAGCCGATTTCTACTCCCTTTCCTGAATCGGGCATAACGCTTTTAATAGCCTTTAACTCCGATTGAAAAGCATACTTGTTGACCACAAACCAATGGTCATATTCATCAGAGAATTGATCAAACGGCTTCGTCTTTGGCATGTTTATATTCCCTTATTATTTATTCACGGCTGTTTTCAAAATCCCGGATGAAATGGTAAACAGTTTAAAATCAGATGTGTTGTTTTTCCATTCATCTTCAAGCCAACGCATGTGCTTGGTCAGGATGGTAATGATCTCTTCAGGTTTTTTCAACGGGACTTTCACAGGGATAAAATATCTATTGACCAATTTTATATTTTTGCCAAATTGCGTTGAAACCAATACATTAACGTCCTTACTCCTAAGAAATTCAATAATTGAATAACCTTTCCTTTCGGATCCATGTTCGATTTCTTCATCCAGCAATCTAAACGTATTGATCTCTTCAGATATCAAGGTCATTTTACCGGATTCGAGAACATAAATAAGATACCGGTGTGCATCCCCAAAGTGTTTTTTTTGAAATTGGTTTTCCTGGTTTACTGCAAATGCAAATCGTAATTTCATTGGTTTATTATTTTTATGCTTCTTCACAACTACATATTTTTTGTCATCTCAAAAGCCCCGTGAATAGCATCCTGAGCATTCCCTACCTGCAGGGCATCACCAACCACATATACGGGAATTTTATGTTTCAATTTGTTTTCAAGCGGATTATAACTTTTCATACCGGTTGAAACCACGATAATGTCTATGTTATCAAATTGAATATTCTTCCCCTCTTTTTCCGCATAAACAGTGGTGCCTTCTACCCTTTTTATCCGTGTATGATCACTGAAAAGGGTTCCCTTTTCCTTCATCATTTTTAACGAGAGGTTTTTAGCAATCATCTCCATATCTTCACCAAAATCCGTTGTTCGTTTAACAATAATGATTCTATTCCCTCTTGGTATTAATGCAGTAGCAATATCAACACCGACAAGCCCTCCACCGATTACAAGTACATTCTTGTTTT
>CAYMFM010000114.1:0-8709 GCA_964389685.1 uncultured Rikenellaceae bacterium
CCATGTTCCTCCAGGAGCTGTGCAAAGGGTATCATTTCATCAAGATGAAAACCTTCAGGTATCATTTCATCACCACTGATTCTTGCAATGATAGGAACTTCAACTGCTTCTCTAACAGCAGTGGCGACTTCAACAGGTAGTTTTATCCGATTTTTGAAACCACCCCCATACTCATCCTTCCTGTTGTTCACTGCCGGAGAAATAAATTGTGCCAGCAGGTATCCGTGCCCTAACTGAAGCTCAATGATATCAAACCCGGCATCAATGGCTCTTTTCGAGCCTTCAACAAACAGCTGAATGACCTTTTCCATCATTCTCCGGTCCATTTTCTCCGGCGTAGCCCCTCCGTTTTCACAAGGCTTGTCGGTTGAAGACCAAAAGTAATTACCGGGAATTCCCGGATTTGCCATTCTACCCGGATGGTTCAGGTGGGCAATTGCTTTAGCTCCATGTCGATGGATTACATCCGTTAATTCTTTCAGTCCTTCCCGTTTCGATGGGCTATCGATACCCAACTGAGTTGGCAATTCTCTGAGCCCGGGTTCCAGATAAAGCGGTTCAACCGTTACCGCTCCAATATGGTGGCTTCTTCTCTGATAAAAATTCAAGTGTCTTTCGGTGACAATCCCGGTCTCATCGCTGTAACCAAGCTTCACGGGAGCCATGATGAATTTGTTTTTCAACTCTAATCGCATAGCACTCTATTTTTGATCAATGTTCATTATTCCAGCAGCATCGGAAAAGGTCAAATACAACAGACAGCAGAAGTCATCGTTACCGAATTGCAAGGAACCACCACCCTGGTTCTCATTCGAATGGCCAGATCAGAACCTGGTTAGTTGATTGTTTTTATACGCATTGTATGCCTCCTTCACGGTCATTTCTCCTGCTCCGGTATATATCTCAATTTCCGCATTATCCAGTGCGATAGCCGCATTACCTCCGGGTCCGTTTCCGGTAATCAGGATATCGGGATTCATTTCGAATAGCTTCTGGGCAGTTTTCGGTCCTGCACCATGAGCTTCTTCTTCAATGGCACGGTTGTCAACTGAAATGAGTTCATCTTTTTCCTCATCGTAACAGAGTAAAAAACGGGTTCTGCCAAACCGTGGATCGATCAAAGATTCCCAACCGGTTTCCTGGGTTGTAAATGCTATTTTCATTTTTTATCGTTGTTAAGAATTTGCCTTACCTGATGCCAGCTCTCCCTGACTGTACGGCTCAATTCATTGTGGTTATACTCAACAATTGTTTGACCCATTGTTAATGCCTGAATGAGGGATTCATCGTATGGAAGACTGGCTATATGTAAAATTTGTTTCTCCTCAAGGAATGCACGAATTTGTTCAGAAACAAGCCTGTTTATATCGAATTTGTTGATGATACAGCCCGCACTGATTTTGAACTGTTTAACCAGCTCGTAAACCCGTTTCAGGTCGTGCAGTCCCGACAGGGTTGGCTCGGTCACCAAAACAACAAAATCAGCTCCCGAGAGGGATGAAATAACAGGGCACCCAATACCGGGTGAGCCATCCACCAGAATCAGGTCTATTCCTTTTTGGTTGGCAATTTTTTTCGCTTCCTGTTTTACTTTTGCCACCAGTTTTCCGGAATTCTCTGCTCCGATGCCAAGTGCAGCATCAACCATGATATTGCCGGCTTTTGTATTGGATATCCGCCATACACCGACGTTCTGTTCCTCCATGAAAATTGCATGTTCCGGACAGACGAGACTGCAATAGCCGCATCCTTCACAATTCAGGGGATCAACCCGGTATTGCCCTTGCAAAAAGTGAAGCGCATCAAACCGGCATTTCTCTGCACAAAGGCCACAATTGGTGCACTTATCCCCATCAATTACAGCCATTTTACCACTGAAAAAATCATCGGTTTGTATCACCTCCGGCTCTAATAGAAGATGCAAATCGGCTGCATCGACATCACAATCCGCAACAACCGTATCCACTCCTTCCAACACGGCGAACGATGCAGTCAGGGATGTTTTCCCTGTACCTCCTTTACCCGAAATGATCACAACCTCTTTCATTTTGCACCTCCCTGACTGAATCCCATGATATATTGTTCAATTTTTTGCAATTGTTGTTTGAATTCAGGAACCTGCGTATAAATTAATTCCCCACGGGAATACAACTCGGCAATCTTTCGCTGGTTTGGAATTTTCGCAATCACAGGAATCTGTTCCTTTTTGCAATAGCGGGCAACATGATCATTCCCTGTACCTTCCCGGTTTATAACCACAGCAAAATCCCTCTCTATTTTCCTCATGGTCTCAACGGCTAACTTCAGGTCATGTAATCCAAAGGGAGTCGGTTCGGTTACCAGGATGACAAGATCCACCTCTTTTGTTGCTTCAATAACCGGGCACGATGTTCCTGGGGGTGCATCATAAATGGTAAAGTCCGGGATCGGCTTAAGTGAGTTGATAAATCCTTTGGTTTGGGCAATAAGGGGAACTGCCTGCTCCTGCCCTATATCCAACCGCCCTTCGATAACATCAAGGGTTTTGTTTTTAATGTGTTCAAGTGTACCGATTTTTTGCGGTTTCATGGGCAATGCCGATTCGGGGCACAATTCCGAACAAGCATAACAGCTGTGACACAATTCCGGAAAAACCAGGATGATCGTATTGAGCTGGATCACTGCATTGAAGTTGCATCTTTTCTGACAATCACCACACAAGATGCACTTTTCAGCAACCCATTCGGGAACCATTTTAACCATCTCTTTTTCTTCGACAGGCTCACCGGAAAGGAATAGCCGGGAATCCGGTTCTTCCACATCCAGATCTGCAAGAGTGACCCGGTATGAGTGGGCTAAAAAATGAGCCAGGTTTGTCGCCAGGGTTGTTTTTCCTGTACCACCTTTTCCGCTTGCAACTGCTATTTTCAAAAAATTCCCGGATTAATGATCGCAAGGGTTCTGACCAATCTGCAACCGGTTATTCAGAAAATCCTCAACCAGCGCTTCAGGAGATCCTGAATTTACACCCAGGCATACCTCAATGTTATATTGGCTGAAAAGATGTTGAGCCCGTTGCCCTATTCCTGATGCAATGATCACATGAACACCATGTTCGGATAAAAACCTGGGATAAATCCCGGGTTGATGGCCAGGTGACGTAACATACCTGACCGCACCGATCTTGTTGTCTTCCGTCTCCACCAGTGCAAATTGCTCACAATGTCCGAAGTGAGGGGTCAATTCCCCCCTGACTGTCGGAATAGCAAATATCCTTTTCATTGTTGTTTTCTTTTAATTTTTTATCGGCTTGTCTTTAGAAATTAATGGAAAACATCTATTCAGCAGGTTGATAAGGATCCCATATAACCAGAATCAATGCACCATTTTTTGACTCAAAAGGACCATGACTTGTATGGGCGGGAATAATCCTGTAAGAGACTGAGGAATAAGTTGCTCCATCACTTGTATACGAACCCTTGAGCACGATGTGTTGTTCGGTTGTAACGTGCGAATGCCTGTCCATTTTAAATCGTTCAGGCAATTTTAGCAGAATTGTTTTAGCATTTTTTTCATCCCTGAGTATTTTATTTTGTGTACCATCAGGATAATTATCTGCTTTTATCCAATTCAAATCATCGAATAAATTTATGATATCTTTCATCATTCATCCCTCCTGGTTTTTACGAACAAGTTCGATATGTCTTCAAGAAAGTTGCGCTTCACAAAGAGGTTATTTGCTGCTTCTAAGCAATTCCTCCCGGATCATCGGTTTACCGCATTTCGGACATTTAATACCAGTGCATTTTACACCCTGCTGATGTGGTACTTTTTCGCCACATTTTGCGCATACACAATATCCACCGGTCCCAAAGCTGCCCCCTTTGTTACGACCCTGTCCTCCACCGCGACCCAAACCGCGACCACGGCCCATTTTCATTCCTTTTCCTGTACCATTCATAGTTGTAAGTTTTTCACGTTTGTTAGATTCAAATTTTATAAACGATATTGAGTGCCTCAACACCATCCATTACTTGACTGATTTTGTTGAGACACCCCCTATCGTTTAACATCACTCTTTCTTTGTTTTGGCAAGTTGTTCTTCCAAATACGACAATTGATCTTTCAGAACCCTGATCTCATTCTCAATCAGCGTTTTTTCCGATACATCGGGTGCACTCTCCGGGTAAACTGGCTGATACCCTAGCCCGTATCCATAACCCATTCCCCTGCCCCGGCCGTATCCGTAACCAAACCCCCTGCCAAATCCTCTTCCACCGATCCTGCCTGGTTCCATAAATCCAGGACGGCTATTGCCTGCGCAATAGCCCATTTGTCTTCCTGTCATCGGGCCCATACCTGCCGGCCCTGTTCTGTCTCCTCTTGGCATAATGACCTCCTTTCTTTTGGTTTGTATCTATGCAACATCGACCGTGTCCGAATCCTCCAGCCAGATTTACAAGACGCTTTGACTGGCAGACCGGACATTCGGTTATCGAACGATTCATACTTATATTAAACATATGTCCACAATCACGACACCGGATAATATTGTTCCTGAAATGGACATTGCCTCCGTCGATGGTAAGCATCTGCCCACGTATGATAAGATCGGCTATTTTCCTTCTTGCTTTTTCAATCAGCCGTGAAAACGTAGAGCGTGATATCTCCATCTCATCTGCCGCTTCAGCATGGGATAAGCCATCGTAATCGCACAACCGGAAGGCTTCAAACTCATCCAGGGATAGATAGGTTCGTTCCAGATGGCGCCCGGCAATGCCCAATGGCTTAAATTCCGTGAAAATAGGCGGTTCATGAACAATCCGTTGTTTCTCAGGTCTGGACATGATCAATAGTGGCGTGTTATTTTGAACATATGCCCAAAATTACAAATAAAAAATGAGGTATGCAAATAAAAATTATTCCGAATGGAAATTGGCTTATCCCAACTCGCTTATTTTTCTCAACAATTCCATATTACGGATCTCTATCGTTTTACCCTCAATGCGTAACAAACCATCTTTCCTGAATTCCGAAAGGGTCCGAATCACATTTTCCGTCCTCATCTCAATCAGATCGCCCACTTCTTTCCTGGAGATGGGCAGATCGAATTTGGCAGAGTGATATATCTGATCTGCAAATAGTAATATGATATAGGCAATTCTTCCCCGCAGTTGCTTGCCGGCAAGATCAATCTGGGTTTTCATTACCTGGTCAGAAATGATACTCATTTTTTCAAGGATACTTAAAGCAAAGTCACCATTCCGTTTGATAATGGATACAATTGTATCCAGATAAATGAAACATAAAGAGGAATCTTCCAATGCCTGGATGGAATAGAGGTGATTTGAATTGGAAAAAACCGTTAGCAATCCGATAAAATCCATCGGTTTTGCAATGCTGATGATGTGCTCATGCCTTCCTGTTGCTTTCTTATACAATTTAACCAGTCCCTCTTTCAAATAAATGAAGTTTTTAATCTCTTCTCCTTCATGACAGATGACCTCTCCCCGTTTGAAATCAAGTTCCCGCTTGTTGAGATTGACCTCCAAGAGTTCCTCTTGGCTTAATTCATCAAAAAGGTAAGATTTATAACCACACGTTTCGCATGTAAATTGCTTTTCTTTGTCGTTCATTAAAATTAATGTTTCGATACATCTATATATTATGATATATAACATTATTGATATATATCATGGTCGAAAATTTTACAGTGATGTAAACCTGAAATACATTTGCACAAAATCAGGGATTTCTAAAAATATTATAAATCGAAGAACAAAACAAACATATTTATCCAATGAAGAAAATTGTAATACTTGGAGGAGGGACTGGAGGTACCATCATGGCTAACAAACTCCGCAAAACCCTTGAGCGCGCTGAGTGGGAAATCACACTGGTTGACCAGCATAAAACCCACTATTATCAGCCGGGATTTCTGTTTATCCCTTTTGGCATATATAACAAATACGATGTAATGAAGCCTAAAAGTGATTTCTTCCCGGCCGGAGTAAACGTGATCTATTCCACGATTGACCGGATTGAAGGGAAAAACAACACCGTACACCTCGAAGGTGGTAAAGTCTTGCGGTATGATTTTCTCATTATTGCAACAGGAACACAAATAAAACCGGAAGAGACACCCGGATTGAAGGAGGAACTTTGGTACAAAGAGATTTTTGACTTTTACACCATTGAAGGAGCTGTAGCTCTGCGTGAATTTTTCAGGACCTGGCAGGGAGGCCGGTTGGTGATGAATATAGCTGAACTCCCATATAAATGTCCGGTGGCTCCCCTTGAATTCGTTTTTCTTGCCGATGCCTATTTCCACGAGATCGGCATACGGGATAAGGTTGAAATAACCTATGTTACCCCGTTGCCGGGAGCATTTACCAAACCCCAGGCAACAAAAATGCTGGGGCAGCTACTGGAAGAGAAAAACATCAAGGTGGTTCCCGAATTTTATCTGGAGCGGGTTGACAATGTGGAAAAGAAAATCATCTCCTACGATGAGCAGGAGATCCCGTTTGATGTACTCACCATTGTCCCCGTAAATATGGGCAGTGATATGATAGAAAGAAGTGGTATGGGGGATGACTTAAATTTCGTTCCCACGGATAAATACACCCTGCAATCGGAACAATTCGAAAATGTATTCGTGCTGGGAGATGCCTCGAACATTCCAACTTCCAAAGCCGGGTCAGTGGTGCATTTTGCTGCTGATGTTCTGGTTGAAAACCTGATGAGCGCTATTGAAGGCAGGCCCTTGCTGGCAAAATTTGACGGACACTCCAACTGTTACATTGAAACCGGTTTCGGAAAAGGATCCATCATTGACTTCAATTACGAAACCGAACCTCTGCCGGGAACTTTTCCTCTTCCCGGGATCGGTCCATTCGGACTGCTGCAAAATACCAAAATGAATCATTACGGGAAGGTATTGTTCAGGTGGATATACTGGCATATCCTGTTGCGCGGTAAGGAGATGCCCATTGAATCGGAGATGTCCATGGCGGGTAAAAAACTATAAATTAAATACCAGAAACCATGTCTGATAAAAATATACAGGTACAGATTGATGAGATCAATCAAAAGCTTGATCTTGTGCTGCACTATGTCAATGAACAACGGTTGAAGAGTGAACGCATGGAGGATCTGGTAACAGACGTTTCCATCATCGGCAAAGATTTGTTTGACACGGCAGTCTATGAGCTTGATAATCAGGGCATAGAGCTGGATGTCGAAGAGATGAAGGTTTTAGCCTTTAAACTGATCAAAAATACAGGAAACTTTACCCGTGTTCTTGAAATGTTCGAAAGTGCCATTGATTTTATTATGGACGCGGGACCCGTAGCAAGAGAGGTGATCATTGACCTGATCAAGAAACTACATGAGTTTGAGCAAAAGGGCTATTTTGAGTTTTTCAATGAACTTTACCGGATCATGGACAACATTATTATCAATTATTCTAAAGAAGATGTGCGGTTGCTGGCAGATAATATTGTCACCATTCTCGATACGGTAAAGAACCTTACCCAACCGGAAATGCTGAAGGCGATGAACAATGCGGTGAACATTTATAAAAACCTTGGAACGGAAGAGATTGAAGAATATTCCCTGTTTAAAGCGCTGCGTGAAATGAGGTCGCCGGAAATGAGACGGGTGATCGGTTTTATCATGACCTTTTTAAAAAATTTATCAAGAGAACATAACGTCAACTAATCACAAATTATTAATCATAAAAACGTATAACTATGGCAACAAAAAACATTGCGGGAGTCTCTGTTAATGTGGATGATGAGGGGTATTTAACCGATCCTTCACAATGGACCAGAGAAATTGCAACTGAAATTGCAAAAGAAGAAAATATTGAATTGACTGATAAGCATTTTGAAGTATTGGAATTCCTGAGAAAAGAGTTCAAAACAGGTGCGCAGTTAACCATTCGGAAAGTAGGTAAATCAGGTATTATAGATATTAAAGGATTATACGACCTGTTTCCCGGAGGACCGTTGAAAAAATCATCGAGAATTGCCGGCATATCAAAACCGGCCAGTTGTGTTTAATCCGTTAATCCAGAATAAAATGAATCAGAAAGAAGAAAAACCATTAAAAAAAGTATGCATCATCTGTGCAAAGGGAAGTATTGAAGATGTATATGCAACACTGGTAATGGCGAACGGAGCCGTTATGGAGGGTATTGAGGCCAAGGTGTTCTTTACCTTTTTCGGATTGGATGCCATTACAAAAAAACAGATGAAAAAGTTACATACGGGTGTGGTGGGGAATCCTGCCATGAGGATGCCCGGAGGAATCCCCTTCCCCACGCTGCTGGGTATTATTCCCGGGGTGGAAACTGGTGTGTCCGTCATGATGAAAAAGCAGATGGAAAATCTGGATATACCACCCGTAGATGAATTCCTCGATATGATAACAGCAGGGGGTGGAGAGATTTATGCATGCAAACTGGCTACAGATATGTTTAAATTGAAGAAAGAGGATCTTTCCGAACATGTTATTGATATCATCACCATAGGTGATTTCTATGCGATGGCTGGTGGTGAAAATACACAAATAATTTTTACCTAAACGGAGCAATAGTTTTTCATTCGGCTTAATCCCTGTATGTTTACAGGGATTTTTTTTGCTATTTTGTAAAATATTATTGCCATTTCATGGATCCGCAACAGGTAACAGGAATTATTCTGGCAGGAGGCAACAGCTCAAGAA
>CAYMFM010000115.1:0-2873 GCA_964389685.1 uncultured Rikenellaceae bacterium
TTCGATTTTGAGCACTGGAAAACGCCAAAAGAGATCGATACTGAACCGTTTGATCTCATCTCTGTCAATGATACATCAGCCCGGTTTAAAAAGGAGATGACCTTGATGAATTATTCCGGCATTCAATTTGAACTCCTGGTTAATAGAAATGTAAAGTTATTGACCCAATCAGGAATTGAAAGGATTCTTGGTGTATCGATTGATCATAACATGCCCTTTGTTGGTGTGGAGACAGAAAACAGCATAACCAATACGGGGGAATTCCTCTGGACAAAAGAGACGGGGATGTTATCAATCTGGATCCTCGGAATGTTGAATCCGTCACCGGAAACGACCATTATTATCCCATTCAGAGAAGGAGCAAAAGATAAGCTGGGAAAGATTGTTAATGATGAATATTTTGGGAAGGTTCCGGCTGACAGGCTGATTATCGATGGGGAAGTCCTTTATTTTAAAGGGGATGGAAAATACCGCAGCAAGATCGGTTTGACACCAATGAGGGCAAAGCCGGTAGTCGGAAGTTATGACGGGGAACGGAACGTGTTAACGGTTGTTCAGTTTACGCTGCCTGAGGGAAGGACCGAATACGTGAACTCGATGTGGGAGCTGCAGGATGATCCCTTTTCCGGGGATGCTGTTAATTCATATAACGATGGACCCCTTGAGGATGGGTCACAAATGGGACCCTTCTACGAGTTGGAGAGCTCGTCACCGGCAGCAAACCTGGCACCTGGCGAATCATTGGTTCATTATCACCGGACGATCCATTTCAAAGGAGATGAAGAGGACCTGGATCCGATAGCCAGAGCACTATTTGGAGTGAGTATTGCGGAAATAAAAGCGATATTCTAAGGTTTTTCTTTTATCGCTTTCAGGTATTTCATCACCTGTTCATACACGTTCTCTCCGGTAAAGCCAAGTTTTTCATCCAACACCTTGTAGGGGGCGGAGAATCCGAACGATTCAAGTCCCCAGGTAATACCCTTTGGACCAACCAGTCCCTGCATGGTAACGGGCAGACCGGCAGTCAGTCCAAAGACCGGCACCTCTTCCGGTATCACTTTCTTCTGATAATCGCCGGGTTGTTCACGGAAGAGTCCTTCGGAAATAGCGGATACAATCTGTACCTTTAATCCCTTCTTATCACGTAGTATTTTTGCACCATACAGCAGGGTTGCTACTTCTGAGCCACTGGCTACAAGGACGACATCGGGTTCTCCTTCATCTTTCTGTACGATATATGCTCCTTTTTCTGCCTGGAGGGCATCTTCAAAGCGGGATGATCCGTTAACCGGCAGATCATTAACTGCCTGGCGGGAAAGCAGGAGTGCTGTTGGTGCTTCTTTGTTTGCCAGAGCCATTTTCCAGGCAATGGTTGTTTCCGTTGCATCTGCAGGCCGCAGAGCAAGAAAACAGCGTTTCCCGGAATGGTTTTTCATTTTTTCAAGCAACCGGATTTGTGCTTCCTGTTCGACCGGCTGGTGCGTTGGTCCGTCTTCACCAACCCTGAACGCATCGTGTGACCAGATGTACTTAACGGGGAGTTCCATTAATGCAGCTAAACGGACTGCCGGTTTCATGTAATCAGAGAAGACAAAGAAAGTTCCGCAGACCGGGATAATACCTCCGTGAGCGGCTAATCCATTCATCAAGGCTGCCATGGTTAATTCCGACACACCGGCCTGCAGGAATGATCCTGTGAAATCCCCCCTTTTGAAGGCTTTTGTTTTTGCCAGGAAACCATCCGTTTTATCGCTGTTTGACAGGTCTGCGGATGCAACGATCATATTCTCCACCCTGCCGGCAAGAAAACCGAGAACCGTCCCGGATGCCCCACGGGTAGGAGCATTCTCCTTCTGTATTATCTCCCGGAAGTCAATTTCCGGTAAATGCCCGGCGAGAAAATCATTTCGCTTTTTCGCCAATCCGGGATTCTGTGATTCCCATTTTTTCTGCTCCTCTTTTTTTGCTCCTGCAAATTTTCGTTTTTCTTCCAGAATGTTCACAAAGTATTCTTTCACTTCCGGGAAGATATGAAAGGGATCTTCCGGATCGCCACCCAGTTTTTCGATGGTTTTGGAATAGGAGGCGCCGGCTTTGCTGATCGGCATACCGTGAGTTGACGACTGTTTCTCAAACGGTTTACCCTCCTCCGTAATACATCCTTTACCCATGATGGTTCTTCCAATGATGAGAGATGGTTTACCCGACACTTCATTTGCTTCTTTAAGTGCCTTACGGATCTCTTCCGGGTTGTTCCCGTCGATGGTAGTTACTTTCCATCCCCAGGCTTCATACTTTTTGGCTGTATCCTCACAGGTCACCTCGTTTGTTCCGGTCGACAATTGAATATCATTGGAGTCGTAGAACATGATCAGGTTGCCCAGGCCGAGGAATCCAGCCAGCCGGCCAGCCCCCTGGGATATTTCTTCCTGTATTCCGCCATCCGATATCAGTGTATAGGTCTTATGAGCCATCCACTCCCCGAAACGTGTAGCGAGAAATCGTTCGGCAATGGCAGCTCCGACGGCCATAGCATGTCCCTGCCCCAGCGGTCCTGAAGTATTTTCCACGCCCCGTTGAACATTCAGTTCAGGATGTCCCGGTGTCGGGCTTTTCCATTGCCTGAAGTTCATAATATCTTCCATGGAATAGGCACCGGTCAGTGTGAGGATAGCATATAACATGGGGGACATATGCCCGGGATCGAGAAAAAACCGGTCCCGGTTTGGCCATGCCATATCATCGGGATCAAAATGGAGAAATTCGGAATAGAGGATGTTAATGAAATCGGCCCCACCCATGGCACCACCCGGATGCCCGGATTTTGCATTCTCCACCATGGCGGCAGATAAAACACGAATGTTGTCAGC
>CAYMFM010000115.1:2973-8513 GCA_964389685.1 uncultured Rikenellaceae bacterium
GCTGTATCTCCACCTCTGCCAGTCCAGTTGGTATGAAAGAATTCCCCACGGGGTTTATCCACCCGTTCATAGGTATGGGCTCCGAAGTAATCCCGTTGCGCCTGTAAAAGGTTTGCGGGTAGCCTTTCAGAACGATATCCATCGTAATAACAGAGTGCGGTGGTCAGGGCAGGTACTGGTATCCCGTTGGTGAGTGCAGTGGAACAGACCCTGCGCCAGCCAGGCTGGGCATTGTTAATGATTTTTTTGAAATGCGGTGCAAGAAGCAGGTTTGCCAGTTTCGAATCGGTATCGAATGCTTCCTTAATCTTTCCGAGAAAAGCGGAACGGATAATGCATCCTCCACGCCACATCAGGGCAATTCCGCCATAGTTGAGGTTCCATCCGTATTCATGAGCGGCTTCACGCATTAGCAGGAATCCCTGGGCATAGGAGACAATTTTTGAAGCAAGCAGGGTAAGCCTGAGATCTTCAATGAATGCTTTTTTATTTCCTGTAAAATTTGGTTTCGGTCCGGTTAAAATTTTTGAAGCCGATACCCGCTCTTCTTTTTGTGCAGAGAGACAGCGGGAAAAGACGGATTCTCCGATCAGGGTTAACGGGATTCCCAGGTTAAGGGCTGCTATGCCGGTCCATTTTCCGGTTCCTTTCTGACCTGCAGTATCCAGGATCTTTTCCACCAGAGGCTCTCCGTCCTCGTCCTTGAAAGCGAGGATATCCCGCGTGATCTCAATCAGGTAACTATCCAGCTCTCCTTCATTCCAGGTTTTGAATACCTCGTGCATTTCCTGGTGCGACATGCCAAGAAAATCTTTCATGAGTTGGTAAGCCTCCGTGATTAATTGCATATCCCCGTATTCAATACCATTGTGTACCATTTTAACAAAGTGTCCGGCTCCTTTTTCCCCAACCCAGTCACAACAGGGAGAACCATCTTCCACTTTAGCACTGATGCTTTGAAATATTTCTTTCACATGGGGCCAGGCATCGGATGAGCCACCGGGCATCATGGAGGGTCCATGCAATGCACCCTCCTCACCTCCCGATACTCCAGTGCCAATGTACAATAGTCCTTTGCTCTCAACATATTCAGTCCTTCGGCTTGTATCCGGGTAATGTGAATTTCCACCATCGATGATGATATCCCCCCGGTTCATTAAGGGGATCAGCTGCTCAATAAAATCGTCCACCGGCTGCCCGGCTTTTACAAGCAGGATCACTTTACGCGGTTTGCTCAGGGAGAGCACAAATTCACCCAGGGAGTGATTTCCGATAATGTTTTTCCCTTTCCCCCGGCCGACAATAAAACGATCAACTTTTATTACGGTTCGGTTGAAAATAGCCACGGTGAATCCTTTGCTTTCCATGTTTAATACCAGGTTCTCTCCCATAACGGCCAACCCGATCAATCCGATGTCTGCTTTCTTTTCCATAGTTGCTATGTTTTGACATTGAATCCGATTTCTTTTAAACAGTTTTTCGTTTTATCATCCCCGGATACCAGCTTAACCGTATGTGTCGGGAATTCTCTTCTGACCGGGTAATCCCCTCTCAACACTTCAAACTGATCTGGAGAATCCACCAATCGCCGGTGATCCTCAGTAATGGGATAGGATGAGAGAACCGCTTCACCAATAACAGTCTCTGTATCTTTATGCTCACAGTGGATAGTGATTTCCCGGTTTGCTGGTTGAGGTATATTTTCGGGATACCAGTCGTGCAGGTCCCAATTGAAATACTTGCTAAGAGACTGGACGGCAACTGAAGTCCCATTCGCTTTGCCATCCTGGGAATACCCGGCAATGTGGGGTGTCCCGATGAATGCCATTTTAAGCAGGTCAACATCCAGGTATGGCTCGTTCTCCCAAACGTCCAGCACAACACCCTTCAAATGCCCGGATCTCAGAGACTCTTTCAGTGCATTTTCATCCGTCACTTTCCCGCGGGATGTATTGATAAGGAAACTACCTTTTTTCATTTTTCCAAGGGATGAAGCATCAACCATCCTGAATGTTTTATCGATGCCTGAATGGATAAGGGGTACGTGCAGGGTAATGATATCTGATTGTTGAAGAATTGTTGCAAGGTTCACAAATTTTCCATCCCCTTCATTTCTTGCCCTGGGTGGATCATTCAATAAGACCTTCATACCCAGATTACGAGCCAGTGATTCAACTTTGGTTCCGACATTACCCACACCGATAATACCCAGTGTCTTTCCTTTCAGGGTGAACCTGAACTGACGTGAGATATGCACGAGAGCAGATGTGATATATTGCTTCACAGACGATGCATTGCATCCCGGAGCATTGTTCCAGATGATCTGGTTTTTAAGGCAATAGGCTGTATCGATATGATCAAATCCTATGGTTGCACTGACAATGAGTTTCACGGATGTCCCTTCTAAAAGACTTCGGTTACATTCCGTGCGTGTACGAATGATGATTGCATCGGCATCGATGATTTCTTTTCGAACGATTTCCTTGCCGGGAAGATACCGGATAGAGGCATATGGCTCCAGTACACCCTGCAAAAAGGGGATCTTATCATCGGCAACAATTTTCATTCTTTTTTTTAAATTACCTGGTTCTAATGCTGGTGACATACATCACTTGATCATGAGGTGATTCGCACCTTTTCAGGAACAAGATCCGTTAGATCTGCGATGCGAACAGGTTTTCCGGATTCAATGCTTTTTCTTGCTGCAATACCGATCAGTATTGACATGGCTCCATCTCTTGAACCGGCAGCATGCCTGAATGGATCCGGCATATCGGGATTTCTGAATATTTGATCCTGGAGCCGCTGGTCTCCTCCTCCATGCCCGCCTCTTCCCCGGGGAAGCTTGATCATCCGGTAGTTCTCAAAATTGTTCATCATGACGATCTCCTCGTAATCGGTAATCGTTTCTGTTGCTTCCTGTTCCATTTCCTTAGCGTGTAACTCAGCCTGGTTAATCTTCTCATCCCTCCTCCACGGTATATCCAGCCATGACTCAAGCCTTCCATGCATTCCGTTAAAGGTAATCCTCCATCCCTCGTAAGGTGAATAGGTTGTCAGTGAATAACTTACCTGGACGTTATTGGCATACTTAATCTGAACCGCCATTTTATCATAAATATCGATCTCCTCTCTCCACAGGCAATTATCACGGATGTATCCATCGAATTGTTCATTTTTCACGTATAGGTTCATCAGCATCGGGTCTGTGGTAATATCCCAGTAAAATTTACATTTCTCCTGATGGGGGCAATTTCTGCATTTTTCTCCGCGGAAGGAATTATTTCTGCCATAATGCTCCAGATCCCCATAAGCAAATACTTCAACCGGATCGGAATCGATCCACCAGTTCAGCAGGTCAAAATGATGGGTGGCTTTATGGACCAGCAGGGTGCCGCTTCTCGATCGGATCCCATGCCATCTTCTGAAATAGGAAGCACCGTGGTAGACATTCAGGTACCAGTGGAAATCAACAGAAGTAATATTTCCCACTTCATTCGATACGAGTAGCTCTTTTATCTTTGTTGCATGGGGCCCATAGCGGTAGTTGAATCCAACTTTAAGTTTTTTACCCGATTTTCTTTCTGATTCAAGTATCTTCTGGCATTTTACTTCATCGGTTGTCAATGGTTTTTCCGTTAATACATCAACTCCCATTTCCAGTCCCTTGATAATGAATTCATGATGGGTCGCATCGACTGTGGTAACAATCAGCATATCCGGTTTTGTTGTGGTCATCATTTCATCAAAGTTGGTGAAGGTAGGACAGGTTGCGTTCATGTAGTTTTTCGCGAATTCAACCCGGCCCGGATTGATATCACATAGCCCAACAAATTCGATCAGATCGGAATAGTTCTCCAGGATCCTTCGACCCCAGAAGGTAGTTCCACGGATTCCTGTTCCCACCAATGCCAAACGTTTTTTTGACAGTGGCTTCCCGGGTATAATCATCGATGTCCCGGGTTTTACGATCATTGCACCGGCAACTGCTGCTCCGGTTGTGGCAATGAATTTTCTCCTGGTTAATCCATTGTTTGTCGGTTTCATTACGTATGGTTTTATTGATTAAGTTATTGAGTTCATCGAGTTTGACCTGACTGCCCACAGTCCCAGAGCCGGATTTGAAATAAAAAAAACCTCTTCTCCATTAGGGAGGCGATTGATCCCATTCTTCATTTTGCCAGGGTCATATCTTTGTCTCATCTCTTTCAGGTTGCCGTAGTTAAAATGCACAGAAAGAATTTCTTTTTCTGTTAGTATTCCCGGGCAATAAGTGATTTGAAACCGCTCTTCAGACGACCCGTGGATCAGATGAGCAGCGGCACTTAAGTTGTCTTGTAGTTCCGGATGTGAATGAACTGCATCCAGTGTGGTGGGTGTTCCGTTGTATCCGAATTTTCTGATCAGCCGGTCAATCTCCCGGTCTTCTCCGAATGTTTTCAATCCCGGAGCCAGGATGACCAGTTCTCCATCATCAGCCATCGCCATGCGGGTTCTGTAGATTGCTTTATTTCCCAACCAGGTGCTTTTGTATTCCGATGGATCAAGATAGACAACTGCCTTTTTAATGGGAGCGTCCAGCAATTGAACATTTACCCGTTGGGATAGTTCCGAACCATGGATAAAGCAAGCTTTATCATCCCCGATGAACAGACCCCGGACAACCTGCTTCCCATCAATATCCCTTCCAATTACGGTTAAGACATAGACAATCAGCGGTAAACGATCTGACAGGGTGTCACTTGCGTAGTCAAGTACCTGTCTGACAGGGTTCTCGATTTTCCCCATCATGTTTTCCATTCCATATACAGCCCCCAGGAAATGACTTTTATTGATTGCTTCAGCACCACCTGTTCCAATGAATATGTTTTTATTGTAATTCGCCATTCCGGTAACTTCGTGTGGTACCACCTGTCCAATCGAGAGAATCAGATCAAAATTTCCTTCAACCAGCAGCTTGTTCACCTGGGCTGTCCATTCGTAATCAACCCTGCCTCCGGAAACTTGTTTTACGAATGCTGATGGCACTATCCCGAGTGATCGGATATCATTCCTCCAATCATGCACATGGAAAAGTCTTTTCGGACAAGCGGGAAACATCTTTTTGATTTCCCCGGAGCTCATGGGTGCATGTGTCCCCAATGCAGGAAGAATGTGGGTGAGTTTGCTACGATAATACTCGTATGCAAAAGCAGTTAGTTCTCCGGCTTTTGAATGGTAGCGTGTGAAATCCGGAGGGATTGCAAGGACCTTTTTTTTCGGGCCAATTCGGTCCAGTGCTTCAAAAAGTCCCTCTTGCACCTCTTGAGGACTAAGTTTTGTTGTATCTGATCCGTTTTCGAAATAAATCATGCTGGTGGATTATTCAATACGGTTCGTTTATTGATCCTGTACCATTTTCCATGTGGGTTTATCCGGAAGATATCGGTTAAACTCTTCAATCAATCCATCTTCATATTTCCCGTTATATTTTCCGGAAAAGAATATATCTGCTGCTTCTTCATAGAATCTTTTCCAGGAGGCAGCTTCATGCCCCGGAT
>CAYMFM010000116.1:0-8448 GCA_964389685.1 uncultured Rikenellaceae bacterium
CGGGTATCTGCCAGAAGAATATGTTTTGCCGGCGGATTCAGCGGTCTCTCCTCTCCAAAGTGCTCCTTTCGTTTAGCCTGCAGGATGCGGACCCCAACAGAATCTACGGCTACCGGATCGAAACCGACCAGCAATCCCTTGTATTCCCAGGTAAACTCCTTATTGAAGTGATGTCTTCCAACTCCATGAAAAAGAGGATTTAACATAACAAGAATATTCAACCTGGTTTTGCCTTCCACCACGGGTAATCTCCAGAGCGTGGCAAGATCAGCACAGGAATCGCCATGGAGTGATGATGGATTTGGAATAAACATGATGTAGTTCTTCAGCAGGGATCCCACGCCAGACCAGGCGTGTGTTCGTAGCGGTCGGGTATTGATCAGTGCAGTACTGTTCTGAAAGATCGGATCATTGATAATGCCCCTGTCCTTGATGCCGATGTTTTTTTCCTCCACTCCCACATCCATAACACGCTGCTTTATAGCCTGTTCGAGTTCGGGAGGAGTAGGCATGTAGGACCAAACATTCGATTTTATTCCAACGATATCATCCGGTTTTATCAGTTTTTTCCAGGCATCCAGATAATCTTTTTCATCCGTTAATGCCATAACTGCCTGATCCAGCATGGATTGAATTTTACCCGGGAAGGGTTTATTGTACCCTGTCAACAGATCCTTATCACGGATCAGTATAACCCGTGTCTTCTCTCCGGCCCCTGTTTCAGGAAATGCGGAAGAGAGGGCTTCTGCTGTCTGTCCCGATCGGGAAAAATAGAGAAACCCACCAATGGAGGCAAGGGCACTTCTCTTAAGAAGCGTTCGTCTTGTTATCGGTTTCCGGTTCATGATGGATCGGTATTAATGTTATTATCAATCTTTTGCAGATAAATAGGTATTCTGTGCCCTGTCGAGCAATGTTTCAACCGCTTCTTTTGTGTCGCCATTGAACACACAGATTAACAGCTCCTGGTCAACGCGACTACCTGTCCATTTCCCATCCTCCAGTTCAACAGCCTGTTTATCCTCCAGTTCAGGTGCGTATTGATGCAAAAAATTCCGGTAGGCTTCACTGGCTTTATCTGCATTCTCATAGTGGATCAACAGGAGGTAATAGCGTGCATCCGGTGGTCCGTATTTTGCCAGTACCGCATCGGTTTTGTCATCGATGTTTAAAAAATTATCATCAGAAATATAGTAAAATGCATTTACCCAGACATAGTGGTGAAAGTAAAAAACACTTTCCGGAGCCAGGTCTTCTTCCGGTATCCAGCTCACTATTTCCGGCAATTCTCCCTCCTCTTTTATTTTTTTTTCAATTTTATGAGCCATTGTTTCCATCGCTTTCTCTGTCATGGAGGTTTGGTAATCACAAACGATGGAAACATAGTAGGGGCCCTTCCAGAACAGGATCGCTCCCCGATAGATTTGACAGCCCTGTCCATAGGTATCATCCAGCTGTTCGCGTCCGTGACAATGTAAGCCAAATGCATTTTTCGGTTCTACCATATCAAAGATATCAACCTGGATATCCGGTTGCCCTGATCTTCTGTAGGTCCGGCTGATAACCCGTTCAAATCCATAGGATATGAAAAGTTCAGCCCCTCCGTCTATGTAATCATACAGGGTCTCCGGATAATAGTAACGGTCCTGGCCCAAGGCCTCCCACTCGTTGATTGCTTTGGGTAAAAAATCGCTGAGAATTTGTGCTGAAGTGGTCATGATCGGAATGAAAAATAATAGAATAATGAAACGAACTACTTTGCTGGATGGGATTATACGGTTCATCATACGGACTTCAATGGCTAACGGTAACGGAACAAGAATTACTATAAACATGCCAGGACAATACCCGGTACGGGTGGCGTTGAGACACGCATAAAAATAAGAAAAAAAACAACAAGGCAGCAGATTAATGGATAAAGAGTACCACATGAAATTCGCAGGTCGTCACCGGATGATCTCTTTGAACTGTTTCCTGAGCTTTTTCACCTTTGGATCAATGTTGAACTGACAGTAGGGTTGATTGGGGTTCTGATTGAAATAGTCCTGGTGATACTCTTCGGCAGGATAAAACTGCTCAAATGCTGTTATCTCCGTAACCAGTGGTTTTTTATAGAGTCCGGATCGGTCGGTCTCCCTTTTCGATTCTTCTGCCAGTTTACGCTGTTCCTCATTATGATAGAAGATGACGGAACGGTATTGGGTTCCCACATCGGCTCCCTGCCGGTTGAACGTGGTCGGATCATGGGTCCGCCAGAAAACGTTTAGTAATTCCTTATAGGAGATAATCTCCGGATCGAAGTATATCTGGCAAACTTCGGCATGACCGGTATTCCCGGTACACACCTCAGCATAGGTTGGATTCTTCACCCGTCCACCCGAATATCCCGAAACCACATCAGTTACCCCTTTGATGTCCTGGAAAATTGCTTCAACACACCAGAAACACCCTGCACCAAATGTAGCAATGTCCTGGGTTTTTTTCTCTGTCATCAACATATTTTCAATGTTTTTTTGCTCTGTAAAATCGTTTCCCTGACTGGCTGAAGATAGGGCTATCATAACGATTGCCAGTATTGTTTTTATCATTTTGATTTCTTTTCATTAATACAACAAAATAACACAAAGTGAATTGATTTTGTTCACACTCCATCGTAAAAATAGTATCTAAATAAGGGATGTCGGATTATGGAAGGTTTACCTGGCAAAAAGGAGGTAAAGAAAGCTTGCCAGGGCTATTACTGAGATAATGATGATGATCACTGTTTTCCTGGTATCGGTTTTTTCGTCCTTTTCACTGTCTATTTCCCGGTTTTTACTTTCCAGTGCTGCACCAATACTCACACCAATTCCTGCTCCAATAGCAATCCCAATGGCAACCTGATCCATGGCGATACCAATGGCAATTCCGCAGGCCATCCCAATGGCAATGCCGATTCCCATGCCTGTACCTTTCCGGATATTATCGTCTTTCCGCTGCATGGATGCAGAACAATTAAATCATTTTAAAGGTAGGATAAAATCTTTGAATAGAAAAACAGACCCGTTACACAAAAAAAGTCAGATATTGTTGTGAAAATTAGAAAATATCAGTTACCATTGAAATCCCGATTAATTGGAGGTACCAGTTTTTACAGATTAACATGGGGCATACTATGAAGGTTGCGGTTACCGGAGCCAGCGGACACATTGGATCGAACCTGGTCAGGGAACTGATCAGGAAAGGGCATCAGGTACGGGTTTTATATCATAATGATAACCGTGGTTTTGAGGGATTACCAGTGGAAGCAATACCGGGTAGCATGAATGATCAGGATGCCCTGACACGACTCGTAACCGGTACGGATATTGTTTTTCATCTCGCTGCACAGATCTCCATTAACGGCAAGAACGACAAACGTTTGCTGGATAAAAACATCGAAGGTACACGGAATATTATAGAGGCGATCCGTCGTTCCGGAAACATGCGGTTGATTCATTTCAGTTCCATACATGCCCTCGAACACGAACCGCTCGATCAGGTTCTGGATGAAAACCGGCCTCTTGCACTGACAGACCCAATCTATTATACTCAAAGCAAAGCATACAGTGAACAAATTGTACTTGAAGCAGTTACGAATGGACTGGATGCTGTTATCCTGAATCCCACGGCAGTCATCGGACCATTCGATTTTAAACCCTCTCTTTTGGGTCAGGCAATTGTTCGTTTTTACAAAGGAAGACTACCCGCGCTTATCCCTGGAGGTTATGACTGGGTCGATGTGCGGGATGTTGTTCAGGCTGCGATCAATGCAACGACAAAGGGAAAGGCCGGTAAACGCTACATCTTGTCCGGGCAATGGAAAACCATCAAAACACTGGGTCAGGAAGTAAATTATCTCGGAGGCAACAAAATTCCTTGCATTCGGGTTCCATTCTGGCTGGCTGTAGCGGCTGTACCCCTATTCAGGTTGCTGGCCTGGCTTTCAGGAAGGATTCCGTTATACACCTATGAATCGCTGCACATCATCAAAAACGGGAATCCGACCATCAGCAGTTCGCTGGCGCGGAATGAGCTTAATTACCAGCCCAGACCCTTCGAGGAAACCGTCAGGGATACTGTTGCATGGTACAGGGAGTGCGGATATATCTAGTTCTGGGAGTTGCTATGGAGAACAACCGGTTTGAATTATTTAATATTATCTGGATCGCTTTTGCCCTGATCATGTTTCCCATCCTTCTGAAAACAACAGTGCCCTATGGAAGGCATACCAAAAAGGATTGGGGAATGACCGTTCCAAACAGGCTCGGATGGATTATCATGGAGCTTCCTGCCTTGCTTTTCTTTGCCTATTTTTTCTGCAATTCGCCAGCAACAGAACGGGGTATAAGCTGGATATTTCTCCTGCTGTGGGGGTTTCATTATCTGAATCGGTCTCTCATATTCCCCTTGAGGATCAGGACAACCGGGAAAGCAATGCCGGTTGTGATCATGACACTGGCCATATTTTTCAACCTGGTGAACGGATACCTCAACGGCTACTATCTCGGTACCGTAAAACCCCTCTACCCCACTTCCTGGCTCTGGGATATCCGGTTTATCCTGGGAATAATACTGTTTATCGGGGGATTGGTGATTAACTGGTTGTCCGACAAAATGCTGATTGAACTCCGGAAAGACTCCCGGAATGGGTATTCCATTCCCCGGGGATTCCTGTTCAACTACATTTCCTGTCCCAATTTCTTTGGAGAGATCATCGAATGGACCGGTTTTGCCCTGATGACATGGAGTTTACCGGCTTTCGCTTTTGTAGTGTGGAGTTTTACAAACCTTGTTCCAAGAGCACTTGATCACCACCGCTGGTACCACCGGACATTTGAAACATACCCGAAAAGCCGGAAAGCAATCATTCCTTATATTCTGTAGTTCCGGGCTTTTTCAGAATCGCTTATTTTTCTTTTTTCACTTGATCATCCCATTTCATCACAATGCGCGGAACTTCTTTTTCAAGGAGATCGATCAGTTTTACTACCTCTTTCAGGCTCCTGATGTCCTCCCTTCCGGTACTACTTTGCAGCTCTATTACTTCCAGCAGCAGGGTCCGGATTGAATTGGCAAATCCGATTAACCCGGTGAGAATCTGTCTCCATTCCCCAATCCTGGATTTAAAATACCTCTTCCTGTCACCAGGAAGTGTAATGTAATCGATCTGTTGTGTTCCAAGCAACAGATTCAACCCAATGCTGACAGCGCTTTTGCTGACTTTTAAGTTATCGGTTATTTCATCAAACGTCAAATAGGGCTTTTCCGTTACCATAAGCAAGCCGATGATCCTGGCAGGGATGGGCTGATAACCGTATTTCTCCAGGAAAACACCGATTCTCTCAACAAGCTCAATCTTGCGTTCTTCTAATTTAGATTGTGTCATGGAAGTTCTTTTTCTCAAAAATAAAAAGTTTCTTTGGTTTAGTAAAATTTAAACTGATAAAGATCCTTTTCAGACTATGGAAAATGAAAAACCCGGAGAATCTCCGGGTTTTGAGCATATTATAATGATCAGAAGGGTAAATCAGGCATTCATTAGTCTTCTGATCTTCAGTACAGAGATTTCCCTGTAGATGTTTTCGATCTCCTGATCGATCTGTTCCAGTGTAGTTTGTATCTCTTCTGATTTTTCATCCACCTTTTCCGATCCGTTGGAAGGAGGAGTGGAACTCAACGAACGTTTCAGGTTTTCCAGTTCATTCAGGTGGATCTCCTGGTTTTGTATTAATGTATCCAGATTTTCCATCTTTTTCAGTTTTTTGGAGGCAGGATTGGTACCTTCTCCCGAAATGGTTTGATAAACCTGCTTTGTGTTATTCTTCTCTATGTATAAAGACGTTTAAAAAGGTAAACCGTTACAAGAAATGAAAAAAAATTGAGGTTAATATTTAAAAAATGTTAAATAATCTTAAATGAAAATAGATTTTCATCCACTATCCTTTGCATTTATTCATTCCTTTATCGCTTCGATTTCCTCAGATAGAGGTTTCCGTTCTGTGTGCGAATCGTGATTTCAACACCACCCCCATTCAGGGTTCCTTTGTAATCATAGCCACCAAACCAACTAGAATAGATCAAATTACTCGTGTAGTAGTTGCCCAATGCACGGTTGTAAATACCGATCGTATCGATATCTCCTTTTTTGAACTGGTAGGTGTAATTGTATCTATGCGGTAACAAAACATCTGGTCTTACACCTCCCTTTGGACTAATAAATTTGCCTTCAGATGGGGAATAGACTTTCAAATCACCCAGATCGATCTCCTCTTTCTCCTCGGCTATTTTTTCAAGATCCAGATCCGTGTATATTTCGCCACTACCTGCAGCCAGACTAAACGTTGCTTTGGAGCCAGCAGGGAGTGTGATATCAATATCACTCTGACTGCTGATCAGGGACATGGGACTTTCCTGGTTGACTACTGAGAAGGTAACATTCAATTCACCGTTATTCACTGTAGCAACCACCGGCCCTGTAACATCGAATAGATTGACTTTCCCGAATTGCCTGTTAATTTCGATCTCCCCTTTCATCTTATGAACTTCGAGGTTTTTTTCCTGAAAGGACCAGGTGTTGGTTATCACCAGGTTTACTTTTTCCGGAAGTCCGATTTTATAGGAGAGGTTCTGTTCGCTGGATCCACCTGAGATGATTATAACATGATCATATTCATCGATATTGAGCGCCAGTCCGGTATTATCCAATCCCGTTCTTTTCAATGCTTTCAAACCGGCTGCTTTTTCCGGTGGTGGTTCCAATCCGGTTGCTTCGACGGTCAGTTTGTTTCCGGTATGCCCCTCGATATAAAGATCGGCAACCACGTTTTCAAACTTAACGGTCAGGTCGCTTCCTCCCGTCAATTCCTGTGAATATTCCTGAGCCATCATGTTCAACGATGAAACCAGGAATAGAATGCATACAAAATTTCTGATTGTTTTCATGCTGTTGTTTTTTATCTTGTTGAACTATTTTATAGGAGGAGTTTCAATCCTTGTCTTGCCTGGTTTTTTACGGATTCATAAGTATTTTCATCGGCTATCAGTTTTTCCATCACCGGTACGGATGCTTTCTCATTGAGGTTAACCATCATATTGATCATGGAGATCTGGATGATGGGATCCGTTTGCAGGCTAAATGATTTCACCAGTTCTTCCCGGATTTCCGGTACTCCGGCATACCGTGAAAGTGCTTCAAGGGCCGCGAGTCTCACGTTTTCGCTCTTATCCCCGTTAAGGGAAAGGAACAGGGCTTCTCTCAGTTCCGGTTCCAGGCGGTCCAACTCTTCAGAAATATTGACCGCCATGATTCGTTTGCTTGCCGAAGATTGTTTGAGCATGCTGAGGATCATCATGTTCTTTGTCTCCCTGACTTCCTTCTGCAGTGCGATGATCTGCTCTTCCTCTATTCCGGGTTTTGAAAGCAGTTGCCCGCCAAAATAACCCAGTACAAAGAATAGGATTGAGGCGGCCACGGTCAGGGGCATAATACGTTTCCATCCAACATAGGATCTTTCCGAACCCTGTAACATAATCCGTTTCCGTTCACTATCAATGAATTCCACAAATTCATTCTTCAGGTTTTCATCGGGATCTTCAAAGGGTATCTGAACAATGAGTTCTTCTAACCGGATCGATTCTTCAAGCTTTTTACGACAATCCGTGCAGGAGGAAAAATGATCATCCATTGCTTTTCTCGTCTCTTCCGGAAGCATCTCTGAGAAATAGGCTTCCAGGTTATTCAAAACATCGTTGCAGTTCATTGGTCATTCTTTTCAAGTGTAAAAAAGGCTTTGCGCAGACTCAATACCGCTCGGTGGACTTTCCCTTTTACGGTATTTTCAGAACAATTTAACAGTTCGGCTATCTCTTTGTTTTTCAGTTGCTGATAGCCTTTCAGGATCAGAATTTCACGGTGACCGTGTGGAATCATGGTGAGGGCAGTCTGAAGGATCCTTATCTTTTCCGCCTTTTCCTGATCATCCATCACAGAATCGATTGAAGCATTTATCTGTTCGAGATCGACAAAATTAGATCGGGCAGCTTCATCGCTTTTCAGGTGATCGGCGAAAATATTACGGGCTATCCGGAATATCCAGGATCTGAAATTGTTTTTCGGTTTGTAACTCCTCCTGTATTTTATCATCCTGAAAAACACGGTTTGCATCAGATCCTGGCTAATCTCCCTATTGAAACTCAGCCTCAGAAAGTAATTATAGATCAACTTGCTGTATCGATCATAGATCAGGGAGGCCAAATCCAGATTGCCCTCTTTAACCTCTAACATGATTTGTTCGTCGGTCATAGTGATCCGAAATTCCCGGCTTCTGTTATTGAATACTGCAGAAACCTGAAATGGTTATGTGGTGGAATAGACTTTTTTTTCTATACCGGGCTGAAGTCACCAGGCATTATTCCTCCCCCTTTAAC
>CAYMFM010000117.1:0-8411 GCA_964389685.1 uncultured Rikenellaceae bacterium
ATCCACGCGGATGCTGGTTGTGGAGCTAAATAAATAGGGACAGCTACCGATTTAAATAAACAGGAAGCTGTCCCTATTTATATAATGAATAAAAATCCATCCCGATATTTTCTCTAAGCATATTGAGGAATTCGCGGATACCCTCCCCGTTTTTATTCTGAATGAGCTTGATGAGATCGTTCAGTCTGGAACTGATGTTTTCAACCTGTTCCAGGGTATAGGGATTAAACAGGATCTCGGTTAAGAGGTAATCATCTTCAGAAAGCAGCCCTTTTGCAATATCCAGGTGTTTCTTAAAGGTTGTACCGGGGACCTCAAGTTTCTTCATACAGGCAGCAAAAACCATGGTCGAGGAAAAGGGGATGGAGAGCGAATAGGCGATGGTTCTGTCATGCATGTCAAATGAATATTCAAAGATATTCAGATCGAGGGATTCATAGAAGGAGTGGAAAAAGGCTTTTCCTTCCGGGTCAGATTCTTTTATGATCACTGCATTCTCATTTTTCAGCTCTTTCACATTGCCAAACGTCGGACCAAACATGGGGTGGGTGGATACGAACCGTCTCCTGGATCGGGAATAGAAATCCTGCAGTCCGTTCTTTACGGAGGCAATATCTGCAAGGATGCATTCTTCGGGCAGCAGGGGTATAACCTCTTCAAACGCTTCAATGGTTTTGTGAAGGTTTACTGCATTGATCATGATGTCCGGTGCAAACTCATGCATCTCGTAGGAGGAGACCAGCCGTTTGGTTTTAAAAAAGTACTGTAACTTCTTCAACTCTTTATCGTGTATCGCCACATCAAAATCGAGGCATAACGACTCGGCGAGCCATGATCCCATTTTCCCGGCTCCAAGGATTAAGATCTTTTTCATACATGCGTTATTTAACCCTTCCTGCCTGGTTTTCAAGCAGGAAAAAATCAGCAAGTGCAATGGCTGTAACCGCTTCAATAATTACCGGAACACGCAGGGCAATGCATCGATCGTGCCTGCCTGCCACTTCCAGGTCTGCCATTTCACCTGTTTTTACATTCATCGTATGTTGTTTTTTAGATGTACTGGAGGTTGGTTTTACCACCACCCTGTAAACCAGATCATTACCATTTGATATTCCCCCATTGATTCCACCGGCATGATTGGTATCTGTTTTTCCATCCACTGAAATGAGTGAATCGTTGTGTTCACTTCCCCTCATTCTGGCTGCAGCGAATCCGGCACCAAACTCAATACCCTTGATGGCAGGGACAGAAAACGCCAGGTGACTGATCACCGACTCCACCGAGTCGAAAAAAGGTTCTCCCAGGCCAACCGGCATGTTGGATGCAATACACTGGATTATTCCACCGATTGAATCGTTTTCTTTTTCAGCCAGTTCAACTGCTTTATCAATATCATCGATACCTCCGGCTTCAATCAATGCTGCCTGAATGTTCACCGGATGTATCATTTTCTTTGCCAGTACACCGACTGCCACCAAGGCGATGGTGATCCTGCCTGAAAAATGCCCCCCTCCCCTTCCGTCATGAAAGCTCCTGAATTTTTTCATGGCTACAAAGTCTGCATGTCCGGGCCTTGGAATATCATCAAACAGGGAATAATCTTTCGATGCGATGTTTTCATTTTTAAAAAGCAGTGTAACGGGCGCACCTGTGGTTTTATGGTTATGAACACCAGAAACAATGGATGGCAGGTCTTTCTCGGTCCGGGGTGTGGTACCTTTTGCACCACTTTTCCTTCTTTCAATATCTTTTTCGAAATCCTGTTCCCTAACAGGGATCCCGGCGGGGCATCCATCGATCGTAACACCCACCATTGGGCCATGAGACTCACCAAAAACCATAACCCTGAATATTCGTCCGAAACTATTCATCTGTTACTCCTCCCATTTTTAGATAATCGTCAAAAAAGTGTGGATATGATTTTGAAACGCAGTCAGATCCTGTGATCTCGATTTTTCCGTCTGCTAATATTCCGGCAATTGCAGCAGCCATGGCAATCCGGTGATCGTTGGAAGCGTGGATAGAGCCCCCTTCGACCCTGCCACCATGGATTATCATCTGATTCTTTTCCAGATCAATCCGGACACCAAGGTTTGAAAAAATTTCCTTAAGGACCAAAGCGCGATTACTCTCTTTCGATTTCAAACGCCCGGTACCGGTTAATATGGTAATCCCTGTACAATGTGCGGCCAGTGCCACCAGGGGAGGAAAGAGGTCCGGGCATTCCGTTGCATCAAATTCAAACGGGACCAGGTCTCCGGCGATCACCTCCACCGTATCGTTCATAATGTTCACCCTTGCTCCTGCCCTCTCGAGGGCAGCAACTATATTTCTGTCAGCCTGCGGGGAATCTTTCTGAATTCCGGTTACCTTCACTTTCCCATTAAGGGCACCCGCAGTCAGCAGAAATGCTGCTCCACTCCAGTCGCCTTCCACCTCATATTCCCGTGCCTTGTAGTGTTGATTTCCCTTCACCAGGAAACGGGTATACACCTGGTTTTCCACCTCAATCCCAAAATCCTGCAGCACTTTCAGTGTGACATCGATATAGGGTTTACTGTTAAGGTTTCGTACCAGGAGTTCCGAATCTTTGTTCACAACAGGCAGGCTCATCAACAGACCGGTAAGAAACTGGGAAGTGGTTAATCCATCCACCCTTGCCCTTCCTCCTTTCATGGGTCCTTTCACCCTGACGGGGATAAAACCGTTTGTAGTTTCGCACTCCACTCCCAGTTCAGACAGGGGATTCTCTATCATGCCAAAGGGTCTGTTTTTCAGTGATCCCAGGCCGGTCAGGGTAACGGGAGCATGATGGAGGGAGGCAACCGCCGAAAACATCCGAGCAGCCAACCCCGATTCGCCACAGTGTAACACTTCTTCTCTTGGATTGAATCCTCCGGAGATCCGAACCCGCTCTTTTTCCAGGGTAACCGTTGCTCCCAACTGTTCAGCGATTCTCAATGCAGCCAGAGTGTCATCACACAGTGATGGATTCATGATGGAGGTTTGGCCTTCCCCCAGAAGTGCAGCAACAATACACCGCTGCATCATGCTTTTTGATGAGGGAGCATGAATTGCTCCATTGATCGTTGACGGGCTTATGATCCTTTTCATTTAAAAACGTTACAGTTGCCCGGTTACATTTTGAATTCATGAAGGAACAGCTGCAGTTCTTCCAGTGAAACCCTTTCAACATAGCCTTTTCCTATCCGGTTAATCAATACAAAATACAACTCCTCCCCAAATTTCTTCTTATCTACCAGCACGGCCTCCCAGATCATTTCCTTGTCCAGTTTCACTTCTTTCAGCAGTCCCAGGTTTTCCAGCAGGCGTGTTATTCTGTCTGTTTCTTCCGGGGGGACAACTCCTTTTTTTAGCCCAAACCGGTTTGCCATCACCATGCCTAAACCAATTGCCTCTCCATGTTTTAGACCGTGGACTTTTTCGATGGCATGTCCAAAGGTATGTCCATAGTTCAAAAGCCTTCTCAATCCCTGTTCGGTTTCATCTTCCTCTACGATCGAAGCTTTGATCTTGATCGAGTCGGATATTAACCCGAGGATAAGGTTCCTGTTCCGGCTTTTCACCTTTTCCAGGTTGTTCTCAATGCGCTGAAACATCTGCTCATCCCGTATGATAGCGTGTTTCACAATCTCTGCAAAACCAGAAATATACTCCCCCTCGGGAAGAGTATCCAGCATGCCCGGATCACAGAGCACAAAAACCGGTTGACGTATAATGCCAATCAGGTTTTTATAACCAGAAAAATTTACTCCATTCTTACCACCAAGGCTTGCATCCACCTGTGAGAGGAGGCTGGTTGAGACATAGCCAAAATTAAGGCCACGAAGAAAGGTCGAAGCAACAAATCCTGTAATATCACAGACCACACCACCCCCGATCCCAAGGATAAACGTAGACCTGTCGGCATGCAGGGTTATCAGCCGGCTGTAGATAACCTGAACTGTATCCAGATTTTTAATCTCTTCACCCGCTCCGATTTGAATTACAGGAAAGGGCGGAAATCGACCGGCATAGTGTTTATTAACGTTTTCATCGGTAATGATGATTACATTCATCTTCGGAATGTACCGCAAGAGATCATTCAGGTGTCCTCCGAGGATGATGCGTGATCGGCCGGATGCCGTCTGTATTTCAATCTCTTTCATGTTCTGTCCATTTTCCCGGTCAGCAATGAGCTACAAAAATAACAACTTTACCATACTTTTGTTTTACACTCAGTTCATCACCCGGTTTTGCCGGTTTATTGATTCCTGGTGAATGGCTTTGAACACCCTGCTTACAAATTCTGTACTCAACCCCTTCTTTTCTCCATCTTTGATGCGTTTTTCAATGATTTCTTTCCATCTTCCGGGTTGAAAGATGGTAATGTTGTTTTCCTTTTTATATTTCCCGATGGTTTCTGATATGTTCATACGTTGCTCAAAAATATCGAAAAGATTATCATCCAACTGATCAATTTGAGTCCTTAATTTGGCAAGGGTATTCTTTAATTCATTATCGGTTATGGTCATCGATCTGAACACGATTTTATTCAGCAGGTTGCCAAGTTCTTCCGGTGTAATTTGCTGATCTTTATCACTGAGTGCTTCTTCGGGGCAGATGTGGGACTCAATAAACAGGCCGTCGAAGTTAAGGTCCATTGCACGTTGTGAAATTTCAAAAAGGAATTCCTTATTTCCGCAGATGTGGCTGGGGTCGGTTACGATGGGTATTTCAGGGATTCTTCGTTTCAGCTCAATGGGTATTTCCCATTGCGGATTGTTTCGGAAGTGGGAGTTTCCATAGCTTGAGAACCCCCTGTGCACTGCAACGATTTTTTTTATCCCTGCTTTGTTTATCCGTTCCATAGCCCCGATCCAGAGTTCAATATCGGGATTGATCGGGTTTTTAACAAAAACGGGAATATCCAGCCCACGCAATGCGTCTGCCAGTTCCTGTACGGCAAAGGGATTGACAGTTGTCCTGGCTCCAATCCAGAGGACATCGACTCCATATTTCAGTGCTTCCCTGACATGCCAGCTATTCGCCACTTCGGTAGCAACCAGCAATCGTGTTTCTTTTTTAACGCGTTGCAGCCATGGGAGGGCGACCGATCCCATCCCTTCGAATGTATCCGGCCTGGTTCTTGGTTTCCAGATACCTGCCCTGTAAATGTGAACATTCAATTTTTCCAGTTGCTTTGCTGTCTCCACCACCTGGTGCTCCGATTCAGCACTGCAGGGTCCCGACACAATGATGGGCCGTTTACCGGCAATCCCTGACAGGAAAACTTCTTCAAGGTTCAGTTTGATTGTCATTTTATTGAACGATTTGTTTTATTCTCTTGATTGATTCAAGGATAATCTCTTCCGGGGAGCAGAGAGAAACCCGGATGTAATTCACTCCATTCTTCCCAAAGATTCCTCCCGGTGTAATAAACACCCTGGCTCGTTCCAGAATTTCATCAGAAAAAGCAAAGGAGTCAGTCTCTCCCGGTATCCTTGCCCAGACAAATAGTCCTGCCTGTTCCTTCTCATAGGTACAGTGAAGCAGGTCGAGCAGTTGCCAAACCCGTTTTCTCCTGCCAGAGTATACTCTATTCAGTTGATTATACCAGGAACGGGGATGATCAAGTGCCTCAATTGCAGCATGTTGCACTGGCAAAAACATGCCCGATTGAATATTGCTTGTTACGGTATTGATGTGATCGATAAACGCTCTATTACCAGTCACCATTCCGATTCTCCAACCAGCCATATTGTGTGATTTACTGAGCGAGTTTAACTCCAGTGCTGTCTCTTTTGATCCCTTCGCATCCAGCAGACTGAGGGGATCATCATTCAGGATAAAACTGTATGGATTATCGTTGCATACAAGCATGTCATGACGCTTTCCAAAATCAACCAATTCCTGGAACAATGCCCTCGTGGCTTTTGCTCCGGTGGGCATATGAGGGTAATTAACCCACATGATTTTGACTTGTGCCAGATCCAGCTTTTCCAGTCTGTCCAGCTCAGGGCACCATTTTTTCTCCGCTCTCAAATCATAGGTGATTACTTCCGCTCCCACCAATTCAGTAACTGCTTTATAGGTTGGATAACCCGGGTCCGGAACAAGGACTTTATCCCCTTCATTCAGGAATGCCATGGAGATGTAAAATATTCCCTCTTTCGACCCCATTAACGGAAGGATCTCATGAAGGGGATCAAGATCAACACGGTAATATTTTCTATACCATGCAGCAAAAGCCTGCCGAAGGGATCCGATGCCACGATAACTCTGGTAGCCGTGATTATCGTGTTTCATTGAACTTTCAACCAGTTTTCCGATCACGTTTTCCGACGGTGGGAGATCAGGGCTTCCAATGCCCAGGTTTATCACGGCTGTACCGGACCGGTTCAGCTCCTTAATTTGTTTCAGCTTGGTTGAAAAGTAGTATTCACTTACCCTGCTAATTCTATTTGCCATCACCGGGGTCATACTATTTTCCTCCCTTTTTCCGGGACCTCTGAAAACAACGCAGGCAAGAAAGTCTCCATTCAGGTTTCCTTAAAATAGAAATAATATGTAGCCGGACTTCCTTTATTTTCCATAGGTCTTATCTGTTTTTGGGGCAAAAAAAAAGTCCCACAGCGGGGACCTTTCCATACGATATAAGGTTTCCCCTTTACTGGTCAATATTGAAATAATAAAAATGAATATAATAGTTCATCGTATTGTATGTTACAGGAACAAACGTAGGTAATATTTTTTATTATTGCAATGATTCCTTATTATATTTGCTTCGATTAAGATTATCCGGATGACCAGGAAAGAACGATTTGACAGGATCATAGCCTATTTTTTGGAGCATCAGCCAGCTGCCGAGACAGAACTGAAATATTCAACTCCCTATGAACTGCTGGTTGCTGTCATTCTTTCGGCACAATGTACTGACAAAAGGGTCAATCTGATCACTCCTGCTCTGCTACACAAGTACCCGACTGCCAGGGAGCTTGCGAGGGCTACCACCCGGGAGATTTTTGAATTCATAAAAAGCTGTTCTTATCCAAACAACAAATCCAAACACCTGAAAGGGATGTCAGAGATGCTGGTTAAGGAGTTTAATGAAGTTGTACCCTCGGATATTGAAAAGCTTCAGCAACTTCCGGGTATCGGGCGAAAGAGTGCTAATGTAATTGCTTCGGTTGTATTCAAAAAACCTGCTCTTGCGGTCGACACACACGTTTTCCGGGTATCCGAAAGGATTGGTTTAACCAGGCATGCAAGGACACCCCTGGAAGCAGAAAGGCAACTGGTACAATGGATTCCGGAAAGCCTCATACCGGTTGCGCATCACTGGTTGATTTTGCATGGCCGGTATATCTGCCAGGCCCGTAAACCAAAGTGCCCGGAGTGCGGTCTGAAAGAGTATTGTGCTTTCTATACAAAAACCGTCAAGGATAGCATCACACAGAAATGAAAAAAATTTACCTGGATTATAATGCCACCACTCCGCTGCATCCAGAGGTGGTGGAATGCATGAAGCCTTATCTGGACAGGTATTTCGGAAACCCATCGAGTTCACACTGGTTTGGTATTGAAACCAAAAAAGCGGTGGAACGAGCACGGTCACAAGTGGCATCTGCCCTTGGCTGCGATCCGGATGAACTCCTGTTTACCAGTGGAGGAACGGAATCCAATAACATGGCATTAAAAGGATATGCCTATGCACACCGGGAGCAAGGCAATCATATTATCGTTTCGTCGATCGAACATCCTTCGGTTATTGAAGTAGTTAAATACCTGGAAAAGAATGGCTTTCAAATAACCTATCTGCCGGTTGACAGCAATGGGATAATCATCCTGGAGGAGTTAGAGAAAAGCATTAATCCCGGGACGATACTGATCAGTGTCATGCATGCAAACAACGAAGTGGGAGCTATCCAGCCCATACAGGCGGTTGTGGAGATTGCAAGGAAGCATAAGGTCGCAGTTCATTCCGATGCTGCCCAGACAATAGGAAAGATTGATGTAAATGTGAAAGAGCTTGGCGTTGATCTGTTGTCGGTTGCCGGACATAAACTGTATGGACCAAAAGGGATCGGGGCACTTTTCATTAAACGGGGAACAACCGTTGAGAAAATTATCCATGGAGCAGATCATGAAATGAACCTCAGAGCTGGAACGGAAAACGTCCTTGAAATTGTCGGGTTGGGAAAAGCCTGCGAAATTGCCATTAGGGACATTGGAACGGTTCCTGTTCATCTGAAGAGAATGCGAGACCGGCTGGAAAAACAACTGGTGGAGGGAATTCCTTCAATCCGGATTAACGGGGATCGGAAAAAACGGCTGCCAAATACCACAAACATAGGATTCCCGGGAGTTGAAGCGAATACCCTGCTCTCCGAACTTCAGGAAATTGCAGC
>CAYMFM010000118.1:0-6072 GCA_964389685.1 uncultured Rikenellaceae bacterium
TGTATGCGCTTATTGTTTTTAATGGCAAAATCAACCATTGAATCAAATTCAGAAAAATCAAAAACGCCCTCTTTTGGCTGGAGGTGCTGGATTTTGGAGTCATTCTCAGGAGTTAAACTATTGAATTCACTCAATACAACCTTGCGATATAAACTATCATTTTTCAGTAAGGACGGACTGGTAGCAACTCCAACCGGAATTAAGGAAACCGATTGCAGGGTTTCTGGCGAGTCTTTGAGTTTTGCATCGTTAATTTTACATGATGAAAGTTCCAGCGCAATAATCAGGATAACAATAGACTTTAAAAGGTCCATTGTTTTTGGAATTAATTCCCTTTTCATTACTTTATCTATTATAATATGCCTAAAACTTTATTTTTGCAGTCAGGCCTCTCTTCTTCTGTCGATTACTTCAAAATATAGCAGCTGACCTGTGGTATTAAGTAATCACTAACATTAATCGTATACCTGATACAATGGGAGGAATTATCCATTAGGTGCTTACTTCTGTCAATTATTGCTCGATTCAAGCTAAGTGCTTGAATCGAGCAATTTCCCGTAGAGTATATTGCTTAGCCATACTTGTTACATCTTAATAACCTGGGTTTTCTATTAGATTAGGATTATTGTTAGTACGGTCTAATGTAATGGGCATGTAGTAATGCCGAGGGTAAAACAAAGGTACCGGAAGTCCATCCCAATTCGGAAGTATTTCTAATTTAAATTTACGTGTTTGATAATCAATAATAAACCTCAACATTGAAAAGGATTTTGAGAGATCTACCTCAGCTGTTCTCCATCTTCGAACATCCCAATAACGATTTCCTTCAAATGCTAACTCAATTTTTCTTTCATGGCGGATCTTATCGAGGTCAATCGATGTCAATTGTGCTATACCTGCTCTATCCCTGATTTGATTTATAGCATCTAATGCTTCAGTCGTATACCCAAGTTCGAAAGCAGCTTCAGCTAGATTTAACAATATTTCAGCATACCGAAATACGATCCAATCCGTCCTTGAAGTTCCAATATTAGGCACTATAGCTATTGCTTCATCCATGTATTTTAACATCATAAATGGTCCTGAACCTCCTGCCCAGGACTGGGTAGATTTCCCCCAGCCTGTCAGCTCATTATAATCATCTTCAGTAATTGTTCCATCTTCTTTAATAATTCCCTTGTAAGCTTGAATTGTGTCACCTATCCATGTTGAACCTTGAGTAAGTATGGATGCATGAAATCTGGGATCTTTATTACCAAACAATTCTTCCATCGTCCACAAATATCCACTCTCAATTTTCAGCCTGTCAATTATTCCAGCAGAACCATCAATATTTTCAAATTCTTCTACCATGTCCAGATATGGAATGCTTTGACCTCCGCATGCCCAAGAATTGTATCCGTAAGGGCCATTCAGCATGTCCCATGAGTGAGCTTTTCCGCCTTGACCAGTATAAATTTCAGAGAAAATCACCTCCGCGTTGTTTTCATCCAAAAATATATTTCTAAAGTTTGCAGCTTTATCATCAGGAATTTCATTATATAATGAAAACACATCACTGTTTATTATTGAATTTGATGCATCATAAGAGGTTTGCCAATATTGTTGTGCCTTATTTGCTGGAATACCAACCACTCCATCCAATTGGACCTCACCATATTTAGCAATACTGCCAGCATACATTGCTACCCTGCTTTTCAATGCCAAAGCAGCATATTTGGTTGGACGTCCTTCATCATTCTGGCCATCTTTCAAGTCATTTGCAATCGCATCAACTTCGAAAATAATGAAATCATAAATTGTTTCTTCCTTGTCTCTTTTTGGAAAAAGTTCCTCTTCGGGAGCATCAATCGATTGTGCTTTAGTAATTAAAGGGATACCACCATAACGTTTTACCATATTAAAATAGGCGTATGCTCTTAAAAATCTGGCTTCAGCACCTCTTTTTGTTTTAAAGGATTCCTCAACTGGTGAGTCGGGCAACTTTTCAATAAATACATTTAGTTTGCGAATAGTTGGGTATCCCCACCAATCAGCAAAGTTCTTACTGTCTGCTCTGAGCTTAATGGATTTTCCTGCATAAGCTCTTTCCCAACCGTCACGGCATTCATCTGCAACAGTAGTTAGAGTTACCGCTTCAAACCAGGTGGTACCACTACCGTAAGCCATATCATTAATAAAACCTATTTCAGAATAACACTGTGTCAAATAAGCATCAATCAAAATGGGATCATTCCATACCACATCATCTGAAATAATATCTAGAGGGTTTTTATCAAGAACATCCTTATTGCATGATGACAATACCATCAGAGTCATCATTAAAAATATATTGATTACTTTTTTCATGTCTTCGCGATTATTATTAATTAGAATTTTATAATGTCAGGGTTAACCCGAATGTATAAGTACGTTGCTGAGGATAAAAGAATGCATTATTAGAATAATATTGTCCCTCAGTTCCGGGTGCTTCAGGGTCTAATCCAAATTCTTTTAATCTGTCAAACGTAAAAAGGTTTGTTGCTGAAAAAGAGATACGCAGGTTGCCTATTTTGGCAAAATTCAATAGGTTTTTTGGTAAATTATACCCCAAATTCAAAGTTTTAAGTCGAAAATAACCTGCTTCCTTTAAATAGAAATCTGAAAATCCTCCACCTTGTGCGATACTCCCACTACGAGGGAAAATAGCATTGGGATCGTTATTTTCCTCAGTCCATCTTCCTTTAAACAATTGTTCACACCATGGCAATTGGACAGACACATAATTACCGGCGGCTCCCTGAAATAATAGAGAAAGGTCAAAATTTTTATAACTAAAAACAGTTGTTAAACCAAACATCCAGTGAGGTAAAGAGCCATTACCGATTTCAACTCGATCTTTCCAGTCAAGCACACCATCTTTGTTATGATCTATATATTTGATATCGCCGGGTTTAATGGTTATATTTCCCTGTTGATCCTGATCAAAGGTCATGGCATCTATTTCTTCCTGGGAAGTATACAAACCATCGGTCTTATACCCCATTATGCGGTCAGTCCATTGACCGGATATTTGATATACCCTTTCCATTTCAGCGTCATTAGAATAATCAGGTTCTTCAAAGTGATCCCATTTTGCTCTGGACCATGAAACATTTCCACTTATATCCCATAAAAAATTGCCTTTATTACCTCTGGTCCCAATTAATGCTTCAAATCCTCTATCGATAGTACTATTCAAATTTTCAGAAGGCAAATTAGCACCAAAAGTAGATGGAAGAGAGGTTGCACGTGTAGCAGGAATCCCATCGCGTTTGCGATAAAAACCATCAAATTCGCCATACAATTTTGATTTATAAAGAGAAAAATCAAGGCCAAGATTTAATATTGACATCTTCTCCCATGTCAAATTTGGATTGGGTAGTCCGGTTGATCTCAAACCATCCATTATATCGGAGCCGAATACGTATTTTCGATTCAATTGATAACCAGATAGATATGCGAAATTACCAACATTGTCATAGCCGGCATTACTTATTGATCCGCGAATTTTCAGATTCTCTAACCAATCTATATTTTCTTTAATAAAATTCTCCTCCGAAATTCTCCAACCTACTGATACACTTGGAAAATAGCCCCATCGTTTTTCAGATGGAAATTTAGCCGAAGCATCAGCTCTCAGTGTTGCTTCGAAAAGGTATTTATTTTTAAATGAATAGCTTAATCTTCCTATGTAACTTTCACGTCCCATTTCAGTAGCGCTGCCGTTGGCAGATTGATTCTGAATGCTCCCTCCAAATAAATACTGAATAGAAGGGGTTAGAAAATTTATTCTTTGAGCAGTTATATAATCATAACTGTAATCAATCGATTCATACAAGGCCATGAATACAACGGTATGATTTTTTGCAAATACTCGATCGTAATCA
Organism: uncultured Rikenellaceae bacterium; assembly: GCA_964389685.1. Taxonomy (GTDB): domain Bacteria; phylum Bacteroidota; class Bacteroidia; order Bacteroidales; family VadinHA17. Next base: position 3,909 of record CAYMFM010000118.1, read on the forward strand.
ATAGAAAACCGATTGGTAATCATTCTGTTTTTACTGTCCGTATGACTAAGGGAGGCCGGAGAGCCCTCTGCTTCTAAAGTATACGTATCGCTTGCGTAACTATATGACCATAAGTCTACCGGGAAGTTCATCTTCTTCGTGTTGGTGTAATCCTGAACATAGTTTATAAAAAGTTTTGCAGACAGTCCTTTTACAAATGGGAAATCATACCTAAGGGTAGCACCCGCTTTTATTTCCTGATTGTCTGTGTCAAAAAAACCACTTAGCTCTCTGTTAGTTGAGTGAAGTGCGCCTCCAGGTACCAATCCAGTATATGGTATTTTTGAATCGTCAGGTAACGAGGATGGATAAATAGGCCAGGTTTGCCAGAAATCGCGCCACAACCAATAGTCACCAGCTCCAGCTTGATCTTCGGCACTGGGAAACTTTCTGTATATATTAATATTTGATAAGTCCAGCTGGAGGGACAGGGCATCCGTAATTTGTGCATCAATATTCGAGCGAATATTAAATCGCTTATAATCACCACCATTATTTTTCCAAAAAGTCTCTTGATGCATATATCCTAAAAGCCCATAGTATTTAATTCTATCACTACCACCACTGACGGATAAATTGGTATGTGACATGGGTGCATAAGACCTGATTAGAACATCATACCAGTCTGTATTTGGATAATCAGGATCGGTTCCTGCATAATATTTTTCAACCTCTTCCTGAGTAAACCACTGTTGGGCTTCTGAATACCCCTGATGTGTCTTGCTTTCACGGTCATATTCTGCAAACTGTCCAGCACTCATCGGTTCTGGAAAATTTGTAATAGTTTGAAAAGAATATGAACTGTTCAATTTAATAGTAGGTTTTCCCAATTTTCCACGTTTTGTGGTAACCAAGAGAACTCCATTTCCTGCTCTTGCTCCAAAGATAGCTGCTGAGGCATCTTTTAAAACTGATATTGATTCAATTTCATTTGGATCAATATCATTAAAAGTACCTTCTACACCATCTACAATTATGAGTGGATTTCCAAATCCTCGTATGACTAATGTAGCTGCATCTCTACCAGGCGATCCACTAGTCTGTTTTGAAATCAAACCAGGCAAACGTCCTGCTAAGGCATTTGTTGTACTCGCAATTGGAGGAACCTTCTCTAAAACATCACTACTAACTGACGCTACAGAACCTGTTAGATTTACCCTCTTCTTAAAACCATATCCAATAGCTACCACTTCTTCCAGTTCGATATTTGCTACTCTCATTGATACATTTATGGTTTCTTGCCCTGCAACTGGTATTTCCACAGATACATATCCGACAAAAGAAAAGACTATGACAGCATCCTCTGCAACTCCTCTAAGCTCATAATTGCCATCCACATCTGTAATAGTTCCTGTGGAAGTTCCTTGCACCTGGATTGTAACTCCTGGAATAGGTTCTCCATCTGTATCAGTTACCTTTCCTGTGATAACCGATTGTGGAAGTTCAGTTGTTACTGTGTCCTTTTTGGTCAGGATAATATTCCTGTCTTCAATTGTGTAGTCGACGGTCTCATCTTTCAATACCATCGATAGGACTTCATCAACTCGCACATTTTCCAGATTAACATAATAGCGCTTGTTGAGATCCAGGTCTTCACTCCTGAAGAAGAATCCAAAATCTGTGGTTTCTTCGATCTTCTGGAAAATTTCCAGAATAGTAGCTTCTTCAAGATTTAGGGTAAGTTTCGTTCGTTGGCTGTAAGTGCTCGCAGAAGATAGCACACCAAAAACCATGGTCAACATTAGAATGAATTTCATGGCAAGGATTCTTTTGAACCAGCTATGCCAGAAAAAGCATAGCTTGTCTGGTTTTTTTTTCATAGATTTGTAAGGTTTTAATTAGACATGGAAACTGATTGCAGTCAGTTTCTTAATTAAAAAGGTGCACCTCGCTGGAGGTGCACCTTTCATCATTTCAGATTTATAACATCTTTTGAATTTTCATTGCTAATAATCTCATAATTAATATTCGATGTGGCTTTAAGCAGTTTCATAAGCTGGCTAACCGTAGTTGTCCTTTTTAACATACAGGTGTACCTTGTGTTTGCCATTTCCTGATCCCTGAATGTAAATTCAACGTTATACCATTTACCAAGATTATCACATATCTGCCTGAGACTCTTATC
>CAYMFM010000118.1:6172-8242 GCA_964389685.1 uncultured Rikenellaceae bacterium
ATAACATCAAAATAAGCTTCACCCTCCAGGTGTACCATCCATTTATTCTCCATTTCAGTAATAGTCAGACTGGTTTTTGTATTCAGCCAGACCTTGGATCCGTCTTTTAATTGGAATAGAGAAATGCTACCATAGTTGTTAGTCAGTTTGTATTGCTGCTTTTCTAATTTCTGGTCAATAGGAGCATCTGTTCCAATTACAAATTGAACCAGGCATCCTAAAGAAAGAGCAACAGTGATGATTGCTGCATATCTTAAGCTTTTCCGGATTATGATAGCAGATTTTAAATTCTTGTTCCTTTGTTTCCAAAACCTGTTAAAAAGTGAAACTTTTTGCTCGAAAGATATTGGAGGTTTACTACAACTAAAAAGGGATAATTTCCAAAGATTAAGGTATTTAATATATTCTGTTTTTCTGTCTTTATCTTTTTCTATCTCAGATAGAAATTGTTTACGTTCTTCATCTGTGATATTACCAGACAGAAACTGTGAAATTCTTTCTTTATTGAAGCTCATGTAAAAATTATTTAAACTCTAAAAAAGCTCATGACATGAGCACACTGGGATGAATAAGTAGTCCGATGATCACATCATGAGCAATTTATTGAATTAACCTAAACTTGTTTAATTAACCTAAACTAACCATATAATTAACACGTAATAGTCTTGGAGCCCTATCAGTAATTTAAACTATTATATAATTTATAATGAGAATAAATAATCTGTTTTCTATTCAATACAATATGCCTTATTCAAATAGGAGACGGCTAGACTGAAATTGCTCTAGGGGTATTAATGATCTGAAAAGCCTATGTAATATAACAACACAAAATCTGAACAAATACTTACTTCATAAATTTTGTTGTTAATTAAATCAATTAATCTAGGATACCGCTGATTAGAATGATAATACCTATATAGTCCTTGAGCTCTTTCCGTAAAAATATCAATCCCTTTGAGATTCTGGATTCTACTGTTTTCACACTGACACCCAATTGTTCAGCAATCTCCTTATACTTAAGCTCTTCAAAACGACTCAAAATAAATGTCTTCTTAATTTCTTCCGGCATTTTTTCAATTGCTGAATCAATCATCTCCTTCAATTCATTGAATTGGATCCAGTTATCTCCAACCTCATAAAGTGCTTCATAATTGAATTGCATCTCCAAATATTTCAAACTTTTTTGTGCGCGAAAAACAGTTTGTTGATCACGCAGGTAATTCAGACATTTATTTTTTGCAATGGTGTACAAGAAATTAATAAGGTTCGTGTCAGAATTAATACTCTTCCGGATCTCCCACAATTTTGTGAATGTATCCTGAACAATCTCCTCAGCAATAGAAGAATCCTGGGTATATTCAAAACAAAGTTGATATAAGAGATTGAAATTCTTTAGATAGACTCTCTTGTAAGTTTCACGGTCCCCTTCAATAATTTTTGATATGTCTACTTTCCCTTTATTCACTTTGCTGGATTGTTGAATGCCTGATAATTTAATTTTATTAATGGCTACCTAATTATTATAAAATTTATAATAAATATACAAGCTTTCAAAATTTCCAGACCGAATTTAATCAATATAAATCAAATTTTTATAAGGAGACATACATATTAATAAATGGGTTGAAGTGAATAAAGTAGCTTAAAGAATTTGGTTTATCATAACCAAAAAAAAGAATCTGCGTGCAAACTACGTGCAAATTCTTTTTTTGATCTACTGAAACCTTGTCGGGATGGCGAGATTTGAACTCGCGACCCCTCGCCCCCCAGTAAAAATAGTTATTCCTTGTCGGGGAATAATAACAATTGTTTGATTGAATTTAATCTTGCCAAATCTTCTTCAAGGTGGTTCGATAATTGTTCGCTTGCCTCCACCTCCGCCCTCCGTAGCTTTAGCGTAGGAGGGTTCACAATTAACATTTAACATTTTAACGATTAACCATTTTCCCAATTGGTTGTCAATCACACATTAAAAATATTTTGTACATTTGAAATAGACTTCTTTCAAAGTCCGTAGCGGTGAAACTAAATCCTTGACAGGACCTGGAATGTTTATGTTGTGGCTGAATA
>CAYMFM010000119.1:0-8200 GCA_964389685.1 uncultured Rikenellaceae bacterium
ACTACTATTACGGAGGAGGTAACATCTTTGAACATGATAACTACTCCACGGAATTAATGGTGCCCTATATGTCTTCAGAAATCAACGAAGATGTATTTAACGGGAAGGAAGAAGTAGACTGGCCCGAGTATTCACCTGAACAGTGGGCAGAACTGTTTAATGAGGCCGGATATTTTTTTAATGATGTTTTTAGTTTTGCGAAGCAGCATGGGATTAAAACCTGCATCGGTACAGAAACCCCCATAACCATCCCGGATGAAGTAAAAGTGAGGCTTGCTGAGCTCGGAATGGAGCCAGGGTCCCCGGAAAATATTAAAAAAATATACCAGGGTATTTTTACACGGATTTCTAAGGCATACTCACTTGATTATTACTGGGTCTGGACACCGGAATCCTGGATATGGGGCAACAGCGGAGAGCAACTGGAAAAAACCAGGGAGGACATGCTGCTAGCTTTGGAAGCCATTGAAGAGCTTGGCAATCCTTTCTCACTTGCCACCTGTGGATGGGTTCTAGGTCCGGCTGAAGACCGTTCCATGTTCGAAGATATCCTACCGAAAAACATGCCCATGAGCTGCATAAACAATTATGTGGGATTCTATCCCGTTGATCCTGGTTTTGCTAAAATCCAGGGTCGTGATTTGTGGGCCATTCCCTGGCTGGAGGATGATCCGGGATTAATTGCACCACAATTCTGGGTGGGAAGGATGAGGCGTGATGCGGCAGATGCCTTGGCATACGGCTGCACCGGGCTGATTGGCATACACTGGCGAACACGGGTACTCGGACATAACGTATCGGCCCTGGCCCGTGCCGGGTGGCAACAGGACTGGAATAAAAAAAAGGGGAAACGTTTTGGTTTTGAAGAAGCACTAATGAATTCGCAGAATCCACCGCGTGATGCACCTGTGGATGATTTCTATGCAGATTGGGTTGAGACGCAATTTGGATATGTCCGGGATGATGCCCTGGCAAAGATATTCACAGCGATTGACGGGGGAGAAATTTACAACTGGAGAACAATTAGCTCGAATATCCCACGAAATTCAAATTGGGACCGTGGTCCGGGTGGGATCATCAAGGATACTCTAACATGGGAGCAGCGAAAAAGTAGTTACGAATTCATTGATCACCTGGAGGAATACCACCCTAAGATTGTAGGCAAAGGAAATATTGCCCGGTTCGATTACTGGCTGAACACCCTGAAGTACCATCGGGCCATCGGGAAATTCTCCTGCACTCTTGGGAAGATCACACGCCTCGAAGAGGAGATGGATAAAACTGTCAATACACTGGTACTCATTGAGGAAAAATGGATTCCGCTCAGGGTGCAGCTTGTGAACGATTTTGAGGAGATGAATCTTTACTTGCTTAAAACCATTACAACTAAAGGTGCCATGGGAACCCTGGCCAATCTCAACCAGCACGTGGCTTATTTATATTTTGATCAGCCAGCAGGAATAATCGCGAGCAAAATGGGTGAAAAATTGCCGGAAAACTGCTGGCCATTGAAAAAGGACCTGAATACCCCCCGGATATTTATGCCTACAGTCCGTTCTGTATTAAATGCAGACGAAAATCTCAGTTTGAAATGCATTGTCACTGGAGATGCGGGTGAACCAGTGCTTTATTTCCGGAAACTGGGTGAGAAGCGCTTCCAGGAAAAACAAATGGAACACCTGGAACGGGGTGTATATAAGGTAATCCTCTCGCCTGATGAAATGAAGGGTGATATTGAATATTACATCCGGTCTTCAAATAATTTATATTATCCACCATCAGCCCCGGAATTATGTCAATCGGTGGTGATCAGAGATGCTTTCTTACATTGACAATGAAGTAATGCCATGCCATCACTTCTAAAGAAATAAAAATATGTGAATAGAAACCAGCAAATTAGATTACAAAAAAATGGGACAGCTTCTGATTTTAAAGGAATCTCGGTAAAAACTATATTACCCGGGCCTTTCAATATACTCATGAAGCAGACCCGGAAGACTTGCTTTTTTACAATGATTTTGATTTGCAGTATTCAAAAAGGTAGAAAAAAATTGATGCTGTTGTAAATATGGTCGAAGAATTTAAAAAAAGAAATATCCCTATTCAGGGATTGGGCATGCAGATGCACATAGGTATATCTGCTAGCAATAATGAAATTGAAAGTGGAATGCGACAACTTGCAGCTACCGGTTTATTGGTTCACATATCGGAAGTGAGCATCCTGGTTTCTGATTGGAAAAAGGATACGAGTCTGGTTTTTACAGAAGAATTGCAGAAAAAACAATCAGACAAATATCAGTTTATTGCACAGGCGTACAAAAGATCTGTTCCTGCTGACCAACGATACGGAATAACTGTATGGGGCTTAAGTGATGCACATAGTTGGATTAGTGGGTTTGTCCCACGTGACTGGCCTTTGCTATTTGATGATAATTATCAAAAGAAAAAAGTATATACAGGTTTTCTTAACGGTCTTAAGAAATAATTTCATATGAATTATTGAAAAACTCGTTTTCAAGTTTTCTCGCAATTTAGGTAAAAACCTTGCAGAAAATGTTAGGAAAATCACCAAACCAAAAAAAGAAAAATTTATTTCAGCCCTTTATTGGTAATTTCAGTGATGCTGAGCCATCAATTCCGGAATAAAATGAGTACCCTTCTTTGACATAATCAAACCTATCCATTTCGTTGTAATATAAATACTTAATCCAACACAAATGGATTTTCTTTGTTGAAAAATTGTGGTTCATTCTTAACCGGAGAATATGGTTCACTTTAAGCTGAATTAATACATGACCGATTCCCAAGATGAGCCAATGGTTTTGCGAATAAGGGCAAAGCAAAATCGGTGAAAAGAGATTCTGTATTGTTTGGCGAACTGCCGTATATGAGATCCATACCTACTGTAGTGTGAGAGGTGCACTGGTCATGCTTCACCGTGATAAGGCGCCTACTCGATTATGCTTTCGTTAATATTTATAATTTAAACGATACCAGTTCTATTCGATTAGCTTTTGCTTTTAATATCCCATCGACAAAAATCAATAAGCCCTTTCCTCTTTTATATTTATCACCGGTTTTATCCCATACAATGGTAAGTTCCCTACCATGATAAATTACTTTGTCCAGACAAAACCAATCCCAATTATCCGGAATGAGGGGATTTACTTCAACAATATTATCCATTCTGGGTTTAAGTCCTAAAAGATCTGAAATAACCAAATCACAAAATCCAGAATGATTATAGTCTTTGCCTCTTTCTATTCCACCTTTACCTTCCGACCATGTTCCATTGTCCCATGTTTTAAGTCTGGTTCTTGAAATCCAATCTCCTGTAAAAGGATTAAGATTTTCATCGATCCATTTTTGGCTATCTCCCTCTTCATCAACTATTGAATGACTTTTTGCATACTGTAATAATAGTATAAAGTAATCATCCTTTGAAATACCCCCGTGATTTGAATAATTATTTAACAGGTTTGACATACTTTTAAGTGTTTGAGTAGTTGCAAAAGGCCAGGATGGACCATTCCATTTACACTCATGCCCAGTATAGTTTATCTCGAAGAAAGGATGCAAACGTTCGCATGTGGTCAATCCATATGGTGCGTAAAACCCTGTTGTATCCATCACTTTGTTCCAGGCAAAAGCGTATTTGGGATTATCATCAGGTAGATTAAAATACCAGGGTATGTATCCAATAAGTTCCCTAACATTGATAGGTCTTGTGGTATCAGAATAATTTTTTGGGAGAACAGTGAAGAATTCGAGATCTTCATTCCAGAGACGATTTTGTACTTTTTGCTTTATTAGTTTGGCCTTAGAATAATATTCACTGGCAATTTGTTGATTATTTGTCAAATTTGCCATAGTTGCAATTGCTTTAGCATCACCATACTGATAACTATTAATGGTTGGCCGTATAGCTGCCATTCCGCTAATGGGAATTCCATTATTTAATATGCGGCCACTAACAGAGACTTCCATACCATCTCTATCATCTATCTGCCAAAACAAAATTTTAGAAGAATCTCGTCTTATCTTTTCCCATTCATTGTAATTGTTTATCAATAATGGTAATTGATTAGATAGTATTGAATCATTTCGATGTATTTTATGAAAAGCAAGTGCAGCATCAGCTGCCCAAAAACTATATCGACGGATTCCATCATCGGATTTATTTAACCAAAAGTCAATGTAGTCAAGCACAAATTCCGGATTCCTTAGCCACCTACCTTCATAGATATGGTGTCCAGCTGAACAATTAATGGTGTTGTGCTTTCCTGCCCAGGGTACTTCGGGCAGAAACTCTGTTATTACAAATCCATCGTTAGTTTTTTTCAAATGCTTTCTATAGGTCCACCAACGGAAATAGTAAGTTTTTTCAATATCTTTGTCCGGTACTTCAATCAGGGGTATATTTTCAGAAAGAAATAGTAAGGCTGATTCATTAGGCACTTGCTGTATATAAAGTTCATTATCCTTCAGGTTAAAGTTTTCAATATAATAACTAAAACTGCTATTATCGAGGATCTGAAATGAGTGATCCTTTGTACAGCTTAATTGGATCAGTATTATAAAACTAATGATTGTAATTCTTTCACTTTTCATGTTGTCTTATTCGTTTTTGACACACAATTTACTTATAAATTCACCATATGACTGAAAAAGTGAATCTATCAAACATTAGTGTGCTGGCTAAATTTACCTTTTACGGTTCGGTAGGTGCATTTGTTTACAATAAAATTAATGTACTCCCATAACATATCCAAACTTCATTGATTTATAGATCTATCAAATGCTTCAGACCTGATTTTGCCCAATAGTGATAAGGATTAAAATCCAGGGCCCTGGTAAAATAATTTTTAGCCTCTTCCTTATTATTAGCAGACAATTCTGCCAAACCGCTTATATAGCTACGCTGCGCATATCTCAGATCGGATATTTCCTTCTCAGCAAATTTTGAGAAAAAATCTATCTCTTCTTCCTGCTGTGAATATTCCTGAAGGACTTTCCAGACTTTCCGGCTTTCTTCCTTCTGGTTTAGCTTTTGGAAGGCGAGTCCCTGGTAATATAGATAAGGCGTATCATCCAGAATATGTTCAACGGCCTTCTGAAAATACTCATCTGCCTTCTTCTTCATGTTAAGTGCCTCGTATGTAAGTCCTATATAGAAAAATGTCTGGGCAAATCTTTCTGTCCACTCCGGTCGGCCCATTTCCAGATTACTAGGGTATTCATTTGCTTTTAGGAAATAATCCAAAGCTTTATCATATTGCTTTTTATCGTACATAGCGATTCCATTGAGCAGGTGTGCATCTTCATAATATTCGCGAACAAGACTTCCCCCTTCCCATCGAGAAAAATGATGGCTGTTTAGATCATTGATGGCCTTATCAAACTGCCCATCCTGGATATATGCTTTAACAAGCCTGGATATGGCATCAGTACGTATTTCAATAATCTCCTTGTTTTTCTCAAGTAGTTCTAGGCGTTTGGAGATATCTGTTTTGTTGGTTTCATACAACACATCAATCTCATAGAATAAGCGGGGGTCCTTGTTATTCAGCTCAATAGCTTTCTCCAATGAAGCTGTTGCTTTTGTATAATCTCTATCTATCTGGCTGTATCCCATCGCCAGGTTACGGAATACGTTGTACGGAGGATTTTCAGCCATGACTGATTTTTCCCACCATTCCATTGCGGCATCTGGTTGTGAATCATATAATAGATTCCCGATATAGTAAGTACATTGAGCATCCTCAGGATGTTTCGTATAAACGTGCTTTAAAACTTCTAAAGATTCTGCTCTGAATGGGAAGCAGAGACGAGCAGGCTGGGTAGAGGCAAGCTCGTAATATTCGAGTGATTTTTCTGTTTCACCGATCTTGTCGAAACAGTATCCCAAGTAATAATAAATCATGGGATAAGTGGATCCCTCTGGATTGCTTGTTATATCTATCCTTGAGAGTAGGTCAATGGTTTCATTCCATGCCCCGCAATTCATATAAAATGAAGCTATTTCCAGGTATTCCTCATGCTTGTTACCTATCAGTTTGTCGAGTAAGAGCAGGGATTCAGTGGCGGCAGAAGATTCATTTAACTCCCTGTAAGCATTGATGAGCTCATTTATCGCCAGGAAATCAAGGGGAATTTCAATTAAAAGTTCTTTCATAGCTTCTCTGGCATACTGAGGCCTTTCAAGTTTCCTTGAGATATAAGCCATCAGACAAGAACCCACACGGTTATAATGGTTATAATTCACGGATTGATTTATGTGCTCCAGTGCCTGTGTATAATGGCCCTCCTTGCAATCCATATTGGCAAGGGCGAAATATGCGGGGGCTTTATAGTGAATATCCCAGCATGCCTTATAATAGTTATCGTAGGCTTCTTTATCCTTACCTAGTGCCTGTTGGGCAACTGCCAGATAGTAGTATGGTTCGGCATTTTGGGGATGCACATAATTATTCGCCAATCGGCCGACTGCTTTAGATAAATGTTCTTCTGCTTTCTTCCAGCTGAATCCCTTACAATCCAGGATACCCAGTTGGATATTAACCTGGGAGTTACTAGAATCTCGCCGGAGTGCTTCCTGGTAATAAAGATCAGCATCAATTCTTCCGTTATAAAACTGGTCGAGTCTCAATCCTTCCACATAGAGTTCCTCTACAGTTTCTATTTCTTCAGGCTTTGACGGGGGTAAGACTGTTGCTGGTTGATCTATCCTTGGGTAATTTATTGGCTGATACTGAAGCAGGATCCTGCCATCCTTATCTTTCAGCGAGACCCGGAGTTTGGTTTTATCCACGTTGGCTGAATGGGTTATGGTGAAAGCATAGGGAGCATCAGGTGCAATCAGGATGGTTTTATGAGCGATTTCATTTCCATCATACATTAAATTCAAATAAGCATCATCAAACCGTGACGTAGTAATCACCTTGACCTGCACCTCCAGACCATCCACCAGTATATTCATAGCCCCGTTTAGATTGGCGTATTGCATACCATTCAGGTTGCGAATTGGATACCAGTACTGTGTTACAAATTTTGATTCATAAGGTTTGATCCAGCTATAATCAGGTTGGTTGTCAGAAAATGCCCCTGCCATCAATTCAATATAGGGACCATCTTCATCGGTTAACTTCTCATCCTCCATTTGGCCTCTGGGACCATTACCCCAGGTGAAATACTTCATGCCCGGCACCAGGTGATGATTGGTCACATATGCAACTCCAGCATCCTCAGAATGATTGTATCCTCCAAAATAGTCGGTCTCGTAATTCCATGCGAAGAAAGAAACCGGGACAGGTATATTTTTCCACTGGCTAATATTGGTGCCTTTCCAGTCCCTTCTCCCGTAAAAACCCTGTGATACCGGCCATTCTGAAAAATCATTTTTCCCATGATTTACTACATACTGCACATTGGGAGGGAAAATTACCTGATATGAAGAATCTACATGAACGGCAGGATTTGCCCAGTACAGGAAGGAGTGTACAAGCGGGTTCGGATTATAAGGATTGATTTTTACTTCCAAATAGGATTTATCCGGGTATAATGTCATGCTCATTGTAAACCTGAACCGGTGCCTTTTATCAAATTCTGATATCCAAATTGTGGCACTCCCGTCTTCATTTTCTTTCAACAAATAATTTGCGGGCAGCATGGAATTTGCCTTGTGGTGATGAGGGAAATTCCATTCAACACCCCCGGAGATCCAAGCACCAAGGGTTCCTATAAGAGATGGCTTTATCACTCTGTTTCGATAGAAATAATCATAATTGTTTGTTTTGTCAACTGCCGTATATAATCTGCCTCCCAATTCAGGCAGGACAGTAATCTCAACATACCTGTTTTCAAGGGTGATCAGGGTGTATTCTTTCTCCACCTTATTATTTGTCAGTACATCATACATAGGATAGGGGTAAACACGCCCCTGAGCACCCTGGGTGATGCGCCCTTCATAAAACCTGGGATTTACGTCAGGGTCTCCAGTTTCATAAGTCGGGATTTTCCGGATCTCCTCTTTGATAATCACTTTCTCCTGTTGTGCTAAAATATTGGATGACAGTGAAAGGAGGCAGAGTCCGATCAGACATTTTAGTAGTGTGTTCAAAGTTTTTTTAATTTTTTTGTTAATATAATTTAAATTATTAATGCGCTGGCAGCTCAATAGCACAATGCGTTTTATATAAGG
>CAYMFM010000120.1:0-8170 GCA_964389685.1 uncultured Rikenellaceae bacterium
TTAACCCTGGGAGCGGATGCTATTTTCTCCTTTTCACGAATACCGTTGAAAATTTGCCTGGTCCTCGGTTTAATCGGAGTCATTGTCTTCCTGCTTGCCGGCATCTATGTTATCATTGCAAAGATCTTTGGATTTGCACCGCTGGGCTGGTCGTCAACATTGCTCAGCATCTATTTTCTGGGCTCTATCCAGTTGACATTTATGGGAGTTATTGGTGAATACATTTTCAGGATATATAAAGAATCACAGAACAGACCCATTTATATAATCAGAAAAAAATACACTTGAGCGAATCCGGCTTCCCATCCATTCTTCTCGCGTTAACCAGCTATTTTTCCTGGAAGAAGATCTTTTACATCCTGGCATTTCTCGGACTTATTTTGTTACCCTTACTGTCGCGGGATGCAGGAGTTTCAGGTGATGAGGAGGTGCACTACCTTCATTCCCAAAAGGTATTGGACTATTATACATCATTCGGGAAGGACACCGCTGCATTATTTACTCCTCAAAGCCATCTTGCATACTACGGACAGTCATTTGATAATTTCACCACCCTGCTGATAAATTGGTTCAACATTGAAGATATCTACCGTTTCAGGCATATTTGCAATGCCATTATCGGGTGGCTGGCTATTCTTGTTACGGGTTTCCTGGTTGTTTTTCTTTCCGGTTACCGGGCAGGCGTATTAACCCTGTTGATCCTTTGTTTTTCTCCGCGATTTGTAGGACATGCTTTTAATAACCTGAAGGATATCCCTTTTGCATTTGGGTATATTGTAGCCCTCTACTTTCTCTTCCGGGTAATTGAAGGATTACCAAAGCCCCGGTTCCGGTACATTTTGCTTCTGATTCTTGGAATAGGCCTGGCAATCAGTGTCCGGATTGGTGGGGCAGTACTGATCTTTTATCTGCTGCTTTTTACCGGGTTGTACCTGTTGAGTTATTTTTTGAAAGAGAGAAGGTTGGTGACCGCACGTATCGTTTCCCGTTCTTTTCTGGTCGTTATTCTGATTTCTGTGGGAGGTTACCTTATGGGCCTGCTTTTTTGGCCTTATGCGCTGGAAAATCCGATAAAGAATCCGATGATCGCTTTTCGGGTAATGGCATCTTTTCCCACCACCCTGCGTCAAATCTTTGAAGGTGAGTATATCTGGTCTGATCAGCTTCCATGGTACTACCTTTTGAAGTACATGCTGATAACCATTCCGACACTGGCATGGATGGGGTTCATACTGTTTCTGTTTTTTATGAAAGGTATCATGAAATCCGGGAGATGGATCTTTATCTTTTTCGTGTTCATCAGTTTTATTTTTCCTGTACTTTTTGTCATTTATAAGGATAGCAACCTGTATGGTGCCTGGCGTCATCTCCTGTTTGTATATCCCCCGTTGATCATACTATCCGGACTCGGGTACGAATACCTGCTTACAAAGTATTCTGCCAGGATCGTAGGGATAGTTGTCACCATTGGTTTTCTGATGATGACATTTCATCCTGCCCGATTCATGATACGAAACCATCCTTACCAGTACCTCTATTATAACGAATGGATTGGTGGTCTCAGGGGGGCATATGGTATGTATGAAACAGATTACTATTTTCATTCCATGCGCGAAGCTTCTGAATGGCTCACCCACTATCTGGATGAGAAAGAAGGCCATGAGCAGGTAACCGTTGCAGCAAACTTTCCAGTCTCCCGGTTTTTCAGAGACAGTGAATCAGTTGATAGTGTAACCTTTTTTAAATATTATGAGAGAGGGAATGTTGACTGGGATTATGCTATAATCGGGAATAGTTACATACATCCTTTTCAATTAAGGAATGAGATCTGGCCACCTGTAAATACCTTGCATACCATCAAGGCGGATGGCGTCCCTGTTTGTGCTATACTTACCAGACTGTCAAAAGATGATCTGATGGGTTCACGGTTGCTGAAAGCGGGGGAGTATACCCTTGCAGTGCAAACATTGAAGAAAGCGCTAACAGGTGATCCGCAAAATGAATCCCTACACCTCAATTTAGCGCTGGCGTATATCAAAGGAGGGGAGATGGATTCTGCCCGGAAGGTCCTTGAAAGGGTTACCACCATCTATCCGGATTACGATGTTGCTCTGGATTTGATGGCAGAAATCTACTTGATGGGAAACAGGATTGCTATGGCAAAAGAGGTATTGACAAAGAACCTGGCAGTTAACCCGAAATATTTTCCTTCCTGCTACAAGCTGGGGGAGATTTATCTTGACGAAAAAAACGATGAGATGGGTATCTATTACCTCAGGCGCTGTTTACGATTAAACCCGGATTATACTCCTCTTTTATTAAAGCTGGGAAAGTACTATGAAGAGAAAGGGGATAGAGAAAAGGCAAAAAAATTCTTCGACCGGGTGTCTTCAAATTGACCATTCGTCATTATCTTTGTTGAGAGATCTTGAAAAATCAGATAAAATGAAAAAAGTTGCATTGTTACTTGTTTTTCTGCTGGCACTGGGATTGGGCACAGGCAGGGCTATGGACGGGATGAACGCTGTTTACCAGGATCAGGAAGAAGAATTGATCCCATCGGAGGATAGTGTTTCCATTGATGATATGGATCCCATTTTTTATGAGCCGGAGGAGGAAACCGGGGTAGCTGAGGAGGGATCGGCTGGTCAGGCGAAAATAATTGTTGGGATTGTCGTTGTGGTAATCCTTCTTGGTCTGGGTTTTTTGTTCATCAACCGGTCACGAACACAGAAAAAGGAATAACCTGCTAATGCACCCGGTTATTTACCTTCGGGTTTACTTTTCTTTGTTGTTCCTTTAGCCGGTCCTTTTTTAACGGCAGCTGTTTTAGAAGCAGTTTTTGTTGTTGTCTTCTTTTTGGGTGCTGTTGTTGTTTTCTTCTTTGGCTTCTCTGCTTCTGCAGTTTTTTCTTCCTTCTTCTCTTCCCCTTTGGTTGTTTTTTTCCTGGCGGTTACCGTTTCTTTTTTGGGTTTTTCCTTGGGAACTGATTTGTCTTCCTGCACCGCTTTTTCAGGAGATTTGAGTTCTTCTGCTGGTGGAGCTTCATCCCCAATTTTTTCTTTGGAAGCGGTATCCGCAGGAACTTCTACTTCAGCAGTTTTATCTTTTGTGGGTTCCTCCTGTGGAGTGGATTCGATTTTTGCATCCTTGCCATCGGTAGTTTCTTTAACCTTTTCAACTTCAGGCTCTTCTTCAACAGTTTTTTTTGGTTTTTTCTTATCAGAGACAGGAGGTGTAAATTTTTTATGAATAGCCGGTTTATCTTTTTTCCTGCGTCTTCTTACGCCATAGGTTCCTGAAAACAGTTTACCTCTTCTTGTTTTTCGGTCTCCTTTTCCCATAATAGTAAGCCTTTTGTTTTGTATTATTTTAAACTAATGAGTTATATCCTCAGGTTTCTCTATAAAAATCAATGGTTCCGGTCTGATTTTAAAACCATGAAGGTAGTAATTTTTTTTTTAATTATTGGCTAATTCAATAACGGTAAGAAACAGAATTTGAGCGAGATCTTCCATTATTTCAGGGGTTATCAGGCTGATGTCATCCTGTGGTACATGGTAGACCGATTTTGTTCCATATGCCGAGAAGCTTAAGCTTGGAATACCTGTCCACATGAACCGGGCAGCATCCAGTCGGGGGCGTGCGAGATTCGGGAAGTTGGTGGGTCGTAGGGATTGGTGGATATATTTTGTATTCACCTGATTCACAACATTCCATATTTCCGGATAATTTTCTCCTGCAATAGCCGTTAATTTGGTCCCATTTCCAACACCATCAAGGTTTAACAGGCAAACACTTTTATCAATGGGAAATACGGGATTTTCAAGGTACACTTTTGATCCGATTATTGCTTGTTCTTCAGCACCAAAGGCGATAAACAGTATTGAACGTTTCAACGGGATATCAAGTTTTGCCAGTGCTTTGGTCACCTCCAGAATAACGGCTACTCCGGAAGCATTATCATTGGCTCCGGGCATTATTTCATAGCATCTCCCGAGGTGATCAAGATGAGCTCCCAATATTATGACCTCTTCCTTATATTCAGGATCATCCCCTTCGATCCAACCTATGACATTCATACCCCGACCTTCCGGGTGATACTCGGATGTATTTCGTATAGTAACGGTTGCACCGGTATTAAATGACTGGGGTTTACCTTCTTCCCTGATTTCACTGACAACCTCATCATGTTTCCTTCCTGTACATGAGAAAAGATCCTTCACAACGGAATCTCCTACGTGTGAGTATATGAAATTTGAATCGTAAGCATTGTTGGGATTGCCAATCGGTCCGTAATTATACAGCATACCTCTAGCTCCATGATCCACAGCGTTTTTTAATTTGTACTGATGAAAAGAATATGGTCTCCACTTATTAAATACCCCCGGATTCCACTCTGATACCGGAACCTCCCGTTCAAGCAAAACGATCTTATCTTTTACATCAATCCCCTGATAATCATCATATTCTAGTTCGGGGGCAGTAATACCATATCCAGCATATACCACTTCAGCAGTAATCTCTCCGGAAGCTGATGTTGAGCCTGGAATAAATTCCTTCACATAGGTATAGTGTTTGAAGATTGTTCCATGTGATGACTCGAGGTGAAGAAATAGTGCACAGTCTTCAAAAATCAGGGTATACGGGATATCAAATTCCTGGAAATAGGTCCCGTTTTCTCCTTTGGGCAGGACTTCTCCGTCTTTCAATTGATTAGCTAACCATTTGGCCGCCATATCATATCCTTCTGTTCCTGTTAATCGCCCCGTGTATCTATCGGCAGTAAGCTCTTTCACATGATCATATAAATCATGACTGGATATTGAGTGCATTACTTCCAGAATGGCTTCCTGGTTTTTTTCAATAAAAAACTCCTGAGAGCAGAGATAAAATGTTGATGTTAGCCCGGTAATGAGTACCAGAAATACTTTTTTAATCATGGTTTCTTGTTTTATAGTTGAATGGGTAAGTTTTGCCAGTGTATAAATTGAATATTTTGATTTTTTTGAAAACATAAGATGCAGGGTTCACCATTTAACAAAATTAAAACATAACGCAAATAATCCAAGTTGACTGTTGTCCTGTACGCGATTTTTTATACAATTCAGAATTATATTTCAGCATTAAAAAAGGGATTTGAACTTATATCAAAAAGTGGATTATTGACAAATAAAACCATCTTGCAAATCCATGAAGTATTGGAGGATAACAAAGCTGGATTTCGGAAATTGCCTGGGACCGCTTTGAAAAATGCAGCAACTGGCGAAGCTATTTATACTCCGCCTCAAGATTATGACGCAATTATTAGGTTGATGGCTAATCTTGAGAGATATATAAATGATTCAGCGATGCAAGATTGCGACCCATTGATAAAAATGGCGATAATTCATTTTCAATTTGAGAGCATTCACCCATTTTATGACGGAAACGGAAGAACTGGTAGGATAATAAATATACTTTACTTGATTCTGGAGAAATTGCTAAGCTTGCCGATTTTATATTTGAGTAGTTATATTATTAGACGCAAACCTGGTTACTATAGATTTCTGCAAAAAGTGAGAGATGAAAATTTATGGGAAGATTGGATTCTGTTTATGATTAAAGGGGTTGAAGAAACAGCAAGAGAAACAATTGAACTAATTTTTAAAATCAAGAGTTTAATGCTTGATTATAAACATAGACTCAGAGATAGTTATAAGTTTTATAGTCAGGATTTACTTAACAATCTATTTAAGCATCCTTATACAAAAATTGAATTTGTAGTCAATGATTTAGGCGTATCAAGGCTTACAGCTGCAAATTACCTGAATAAATTAGCAGATGATAAAATGCTAAGGAAATATAAGTTAGGAACTGGAAACTATTATATTAACGAAGAATTATTTAATATTTTATTTTTTAATGCACTAATAAATCAAAACTATGAAAAATAAATTATTATCTAAGCTACTGATGCTTACAGTAATCTATTTTTCCCATTCATGGTGTTATTCTCAAGAGAAGGAACCTTTAATCCGAAATTGGATTATACTGGAAAGGGACGCAAATGTAAGTGAAAGATTAATTGATCTAACCGGCTATTATACCGCAGCACTTGATGATGATTGGCTGGTGTCAGCAGGAGCAAATTTAAAAAGATTGCCAAAAGGAATTCAAACATTTGAAGATGTAAAATTTGATATTAGAGGTATCGTACAATTAGGAGGTTTAGGTTTGTATGAAGAGTCTGATTATTCCAAAGAGGAGCAAAAAATAAAGTATCCTGAGAAAGTAGTTGGCATAAAAGTAAATCAGAAATCATCAAAAATTTATTTTTTACATGCAAGCGCATGGGGAGAAGAAAACGGCAAGGAAGTGGGGCAATATGTGGTTCATTATGAAGATGGAATGTCAGATACCATTTCAATTAGATATATGGATGCATTACGTGACTGGTGGTTTACTCAGGAAGATGAAATGCCGGAAAATGCAACACAGGCTTGGACCGGTCTAAATGATTTAACTGAAAAAAGAGGAATGCAAATCACTTTGTTTAACTACAAATGGGAGAATCCTTATACTGATAAAACTATAAAATCAATCGATTATATTTCAACAATGACCATTGCAGCACCTTTCTTAATAGCAATTAGTTTAGGTGAATAAATTTTAAAGGTATAGGAGTAAGATTTCTGGAAAAAGTAGATGGGGAATGGAAAATTGTATATATGTCAGAGGTTAATATATCTTCCTATGAAGATGAGGATAAAGAAGTAGGTGCTGAGGAAGGAGAATCTGAAACAGAAGATGCTGAATAGATGATCGGAACACCAGCCGATAACAGGCGGTCATACTTGGCAGTTTTTACCTCAATGTAAGTATCTGGTTGAGCGTGGCATGGTGGCAATGAGTGCCGACTGTCGTGTAAGAAAGCGGCAGGGTGTAATGCCCTTTGAATGTGTAGCTGACGCAAAATCAGCCATTCGCTGGATTAGAACACATGCTACTGAGTTTGGCATTGACGAAAATCGTATCGCAGCAGGAGGAGGTAGTGCCAGAGATAGTTCATATTTTACCAAAAAAAGTTATCAAAGTCCTGAAGGATAGGATGATCATAAAAGAAGAAATACCTTTGTAATAATAAAACCCAGAAAACTAACCATTAATAAAACAGTATCTTTAACTTTAAAAAAAAATAATATGGGAAAAGAAGCAATTAAAGTATCATCGGTTGATGTGAAAAAATTCATCGAAATGTTAAATGCGGCTCTTTCAGAAGAATGGCTTGCATATTATCAGTATTGGATTGGAGCCCGACTAATGGAAGGCCCTATGAGAAGCGAAGTAGAGCCTGAACTCTTAGTACATGCCAACGAAGAGTTGAGTCATGCAGAATTAGTGGCAGAAAGAATTATTCAGTTAGGGGGAACACCTGTAATAAATCCAACAGAATGGACAAAGCTGGCTCGTTGTTCATATGACGAACCTTCTGACCCTTACATTGAAGCTTGGATTACCGATTTAAATCGGAAGTAAATCATGTCACTTATACCAGCTTTTGAAATAGGTTTATGGAATGCTTGGATTTTTTGGGCATTAATGATTCTATCAATGATTATTCCTGATTTTTTTAAGAGCAAAGAAGCAAAAGAAAGATCGAAGAGAGCATCTCAATGGGTTCCCTTCAATAAGAAAAAGGATAAGATTCTAGCCCTTTCAACACATATGGTAATCATGCCTGTTTCTATTATCTACTCTATCTTCCTTCCGCTAAAAATAAGTACAGCATGGTTTTATACAGGACTAATTATTTTTATCGCAGCTTTGGTTATAAGTCTAATGTCCACAATAAGTTTTGCGAATACTCCTGTTGATAAGCCTTTTACAAGTGGAATTTACAGTATTTCAAGACACCCAATATACTTAAGCGGGTTTTTAATTAACCTGAGCATTGCTATTGCCTCTGCTTCATGGGTTATAATGCTCTGCGCTATTTTATGGTTAGTCTGCTTCCATATAGTTATCCAAGCAGAAGAAAGTCACTTAATAGGCCAGTATGGGGAAGCTTATCGTGAATACATGGATAGAACTCCTAAGTGGATAGGAATACCGAAATCAGCAACAAATTGCTTAAAAAAGAATAGTATAATGAAAAAAATTTCAGTAATTATCAGCTTGTGTTTCTTGA
>CAYMFM010000121.1:0-8036 GCA_964389685.1 uncultured Rikenellaceae bacterium
CCCATGCTCCTGCTGCGTGATTTTTATATCTTATTTACCCTAATTGCCATCCTGGGAATCATCTACCTGATTTTAAGAAGAATACACCATCATCGCAGGAGGGATATGCGAAACAGGTTTAAAAAGAGAGGAGATATAGGGAATAATTAGAATGAAAAAGTCTTTAATTATTTCGGATTGCGAACGGCGGATTGCGGATTTTTTTATGACATCCACCTGAAATCCTTTGTATTAACTTAAAAATTCTAATAAAATTATGGATAAAGAAGAATTGTTGAATGAATCCATGGAATTAACAGCAATTTTTACTGCAACTGGTAAGACTGCTAAAATGAATCAATGATTATACCTGTTTTAATTTAAAGACATCAATTTATTTTCAATCCGAAATCCGAAATTCAATATCCGAAATCGTTTACTCCATGCCCTACACCTACAAATACCCCCGTCCTGCATTAACCACCGATTGTGCTGTCTTTCGAAAAGTAAAGAACAACCTCGAATTGCTCCTGATCCAGCGGGATCGTTATCCGTTTGAAGGGATGTGGGCGCTTCCGGGTGGATTTATCGAGATGGACGAGAGGCTGCATGAAGCAGCCTCCAGGGAGCTGGAGGAAGAGACCGGACTGACAGGAATCCGGTTAACACCATTTAAAACGTTTGATGCAATTGACCGGGATCCCAGGGGACGTACCATCTCCTTTATTTTCTGCGGATTCCTTGATGTAACCTCAAAACAGGTGAAGGCTGCATCGGATGCCCGGGATGCCCGGTGGTTCAATGTAAAAAAATTGCCTGAACTGGCTTTCGATCATGCAGAGATCGTTGGTGAGATCCTGAAGGAGAAAGGGGTAACGAATTATGAGTGATGAGTGATGAGTGATGATGATTGATGCCTGCCTGACGGCAGTCAGGAATGAAGGTACTCGGTGCTCAGTTTTTTAGTTCCATTAGGAGCGGCATATTTTTAGTCCAGGGTAAGGATGCCTAAGCGGACGCCACCCTGGGTTTTCTTTTAACCCAGAACTGAAAACTTGGAACTAGAAACTGAATTTTCCAGTGGAAAATTCTTCCATGGATCGCAACCCACCATACACTAAACAGAATCCGACATTCGACATTCATATGATCATCCCCGCACCCACGGTTTCATTGGTTGCCTCGTCGATCAGGATAAGGCTGCCCGTAATGCGGTTTGTCCGGTACGAATCGTAAAAGATGGGGTGGGTAGTCTTGATGGATATCCTGCCAATTTCATTCAGCCCGATCGCTTTGTCTTCATAATTCTTATCCAGGGTATTGATATCCATTTTGTATTTCACATCCGTGATGATGCACTTCAGATCGTTCGTTGTATGCTGAATGGTATATTTTCCACGCAGGTTCATCGGTTTTTCATTCAGCCAGCATATCATCATGTCCAGCTCCCTACCCACTTCGGGAGCTTTGTGTTCACCTACGATCATATCCCCCCGGCTAATGTCGATGTCATCCGTTAACCGAAGGGTAATGGATTGCGGGGCAAATGCCATATCGAGTGATTCCTTGTATGAATCGACCGATTTTATGGTGGTTGTAAATCCTTTGGGTAATACTTTTACCCTGTCTCCGGGACGGAATACTCCGCTTGCAATCCTGCCGGCATACCCCCTGTAATCCTGGAGCTTGTCCGATTGTGGACGAATGACATATTGTACCGGGAATCGTTGATGGGTAAGGTTTTGATCGCTGCTGATGTGAATGTTTTCAAGGAGGTACATCAGCGTTGGCCCATTATACCACTTCATGTTCTGCGACCGGTCAACCACGTTATCACCGTATTTGGCACTTATCGGAACAAAGCGGACATCTTTCACATCCAGCTTTGTCGAAAATTTCTTGAACTGTTTCTGAATATCTTCAAACACTTCCTCGTTGAAATCCAGCAAATCCATCTTATTCACACAAACAATGATATGGGGTATTTGCAGAAGTGAAGCAATGAAGGCATGCCTGAGCGTTTGTTCAATCACACCATTCCGTGCATCGACAAGAATCAGTGCTACATTTGCTGTGGATGCACCCGTGACCATGTTCCGGGTATACTGGATATGACCGGGAGTGTCGGCTATGATAAACTTCCGCTTGGGTGTGGCAAAATAACGGTACGCTACATCGATTGTAATTCCCTGCTCCCGTTCAGCACGCAGCCCATCTGTCAACAGTGCCAGGTTAACTTCATCATTCCCGGTCCGTTCACTGGCTAACTCAATGGCTTCCATCTGATCCTCAAAAATGGCTTTGCTGTCGTACAACAACCTTCCTATCAGGGTGCTTTTGCCATCATCCACACTCCCAGCTGTGGTAAACCGCAGTAACTCCATGTTCAGGTAACCTGCGTTGGTTAGGGTCATGTTTTTCTTCTAATTGTCCGTAAAATCGTTTACTTTTTACGCTAAATCTTCTATTAAATCACTACACAATTGTCATTCGCTCCTCCGCCAGGCAGATCTTGTAATTCAGCTCGCTTACCTGCTCCAAGGCAGGTTGCAGTCGCTATAACTCGATAGTAATCCAACTCCGATAGAGTTGTGTTATCATACTATTTATTCTTTCTACTTTCTATAATAATCGAACACCGATGGTGTTCAAAAAAAATTGAATCAAATCTTCTCCTCCTGTGTTCTCCGTGACTCTTTGTTAAAATTTTGTCACTCATCAATCATCAATCATAATTCCAACACCATGCCCCTTGCTCCAGGCTCCATGCATCCTGAACTCACCACTCTAATCGTCACCTTCTCTCACCCTTAAAAATACCCCTCCTTCTTCCGGTCCTCCATGGCTGCTTCGGATCGTTTATCATCCCACCGGCTTCCACGTTCCGTGGTCCGTATGGTAGCTACTTCCTGGATGATCTCCTCGAGTGTTGTCGCTTCTGAAAGGGTCAGTCCCGTACAGGTAATGTCTCCAATGGTCCGGCAGCGCACATCCCTCACCTCCACTTTTTCGGTCTCTTTCATTTGCATAAAGGGAGCCCAGGCAAGCCATACTCCATCCCGGTTAAACACCTTTCGTCTGTGTGTAAAATAGATGCTGGGCATGGGAATATCCTCCATGTAGATGTATTGCCACACATCCATCTCAGTCCAGTTACTGATGGGGAACACCCGGAAATGTTCGCCCATGTGCTTTTTCCCGTTAAAAATATTCCACAGTTCCGGCCGCTGGTTTTTCGGGTCCCATTGTCCGAATTCATCGCGATGGGAAAAAAAGCGCTCCTTGGCACGTGCTTTCTCTTCATCCCTTCTGCCCCCTCCCATCGCTGCATCGATCTTCATCTCCTCCAGGGCATCCAGCAATGTTACGGTTTGCAGAACGTTCCTGCTTGCATTCACGCCTTCCTCCTCAACAACCCGTCCCTTGTCAATCGAATCCTGCACATAGGCAACCAACAGCTTTGTACCGCTATCTTTCATCAGCTTATCGCGGTATTCCAGGGTCTCCTGGAAATTATGACCCGTATCAATATGGAGCAGAGGAAAAGGGATCTTTGCAGGCCAAAAGGATTTGCGTGCCAGGTGCCACATCACAATCGAATCCTTACCACCTGAAAACAGCATGGTCGGTTTTTCAAACTGGGCAACGACTTCACGAATCACATACATCGATTCTGATTCCAGTTCCCGCAGGTGGTTGATATTATATTCACTCATGTAGGCGGCTTTGTTGACGAGAAAAAGTATGGCAAAAATAATCTTTCACCCGAATTAATCAAAAATAATGACCATCATTCTTTTGTAATTCCTTACCTGCCTGTTGCTTACTCTGACTATTTTTCCTACTTTCGAATGTATATTTTTTCTAATAAACACAATCATGAAATCAACACTTACTTGCCTGTTCTTTTGTTTCGCTGCAATATCCTTCTCACAAGAGTCAAACAGCGTTAGATTCATGTCCGATCCATCCCCCTCTCCGGATGGCAATACCCTGATTTTCGCCTACGAGGGGGATATCTGGAAAATGGATATGACTGGAGGAACAGCCTACCGTATAACGGCTATGGAAGGTAGTGAATCCCTGCCCCGGTTTAGTCCGGATAGTAAATGGATTGCTTTTACAGGGACGCAGGATGGCAATGAAAATATATATGTTGTCCCTTCCAGTGGCGGAGAGATCAAACAGCTAACCTTTCATTCATCATTTGATCATACCGATTCCTGGTCGTGGGATTCCGAACAGATCTATTTTACATCGGGCCGTTTTAACAACTTCTCGACATACAGGGTGAGCATGCATGGAGGCACACCACAACGGTTGTTCTCTGATCATTACTGGGAAAATGCCCACTTCATTGTTGAAGATCCCGCCGGTGAAGGCTATATTTTTTCCGAATCCGGTGAAAGCTTCAGAAGTAATAACAGAAAACGGTACAAAGGCGAAAACAACCCGGACATCAAACAATACAATCCACTCAAGGATCAATTCAAACAGTTAACGGATTATGAAGGAAAAGACCTGTGGCCCACCATTGACGGAGACGGGAATATCTATTTTGCATCGGATGAAGGAACTATCGAATATAACCTGTTTACCATGAAAGATGGTGTAAAGACAAGACTTACATCCTTTACCTCCTCGATAGGAAGACCCCAGGTTAGTGCCAATGGCAGCGTGGTGGTCTTTACGCTCGACTACGAGATCCATGCCTGGTTTCCAGCCTCGAAGGAGACAAAAAAAATCCCGGTGAATATCTTTGCCAACAAACCCCTTGCCTTTGATAAAAGCTTCAATACGGATGGTGAGATAACCCTTTTTGACATCTCCCCGGATAACAAAAAGATTGCATTTATTTCCCGCGGCAGGCTGTTCATTTCCGACATCAAAGGACAGTTTATCACCGGGATCAAAACGTTAGACAAGGAAAGGGTCATAGAGACCCTCTGGTTGCAGGATAGCAGAAATTTGATCCTTATCATGACCAATCATGGCTGGCCCAATATCTACCGGTTGTCATTGGATGGACAGCCTGAACTAACTGCTTTGAACAGGTCCGAAAAAAGTGCCAGAATGCTGGTTATGAATGCTGACCGGGGAAAAGCGGTTTATTATTCCGGCACGGATGAACTGAGGATGATTGACCTGAAAACTTTTGAAGAGAAGTTGTTGCTCAATGATGAATTCTGGTTCAGGAGTTCACTCCCCGGATTCTCCCCAGATGATAAACATGTCTTTTTTACCGCATACCGGCACTTTGAGCAGGATATCCTGATCTATGATCTGGAGAAAAACAAGAAAACAAACCTTACCAGTACATACCTTACCGAATCCGATCCCTTCTGGTCACCCGATGGGAAATACATCTATTTCACGGCAGACCGGACAGAGGCAAGCTATCCCAGGGGTGGCAGCAACAACCGGTTATACCGGATCCCTTTGCATAAATATTCAAAACCCTTCCGTAGTGATGAGGTAGAAAAAGTGATGGCGGATTCTCAGGAATCCGAACAACATCTCCCTGCTGGTATCGATTTCGATGACCTGCTGTTGCGATGGGAAACCCCGCTCAATGTGGGGCCACGCCAATCCGAACCCTATGTCATCAGTAAGGACACCGTTACGTATGTCTTGTTTAATTCAACCCATGAAGGAAAACAGGGTTTTTATAAGTTATCCCTCAATCCTTTTGAATCCCCGAAAACCGAAGCCTTCAAGGGCATAACCAGTGGTACTGTTAAAAACGCAGACAAAGATTATTATGCATTGTCACGCGGAAAGATCTATAAACTAAACCTCAAATCAAATAAGGCTGATGAGATAAAGATCAACTATGATTTTACCAAAAACCTGAGTGACGAATTTAACCAGATGTTTTACGAAGGATGGACCGTCCTTGCCGAAAATTATTATGATGAAAAGATGCATGGTACGGATTGGAAAACCATGCGATCAAAATATGAAACGTTTCTACCCTATGTGCGAAGCAGGAATGATCTGAGGATCATTATGAACGATATGTTCGGTGAGCTCAATTCATCACACATTGGTTTCTATTCTAGCGGTGAAGAAGAAGAGGTGGAGGTCAGCATGGTAACGGCATCCACCGGCATTCTTTTCGAAAAAGATAATCCGTATAAGGTCAAACGCATAATCCGGCATTCACCGGCAGATAATATCTATACCGATATCTTACCTGGCGACCTGATTGTTGGTGTTGATGACGTTTCTGTGGATGAAAAGGTAAACAGGGAACGTTATTTTTTATACCCGAAAATGCCGGAGGAGATCACCCTTGCCCTTCTCAGGAATGGGAAAAGGATTGAAACAAAGATCCATCCGATCGGGCGAATAAACGGTTTACTCTATGACGAATGGATTGCAGCCAACCAGGAAAGGGTGGATAAGCTGACCGGTAACAGGATCGGATATGTTTACCTGAAAAACATGGGCGGAGGCAGCCTCAACCGGTTTCTTATAGAGATGACCTCCGAAGAAGTGGGAAAAGAGGGAATGATCGTCGATCTGAGGTATAACACCGGAGGAAACATTCACGACGATGTGCTCAGGTTCCTATCCCAAAAACCCTATCTCAACTGGAAATTCAGGGAAGGGATGCTTTCACCACAACCCCATTTTGCCCCTTCCGGCAAGCCGATTGTCCTGATGATCAATGAATCGAGCCTTAGTGATGCGGAAATGACCACGGCCGGTTTCAAGGAACTGGGCTTGGGAACGGTGGTCGGAACCGAGACCTACCGGTGGATCATATTTACTTCCGGTGCCAGGCTGGTGGATGGATCCTTCTGCAGGCTGCCTGCCTGGGGATGTTACACACTCGATGGTACAGACCTGGAATTCAGTGGGGTAAGCCCCGATATCTACGTTAAAAACCGGTTCCCTGACAAAGTTAAAGGAGAAGACCCACAGCTCATGAAGGCAGTTGAGGTAGTTCTGGGGCAGGTTGAGAAGTGAATGAGAAGTGAGAAGTGAGTTAATAAGGATGATGGATGAAATAAATTGCGAACTGAGCGTAGCGGTCTCATGAGGCATGCTGAAAGCATGGCGAGTAATTGCGAATTTTAATAACCCGAAAAGCCTCGTCTATTATCGATGTAGAGACGTAAGATCTTACGTCTCTACGTTGAAAACACCCGCAAATGCAAAGGGTTTATGCAACCCCAACCCCGGTCCTGCATTTCTATCCATCCGTAAATCGCCCTAAATTCAAATGAAATCCTTCCATGGATCGATTCGCACCGGACATTAATCTTAGAGTTTTTATCAAACTCCGATGGAGTTTTTATTTTCTTCCAAGATCGATTCACCTACAATAATCCAAGGCCAATAGAAAAAAACGAATACCCTATCCGTCAGACCCGTAATGGGTCAGACGGTACCGTGGAATACGGTCTGACGGCTTCAGTCCGTCTGACCGATAAAAATATAAAGAACACCATCGGTGTTCGATTATTGTAGTCAAAATCAGCACAATTCATACAACTCTATCGGAGTTGGATTACTATCGAATTACGGCGATCCGCCAGGCGTCGAAGAGCTGAATTACAATGAATTACACGAATCCTGATTTATCAGCCCAGGGCAAACCACATTGTGGTGACGCCCTGGGTATATTCAAGAACTCGTACCACGAACTGCTACTCCACAAACCATTGCTCAGTCGTAGTACGAGAATTACTCACCGGGTGACTGTGAGTCACCCGGTGAGTTTGCATCCAGAGGGGTGGCATGTCTTTGGCATCATTGACCTTGCGCTTTACAAGCACCGTAGGTGTGAGATGCTTTTAGAAAGAATCACAACCAACAATCTCCGGTCCAACTACTCCGCTGTTCAGCAGGAAATCGTTCCATGGAACGGAAAATACCAGACGATGATACATATTCTCAATAAAAAACGTAACCGATTACCGTTACACCACCCGGGCCCTGTGAAATGAAGGCAAGCCAAGTACAAGTTATTTGCTCCCTCCGGGAGCGTTATTTATAGTTATTGGGTTAGTAAGTGAAATTGAATCTAAAATATTTCCGCTCCAGAG
>CAYMFM010000122.1:0-7814 GCA_964389685.1 uncultured Rikenellaceae bacterium
GTTTGCCACTCTCTTGTTTTATGCGTTAGCATTTCTTCCCGGCATGTTTGCTAACTAGTGGATAAACGCATTGCGTTTATATTCCTTATATGCGCTATAGTTGTTTGGTTTACTCTACTAAATTTACATCAATCATACAACAAATCCAAGGGATTAATGATATTCTGTAGGATTATTGGACACCCTGGTTTATTTAAGAAGGATGCTTTAATAATACGAAAAATTAATAAAAAGTTAGATTAACCAACAAATTATTAACATAGCCGTAAAACGTCCCTTTTTATACGAAAGGACCATGGCATTCCAGCGTTAACTTTGGGTACCATGAGGATAATCCATTGTAGTGCAAGGAAATTTCGTTATTCTTATAATTCATCGCGAACTATATCCGCTCTGTTTTGTTATATTGCTTTCCTGTAATTATTCAGGAGAACTGTATAAGCCTTAAAACAAATAAAAAATACAATGAAACAGGCAGTTAGTCTTTATTCAATACTGATAGTCATCCTATTATTCATTGGTTGTAAAACCACTGAAAAAACAGCAGAAGTCTTGGTATATAAGGATTCCTTGCTGATAAAGGCATCGAATCAGATGACGATACATTTTAAAAAGGGAAAATCCTATAATCACCCCACATTTGTTATCTGGGAAGAGGATGGAGATGGGACCTATCTGAGGACCCTTTTTATCACTCAATCCTATGCAAGCGGGATATTCGGGCACCAGATGGTTGGAGACTCAATCTGGTTAAATAAACCCGGAGAATCCTACCAGCCGGCAGCATTGCCTTACTGGACACACAAAAAAGGACCGATAGTCGGAAACCAGCTGATGCCAACACCGGAACATCCATTCGTTGATGCATTTACAGGTGCAACACCCTCAAATGATTTTCAGTTTCAAACAGGAGTGCCCTTATCCGAAGGGCGGACCAGGATACTGCTTGAAGTGAACCAGTCGTGGGACTGGAACGGTTACTGGACGAACAACAAATATCCGGACAGCCCGGCATACAAGCATTCTGCTCAACCATCAATAATATTTGCAGAAGTGATAAACCAGGTGGACTCGGTCTTTTATTTGAATCCTATAGGACATGGAGATCCCAAAGGAGAAAGCGGGAAATTATTTCCAGATCTGAGCACATTGACCACGGCGAAGGAGATCTTTGAATCAATCAGCATTACGCTCAAGCGTTAAACTTCAACAGCACATGAAACCATCGATAATACTCTATATCGTCACATTTATCCTTTTATTGGTTGCTCCGATACTATCCGCTCAAAACGGACAGGTCAAAGGAAAGATAACGGACGCAGGCAATAACGAGACCATTCCTTTCGCCAATATCATCGTTGTTGATACACAAATCGGTTCCACCAGTGATCTGGATGGTAATTTCATCATCACCGGACTGCAACCGGGTTTTATTAACCTGCAGGTATCCTTTGTTGGCTATAAGACAGTCATAAGTCCTGATATCATGGTGAGCAATAACAGTATTCCCTATGTTGAAATAACCCTGGAACCTTCCGAAGAAGCGTTGGAAGCAGTGGTGATTTCGTTGGATCCCTTCAGGAAGAAGCAGGAAGCTCCGCTATCCATGCAAACCATCGGTGCCAAAGAGATTGAAAGTAATCCGGGAAGTAACCGGGATATATCGCGGGTTATCCAATCCTTTCCCGGAGTTGGTTCGACACCAGCTTACCGGAATGACATCATTATCCGGGGAGGGGGACCCAGTGAAAACCGGTTCTTCCTCGATGAAGTTGAAATACCGGCTCTAAATCACTTTTCCACTCAGGGAGCTTCCGGAGGACCGGTCGGGATCATAAATGCCGATTTTATCCAGACGGTCGACTTCTATTCCGGCTCATTCCCCGCAAATAAATACAACGCACTTAGTGGAATTCTTGATTTCAAACAGAAAGAGGGAAGTAAGGATAAAACCAATATCCAGGCAGCTCTTGGTGCCAGCGAGGCATCGTTAACCCTGGATGGACCTATGGGGAATAGAACAAGTTACATCTTTTCCGTTCGAAGATCCTATTTGCAATTTCTTTTCTCAGCCCTTGGCTTGCCCTTTCTGCCTACCTTCAATGACTACCAGCTTAAAGTAAAGTCAAACCTTAATCAAAAAAACCAGCTGACGATCATCAGCATTGGTTCGTTAGACAATTTGGCTTTAAATACCGGAATTAATAATCCCGATGCCACTCAGGAGTTCATTCTCAGCCAGATCCCTGTTAACAATCAATGGAGTTACACGATAGGTGCAGTGCATAAGCATTTTTTCGAGAATGGATACCAGACGGTTGTCTTGAGTCGCAATATGTTGAACAATTCATTTTACAAATATCCGGATAACGACGAAACGCTTGATAAGAGTTATGATTACAACTCAACGGAAGCAGAAAATAAATCCAGGTATGAATTAACCTGGAGCAACAAAGGGTTTAAATACAATGTTGGTATAAATATGGAGTACGCAAAATACGATAATTCCACATCACAGATAAAATTTTCACAGGACACAATCGTCAATTTTCAATATAAAACAACCCTGGACCTGTTTAAATACGGAGGATCTGCTCAGGTATCTAAACGATTTTTCGATAGCCGTTTTCTTGTTTCGCTGGGTGTAAGAATGGATGGGAATACCTACAACGATAACATGTCGAATCCATTGAACCAGCTATCCCCCAGATTATCCATGTCCTATTCCCTGACAGAAAAAACACAACTGAATGCAGGGATAGGCCGGTATTTTCAACACCCGGCCTATACAACCCTTGGGTATAGAGATTTTCAAGGGAGCCTGGTAAATTCATCTTCAGCAAAATACATTGGGGCAAATCACTTTAACATTGGTTTTGAGCACCGTTTTTCCGATCCGGTTATTCTCTCAGTCGAAGGCTTCTACAAAAGCTACTTTCAATATCCCATTGACAGTGTTACCGGAGAAAGCCTGGCAAATCAGGGAGCAGACTACAGCAGTGTTGTGGGAACATCACCGGTTGTTTCCAGCGGGAAGGGCGAGGCAATCGGATTTGAAATCGTAAACCGCATCAATTATAAAACGTTCACCCTGCTGGCATCATACACTTTCGTCAGAAGCCAATTTACAGACATTACCGGGAAGTTTATATCCTCCTCCTGGGATAGCAAACACCTTTTAACCCTGACCGGTTCAAAGACCTTCAAGGGGAACTGGCGTGCAGGATTCAAATGGCGTTTTGTTGGTGGATTGCCCTATACACCCTATGATCTCGAAACTTCAGCAAAAATTATTGCCTGGGATGCACGGGGTGGACCCTATTTCGATTATTCAAAACTCAATTCGGAGCGATCCAACGCTTTTCACCAGCTGGATATCCGAATTGATAAGAATTTCTTTTTCGACCGATGGGCACTGATGCTCTACGTCGATATTCAAAATGCCTATAATTTTAAGTTTGCCGATCAGGATTTCATTCTCAGAGAAAAGAATCCGGATGGATCATACATGACAGCGAACAACGGTACAGAATATGTACTGACATCAGCGCCAAATAAATCTGGTTCGATCGTACCGACAATCGGGATCATGATTAAGTTTTAAGTCAACTACCTCTTAAGGCTTACCCGATCTGAATCGATGATTTTTATTATTTTTACTGAATACTTTTTGAAATCTATTTGCAAAGACAATTTGTGAAAAATTGTTGGTTATCGCAACAGCACTACTGGCTATCTTTAATCTTAGAATCGCTTTAGAGAAAAAAACAAATCATTAATAAAAAGAAAATATACCGCACGTAACGCAATATAACCGATAAAGGAACTCCTAATTACCACTTAAAAAATTGATTATGGCAATAGAACACTTAACAAAAGAGATCATTAAAGAGGGCGAACGGGCAGCGCAAAAAGCATTGGAATTGAAATAGAAAATTCACATTAATCCATAACAAACATGTGTCCTGAAACAACATGTAACAAAAGTGAATTATGAAAATCGGAAGAGCATATGTAATATCCATTCTGGTCGGAGCTATAATAACTGGGTGCTCGACAACCCGGTATCAGGCTACCTGGTTTGAACCACCACCGGAGATCGATACAAAGACCAAACCCATTGAATTCCAGGAAAAAAAATCCTATGCATTCAATAGCGGGGAAATCCATTTCGACAATCTGTTTGACGGGGCAAGGATGAATTCCTGTGAGCAGGTTGATAATACTACTTTTTCAATATCCATTACCCCTGAAAATAGCCCAATAAATCCCTCACCCTGGTACGCATTCAGAATTGTATCCAATCGTTATCAATACCTGACAATTCTGTTAGAGTATGCTGATGTGAAACACCGGTACCATCCAAAATTGAGTACCGATGGGAAAAAATGGACATTGATCCCTGCAGAAAGTGTTGTCGCGAATGCTGATAGCACAACCGTTTTTATAAACTTCCCGGTAACTACCGATACAACATGGATTGCAGCCCAGGAAGTCATCAGTTCGAAACACGTTTTCTCCTGGTGTAAGCAGTTTGAGAAGAAAAACCTGGTGCAGCTTCAACAAATTGGAAATTCAAAACTCGATCGGCCACTCTATATGATGGATACTGACCTGGAGGTATCCAAAAATAAACCAACCGTGATTATCCTCAGCAGGCAACATCCACCGGAAGTGACCGGGTATTTCGCCATGAAAGCTTTTGTTGAAGCGATACTCGAACCATCAGCGCTATCCCGACAATTTCTGAAGGAGTTTAGGATACTGATCTTCCCTCTGATGAATCCCGATGGCGTGGACCTGGGACACTGGCGCCACAATGCCGGTGGTATTGATCTGAACCGGGACTGGGGAACTTATTACCAGCCGGAAACCAGGCAGGTTGCAGATTTTATTGTTAAGGAATCGAAAAAGAATAAAGCGACTATTTTGCTTGGGCTTGATTTTCACTCAACCTGGTATGATGTCTATTATACCAAAGAAGTCGATCCTTCCACAATTGTGTTGGGCGACTTCAAGGACCGCTGGTTGGAAAAAATTGAAAATGGGATCCCGGATTATACGGTAAATGAGCAAAGTTCAGAAGTTAATTCAGCCGTTTTTTCGAACAATTGGTTTTACAAACAGTTCAATGCAATTGGGATAACCTATGAAATCGGCGATACCACACCACGGGATTTCATAGAAACAAAAGGCAAAGTTTCCGCCACTGCCATGATGGAATTGTTGCTGGAATACAGCAAGGGAAAACTCTAACTAATATAATGCCACCAAAGCACCAAAGCACAAAATGACACTAAAAATGGAAGGAAAAAGTAAAAAGATACAACAATATGATCCGCTACCGGAAGAATTGGAAATAATTGGGAAAAAGATTGTTGATGCAGCATATACAATTCATAAAAACCTTGGTCCTGGTCTGTTGGAGAAGGTATATGAAATATGTTTTTGTCATGAATTGGAAAAACGAGGATTGCATTACCATAGACAAGTTGATATACCTATTGTATATGATGGAATCCAATTTAATGAAGGATTGCGACTTGATGTATTGGTGGAGAATAAAGTTATATGTGAGCTAAAGGCAATTGAAACAGTAAATCCGGTCTGGGAGGCCCAGGTATTGAGCCATTTGAAAATAACTGGTAAAAGGCTAGGTTATCTAATCAATTTTAATGTGGTAAATATAGGACATGGGATAAAGCGCTTTATTATATAAACCTTTCGTGGGATTTGGTGACTTGGTGTTTTCGTGGCGGAAAATCATATTTTTTTGCCAGCAAGGCACAAAAGCACAAAATGGCACGACAAGTGGAAGAAAAAATAAGAGGAAACAGCAATATATTTGTAGTATCAACTTAAAAATAAGGTCATGAATTTCTACATCCGGTTAATTCTTTTTCTTATTATCAACTTTGGTGCGCTGGGTATCGGAGGTGTATTGCAGGGCGGGGGTGCCCGTTCGGCATGGTACCAGGAATTGAACATTGCTCCCTGGACCCCGCCGGGCTGGATGTTTGGAGTGGCATGGACCACCATCATGCTCTGTTTCTCTTTTTACATGGCTTCTTTAACCACTGCGACCGATTCACGATTCGTGTACGTTCTGTTCCTGATCCAGGTTTTACTGAATGTAAGCTGGAATCCCCTTTTCTTCCGGTATCACTTTGTGTTTTTTGCCTTGCTGGTTATTGCAGCCCTGCTCCTGGTGGTGGGTTTCTTTCTCTTCCGTTACCTGAGGATCATGGATTGGAAAAGCTTGCTTATTCTTCCCTATTTTCTCTGGCTGATCATAGCCACTTCACTCAATGCGTATATACTGATTAAGAACTGATCACTCAATATCCACCAGATCTTCGTAACCCGATTCTCCTTTCACTGCAACTGCCTTCAGCAGACCCACACCGGTAGCATAGAACTTGTGTTCAACAATACCCGGCTCAAGAAGGTTCCATTCTGCGACTTGAAGGCAATTGGTAAACGAGCCGTAAGATACGTTTACAGACTCATAGAGGCTCAGAACCTGGCCTACATCTTCCGCTTCGCCCGCATAATACTCCTGCCGGTACCAGATTCCCGGTATGGGATTTGCCAGCATGATCAATCCGGGTAATGCACCATCCACACCTGCTTCCCAGGAACCCGCTGTACTGACAACCTCTCCATCTTCTATCTCCCTTGAATCTTCACCAAAGTACCACATATTCCCCTCTTTATCCTGAGCATACCAGTCGTCGGTATCTTCGATAAGTTCACCATCGACATACTCCCTGGCATTCACAACAACATGGAAATATTTTCGTTATTCGTTACTCATTGGAAAATCCCCCATTTATCCGTAATTTTCACTGCACTGATTGAATCATGCTGTTACCACAGCCGGTTGATTGTGGTTTACTGAACTCAACCATGAGCAAAATACATTACTGGTTTATTATCATCCTTACTATTCTGTGTAACAGTAAACTGGCCAACTGCCAGGACTGGACATGGTGGAACGAAAAGCACAACTGGGATGGGGTCACGCATTGGACCCGATACCTGATTGTTTCTCCATCTTACCTGGGACCAAATGCACTTCCAGTACCGGCGATAAAATGCGGAACCATTTTACAGGATTTCACCCTTGACATCGGAGCAGAGGGGTATTTCAGTCAGGGTGATAAGACAACCAATTTGTATACGGATATCTTTATCCCGGTTTGCGAAAACCGGGCTGGTTTAAACCTGACCTGGATCCCCCTTGAATATTACCGGATGGACACCCTCACAAGGGATGAAAGAAGGGCCAGGGATTACGATGGGAAAGGATTCGCCACAGGGGACCTGATCATTGGGACATACATCCAGATCCTTAAGGAGAGAGCTCGTTTGCCCGGTATTCTTTTAACTATCAACCTGAAAGCAGCAACCGGTTCAAATATGGAAGGCGCCCGGTATGCAGACTCCCCCGGCTATCATTTCGATCTTTCATTCGGTAAAAGTTATCCGGTAGAAAAACCGCACCTCAGGTATATTCGTGTATATGGAATGACAGGCCTGTATGTTTATCAAACGCACTATGATAAAAACTACCAGAACGATGCCTTTTTATATGGAGCAGGCATCAATCTGGAATGGGAACGATTCATCATTGAAAACCAGCTTGGCGGGTACATTGGTTATATCGGAGATGGAGACCGGCCCATGGTGTACAGGTTGAATATTAAGAGTGACAGGAATGCCAACTGGAATTTCAAAATTGGATTTCAGCAAGGATTTATTGATTTTGATTATTCAACCATCCGGTTGTCTGCAATCATCAACCTGAAGGA
>CAYMFM010000123.1:0-7799 GCA_964389685.1 uncultured Rikenellaceae bacterium
ATAAGAATTGCGTATGAAAACCGGGACGCAGGGTAATGGCCAAAAAGATAAAATGCTGTTTGACAACGCCTAATTACCTGCCCGACCCTGTCTGCCATGCCTCCCATGCCTGCGGCAGGCAGGCGGCAGGTAAACTGGCAGGCGGTCAGGCGGGCGATACCCGATTCCTTAAAACTTACCCAGCTTCAGGGTAATACCCATATTGAAACCCCGGATAACATTGGGAGGGGCAATGTTTGGGTTATCAGGATACAGTGGTTCGGAATATTCCAGTTCAATATCTGATGTGAGAGTATAATAGGCTCCAACAGCAATCCTGAAATGCTTGAGGATATTGAATTCCAGCTCTACTCCCGGTTCAATCATCAGGAAAAAGTCACTATCTTCAATTGAGTTGTCTGTAAATCTATCCTTTTCCATTGTATATGCGATGCCTCCAACACCGGCAAGTACCGGAAAAGAAACATGTACGGGAAATCGTGGCAGGATGATCGGTTCGATCAGCAAACCACCGTATCCACCAATGAAATTTGCTGTTTCAACCGGTAAATAATGATCATCTTCCTTCGACTCATTAAAAAAGAGCTTTCCGCCAAGTCCCACGGCAAGGCCATGCCCGGCAATCCATCCGCCGCGGAGACCAAATTGCATGCCATGCTGATCTTCGATCTCTACATAGTTGAAGGAAAATCCGGTGTAGTGCCCTCCCGTTCTGTCCTGGAAGATCGTCTGGACATCATCTCTGTCTCTTTCTTTCTTCATTTCTGCTCCCTCTGTCTCTTCCTGTGCACTGACAACCAGGCTTCCAAACAGGAATAAAAGGAGGAATGACACAATAGTCTTTTTCATCTTTTTAATTGTTAAATTTATTAAAACCAGTATTTTATTGCGAGCCCGATATCGAATGGATTGAGCTGCACCAGGCCTTTTACATTCAGTTCAAAGAACGGTTTGCAGTCCAGACTGATTGCCATTGGGAATTTGCGAAAAATGTATTCAATGCCAAAATATCCGTCCACTCCGATTAAAGGTAAGAATATTTTTTCATCATAATAGTAATCTTCGAACATGAATTTCTGATGGTCAGTATACATGAAACCAACGTGCCCCCCGAAACCGAAACCGAGTATCATATTGTCGGAAAACTCAAGAAATGCAGGACGAAACCGTTCACGTAACAGGGATACCTGTAACCCCCCTCTTCTGAAACTGACGATCGTTTCCAGCGAGATCTCCTGATCGAGAAACTGGCGATAGGTAATGCCGGATGAAATTCCACCACGCAAACCGACCGCACCCGAATATTCCTGGGCAGATGCGAGCAGACAGGCGGTGGATAAAATGATCGTAAGCAAATATCGTAATTTCATTGTTGAATATCTATTTATGAATAATGGTGATCGTTCCTTTGAGAGCCGTTACCCTTACCTTGGAAGAGGTTTCAGCGTTGCCAATTTTACCATAGGTGTTCATCTCCTTCTCATCTTCGTCAATCACCTTCTCTTCAATGACTCCTAATTTTTCCGGATAGGTAAATGGTGCATTCTTATGGTTGACATCCACCATGTAGGAGCAGCCCGAATCAAAGGTCAGATTGATATCCGTGTAGTTTGAATTGATATTCAGGAATGAAAATCCCGGTTGGATGAAATCCATGTTCAGACTGCCATATTTCATGGTGAAGTTGAGTTCGCTGGTCAGGTCATACACATACACATCAGAGAAATAGGTCTCCCCGTACAGGGTTTTTGTACTGTTGATGAAGAGTTTATCCCTCCTTGAATTCAGGGTAAGATCATTGACTTCTCCGATGTCCACTTTGGAAGACCGGCAGAAAAGGTTCAGCTTTTCAGCCCTTTTTACCTCAAATTCCGAGTAAGCAATATCCAGTTTACCGTCCTGAATGTAATTGATCACACCATCCCCAATCTCAATGTTGATCGCGGTATTCCCGGTCAGTTCATTGGCCTTAAGGTCTCCATTCGAAAGATTGAGGCGGAGATCCCCGGCATGGTCATCGATGTATACATCGCCGTATTTATTGTTTATTTTTAACTCTATGCTTTTGGGAACCTGAACCGTGTAGTTAATTTCCACCACGTTGTCTGAGGGAATGATCGTCTCTGCCAGGTCCTTTATGCTTTCGAAAAGACTGTTGTATCTTCTTCCGAATTCCGTCTCAGCAATGACATAGTAATCCGTGCTGGTAAAATCAAAATCAATGTTGTCCATGATATTATTCAGTTTCCTGAGATTATCTGATTTGACCGTAAGCTCAATATCTACGCCAACTGAATCTTTTTTCCAGGACATGATATGAATTTTTCCGTATTTATTAATGATCTCCACGGAAGTTGAGGAGCTAACGGGAAAAATTCGTTCAATTCTCTTGCTTTCAGTAAACGATTGTGCCTGCAAAAAATTGACGGAAAGCAGGAATAGAACAACAGGAAACAGGATGGTTTTATAATTCATGGTTATTGTTTTCATCGTTTTTCTCTCCTTCGGCATAGTCGAAATGTTGCAGAAGATCTTCAAGAATCGTCAGTTTGATCCGGTAATTCTGTATCAGAGCTTCCACAACCTCTCTGTTAGAAATATTATCCTTTAAATCTTTCTTTAGCTCGTTTTGTATTGAATCGATATCTTGAAAATCACGGATCAGTTCATTCTCAAGCCCGGGGTATTCGGTCAGGTAATCCTTCACATCCTGGAATTTCAATTGAAGCTGGGAAGTATAGTAAATTTCAGCTTCCTGAAGTTCCGGGATCATGATCTCATTGCGGTTGGCAAAGGTAAACCTGGAGAACGGACCATACGGCTGAAAAAGGTATTCGGCAATGAGCAGGGAGAGAATGAAAACGATCCCTGCTGCAGCGCCCCTCCATCCAATCACCCTCCAGTTTACCGGTTTTCCTTCTTTCATCTTCCTTGCCGGTTTGATCTTATGCCAGATCCCGGGATCCGGGTCATAAACATCAAACTGCTCGCGGTTTTTCCGCAGGAATTTTTCCAGTTTATCTTCTTTCATGCTTCTGCATTTATAAGTTCTTTCAATTTTGCTTTTGCCCGGTGAAGCTGTGTTTTTGATGTGGATTCGGTGATCCCCATAATGTGTGCTATTTCACCGTGGTCATATCCTTCGAGCAAATAGAGGCTGAAAATTACCCGGTATCCATCCGGAAGCTTTTCAATTGCCCTTTGTATTTTGTTAATATCCAGCTCATTATCTTCAAATTGCACCTCCTCCTGATCATATGAGGTCAAATCATCTACAGTTGATATTTCAGGATTCCTTCGTTTCAGATGGTTTAAGCATCGGTTCACCGCTATTCTTTTTAACCAGGCACCAAAAGTTGCTTCATACCGGAATGTATCAAGTTTTATGAACGCCTCCGTAAATGATTCCTGAAGCATATCTTCTGCATCTTCCCGGTTGTTCATTATTCGCATGCATACATTATACATGGCTTTTGAGTAAAGCTGGTATAGCTTGTACTGGGCACGGGAATCACCCGTTTTGCTTGCCTCAATGATCTTTTTGTGTATGTCCAGCTGAACCTCTGCCAAGCTATTCTTCTTTTCGTAATTAATGACAAATCATTTTCCCCGGGGTTGCATCGTTAACCCTTTTTTTTCATCAGCATTCTGCTTACGGTGTATAGGATCAGGAACAGGGCCAGAAAATCGCTGATGCGTCCGATGAAATCACCATACCGTACATAAAAGGTTTGCTTACTATTCAAATTGAGTGTCGACTGGATAACATCCACCGTCCACCAATCCGTTGACTGAATAATCTCCCCTTTTTGATTTATGAAACAGGAGATGCCGGTATTCGCTGAACGGGCTATGCTTCTGCGGGTTTCGATGGCTCTCAATCCGGAATAGGCAAGATGCCGCCGGTAACCGGCACGGTTAACCCACCAGCCGTCGTTGGTAAGAACAAACATCAGGTTGGCTCCGTTTCTGACAAAACCGCTGTAGTACTCTCCAAAATCGGATTCGTAACAGATGGCAGTACCAACCTGTACACCGGTCGAAGAATCATTCAGTGTGGTCCGTTCTGCCTGCGTCCCAAAACTGCCCGATACTCCCCCAAGATCAATGATGAACCGCTCCATGAAACCGAATACCGCGGGATAAGGTACCCTCTCAACACCACTAACCAGCATCGATTTATGGTAAAATTGAATATCCCGTGTGTGGTCAACCTGTATTGCAGTATTGAAAACCTCATAATAAGCAGATGTGTCACTGAATTTCCTCGCTGTCGGTGAAAGCATTTCATCAGCCTCACATCGTCTGAAAGAAATGATCCCGGTGACAAACCGGACTGCCGGAAACGGCTCGATGAAATCCCTTATCTGTTTTATGCTGTGATTTTCATTCATGGAACCCAACCAGATACTATCGTCTATTGCAGTTTCGGGACCGACAATGTAATCGGTTTTACTGTCGGTCAGGGAATCGGCAAGAGACAATAAGAGGGTGAGCTGTTCCTCATTCGAACGAGTGCCAAACTTCTCACTGTATGGGTCAAGGTTTGGCTGAAGTATTACGATCGATTGAGGATCTGTTTTCTCCTGGTAGGAATAAAAACGGTAGATTGAAAAAAGAATTGGTAAAAACACAACCAGCAGAATAAGCCCGGCTTGCACGTTTCTCACTGGTTTTTGAGGTTCAGCTTTCAGATCCTTCAAAAAGAGAAAAAGAAGGACATTGATCACGAGAAGCCAAACCGTTCCTCCAAGAATCCCGGTATATTCATACCACTGAATGAAACGGATCTCATACGCCAATCCATTACCCAGGTTCAACCAGGGGAAATTGAGCTCACAATTCAGGAACATGTGCTCGAAAGCAATCCAGTAAACAACAAAACTGATATAACCGATGCGATTTCCAAACTGGCGGTGGGTAATGTGAAAAAGCCAGAATGTGAATGACATGAGAAAGCTATTGACTATAATGGTAGCCACAGCACCGGTGAATGTGGCGTGATAGATCCAGTAAACCGAAACGGTATTCCAGAGAATAAATGCAATGGATGAATAACGAAAAGCAATGCGTGAACTGCAGGTTGCCCTGTTTTCGTACAGAAAATGTTCAACAAACAGGAGGGGTATAAAACCGAAAAAAAGAACAAGCCCGGAAAACCAGCTGAACCATCCAAGACTAAGCAGCAAACTGCTGGAAATGGCATACCATAATAATCTTTCTTTCTTCATTTGATCCGGATTGCATTCGATGGATTCAACCCTTGTCATATTTTATCGTTACCAGTTTCTGCTTATTGACCAGGTATACGCCAACAAGAATGATCGCAACCCAGAGAAACTGGTCAAGGGTAATCTTTTCACCGTCAAAAATTCCCCAGAAGATAGCAAAAATGGGCGTGATGTAGGTGACTGAGGTGGCAAACAGGGTAGTGGTGTATTTGATCAGTATGTTAAAAACAGCAATGGCTATGGCAGAGCTGAACAGCGCAAGGATAGCAATAAAACCGAGATTTTGCAGGTAATCGGGCGTCATCAGGGCATGCGAGAAATCGGTAAAAAGAAGAGAAAGACCGGCAAAAGGACCAACAAGGAAAAATGCGAGACTGGCGATGGTTACTCCGTCCATGTCCTCCAGTTTGTATTTTATCTCATTCACACTGATCCCGTAAAAAAGAGTCGCTATCACGATGAAGATAGCATACCAGTTAGCCTGGTGCAACAGTTCGTTGGATCCCCTGTAAACCAACCCGATAGCCCCGAATAAACCCAGAAATACACCGATGATATTTATCAGCTTTACCTGGCTCCGGTACAGGATCAAACCGATAAGCAGGGTAAACAGGGGAGTCAGGGAATTGAGGATCCC
Source organism: uncultured Rikenellaceae bacterium (assembly GCA_964389685.1). GTDB lineage: Bacteria > Bacteroidota > Bacteroidia > Bacteroidales > VadinHA17. The sequence continues at coordinate 5,869 of CAYMFM010000123.1, forward strand.
GGCTATGGCACTGTCAATCTGTGTTTGTGCCTTGGTAAACAGGAATGCAGGCAACCCGTTTCCAATAAAACCGACAATGAGTAGCGATTTCAGGTTCTTTTTAGTGATCCGACGCAACCTGGTAACAGAAACCGGAATGAAGAACAGAAAGGCAAAAAAAAGCCTTAAGGCACCAACCTGATGGTTTGTATACGATTCAAGCCCCTTTTTCATTAAAATGAATGAGGTCCCCCAAACGAAAGAGAGGAAGATAAGAATAACCCATTGCCATGACTTCTTCGTCAGATCCATGTAAAAAAATTTCGGTAAAGATAATTAATAATTACGGCTTCCATTTTTGCGGTTCCATTTAAATTTATAAATTGATCCCTGCCGTGTTCCTGAACCCATTGTTCAATGAAAAAATCATAATGGTGAACCGAAAATGATTGATTTATTTGATTTACAAATAATTACAAAATTTTAAGCTTGTGAAAAACTATAAGATCTATCTGGGGGGCGATTTCATAACCACCGACCAACAGCTGCCAGTGAAAAACCCCTATACCGGTGAGGTTTTTGCCACCACGTACCTGGCATCTGCCGGAGAACTTGAAAAAGCCATCCAGAAGGCTGAATCAATCCGGACAAGGCTCGCAGAAATGCCCGCTTATAAGGTCAGCGAAGCACTCTTTGAGATTTCCGGAAAGATAAAGAAGGGTAGGGAGGACTTGGCGAAAGTGCTTGCAATGGAATCGGGAAAACCATTGCGGTATGCCCTGGGGGAGATTGACAGGGCAGCACAGACATTCCTGGTAGCAGCAGAGGAGAGTAAAAGGATCCCGGGAGAATACCTCTCTCTCGACTGGACCCCGGCAGGTGAGGGCAAAGAGGCATGGGTAAAATATTTTCCCGTTGGCCTCATTGCGGGTATCGCTCCTTTTAACTTCCCGATGAATCTTGCCGTGCATAAAATTGCTCCCGCACTGGCTTCCGGAAATCCGATCATCCTCAAGCCCGCCCGGTCAACTCCATTATCGGTACTGGAACTGGCCCGCATCATCGATCAGACATCCTTTCCAAAAGGTGTACTCTCCATATTGCCAATGGACCGTGAATCGGGAAACCAGCTGGTTACAGACAATCGGTTTAAAATGCTCACATTTACCGGCTCCCCCGAAGTGGGGTGGAAGATGAAAACGGATGCAGGCAAAAAGAAGGTCGTCCTTGAACTGGGAGGGAATGCCGGGGTGATCGTTGCTCAATCAGCCATTATCGAAAAAGCAGTTGAACGATGCCTGATCGGGGGCTTTGCTTACTCGGGACAGGTCTGCATCCATGTGCAGCGGATTTACGTTCACGAATCCCTGTTTAACGGTTTTGTTGAGAAATTCGTTCAACGTGTCGAACAACTGAAAGTGGGAGACCCCCTCGATCCTTCAACGGACATCTCTGTAATGATCGATGAGGAGAATGCAGAACGAGTCAGTGAATGGGTCGGGGAAGCCGTAAAAACGGGTGGAAAAATCCTGACCGGAGGGGAAAAAGAAGGCGCCTATTTCCAACCCACCGTTTTAACCAACACAAAAAATGAGATGAAGGTTTGCTCACTCGAAATTTTCGGTCCGGTCGTTACACTTGAACCGTTTTCATCTTTCCAACAAGCTCTGAATGAAGTGAATAACTCCAGGTACGGACTGCAGGCAGGTGTTTTTACCAGTTCACTCACGGAAATGAACCTGGCATTCAACCACCTTCAGGTCGGTGGAGTGATTATCAATGACGTCCCGACTTTCCGCGTAGACCATATGCCCTATGGCGGTGTAAAGGACTCCGGACTCGGCAGGGAAGGGGTTAAATATGCCATTCATGAAATGCTCGAACCCCGACTGCTCGTGAAAGATAAAACGTAACCCGCATATTCCGAACAACATTCAACATCCGCCGTAGGC
>CAYMFM010000124.1:0-7764 GCA_964389685.1 uncultured Rikenellaceae bacterium
CCGGTAGCCTATGCCATCCTGAACCAAACCATTGAAACACCGGTTGAAGGAGTGAGGTTCGACATTGAAGGAGAGAATGACCCGGTATGGGAAAGCATTGCGGTGGGTGAGAATGGCTATTTCAACAGCCGAAAGCTCAGGGGAGGGTATCTGTACATTCAATATGACTCTCCGGAAGAAAAAGTCATGATACTGGAAGCTACGGGCCATACCATGGCATTCATTAATGGCATTCCCAGGGAGGGCGATCATTATAACCTCAGTTACTCCCAGATTCCCATACAGATCGAAAAAGGATTAAATTATTTCTACTTTACGGGTGGACGGTTCCCCATGATCATGGCCATGCTGACCAAACCCCCTTCGGAAGCCATGTTTTCCCCCAAAGATCTGACATTGCCTGACCTGATTGTCGGTGAAGGAGATCAAAAGTGGGCTGCAGTCCGGATCATCAATGCTTCCGGGGAGGAATTGGCAAACCTGGCGATCGAATGCCGGGTGGCAGGGGGGGATGCAGTGTATACCAACGTCCCCGTGATCTCCCTTATGAACATCCGGAAGGTGGGCTTCCGAATCCAGGATGTGGATACCCTGTCATCAGAGAAAGTCAAGGTTCAACTGGCACTGGTGAATAGAATGACAAGGCAGCGGGTTGACCAGCTTGAATTTGAAATAGAGAATAAGACGGCTGACCGGATGTATGCCAGGACATTTATCAGCAAAATGGATGGCAGCGTTCAATATTTTGCCGTCAGGCCAGGGAACATTCCCGAGGGGCAGAAACCGGCTCTGTTTTTTTCCGTTCACGGTGCAGGTGTGGAAGCCCGTAACCAGGCAAGAGCCTATCAACCCAAGGATTGGGGGATCGTTATCGCACCAACCAACCGAAGACCCTTTGGTTTTGCATGGGAAGACTGGGGCAGGCTTGATGCCCTGGAGGTTTTGGAGGTTGGAAAAACGATCTATTCCACCGATCCCGAACGAACCTACCTGACCGGCCACTCGATGGGCGGACACGGGACATGGTACCTGGGAGCCACCTATCCCGATCGCTTTGCTGCAATTGCGCCCTGCGCAGGGTATGCTGACCTGCTGGGCTACGCAGTCCGGGAAACACCGGCAGGAGAATCCTCTGTGATGGAACAGGTGATTATCCGGGCAGCGAATCCGCTCCGGACGCGGGAGATGGCAAGAAATTACCTGCACCATGGCATTTATGTTCTTCACGGGGATGCAGATGAGACCGTCCCCGTCTCCCAGGCACGGGCTATGAGGGAACTGCTGGGAACATTTCATAACGATTTTACCTATTACGAATACCCTGGCGGATCACACTGGTACGGGGATATCAGCATGGACTGGCCACCCATTTTCGATTACTTCAAGCTGCATACCCTGAAACCATTGAAGGATATTCAACACATTGAATTTCATACAGCAAGCCCCGGTGTCTCATCCCGGTCAGGCTGGGTTACCATACAGAATCAGGAATCTCCCTTTGAATTCAGCCAGGTCAATATGAGCTGGGATCCGGAAGGAAAGACATTTAACGGGACGACTAAAAATGTCTCCGGCCTGGGGCTGAACGTTTCAGCCCTGGAAACCGAATCACCGGTTCAGGTTGTTCTGGATAACCAATCCCTGAAAGACCTGGAACCACGGAATGGATTCATATGGCTCAGAGAAAAGGAAGGGAAATGGACAAATACCGATGCCCCGGATGTGAAGGACAAAAGCCCTCACCGATATGGGAATTTTAAAGATGCCTACCGCAACAACATACTGTTTGTTTATGGAACAGCAGGCAATCCTGAGGAAAACGAGTGGATGTACTATAAAGCCCGTTTTGATGCGGAAACTTTCGGTTACAGGGGGAATGGATCGATTGAGATCATTCCGGATACCCGGTTTGAACCGGAGGATTATACAGACCGGAATATCGTCCTGTTTGGCAATGCTTCCACAAACAGGGCATGGAATATCCTCCTGTCCGGTTGCCCGGTTCAGGTTACCAATGGTAAAGTCCGGATTGGGAAAAAAGAGTGGAAAGGTGATGATCTCGGGATCTATTTCATATACCCCCGTTTTGACAGCGATTTTGCCTCGGTGGGTATTGTGGCGGGCACCGGTTTGCCCGGAATGAAAGCCACCTATGCGAACCAGTATTTTCTTGCCGGACCGGGATTCCCCGACCTGGCCCTCTTCCGGCTATCCATGCTCACAGATGGGTACGATGCGGTGGAGGGTGCCGGGTTCTTCGGCAACGACTGGAGCGTGGAAAATGGGGATTTTGTGTGGAAGAAATGAGCGGGGGAGACTGTAAGACGAAGTGACTGAGAGACGGAGAGATGTGGACAGAGTACAGAGTTCATCCACCTTCTCCGCCTGCGGATACGGCGGACAGGGGAGTTCAGGGTACAGGGTTTTGTGATGTCGGATTTCCTGCCTGCCAGGCAGGTGAATTTCGGATTTGAAAGAAGGAAGTGAGGCTTTGAGAAGGTGAGGAGTGAGTGGGAAGGGAGTTGTCCCGAAAAAAAAGAAATCAAAACGGGCTGGATAGAATGTTATCAGTTAACAGTTAATAAGTTAATAGGTTAGGGTTACATTCAAAGCTGCGGTTCTTTACGATAGTATGTTAAGCTCCATCGGAGCGTCATATAGAGGCCCAGGGTAACCCTGGGAAATAACCTGGACCGAATGACACTAACCGTTAAAATAGCATAAAACCCAAATCCAACAATGCATCGGGAATGCATCCAATGTAGAGACGCCATGCTGGCGTCTCTACTATATCCCCTTCTTGAGGGGAAAGCCCGAAGGGCAGGGGGAGGAATTTTACGATTTGAATTTACTGATCACCCCGGCATAAATCAATATTTTTCCCAAATGTTGCAACGAATTTATTACTTTTAAAAACCGTTACTAAATCACAAAAATACAAATTATGGAGTTAATGAAAAAAACATTATTACTGTCGATCAGTTTGCTGCTGATTGGTTCGTTTAATCAATGTACTCAGAAAATGCCGATAGAAGATCAAACCCTGAATCTTGTGCCGTTACCGGAGCAGGTTGAACAGTATGCCGGTAATTTTACCGTTGGTCCGGAAACGAAAATCCTTTATTCAACCGGTAACGAGGAGCTGAAATCCCTTGCACTCTACCTGTCGGAGTTGATTGGGCCTGCTACGGGCTATGACCTGGACGTGGCTGAAACGGATAAGGGGAAAAGAAGCAACTATTCCATTACCCTTCTCCTGGATCCGGAAACCATAGAGAACGATGAAGGTTATTCCCTTTCCGTTGAATCCAAGTCGGTACTGATTACCGGAAGAGCACCGGCTGGAGTTTTTTATGGGATCCAGACGCTGCGGCAACTGCTTCCCGTACAAATTGAAATGGAAAGCAGTGTGGAGGGAGTGGAATGGACAGTACCCTGTGTCGAGATCCTGGACAAGCCAAGGTTCCCCTACCGGGGATTACACCTCGATGTAGGTCGTCATTTTTTCCCGGCATCGTACATTAAACGATACATCGACCTGATGGCTCTTCACAAGATGAATTATTTTCACTGGCATCTTACAGAAGACCAGGGATGGAGAATCGAGATAAAAAAATATCCGAAACTTACGGAGGTAGCTGCTTTCCGCAATGAAACCCTGGTTGGACATGCACGTCAGCGACCGCATGAATATGATGGGGAGCGCTACGGTGGATACTATACCCAGGAAGAGATTAAAGAGGTCGTAGAATATGCGGCTCAGCATTACATCACGGTTATTCCTGAGATTGAAATGCCGGGTCATTCCCAGGCTGCACTGGCAGCTTACCCTGAACTCGGGTGCACCGGTGGTCCTTATGAAGTGGCGACACGATGGGGAGTATACGGGGAGGTCTTTTGTGCAGGAAATGAACAGACCTTTGAATTCCTCGAAAATGTTCTGCTTGAAGTTATCGACCTGTTCCCGGGTGAATACATCCATGTCGGCGGTGATGAATGTCCCAAGCAACGATGGGAAGAGTGTGAAAAATGCCAGGCAAGGATCGAAGAGGAAGGATTGGCAGATGAACATGAACTCCAGAGCTATTTTATCAGACGGATCGAAGAGTTCCTGGTTGCTCACGACCGGAAACTGATCGGATGGGACGAGATCCTTGAGGGAGGCCTGGCACCGGAAGCCACGGTCATGTCCTGGAGAGGAACCGAGGGGGGAATTGCTGCAGCCAAGGAGCATCATGATGTCATCATGACCCCGACATCGCATTGCTACCTCGATTATTACCAGGGAGACAGGGAGACTGAACCCCTTGCCATCGGAAATTACCTGCCGCTGGACACGGTCTACTCCTATGAACCGGTACCGGAAGAACTGACTGAAGAAGAGGGAAAATATATTCTCGGAACACAGGGCAATGTATGGACGGAGTATATAAAAACTCCCAAACATCTTGAATACATGGTCTATCCAAGGGCCTGTGCACTGGCCGAAACAGGCTGGACACCCAAAGAGTTGAAGGATTATAATGGTTTTATACAGCGAATGCTTGGCCATCAGAAACGACTCGAAGTGCTGAATGTGAATGCACGAAAAATAGAAGAGAAATAAATTCCACCCCCAGCTTTGGATATAGGAAACGGAAGACTTTTAAGGAGCAGAAATTCCTACTCACGGGGTGACTCCGAATCACCCTGTGAGTAATTTGCGAAAGGCAGTCAGGGGGAGGAAAAGGAATGTAGAATTTAGAATGATAAATGATGAATGATGAATGATGAAGCGGGTAAGGAAGAAGAAAAAGAAATGGTACTTGTTTAAAAACAACCTTTGGGAATCGAAATGATTATCAGATGCATATAATAAAGAAAAATAGCAAACCTTTCAAGTTTATATTTCTTTTCTGCCTGATCCTTTCGTGTAAAGATGAACCAACTGATTTTCCAGTACTTGCCTCAGATATTGATCCCACAACCTGTTTATGGTATCTCCATCCTGCTGCCAAATGGGATGAAGCACTTCCGGTTGGGAATGGCAGGCTCGGAGCAATGGTTTTCGGGAAAACAGATGAAGAGCGGATCCAGTTCAATGAAGATACTTACTGGTCTGGGGGCCCTTATTCACAGACAAGGCCCGGCGGAAATAAACACCTCCAGGAAATTCAGGACCTGATTTTTAAGGGCGAATATATAAAAGCGCACAACCTTTTTGGCAGATACCTGATGGGTTACCCGGTGGAGCAGATGAAATATCAATCCATGGGGGATATTATATTGAAATTTCATTCTGAAGGTGAGGTTGAAGAATATATTCAGTCGCTAGACCTTGATAAAGCAATAGCCAGGGTTGAATATACACAAAACGGAGTCCGGTTTACCAGGGAGGTTTTCTCTTCACCCGTGGACCAGGCTTTAATTATTCGTCTGGAAGCCGATAAGAATAGTAGTCTTTCTTTTACAGTCAACCTGAGAGGTGTCCGTAACCAGGCACATTCAAATTATGCCACAGATTACTTTAAAATGGACTCTTTTGGTGAGGATGGATTAATACTGACAGGCAAATCGGCTGACTACCTGGGAGTTGAAGGAAAACTAAGGTATGTCGCAAGACTTAAGGCAGTTCCTGAAGGAGGTACAATTAAGGTCGGTGAGCGGGACCTGGTCATTAAAAATGCAGATGCAGTAACCATTTTGCTTGCAGCTGCCACTAATTTTGAGAACTATAAGGATGTTCGTGGCAATCCTTTTGAAAGAGTAGATACAGTATTCAGTAAGTTGGATGAGAAATCATATCAGAAAATAAGAAATGACCATATCAGGGAACATCAGCAACTTTTCCGCAGAGTTTCTCTTGATTTAGGATCCCTGGATAATTCTTTTCTTCCGACCGATGATCGGCTAAAAAGCTTTAATGGTCAGAATGATCCGAACCTGTCAGCCTTGTGTTTTCAGGTTGGAAGGTACCTGCTCATATCTTCTTCACGCCCCGGCACACAACCCGCAAACCTGCAAGGGATCTGGAATGAAGATATGAATCCCTCCTGGGATTCAAAATATACGACAAATATTAACACCGAGATGAATTACTGGCCTGCTGAGGTCGGAAACCTTAGTGAATGTGCATTGCCACTCTTTAAAATGATTGGTGAACTAACGGACCAGGGAAAAGGGGTGGCAAGGGAACATTATGGTGCAAGGGGATGGGTATTTCATCAGAATACAGATATATGGCGTGTGGCTGCACCAATGGATGGACCTGACTGGGGTACTTTCACTACGGGTGGGGCATGGCTTTGTACACATTTATGGGAACATTATCTGTATACCGGGGATATAAATTTTTTAAGGAAAGTATTCCCGGTTATGAAAAGCAATGTCCGCTTCTTTCTTGATTTTCTTGTTATGCATCCGAAATACGGTTGGCTGGTAACCAGCCCTTCCACTTCCCCTGAGAATTTTCCTGGCCGACCCGGTAACGACCGGTTTTTCGATGAGGTAACGGGGTGGATGAGTCCCGGCACAACAATTTGTGCAGGATCAACCATTGATATGCAAATATTGTATGACTTGTTTGGCTATGTTGCCAGGGCTGCTGAGATTTTGGAAATTAATCCTGCCTTTCGGGATACGTTGCTGGTTACCCGGGAAAAGCTTGCCCCAATGCAGATTGGAGCAGAAGGCAATCTGCAGGAGTGGCTGGAAGATTGGGATCAGAAAGAGAAGAGCCACAGGCACATCTCAAACCTTTATGGATTATACCCGGGGAATACGGTTTCTTTATTGGCAACTCCAGAGTTGGCAGAAGCATCGAAAGTTGTGCTGGATCAAAGAGGATTGGAAGGCAATGGCTGGGCTTCTGCCTGGAAAATGGCTTGTTGGGCAAGGCTGATGGAACCGGAGAAAGCAATGGACAACTTTTCTTATTATATTGGACATTACTGCTTACCCAATCTGTTCAGCACATGCTCCCGCGCTCTCCAGGTTGACGGATCATTAGGAATGAGTGCTGCTATTGCTGAAATGATTGTACAATCACACGAGCAAAGATTACATTTGCTGCCAGCGATACCACAAAACTGGAAAAATGGAAAGGTAAGGGGACTGCGTACCCGGGGTGGATTTGAAATTGATTTGGCGTGGGAAAATGGAAAACTGAAAAATGCTACTATCCATTCATTCCTTGGGAATAAGTGTGTAGTGCAAGGAGACGGTAAATTTGCAGTTAATTTAGGAGAAGAACCAGTCAGAATGCGAATAGCCGAGGATGGTTTATTTGAGTTTGAAACTGAACCGGGTAAGACCTATTTCATCACAAGGATTGACTGAAACCGAAGTAGATTGATCATTGGCCAGGTGCCGCTAAAATATTATTAACCATTTTTTATACCTGTACCCTTCTCAAGTCAGAGCGCAGGCCAAACGTTATTCTCATCATGGCGGACGATATGGGCTACGAATGCCTTTCGTCAAACGGCAGCCTCTCATACCAAACACCGGTTCTGGATGAGCTTGCAAAGGAAGGTATCCGTTTTACCCGCTGTTTTTCCCAGCCCTTGTGCACCCCATCCCGCGTTAAAATCATGACGGGAAAATACAACTACCGGAATGGAGGTAGATGGTTGATGATTCGGCGAGTTAATGATATTTAGATTGGAAAGATTGCTTAGTTAGGTTATTTTAGATCATACCACCCCGTCCCGACTCAATCCTGCTTGTCAGCAGGTTGTGTCGAGACACCCCTCCTAGCTTAGGAGGGGAATTTTATCCTGCCTG
>CAYMFM010000125.1:0-7635 GCA_964389685.1 uncultured Rikenellaceae bacterium
CCCAGCATTTTCCCCCGGACACCGATCCGGTAAATCCGTTCAGCACCTTCATGAAAACGATCATAGGTCAACTCATTGATCACATAGATTGAAATCAGGATGCTGCATGCAAGGCCAATAGCTAATCCGGCTATATTGATGAAGGTATAGCCAAACTGTTTAAAGAGATTACGAAAGGCAATCTTAATGAAGTTTCTAATCATTTTCAGTCTGTCAATTTAGTTATACAGTATTTTGGTTCTATGACGATAATTATTATCTCTTTGTTACTTACCGGTTACCATCAACGAAAAATCAGGAATCCCATATCCCTGCACGAAGGTTGTATCCCAGGTTCCAGCTTCCCGGAAATAGTGTCCTGTTTTAAACAGGTTTGACCTGATTTCTTCCACGGACCATTCGGGGCGAGCCTGGAGGATGCAGGCGATCCCTCCTGCGACAAGCGGTGTAGCTACAGATACACCGGATGCGGTAGTATAGAGGTTATGATCGTGTCCTGAAACTGTAAATGTATCAAGGCCCCTACCGAGGATTTCCGGTTTCACCCTTCCGTCTGTTGTGGGCCCATCAGCACTGAAACGGGTAATGAAGCCATACTGATCCACGGCACCCACGGTGATCACATCATAGGCATCGGCCGGTGTCTCCAGGTGGTTTGTTTCCGGGTTATTATCATGCCCGGCATTCCCGCCCCCTTGCACACCGATCACGCCATTTCCGGTCGCGATATTCCATCCGGTTGACATGACCGATGTTTCGCCGTTCAACTGGTTGTTATCATAGTGATCGTATATCACAAGGGAGGAGGTGATCAAATCGGCTCCGTTTGATTCTGCATACTCCAGGGCAGCGACAAACCAGCGTTCTTCGAGGGGATACTCCTCGATCACATCTTCGGGTACACAGAGAATGAAGGCAGCCTCAAAGGAAGATACCACCAACTCGCCGGGCATATAAGCTGCAATTGTTCCGAGGCAAAGTGTTCCGTGAAGATGCTGACCAACGGGATCTGTCTTTTCAGGTTTCGTATTGAAATCATTGTTTACCAGATCCCATTGTTTCATTACCGTTATTGGTTTATCCGTATGAGTAAACGCCCTGTGATCAAGATCAAATCCCGTATCCAGAATGGCAATAACAACGTCTTTCCCCGTGAATCCTTTTTCATCGACTGTATTCAGGTTCATTTGCCTTATCTGAGAAGAAGAGAGTCCGCAGAATCCAGTTTCATAGCTTTCGGAATCATCGGGATAGGCCCCCGGACCTATGATTTGTTGAGTATATGCAAGATCGCTGTGTTGATTCCTGTTTTTTCGATGTTTATGAATATCCCCTACCCAGTGAACACATTCCAGCGCTTTAATTTCCTGCAACTGTTCGTCGGTTGCCAGGACGGAGATCCCATTCAGCCACCGGCTCACAATCCTTATTGTTGCACCGGTCTGCGAAACCCGGTCAAGGTAGCTTTCCCTGACCGGGAAATCCCGTTCGTCAAGCAGTCCCGGGAAGGTCCGTTTTGTTTTTCTTCTTTCCATGGCTTTGTGGTTATAGTTGCTCTCCAGGAATGCAATCATCTCTGCCCGCTCCGCTGCCGTTTCAATTCCTTTATCCCTGAATTCGACCCAGGCATCATATTGTTGAGAATCCTGAACTAAGGTTTCACGATCTGACGCATGTGAACCGTTGATACAGCCTGCAAAAAGAAGTGCTATCAGGGATAATGAAAGAAGTTGTAACATACATTGACTTCTTTTAAGTTTCTGATGGTTTCCTGCCATCGAGCGGTTTCAAATCCGCTTGACGGATTCTGTTTCTCATTTTTCTTCCTCTTTTTCCAGTTCTTCCAGGTACTTTCTGGCCATTGCCACATCCGGGTAGAGGTCGATCAGTTTTTCTTCGATTGAATAAGAATAGACATCATTGAAGTTCCTGTTAACTGTAATATGCAGGAATCCGGAGTCCATATTATATATAACCGACCACACCGTTCCGTACCAGGAAATATCCTGAAGTATAGAAAGGGCAGATTCAGTTGTGGCTTTGCCCTCGGTTAGGGCTAGACTCATGTTCGCTGAATTGAACCTCCAGCAGTTGGCATCCAATGGATCATTGAATTCAGAGATAATGAAATTCGTGGATACCTGCCACAGATTCTCATTTCTGATGACGACCATTCTCTCTCCAACAAATTCAATAATTGCTGAATTACCTGAGGAATCGGCAATAAGATAGTGGACCGGAGGATCCAGTATTTCAATGTTAAAATTCTGAATTAGTGTAATGGCATGACTCAGACTTTCTGCATAGTCAAGCACCAGCCGGATCAGTTCAATTTCATTAATGGTATTCTTTAATGGATCATAGGGATTTTCAGCATGGGGTATTGCCATCATACCAATAGCCACACCCTTTTCATTCATTCCGTCGAAAGGAAGCCAAGGTGTATTCAATAAATTGATCCTGTTTTCAAAAGCATCCGGAAGGTTATTTCTACTGTACCCGAAATATTCCAGATTTACCACTGAAAAAGAGGCAAAACCATCATCCGGATGGGTAAAAAGAAGCAGGGGAATGCCGTGATTATGCCAGTCAAAATTTCTCCCAAACAGTCGCATATTCTTCATCCCAAGAGCAGCAAAACACGTGCATCCCCATGATTCTTCGTCCTTCATTGTATTTATTCCTAACACCCTATCCTCCATTTTCGTTTTTTATCCAACCTGGTATCTCAGAAAATGAATTGAAGATTTTTGAGCGTTAACGTAAAAACCTGAAGGCATGATTCGAAAACTCAACAGTAGAAAGAAAATGGCTGTTATTGTATGGGTGAATTGAAGCTTCATTCTTTCTTTGAAAGGCAATTGATATTTTATTAAGCCTTTCAAATATAAACACTGCAAAAACGAATATCGACCTGTCTTATGAGGCGGGACTAAATATCTTTGGTGAATTCACAAAAAAGTGAGGAGTTATCCACTTCTGTGAGTGTGATAGGCAAATCAAGCTGTTTCCCGATCATCCTGAAATCATTGACGTCTGTAAGGCCAAGTTGCAGACCATCCTTGCATACTATTGTACCATTGCCTGTGGATTCATGATCAATTTCACCGATTAATCCATGTTTTGCCTGAAGCTCAAACCAGTTTAATCTCGGGAACCAGAATTGTTTCATATAACTTGAAAATAGTGCAATACCGTCTGGTTTGAGAACCCTGTGTGCTTCTTTTACCAGTCTTAGTTTATCTACTCCAAAAGCATTAATTCCATTCTGTACACACAGCACCACATCAAATGTGTTATCCTTGAATGATAAATTGGTTGCATCCATTTCGATAAACTCACAATTGTCTTCCTCTTTTTTCAATTGGTTAGCCAACCTCAGACTATTTTTTGAGGTATCGATACCGATTATTGTTTTCGCATAGGGTAAAAGCTCAAAAACCACGCGTCCATACCCACAACCCAATTCAAGGATCTGATCCTAATGCTTCAGTTTTGATGTGACAAACTCAATCTCTTACTGGAGATACTGCCTAATTCTGGGTGGTGCAATATCATAACACTTCTTTAACGAGGTGCCCGACAATACTTTCGAATAGTATTTCATGGTAAGGAAATTCTGGCATTCTCAACTTTTCTGTATTGAGTGGGTGTAAGCTGGAAAAACCGGTGAAAGTGAGCACCTGAAACCGGAGTAAAGTGAGCACCCGAAACCGCAAGGTAAACATCACAATATCAATGCAAAACAATTATATAATTTAATTACAAACAGACTGCTCACATTAAACCGATATTGAGTGATCAACACATCCGATTTTTGCAGTTTCTCATCATAAATAAAAGTGAACCGCTTGGTGAATACATTAATATATGATTGAAATGGTCCATAAACATAATCGTCCTTCTTGCTGTATTTCTTTTTCTTATAAGATTCAAATATTTTAAATTACCGCTTCATTTTAAAAAAAATTGCTGCTCTCTAAGTAAATGATATTGAGCTGAGTAGGAAAGAGGTGTTATGATTAAATTAACTGATTATTTGTGTCTTAGATCTGGTCCCTGGCCGGATTTTCTTTTCTCTACCAATTTCCTTATCTTTAATAAGCGATTCATTTTTACAAAATCCTGTTTCCTTAATTATCTGATCCTTAGTTCTTTGAAACTTGACTGGTATGATTAAGGTACCCAGATTTATGATCTCACTAATCACGAATAACTCTCCGATTCTTTGATCGCTCAAACAATACTCCCCCAAACAATTCAAAATACTAACCTCCCCTGTAAACGAAAACAAACAAACGGACGTTATTTCAAAGAGTCATCACTTAATTTTATTCTCTATTTGATCCGGATTGTTTTGAAGATTTACATATGTGGTAATAATGTGGGCCAAATCTCCTAGTTGATTTAGGAAAGTAGAATAGCAGAAAGTATTAAACCAATGAAGCACCATTTTATAATGAAAATCAGATTGTTTAACTTTGTTATTCCAGACAAAACATAATCGTTTTGAACAAGCTTCCCATAGTACAATTCATAACTCTCATATTCCTTTTCCAAATTCCTTATTCTGCCTTTACTCAAAGGGATTACATTAAAGGTAAAATAATTACCAATGATTATGATACTATAGATGGTTTCATCCTAGCAAATCAAAAATACACAAACAAAAATCAAGTTGTATTTAGCCAAGTACCTACCAGCAAAAACTTGGAAACCTATTATCCTGAACAATTATTAAAATTCATATTGGACAGTAAAGAGTATGTATCAATGCCAGTTAGCTATTATGAAGAACAAGAAGAACTTAATTTCTTGCATCGTGTTGCCTATGGTTATTGTACCCTCTATGAAGGATTTACTTCTGATGGGGAAGAATTTTATTGTTTACAAACTGAAGATAATAAAGTAACCTATCTACCTAAAGAATCAATATCAGAATGGGTCCAACAATATTTTTCAGATTGTGAATTTAAGCACCGTCGCATATTTTATGATAAAGAATCAATAGGAAATTTACTCTCAAAGTACAGTCATTGCAAACAACCCGATAAATTTGTTTATCAAAAACATCATTATAAACAGAGTCTTCTAGTCGGATTCAAACTGGGAACAAATATTACCTACATGAAGTTTGTAAGTAAAAATAATCCCTATTATAATAAAACATTTCATCCTTATCCTTATTTGGGATATCAGGGAGGATTTACATTTAATTTTGACATTAGCAGATATCTACAAATTGAAATAGATCTATTTATCTCGAAACTTCAGGCAGAATTAGTTGATTCCGTTACTTTAAATTTCGAACGAATTGATATAAACGTGCCAATTCTAATCCGGTATATAGTCAAAAGAAATTTTGGTATTGAACCTTACTTCAATCTTGGTCTCGATTTGAGAACCATGGCAAAGCAAAATTTTCAGTATACAGATAGTCTTGGAGATAAAAAGTTAGAACCAAGAAATGGTGCAGCTGGACTATTGGCTGGTGTAGGCATAATTATTCCAACTGAGAGGAAAATGAAGTTGGCGATTGATTTTCAATACTCTTATTTTCAGCACGTATCACACATTAGGCCTAGCACTAGCAATGAATATGACTTGGAGAATCAAGTTATTATCTTCTCAACTGGTATTTTGTTTTAGTGCTTTTTTTTAGGTCTCTATCGAAAGTCATGTTGAATTTATTACTTTTACTATCAATACCAGCAACACAGGAGAACACCTCATATTATCTTTTATTGATATTTTGAAATGAAACTGAGAATCTTGGTTTTCATATTCCTTTCTCCATTAGGTAATATAATATCTGGACAGACGAATTTTCAACCAGGCTTTATCATTACGAATGAGTTTGATACAATCCGTGGATTAGTCGATTATAGAGGTGATATTAGGAACTCTCAAATCTGTGTTTTTAAGAATGATTCTTCAACTGAACCAAGCATTTATTCTCCTAAGGATATTAAAGGGTATAGAATTGTTGACGGGAAGTTTTATGTTTCAAGAATCATATCTAAAGATAGTACCGAAATTAATCTATTCCTAGAATATTTAGTTAACGGAATCGCAGATTTGTATTATTACCGTGATAACAATGGAGACCATTATCTAGTCGAGAAGGAAGGAGGAAAACTTGTTGTACTTACTAATGAAAAAATAAAAGTATATGGTGAATATGAATCATATCTTAGAAACTCCAATCGCTATATTGGAATCCTCAAAGCAACCTTTTCTGACTGTAATGATATAATGCCACAAATAAATAAAGTTAGGTTTACTCATAATGATTTAATTAAGATAACTTCTGATTATCACGAATACGTTTGTGAAGATGATGATGAAGAATGTATTATCTATCAAAAGGAACTTCCACTCACAAAATTATCCTATGGCCCAATCCTAGGATTTAATTATTCTAATCTAAGATTTGTTAATACAGAACTTTACTCAGGTTTTGACTTTAAGTCAGATTTTAGCTTGAGTGGTGGAATCCTACTTAACATTTTGTCACCAAGAATTAATGAAAAAATATCTTTTCAGATTGAAACAGTGATGATTAAAAACTATTTTTATGCGTTTCACAAAGTTGAAGATGGATTTGATATAGAGTATACGGACATACATATTCATGTATCATCTTTAAATAGTCTTTTATCTTTGAAATACACTTTCCCTAAGAGTAAAATCAAACCATTTCTAAGTGTTGGTTTTGCACTTGATTTTGTTATTGATTCTGATAATTGCAGAATTGTAGAAAAAGAAGATGAATCAACTGTTTTCCAATATGAATTTAATGATATTCCCTTAAGTGATTTGTTTTGGGGAACTCAAATGGGAATTGGGATAAGTTATAATAGAGGTAATTCTAGAACTTTCTTTCTACAGGGTTTTTATGAATATATCCAAGGTCGTTATTCTGAAACGATTTTGGGAAAGAACAATAAACTTGGAATTAAAATAGGTATGTATTTCACTGATTAATTTTAACAAGTGAAAATGAAGAGGAATCCCTTCAAAATATTTTTTGTTCTTCTGTCTTTGTTTATTTTAACAACTTGTCAAAAAGAAGTTATTTCTAAAAGAAATTATCCAAGGCTACGGACTTTGGAAGTTTCAAATGTAAATAACTCTGGTGCAACTTTCAATGCTGAAATTATCACAAATGGTAATTCAGATATTATCGACCATGGCTTTATATGGAGTGAATATGAATCATTCCCCGATGATTTCTCGGAATTAATATCTCTTGGGCAAAAAGGAACTATCGGGAAATTTAGTGCTAAAATTTCAACAACTCTTGAAATAGGGATATTGTATTATGTCAAATCATATATAGAAACCTCAGATAAGCTAATTTACGGGCAGTATGTTACTTTTATTAGCGAAGGAAGTTTAGGTCCTATAATTGAGTATTTTGAGCCACAATCTGGCGATGTTGGGGATACCATTACAATTATTGGGAACAATTATAGTAGATTTGTTGAGAGGATGGCTGTAGAATTTGGCAATTATAGATCCCGTATTGTTGATTTAACAAATAATACTTTAAAAAGTATTGTTCCGAATTTTTTTGACGGTGATGTTTCATTTTTAGTTGAAATTTTAAAAGAGAGGTTCAGGCAGCACATT
>CAYMFM010000126.1:0-7468 GCA_964389685.1 uncultured Rikenellaceae bacterium
CTGATAAGCCAACACACAACCCAAGTAACTACATTTACCAGCCAACCGTTAGAAAGCATAGCCCCTAGCAAATAAATGTAAAGTTCTTAGTAAAGTTTCGGAGCGCATTTTCAAGTACCCTGCCTCGCCTACCAACATGATGTCCTGTCCGCATTATCATTGACAATTTTTAAGAGATGCTTAGTTAAGGTGGTTACAAGGTGCGTTCGTGCAATTCAATGTATTCATTGGTCATTACCACGCGGTTGGTCTGACAGGGTTGTTTTGTACTCGGCGAGGCTAATGATTTTTGCAATGATGGGATCCTGGGTAATTTTAGTCAGCCAACTGCAGGCTGATTATGGTAGTGTGCTCAGATCAAAGCCGGATAAGGGGCAAAAATCCATTCCATCGCACTCGTTAGCGCCCGCTGTTCGGGGCAACGCTTTCTAACAAGACGGTATAGGTAATGCCGCTTTTAACGGTCGACAGGAAGATTACCGTGAAAATTTGTAACTTTATATCTAATAATAATCAAAAGCTGATATGCGGCACTACCCATACCGCTGAACGTTATGGGCAAATAATAATCAAGAACAAATGAAGTAAAGGATTATGCCAAAAGGAATTAACATTAACAAGTTGACTGCCTTGATATATGTAATCATGCTATCTTGTATTTCAACAGCACAAGAACGCAAAGAGATTGGTAACCTTGTTTTAGAAGATATCCCTGATATTCCTTTAGAAATAAGGGCCAGATTACATCAATATCAGAACACCAGGAGTGCAGATCTTATGGATTGGTTACCTAACGGAGAAGGTATGTTAATCAAAACAAGGTTTGGTAATACTAACCAGTTCCACATTGTCAAACATCCCGAAGGATCAAGAAATCAAATCACTTTTTATGATGAGCCAGTGAGAGAAGGTTTATTCTGCCAATTAAATAATTATAATGGGTTTCTTTTCACTAAAGATATGGGTGGAAATGAACTCTCACAGATTTATTGGTATGACATGAATACCAGAAAAGCCGAAATGCTCAGCAATGGTGAATCAGTCAATGAATTGATCAATTGGTCAAATAATGGTGGTCAGTTTGCCTTTACATCCACCCAAAGGAATAATAGAGATTATGATATTTATATCAGCGATTTATCGTCACCAAAAGAATGTGATCTCAAGATTGATGAAGGAAATGGTTACTGGGTAACAAGGGATTGGTCACCAAATGATGATAAACTGATCTTAGTTCAGTATCGTTCTGCAAGTGAAGCAAACTCCTACATTCTTGATATTAAAACAGATGTACTCACACAAATCAATGATAAAAACGATATTGAAAGATTTGTTGCCTTAGGATGGAATTCTGACGGGGACAAAATATATGCACTCACAAATAAAGGAAAAGAATTTAATACGCTTGTTCAATATGATATAATAACGAAAAAGATCAATTACATTACTGAGAATATTCTATGGGATATTGATTTTATTGAGTTCGCACAAAACAAATCACGATCCTTGGCTGCATTCATAGCAAATGTGAATGGATTTAGTAGACTCTTTATTCTGGATACAAGGACAAATAAGTATACTCAAGTAGATCATTTACCTATTGGACAAATTAATTCTTTAACTTTTCATCCTACTAAGGATTTGTTGGCCTTTGTCCTGAATACGACCCAGACACCAGGTGATATATTCACCCTCGATCTTTTAACAAAAGAAATTGAACGATGGACAAGATCTGAAATTGGAGGTCTTAATGCAGAATTTTTTCCCCAACCAGAATTAATAAGTTATGATTCGTATGATACGGTCGAAGGAAGGATTAGAAAAATACCAGCATTCGTATATAAACCAAAAAATGCAAAAGGACCGCTACCAGTATTGATTTCTATACATGGTGGGCCAGAAGATCAGCATATGCCATACTTTTCTTCTTTCCGTGCATATCTGGTAAATGAGATGGGGATTGCTGTAATTGCTCCTAATGTCAGGGGTTCTACAGGATACGGAAAGTCTTACCAGCTGCTCGATGACGGATATAATAGGCAAAACTCTGTGAGAGATATTGGCAAACTCCTGGAATGGATTGAAAAGAATCCTGAGTTTGATAAAAACAAAATAGCTGTTTACGGAAGTTCCTATGGAGGTTATATGGTACTATCATCCATGGTCTCTTTTAATAATAAAATAAAATGCGGGGTTGATCTTTTCGGAATAAGCAATTTCGTGACATTTCTGGCAAATACTGAAGAATACAGAAAAGACTTGAGAAGACTTGAATATGGAGATGAGCGAGATCCAGATATGAAGAAATTTCTTTTAGCAATATCTCCTACTACTAATGCAAAAAATATCACATGTCCGTTATTTGTGATTCAAGGAGCGAATGATCCCAGGGTTCCAGTTACCGAATCCGAACAGATGGTAAATGTGATAAGGGAAAATGATGGACTAGTTTGGTATATGCTGGCCAAAGATGAAGGCCATGGATATCGCAAGAAAGATAATAGAAATCATATGCGTGAAGCAATTATTCTGTTTCTACAGGAATATCTACTCATTAATAACTGCCCATAACAATGTACATACGGCAATTTGGTTGAGCACGATTTTTGCTCAGGTAAAAATACGCGCCAAGTGCTTGCAACTAACCGGCGATTTGTTCGCACCTGAACCAAACTGCGCATGTACAGAACCGTTATGAGGAATGCCGATATTTGTCAAATAAGGTGAAATATATTTTTTATCATTCAATTTTGACATAACTTAGCCATTACAACATTTGCTTTATCAAAACTTTAGAGAAATGAAAAAATTAATTATTGCACTTGCTCTAGTTCTTTTCTGCATTCCTGCTAATTCACAGGAACATCGCATGGCACTTGTTATTGGTAATGCCAATTACACTATGAATATTCTTGCCAATCCTGTGAATGATGCAACGGATGTTGAAAAGATCTTAATAGCTTCAGGCTTCAGGGTCAAAAGATATACTGACCTTGATCAGGCAGAAATGAAAAAAGTGATTGATGATTTTGGCAATAGCCTCAGTAAAGCAGAAGTAGGCCTTTTCTATTATGCAGGTCATGGTGTACAGGTCAGGGGTCGCAACTATCTTATCCCTGTAGATGCAAGCCTTGAAACTGAAAATGATGTTGAATACAACTGTGTAGATGCGGGAAGGATACTTGCCAAGATGGAAGATGCTGGCACTAAAACTAATATCATTATACTTGATGCATGCAGGGACAATCCATTTGAACGCAGCTGGAGCAGGAAGTCAACAGGG
The DNA here is from genome assembly GCA_964389685.1 of uncultured Rikenellaceae bacterium. Lineage (GTDB taxonomy): Bacteria > Bacteroidota > Bacteroidia > Bacteroidales > VadinHA17. Next base: position 3,284 of record CAYMFM010000126.1, read on the forward strand.
TCAGGTCTTGCTTTTATGGATGCTCCCAATGGTTCTCTTATTGCATACTCCACGGCACCCGGTAAAACAGCATCTGATGGTTATGGAAGGAACAGCCCTTATTCCTCGGCATTGATCCACTATATGAATATTCCTAACCTGAAAATTGAAGATTTTTTTAAGCTTGTGAGGGTAAAGGTCAGGGAAAAAACCAGTGACCAGCAGGTTCCATGGGAATCCACTTCACTGGAAGGTGATTTTTATTTTAACCTTGATCCTGATTATGTTTCCACTGATGTTTCTATTGCTGATGTTGAGCCAGGGATTGGTGACAAACTCAAAGATCATGATAATAATTACCCGGCACAGCAGAGAATGAATGACTATGAAGAAAATAGGAAAGAGCTGGCAGCAGGGATAAGGTCAATAGCCATTATGCCATTTGCTAATTACACTGGAGATGAGAGTAAGGCCTACCTGGCATCGGGGTTGCAAGATGCCTTGATCAGCGAGCTGGGTCAATTAGGATCTGTAAGAGTAACCGCAAGAACTTCTACAATGCAATATGCGAACTTCCAAAAAACTATTAATGAGATTGCTTCAGAATTAAACGTTGAAGGAGTAATAGAAACCTCGTTAATAGGATTAGGTGAAAATATAAGGATTCAGCTTAAATTGTACAGCGCACTTCCTGCTGAACAAATGATATGGTCACAGGTTTACGATTCTGATATGAGTGATATACTTAACCTGTATAACCAGGTAATTAAGAATATTGCTGATGAGATACAAATTTCCATCACACCCGAACAAGAAAAAAAGCTGAACAAGACCATGAAGATAAATGCCAAGTCATATGAGGCATACCTGATGGGCAGGCAACACTTTCAAAGTGTTAGCGAAAAAGAGCTTATAAAGGCAAGGGAGTACCTTGAATACGGCATTGAAAAGGAACCCGAATGGGCACCACTTTATGCAGGGCTTGCCCAAGTATGGCTTACAATGGCCCAGATAGGCTTCGAACCCCCTGAGGTTTCGGGTCCCAAGATATTCGAGAATATCAATAAAGCCCTGGAACTTGACCCCGGTTTTCCCGACCTGCATTTTACACTGGCCCTGATAGCTACATGGGTAGAATGGGACTGGGAGAAAGGGGAAAAGGAATTTAAACTTGCCCTGGAAGTCAATCCCAATGATGCAGCAGCCCTGGTGTATTACGGCCAGTTACATGGCATATTGCAAAGGAGAGATGAGTGTGAATTACTGGCCGCAAAAGGTGTAAGTATAGATCCTTTTAATCCCTTTATACTGTCAATAGCGGGAGCGACATACCTTTGTATTAACGAGAACCGGAAAGGACTGGAACTTGCAGAAAGAGCCCTGGAAATAAAGCCCGGGGATGTAATTGCAAACGTTGTCTTAGAAGCTGCTGCAACTGAACTTAATGATTACAAAAAAGCTATGGAAGCCGTAAGGGCTACTTCCTCCGAGATAGGCCTTAATATGAAAGAGCTGGAAGAACTCATGGATAAGGAAAAATACAAAGAGGCATACAGGGAACATGCTTTTATTATGGAAAAACTGTATAATGAAGGAAAAACCGGCATGAATGCAATAGATGTTGCTATAAAATTCATTATGGTCGATGAAATTGAAAAGGGTATCCACTATATTGAAAAGGCCTACGAGGCACATGAACAGGGTTTACCACTTATTGCTACCAGCATAAATGGAATGGAAAAAGTTCAAAAAGATCCGCGTATCATTGAAATAATCCGGAAAATGATGTTGCTGCATGGGAAATTTGAATAAAACAGACAAGATAATTGAGTAGACGGTTGATCACGCTTCAGCGTAACCAGTTCACCTCTCCCCGATACACTTCCCTGTACACGTTATTTAAGTCGGTTAAATCATTGAGAATTACGGACCTCATATTTGATCTGCAAATATGTAATGATAAATTATTAAAAATAATCTCACTTGCTCAGAGAGGATAAAAGTTTAAAAAATAACTAAGAAGTATTTTCCGGCACTCCTCATAACACCGTATATAAAACATTTGGCGGAATTTGCTAATTTTAAAGGCACTACATTTAATAAAAATTGTATCGGCTTGATAGGAAATCACTTTGAAATGCCAAACGTTTCATATACATTAACGTTGTGTTTAATTCAGTAAATTACAAAAAGAGATAAGAGCCAGGTATTTTCAGGCTTGCATATAAAGATAGGGATAGTTCTTTGCAAAGGGGTAAGATTCAATGCTAAAAAAAACAGGAAATAATTGATTTTCCTGTTCAAGTCTTTACCGGTGGTACCGTGGAAAGCTTCACTTTCTGACGTAGCAACGTCTTAAAGACTTGGTTGAAGGTATAGGAAAAAATTGATAAAATCAAGTTTTTATCGACTGAGTTTTTAACAGTTGAATCTTGATAACTTTTTGGGTATAAAAGAACTATGGTGGTATATAAAGAGCAATCCTGCCGAATTGACCAACAGCATTTAGACCAATCTAAATTCAATGGGTCAATGCTAAAATAACTGAGCTCGGTAGTTGAAGGTGTAATTTTCTGAACTCCGTTCACAGAAGAATAGAATGAAAGTGAACTAAACACAACAGGCTGGTGAAATGTAATTACCCTGATAAGCCAACACACAACCCAAGTAACTACATTTACCAGCCAACCGTTAGAAAACATAGCCCCTCACATATAAATGTAATGTTCTTGGTAAGGTTCCGGTGCGAATTTCAACGGACCCTGCCTCGCCTACCAACATGACGTCCTGTCCGCATTATCATTGACACGTTTTAAGAGGTGCTTAGTTAAGGTGGTTACAAGGTGCGTTCCTGCAATTCAATGTTTTCAATGGTCATTACCACGCGTAAGGTCTGACAGTTTTTTATAGTACTCGGCGAGGCTAATGATTTTTGCAGTGATGGGATCCAGGGTGTTATTGGTCAGTCAACTGCAAACTGTTGATGGTAGTATGCTCAGATCAGAGCCGGATAAGGGGCAAAAATCCATTCCATCGCTCTCGTTAGCGCCCGCCAGTCGGGGCAACGCTTTCTAACAAGACGGTATAGGTAATGCCGCTTTTAACGGTCAGCAGGAAAAATACCGTGAAAATTTGTAACTTTATATCTAACAATAACCAACAGCTGATATGCGGCACTACCCATACCGCTGAACGTTAGAAAGCATAGCCCCTCGCAAATAAATGTAAAGTTCTTAATAAGGTTCCGGAGTAAATTTCAACGATCCCTGCCTCGCCTACAAACATGACGTCCTGTCCGCATTATCATTGACACGTTTTGAGAGATGCTAAGGTATAGTGGTTACAAGGTGGGTTCCTGCAATTCAATGTTTTCAATGGTCATTACCACGCGGCAGGTCTGACACTGTTTTATAGTACTCGGCGAGGCTAATGATTTTTGCAATGATGGAATCCGGGGTAATTTTAGTAGGCCAAATGCAAACTCTTGATGGTAAAATGTATAGATCAAAGCCGGATAAGATGCAAAAATCCATTCCATCGCCCTCGTTAGCGCCCGCCGGTCGGGGCAACGCTTTCTAACAAAGGGCTAAAATGCAATGTTGCTTTTTGTTTACCCTTTGCAGATTTCTTTGTAACTTACATTGCGAAAACCAATAACTGTTTAGTACAGGCTACCACACTGCATTTAGCCTTGAACGTTAGAAAGCATAGCCCCTCGCAAATAAATGTAAAGTTCTTAGTAAGGTTCCGGTGGAAATTTCAATGGACCCTGCCTCGCCTACCAGCATGACGTCCTGTCCGCATTATCATTGACAATTTTTAAGAGATGCTTAGTTATGGAGGTTACAAGGTGGGTTCCTGCAATTCAATGTATTCGTTGGTCATTACCACGCGGCAGGTCTGACACTGTTTGTTTGTACTCGGCGAGGCTAATGATTTTTGCAGTGATGGAATCCAGGACAATTTTATTCAGCCAACTGCTACTTATTGATGGTTGAATGCTAAGATCAGAGCCGGATAAGATGCAAAAATCCATTCCATCGCACTCGTTGGCGCCCGCCGGTCGGGGCAACGCTTTCTAACAAGACGGTATAGGTAATGCCGCTGTTAACGGTCAGCAGGAAAATTACCGTTAAAATTTGTAACTTTAGATCTAATAATAACCAACAGCTGATATGCGGCACTACCCATACCGCTGAACGTTAT
>CAYMFM010000127.1:0-7011 GCA_964389685.1 uncultured Rikenellaceae bacterium
ATTGATCCGTATTCATCTTTTTTCCCATCTGACACTCCGGGAAATATCCGGGCTTGCAGGAAGCTGGATGACCCAATTATTTTTCCCCAAACATCTCCACCACTTTTTCCGCCACCCTTTCCCCATCAACAGCGGAAGAGACAATCCCTCCTGAAAAACCCGCACCTTCCCCGCTGGGAAAAAGGTTTGATATTGCCGGATGACTGAGCAAAACCGGATCCCTGGGGATCCTCACCGGGGAGGATGTTCTGGATTCAACGCCCAGGATAACGGCTTCGTTTGTAATAAAACCTTCCATTTTCCGGTTAAAAGCCAGAAATCCTTCTCTCAACCGTTCCACCAGCGAAACGGGAAGCCAGTTGTGCAGGTCGGAGGGAATCACTCCCGGCGTATATGAAGAAGCAGGCAGCGTACGGGAGACTTTTCCTGAAATGAAATCAGACAAACGCTGAGCCGGTGCAGTTTGCCTTTTCCCGCCAGCGATCCATGCCTTTTTTTCCAGTGCCTCCTGGTATTTCAACCCTTTCAAAGCCCCGAACGCTTCAAATTCCATAATATCTTCCGGTTTGATCTCGACAACAATTCCCGAATTGGCAAAGGGAGAATTTCTTTTTGAAGGTGACATGCCGTTGACCACCACTTCTTCACCGGAAGTAGCAGAAGGAATAATAAATCCGCCGGGGCACATGCAGAACGAGTAAACACCCCTTCCTGCTGCCTGATGGGTTAAGCTGTACATTGCCGGCGGAAGGTCCTCATCCCGTTTCATGCCATGATATTGTATCGAATCGATCAGGGATTGAGGATGTTCAACACGTACACCCATGGCAAAGGATTTCGCTTCCAGGGGTATCCCGATCTTCTCCAGGTGAAAATAGATATCCCTGGCAGAGTGACCTGTTGCGAGAATGAATGCCACACCCGTTATTTTATCGCCACTGCCTGTCGTTACGCAGGTAACCTTCCCGTCTTCTATTTTAAACCCGGTGATCCTGGTGTTAAAATGGATCTCTCCTCCTGCGTTCCGTATGGTTTCCCTGATGTGTCTGATGATCACAGGCAAATTATCGCTCCCAATATGAGGATGGGCATCGTATAGTATTGATTCACCGGCTCCATGCCAGTGAAGTGTATTGAGGATTCGCCTGTGATCGCCTCTTTTTTTTGACCGGGTATAGAGTTTCCCATCTGAGAATGTTCCTGCTCCTCCCTCGCCGAAACAGTAATTGGAATCCGGATTTACCCGGTGTTCACTTGTAATCAGGGCAATATCCTTTTTCCGTTCGGAGACCTCTTTTCCCCGCTCCAGGATCACCGGCTTGCATCCAAGCTCAATCAGGCGCAGAGCAGCAAACAGTCCGGCCGGTCCGGAACCAATGATGACCACTTCATCACCGGCAGATACATCCTGATATTGTGGTTCGGCTGCAACGGCGGTCTTCTCCTCTTCATCAACAAACACCCGAACGAGGAGACTGATCCTGACATGTTTACTCCTGGAGTCGATGGACCTGCGAAGGATCCGGATGGTTTTAATTCGTTCCGGAGAGATCCTTAGTTCCCTGGCAATAATCGGTTTATAAAGATCTTCATGGGAAGCATTCTTTGGTGAAAGAATAAGTTGGAGCTCCTTTTGCATGCGATCTGTTCTCTTATTGCCTGTAGGGATTCATTCAAAATGAAAGGAAAGGATCCAGAGGGTTGACATAAGGCGGTCAATGGATTCCGCATATTTTCGGTTGTCACCGGCTGCCGGTTCATGCACCATGATATCGCGAAATCCGACAGCCATTTTCAATTCCGGACTGAGCTTGAAGTATTTCAGGTAGAGATCAATCCCAAATCCAATCTCGCCATACACATCGGATTGTTTCAGCCTGACGTATTCATCCTTTCCTCGTTTACCCTGATCATATTCCTTCCGGGCTGAGAGATCGATCCGGTAAGTTAGTCCGCCAACCAGGTAAGGCCTCCAATTATTCAGCCGTTTTGATTTATATTTTACCAGCAACGGAAATTCAACGAATGAAGACTCGAGTTTATGATTGTCATTCTCCAGTTTCCTATCCATATCATAAAATATCAGATTCCGCTGTCCGAAGGAGATACCTGGTAGAAATCTGAGATCAAGGTATTCTGTGAGCTTGAGGTTTGATACAATTCCCACACTGAATCCGGGGTTTAGCTTACTCACATCTGCATAGAGGAAAGCGGTATCGATCGGGTATTTATCCCCCGCATGATATACCGTAAAATCCATGGTATTGATACCGATGGTAAAACCGAAATGCAACGGTTTTTTATCGTATGCCGGATCATTCTTTAGCTTTTGCTTTTGTGCAAAAGTGACGGAAGATAAAACAAGTAATATGGCAACAAAAGCTTTTCTCAATTTTTTCCGATCGTTTACGATATACAATAGTAACTGATCAATCCCGATTTTATTATTCTATTGTGGCTGGGGTATGGAGTTATCACAAACTGTCTGTAGGTATTCGAAAAAAACTGAAATGATCCGGATTTAATCCTTTCTCTTATTCAACTGCCTCCTGTAAGGCAGAATTGTATTCCTTCATGAGGTCAAAAATAAAGCCATACGAAACATCATCGATCCGGCATTCGCCACGGGTGACATGGCCAAGCACAGAAAACGGTACTTCGGTCTTTATCATATAGTCGATGAACTCGGTTTCCCTGGAGGGGGCAACAGAAACCACAATCCTGCCCTGCGCTTCTCCAAAAAGAAAAGCATCTTTTCGAATTTCAGCATCTGTTGTTATATCGAATCCAAAGCCTCTGGGTATGCCACACTCCACCAAGGTAATAAACAACCCCCCTTCAGACACATCATGTGCTGACCGTACCAGGCTGAAACGGATAAGGTCTTTTACAGCCTGTTGAACCATGTATTCAACATCCAGATCAAAATGTGGAGGTGGAGATTTTTCTATCCCATGACAGGAGACCAGGTATTGGGAGGAGGCAATATCATTCTGTGACCTGCCAATCAGGTAGATCATGTTCCCTTTATTACTGAATGCCATCGACATCTGGTTGTTTTTCTCTTTCAGCAAGCCCAGCATCCCGATGGTGGGTGTTGGAAATACCGGTTCCACCTTCCCATCGATTGATGCCTGGTTATAAAAGCTGACGTTTCCACCGGTGACGGGGGTTTCAAATTTCCGGCATGCTTTACCCATGCCTTTGACAGCCTGAACAAACTGCCAGTAGACCTCCGGATTATAGGGATTGCCAAAATTCAGGCAATTTGTAATGGCAAGGGGCACACCGCCGCTACAAATGATGTTTCTGGCTGCTTCCGATACGGCAATCTGCGTACCGATATTCGGGTCCGCCATAACATACCGTGAATTGCAATCTACGGTCACTGCCAGAGCACTCCGTGTCCCTTTTATATTTACCAGTCCGGCATCGGAGGGGAAATTGGTGCTCATGTTATTGGTTCCGACCATGGTATCATACTGTTCATACACCCATTTTTTACACGCAATATTCGGATGCCTCAGAAGGGTATGCATTACCTCCTTTATATCTTCCTGTTCCGGAAGATCATCAATTGAGTATTTTTTTGTCTCCTTGTAGTATGCCGGAACCTTGTATTCCCGGTCATACACCGGAGCCCCACCTCCAAGGACAAGGCTCTTTGCCGGAACTTCAGCAACCAGTTTACCGTGCCTGTAAAAATAGAGTTTGTCTTCCCTGATCACCTCACCGATAATGACACAATTCAAGTCCCACTTATCAAAGATCTCCTCCACCTCTTTTTCCCTTCCTTTCTTAACAACCACAAGCATTCGTTCCTGTGATTCGGAGAGCAGGATTTCGAACGGTTCCATGTTCTGCTGGCGAAGCGGCACTTTGTCAAGGTCTATCTTCATGCCATGGTTTCCTTTGGCTGACATTTCGGATGTTGAACAGATGATGCCGGCTGCTCCCATGTCCTGCATCCCTATAACAGCTCCCGTCTTGTTCAATTCGATGGTTGCTTCGAGCAGCAGCTTTTCCTGAAATGGATCACCCACCTGAATGGAAGGAATATCATTGGCAGAATCTTCTGTAATATCGGCAGATGCAAAGGTTGCTCCATGTATACCGTCTTTTCCTGTTGAAGAGCCAACTATATAGACGGGATTGCCGGCACCCTTCGCAATGGCTGAAATCATGCGGTCACTTTTCATGATCCCGACAGACATTGCATTTACCACGGGATTGCTGTTGTAACACCGTTCAAAATAGACTTCGCCAGCGACAACAGGTACCCCAAACGAGTTTCCATAGTCGCCAATACCCTTTACAACGCCTTTCAACAGGTACTTAGTTCGTTCAAGCGACAGGTCACCAAACCGGAGTGAATTGAGCTGGGCTATAGGCCTTGCACCCATAGTAAAAATATCCCGGTTGATGCCCCCAACCCCGGTTGCTGCACCCTGGTAAGGCTCCACAGCACAGGGATGATTATGGGATTCTATTTTGAATGCACAGGCAAGATCGTTTCCTATATCCACCAGTCCTGCATTCTCTTTACCTGCTTCCGCCAGTAAATGCTTTCCCTTACGTGGTAATGTCTTCAACCATTTGATCGAATTTTTATACGAGGCATGTTCAGACCACATTACAGAATAAATACTCAATTCTGTAAAATTGGGTTTCCGCCCAAGGATCTGCTGGATCTCTTTGTATTCCTGTGGTTCCAAACCAAGATTTGCCGCCACTTTTTGGTTCACCTCAATGTTCATCATAAAACGATGGATTGTTTTTGAAATGATCAAACAAAGATAATTAACTAATCATTTTTTCGCCCCATTTCTGGTTGATTTATTCGATTATTTCATACTCAACCGGCATTTTTACTACTTTTACACCCCTGACAAAATCGATCCGGCTCATGAGAAGTTAGATTGATTGAATACACCATGCATTTACTGACCCTGATATAACAGTCATAACCATGTATACGTACGAATACCTGAAAAAATTCACATCCGATCTCTTTCAAAAAATGGGATGTAGCCAGGGGGATGCCGATGCCATCTCCGATGTCTTTCTGAGGGCTGAATTAAGGGGCCTTCCTTCTCACGGGATGATCCGGATCAAAGATTATTACGAGCTATGGAAAGCACACCGGATCAATACAACGCCGGACATCAGGATTGTTCATGAAAGTCCTGGAACCGCGGTTGTAGATGCCGACGGAGCGATTGGTATGGTCTCGGCACGACGCTCGATGGAGATCGCGATCTCCAAAGCACGGAAAACAGGCACAGCCTGGGTGGCAACAAGAAATTCAAACCACCTGGGCATTGGAGCATACTATTCGATGTTGGCACTCGATTACGATATGATCGGGATAACCATGACCAATGCCAACCCCCTCGTGGCACCGGTAAATTCAGTAAGCCGGCTGCTCGGCACAAACCCCATTACCGTTGCCATACCGGCAGGAAAAGAACCGCCGTTTGTTGCCGACTTTTCAACCACGCCCATTGCCAGGGGAAAGCTGGCAGTGGCGTCGAAAAAGGGAGAAGAGGTCCCACTGGGATATGTCCAGGACAAAGAGGGCAATCCTTCATCCGATCCGGATATCCTTACCAAAGGGGGTGCTATGTTACCCCTCGGCAGTGACCTTCAGCATGGTAGCCATAAAGGATATGCACTGGGTGCTATTGTTGATATTCTCAGCGGCGTGCTCTCCGGTGCAAATTTTGGTCCCTTTATCCCCCCAAACCTTGCCTTTATGCCCATGCCTGAAATACAGGTCGGGAAAGGAATGGGGCACCTCTTCGGAGCCATTCGAATCGACGGGTTCATGCCTTCCGGAGAGTTTAAAAAAAGAATGGACCAATGGATAACAACCTTCCGGAATGCAAAGCCCATCAAAGGGAAAAAAGTATTGATCCCGGGAGACATCGAGCGCGAAGCGGAAGTACGGATCAGAAGGGAGGGGATCAGCATTCTGCCGGTTATCCAGAAAGATCTGAAGGAGGTGGCGGAAGAATTGGGTGTTGATTTCGAAATGAGGGGTTAAAAAAAGAACTCTTCTCCGGAACGAAGGGGTAATCACCAAAACTCCGTCTTAATATACACTTCACCCGATTAGAAATACAACAGAATCCAAGGAGGTGTACCAAAAGTCCAAAAACCGTCATTCTGTCCGAAGAACTCCTTTGGAGAATTCCAGCCTGCCGCCTGCCTGCCGTGTAATACTTCACAATTTCGGTAACAAAATCAAATAATCATTTGATGTTGATTTTATCGCTAGTGATATAAAGTATTAAAACAAACGGTCCGATCGATTTGGCATTAAACCCCATCCGTCAGACCCTGAAATGGGTCAGACGGTAGAAGGATAAACGTTACGGTCTGACCGCTGGAGGGTGCGGCGGTTCTGTGGGAGTTGGTCCGACCGGTGAAGGGGCCATACATGTAGAGTGATATTTTCGTTTATTCATCATTCCCGTGATTCATAAATCCCTGTTTCCGGATCACTTCCAGAAACTGTTTTGAGAAAAAGATGTTGTCCTTCTTTGTATAGCGGTTATCCGTAAAGACCTGCGCCAGGGTCTCTTTCTGATTCTCCTCCAGCAGGTCGGCAGTCTCTGGCAATGCTTCCTTCTCTGCATAGATCGTGTCAATATCTTTCTCCGAATAATCGCGATAAGTCTCGTGATGCACCACTCCTTGCAGTGGAAGCCGATCAGTCAATCCGGGATCTTCATCGGGATACCCCACCACAATCGCAGCAACCGGGACCACCCCCTCCGGCAGGTTAAGGATGTCGGTCAACCGGTTTGCCATGTAGGTCGCTGTTCCCAGGTAGCAGATACCCAGTCCGTGTGCTTCCGCTGCCAGTGATACATTCTGAGAGACCAGCAGGGCGTCAATTGCAGCCGTGAAAAAGGAGAGGAAGTTATCGTACCCCGGATCGGCATTTCGCTGCCTGCACCACCTGTTGAACCGGTTGAAATCGGCACAAAAGGTAATGTGCACCGG
>CAYMFM010000128.1:0-6958 GCA_964389685.1 uncultured Rikenellaceae bacterium
AAACCTGAAATTCGTATAGGTTGTATTCTCACTAAAATTTCTTTTCTGACCGATGAATCAAACAAATATATGTAAATTTTGAAGCTTTTCGAACACGGAAGAAGATTAAAAGATTGATCCGGAGATCAGATCTTTTTTGCCCATACGACCTTTTACGCAAAATATCAGCAGTTTGTTATAAAAAACCGAGGAAATTCCTTACTCTTTTCCGGCTTTGTACAAAGGCAATTCAACAATGAAGGTTGTACCTTTGCCAATCTCCGTTTCATACCGTATGGTTCCGCTGGCATCTTCAACGGTATTTTTTACAATGGCTAATCCGAGACCCATACCGCTCGATTTGGTAGTGAAATTGGGCATAAACAGCTTATCCCCGAGTTCCTCCGGTATTCCTGATCCGTTGTCACTGACCTTAATAACGGCTTTATCATTCCGGGGAAGCAGGTCAATTGTTATTAACCCTTTTCTTCCGGCAGGAATCGATTGAATGGCATTTTTTATGAGGTTGGCAAAAACACGGAGCAGTTGTTCCTTATCAGTAAAAACAGGAACTTTCTTATTCCCATGCAGGTTAATCTGAAACTCAACATTTTTGGTATTTTCAAACAATCCGACAGAGTTATTGATCTTTGTAACAACATCCACTACCTCGTTATTGGTTTTCGGCATTTTCGCGAAATCGGAAAAGGCCGTTGCAATGGTTGATAGGTTATCAATCTGATCGATCAGGGTTTTGGAAAACCGGTTAAGTGATTCTTCCCAGTTGGACGATTTATCCTTCCATGAACGCTGTAGTTGCTGTACACTCAGTTTCATCGGAGTAAGCGGATTCTTTATCTCATGGGCAATCTGCTTTGCCATCTCCCGCCAGGCCGATTCCCGTTCAGACCTTGCCAGCAGCTCGACACTCCGTGTCAGTTCATCCACCATCCGGTTGTACTCACTCACCAGGTTGCCAATTTCGTCCTTAGCCGAGTATGAAATGTGCTCGGAAGGTTTGCCCAGTTCAATGTTACTGAATTTCTTCTGAATGAGCCGGAGGGGGTTGGTGATTTTAGTGGAAATGATCACCGCAAGCGCAATGGTCAGCAGGATGAGCAATACAGAAAAATTCACAATAGCCACAACCAGGTTGGAGATCTCCTTTGCGAGGAGGCTCTGCTGGGTAAAATAGGGAAGATTAAGATAGGCAAGCAGTTTGTTTTCACGATTAAAAAAAGGAACGTAGGCAGAAAGGTATTTTAAATCTCCAATGACCTCGTTATGAACATATTCAGCCTTCTTGTTTACCTTGAGCTGCCAGTATGCCTCATGGTTTATCTTTTTCCCCATCAACGATTTATCAAACAATTCAGGCCGTGAGGTTGCCAGTAAATTTCCCGATTCATCATATAAATTGATATCGGAATAAAAAACATTCGAGAACTTAACCAGCAGGTCGTTCAAACTGGCATATTGCTCCGTTGACCAATAGGATGTGAGTTCCTTCTCATCAACTAACTTGTGCTCAAGTTCCACATACACCGACCGGATCTTTTCACTCAGGTTTTCATAATGTTTTGTTTTATATTGTTGGATGCTGAAAAAGATTGCCCCGCCACCGATCATGATGAGTGCAAGCAGTAAAATGGAGATCAGTGAAAATTCAATCTTCATCTTAAAGTTGAATTGCCTCTCCTTCAGGTAGATCGACTTATCGGTCACCAGGAGGAAAAAACCCATGATCAGGTAGAGAAATACAAACAGATAGGAAAAGGAGGTAACAATGTCGATGATCCTGATTTCCGGTTTACTGATGATTAACCTGTTTTCAGGGTTCACCCTGTACATAAGGTGATCATATCCGTCGAAAGAAAAGAAAATAAATTCTTCATCGTCCTGGCCATATACTTCGCAATTCAAGCTGTACGGAAAATCTCCGGATTGTGCGATCAGTTCCTGATTATAATACTTTGCGTAGGAATATTCATCCAACGGAGAAGGTTTAAATAATTTCTCATCCAACAGCAACTCCGGATACCCCAACTGGCTGTAAACAAGCCGTGAGTCCAGCTCAATAAACAGGTAATTATGTATGGCAGGATCATGAGTATTAAACCGGAATGCACCGTAATAGCTAACATTTCCTGTTTGATTGTTCAGGTAGTAAAACCGGGTTCCGGGTACCGGGTCGCCAAACTCTTCAACCATCCCGTTGAAAAAGGTGATACAATGCATGATTTGCTCTCCGTTGACCAGTATGCTGGAAGTATCATTGCAAATTGTATGTACCAGATCGTATCTTTCCCAATACCCCTGAAAATAATTGTTCCGTAAATGGAAGTATATTTCATCCCACTCTTCAAAGCTGAAAACAACTTTTTTCATAAGGCGTGCCAGCTCCTCATCCTCCTGAATCTGTTGGTTCACCTCGTCAAACAGCAATTCAGCCACCGGGTCATGTTCGGCACCAAGATTTACAGCCAAAACCTTCCTGTTGCTCTTTTCCTTAACCCGGGTTTCCGATGTTATCTCATAAACAGCATAGAGAGCAAAAAGAAAAACAAAAACAGTTATGGATGAATAGTGATACCGAATATTTGCCCTGGTGTAAACACTGATCGACACCAATAAGAGGTACATCAGGATCGAACTGACATCCAGTGAAAAACCGGGCATAAGTGAAAAAAGCGGAAAGACGACCAGGGAAACAAAAATGGAAATATAAATATATTTTGTCTCTGATAATCCCATCACGAGCATTACTATCTTATTGATAAACAGGACTACAGAAATAAATATCAGGGAAATGGAAATAAATCCTATCATGCTGTAAAAAGAGAGATCCAGCACTTTATAGGGTTCGAATGAAATGCTTGAATTGAGCAGTACATTCTGGAAGAGATAATGAGTTACTGAGAAGTGGATGGCAGCAAGCAGGAATGCTAACAATATAAAGATAAACCGAACTAACCGGGGTTTTTCAGAAAAACGGTCGGATAGGGAAAACTCCCTTGAGAAAACGGCAAAAAAGAACAGAATAAAAACACTGGTAATAAAGAAATTACCAAGAGAACCCAGCAACTGTGAATTGGCAAAATAATAGGGTGAGAATAACTCAGAACTAAAAACCACCGTTGGAACCCCGAAGATTACCAGGGAAAAATTGAGCAGTACCAGCAACGCTCCTAAGCCGAAAATGGCAATTCTTTTCTTTCTTTGTCCGGGAAGTATTGACAGGCATTTACTGATAAACAACAACATAAGAATCAGCCCGGCAAAATAGAAACCGGATATAAGGTACCCTGGGAATTTTCGGTATGGCGTATCCCCGGGATCCAATGAAAAGAGTGGATTGCCTGACTGGTCGTAAATTACAGTCCCCTGTTGTGATTCCGGATCGGTTAATGCAACACCGGGGGGCATATTGAATCCGCGCTGAAAATCATTCCTGAGGAACTTGTTCTCATAGGGATATTCATGCTTCAGCATGATCAATCCAACCACCGTTCGGTTTCCTTTTTCAAATATCCTGGGCCTGAACCAGGCATTTCCCTGAAAAACCAATCCTTTTTGAAACAATGTATCACTATAAACCTGTGGAATGGGAAAAGTATGATCGGTCCATACCACCAGCGCATCCTCTTCATAGATCAGGATTGCCAGCCCCTCCTCGTTCAATTCTTCAATAAATGCAGGACGGTCCGCTACATACCTATCCCTGTCCAGACTATCCGTATCATCCAATATTCTTTCAACATTGGATTCCAGGATACCCTCTTTCCTGTGCAGGATTTCCTGAAATCTTTCAGCTTTCTTTTCAAAATTAGTACCCTGATGGATTGCTTTTTCAATCAGGAAACCTGTTAGAACCAAAATCATGGAACCGCTCAGGTAGAGAAAAAGGGACTTTCGCCTGCTCAAATCAATCATTATTAGAGGTTTTCAGACTGCCTAAATTAAAAAATTAATGCGTATGATCAATCATGATGATACGGATCTCCCTTTAATATGGTCATCGCACGGTAAAGTTGTTCAAAAAAAATTAATCGGATCATTTGATGGGAAAATGTCATCTTCGAAACGGATAACACCCGGTCAGACCGTTCATATACCTTCCGGGATACTCCGTAAGCACCCCCCGAGATAATGAGGATCCTCTTCAACCCGGCAACCATCTGTTTCTGCATAAAAATGGCAAATTCCCTGGAACCAAACTGATCCCCCCGTTCATCAAGAAGTATTACATAATCTCCTTGTTTACAATTACTTAATATTCGTTCCCCCTCCGACTCCTTCAACTGTTCAATTCCCTTTTTTACCGCTCCTTTTCGCTCCTGAATGGTGATAACCTGCAAGGGAATATAGTGTCTGATCCGTGTTTCAAAAATGGATATGCCCTCTCTCAAATATGCCTGATCTGTTTCCCCAACCTGAATAAAGATTACCTTCACAATGCATTAATGATTTAGGAATTGATCAAATTTTTATTATTTTGCAGTAATGACCCAGTTTGGTTTGATTTTTGGACACTACATAGCACAAATTTAAGATTATTAACATGAAGACCCTCAGAAATTCCATAACTCTTATCATTCTATCCTTTATTATTGCTGGTTTTCAACCCGCACAGGATATCCCTGAGGCCATCTCTTCCGCTTTTAAAGCAGGCAATTCGAAAGAATTAGTCAAACACTTTAACAACAATGTTGAGCTGGTCATCCTGGAAAATGAAGATGTTTACAGCAAAACTCAGGCAGAAATGATCCTTCGTGATTTCTTTGATAAGTATCCTCCCAAAAATTTTGCCATACTTCATCAGGGAGGAAAAAACGGTTCCAAATATGCCATCGGCGATCTGACCACCTCAAAAGGAAATTTCAGGGTATACTTCTTATTGAAAAAGACAGAGGATAGTTATCTCATTCATCAATTGAGAATTGAGAAAGAGAATGAATAAGGAATACCTCGATAATTTTATTGCCATTGCACTGAAAGAAGATATTGGTGATGGAGATCACACTTCGCTTGCCTGTATCCCGCCGGAACAAGTTGGAAATGCCCAGATAATCATAAAGGAGAAGGGAGTTCTAGCCGGGATAAAATTGACCCGGGAAATTCTGAAACGGATTGATCCCGGCCTACAAACTATTCAATGCCTTGACGATGGGTCCGTGGTTGAAAAGGGAACCAGGGCCATTGAATTGACCGGATCCGTTCTCTCTATCTTGAAATCCGAACGATTGATCCTCAATATCTTACAACGGATGAGTGGCATTGCCACCAAAACAAGAACCTACGTTGACCGGTTGAAAGACCTGAACACGAAGATTCTGGATACGCGAAAAACCACACCGGGATTCCGCCTGTTTGAAAAGGAAGCAGTAGTGATCGGCGGAGGAGAAAACCACAGGATGGGATTGTACGATATGATCCTGCTGAAAGATAACCACATTGAATTCAGTGGTGGCATTAAAAAAGCAATAGAAGATACCCACCACTATCTTAAGAAAGTTCACAAAGATCTGAAAATTGAGATCGAAGCCCACTCCCTGGAGAGCGTCCGGGAGATCCTGGCCATTGGAGGTATCCATCGAATCATGCTCGACAACTTCAGCATTGAAGATACAATGAAGGCCGTGAATTTGATCAATGGAACCTTCGAAACGGAATCATCCGGAGGAATTACACTGGCAAACATTAGGAAATATGCTGAATGTGGAGTGGATTACGTGTCAGTTGGTGACCTCACCACGCATATTAAAACCATTGATATGAGCCTGAAGGCAATTTAGTAACCTGATCTTTCAATTCTTCCCGTATGGCGGACCAAAACAATGAGAAGCATTTCAGGCTTTTTGATACAACGATAAACCGCTTTCTTACCTTGGTCAAGAAAGTCTCCCTTCCGGGATTTGAAAAAGTCCCCATATATGATGTTATTCTCTTCTTCCTGAAAGGATTTCAGAAAGGAGCACTGGTTACCAGAGCATCGGCTATCGCATTTAATCTGATCATTGCCATCCTGCCATCCACCATATTCCTTTTTACCCTGATTCCCTTTCTGCCCATTCCAAATTTTCAGACGGAAGTACTGCTGCTTTTTGAAAATATACTGCCGGAAAATGTATATGCACTGGTGGAAGCAACCCTTATCGATGTCATTACACAACGAAGCCATGGCCTCCTGTTCTTTATGTTCCTGGCTACCATGATTTTTTCAACCAACGGTGTGCATGCACTGATCAACGCATTTAACGTTTCACTCCATACCTTCGATACACATTCCTGGCTTGCCCAACGTGTCGTATCCCTGATTTTTGTGTTCATCCTGGTCTCCCTGCTGGGAACAGCCGCCATCCTGATCCTGTTTAGTAAAATCGCAATTAATTACCTGACTGAACTTCAATTGTTTGATAGGAATATTACCTACATCCTCATCATCATGGGAAAATGGATCATTGTGCTTGCACTCCTCTTTTTTGCCATCTCGTTTCTCTATTACCTCTCCCCGGCAAAACGGACAAAATGGAAATTCTTTTCTGCCGGATCAACCCTCGCCACAATCCTCTTTGTCGTCTCTTCCCTTGGTTTCTCTGCATTTGTTAATAATTTCGGGCAATTCAATAAATTGTATGGATCGCTTGGCACGTTAATCGTTATTTTGCTCTGGTTATACTTTAATTCCATATCGCTCTTAATCGGATTTGAACTAAACGTCAGCATTAAAACGGCCAACCTTGAAAAAGAGAAGTTGAGTTTGGGAAAAGTGATCACAAAAAATTAACCCGAAAAATTCTTTGAATTTTTCGCCATTTATGGCTGACGAAAAGTCAAATTCAAGTATGTCAACTGTTTCACTCAACAGTTATCTTCAAAACTGATGAAAATTTCATACCCAAACTTGAGGGTATTGAATTTGACTTTTATCAGGGTTAACCCTGACATATATAATTGATAATCAATAGATATCAATTAT
>CAYMFM010000129.1:0-6928 GCA_964389685.1 uncultured Rikenellaceae bacterium
GCATTAAGCGGTTGACTGTGCGCTGAGTTGCAACTGTACCAGTCAACACCCAGGGTGTGCGCATTCTGCCATTCAATAGCCCAGTTGGCATCCACCGTACCGTTACCGTCGCTATCATAATCACAGTTATCATTTGGTTTTTTATCACCAAAATACACCCCGTCGGGATTGTAGGATTCGATGTCTGCGAAATCATACAGGAATTTCTTATACGTTCTGCAGTGATCTCTGATCTGTTCATTGCGAAGGTGCAGGTTGCCTGTAAGTCCCGTACCGTCAAGATGCCCCGTCATGTATACAAAGGTTACACCGGGAAAATCTTCCTCAAGACCGGTCATCAGGTTAAGGTAGGTGTTGATATCGGCTTCCGAAGCAGTGGATACCTGTCCACACCACGACCAGATGATGACATTCACATCTGTATTTTCCGCCAGGTACGTTCTTGTCCTGTCAGCCCATGATGTCCGGTCTGGATTGCCCAGATCTCCGGTCATAGCATAATCATGCAGGTCCAACGCACCGTTGGTTCCCCCGTTATTCCAGGCATAGGTATCTCCTTTGAATGTTACCAGTCCTGTCATGCCATCCGTCACCTGGCTGCCGTGTGAGGTGTGACCGTAAGCAATGTGGAGATCTGATTTTACGGCAGCGATCCATTCGGAGGGAATAGCATCAAGGCCAATGCAGGAATGGTCAATTACCGGGTCTTGTACAACCGTGAGATCATCGTCCTCGCTACAGGCAGCAAAGAGCAGCATCATTAGGATGATCAGGAAAGATGTCTGTTGTTTCATGGTAAAAATGGTCATTTCTAAATTGATATCAGACTATTCAGTTAAACGCTGGAAACAACCGAAAGGTTGCATGGTGGGAAATTCAGTTCTTGGTCCCCGGTTTTCGGTTTTTGCCGAAGGCCCGCCTGCCGGTCGGGCAGGCATCCCTTGGGACAGTTTTTTCTATTTGGCGTTGGGCGATCTGCGGTCCATGAAGCGCCTTCCTGCTAAATAGCCGGGCAGGCTGGTTCCACGCAGCTCTTCTACGGAATAAGTTTCCAAAGCTTGCTTTGGGGTTTCATACCCGTGATTCGTCGGACGAACCTCAAGTCGTCCGACGAAGGGTTTCATTTGGATTTGGGGCGATTTACGGATGGATAGCAATGCAGGACCAAGGGGTTGGGGTTGTATAAACCCCCTGGCATTTGAGGGTGTTTTCAACGTAGAGACGTAAGATCTTACGTCTCTACATCGATAAAATTTCGAGGCGTTTAGGGTAATAAAAATTGGACAATCCTGATGTTTCTGGTTAACCGGATGAAATAATAAGTATTTCATGGGATAAACGTGGCAGGCACTCATAATTCATCAATCTCCATCGGAGTCCTTTGGACATAATTCATCATTCCTTTGCTCCACGCTCCCTGCCCCATGCTTTCACCCAGCAACAAGCAACCCCGCCCGAAAGACTGTGTCATTCAGTCGGGCGGGCAGCACCTACATGTTCTTAATGATCTCGTCTCCGAACTCTGAGCATTTCAGTTTCGTTGCACCCTCCATCAGCCGCTCGAAATCGTAGGTTACGCGTTTGGCTTTAATGGCATCCTTTATTCCACTGACGATCAGTTCTCCGGCTTCCAGCCAGCCTAAATATTCAAACATCATAACACCCGAGAGGGTCAGCGATCCGGGATTGACTTTATCCTGACCGGTATACTTTGGGGCTGTTCCGTGAGTTGCTTCAAAGATTGCATGTCCTGTTTCATAGTTGATGTTTGCACCCGGGGCAATTCCGATACCGCCCACGATGGCAGCCAGTGCATCGGAAATATAGTCACCATTGAGGTTCAGTGTGGCAATCACCGAATACTCGGCAGGGCGGGTAAGGATCTGCTGCAGGAATGCATCGGCAATGAAATCCTTGATCAGCAGGTCTTCGCCCGTATTGGGATTTTTCATCATGCACCATGGCCCGCCATCCAGCACTTTGGCTCCGAACTCCTTTTTCGCAACCTCATATCCCCAGTCCCTGAAAGCGCCTTCCGTAAACTTCATGATGTTTCCCTTGTGGACCAGGCAGACCGACGGTTTGTTGTGTTCAATGGCATAGTTTATGGCTGCCCTGACCAGGCGATGTGTCCCTTCTTGGGATACCGGTTTTATTCCAATGGAGGTGGTTTCCGGAAAGCGTATTTTGGTGACCTTCATCTCCTTCAGCAGGAAATCCATGATCTTTTTCACTTCATCCGTTCCGGCATTCCATTCAATGCCTGCATAAATATCTTCTGAATTCTCCCTGAAAATTACCATATCAGTGGTTGTTGGGTCTTTCACCGGGGAGGGTACACCTTTATAATATTTCACGGGTCGGAGGCAGACATAGAGATCGAGGATCTGCCGCAGAGCTACGTTCAGGGACCGGATGCCCCCACCCACCGGGGTTGTCAGAGGCCCCTTGATTGCCACCAGGTACTCCCGGATGGTATCCAGGGTCTCCTGTGGCAGCCAGTCACCGCTTTTATTGTAGGATTTTTCTCCGGCAAAGATCTCTTTCCACATGATCTTACGTTTACCCCCGTAAGCTTTTTCAACGGCTGCATCAAAAACCCGAACCGATGCGGCCCAAATATCCGGGCCTGTCCCATCTCCCTCAATAAAAGGAATGATTGGATGATCGGGTACCTGTAACTGCCCATTCTGAATGGTAATTTTTTTTCCGTCCATAATATTTTTTTGTTGGTTGATAGCTGGAAGCAAAAATAGGAAAATTCATATCCCGGACAAATATATCATTACCGGAAATTTCCTATTTCACAGCATAAAAGGGTTAATCGAAATCGAGATTGAATTGTTGTTTTAGTTTTCCGAGGTTTGGATTGATCTGATTCAGGTGGTTGAACTTTTCTTCATCGGTATAGAGGGAGTTCTTGTTGTTCTCTTCTTCCACAACAAAGGCATTGATCTGGATGGTGTCGTTCTGCAGCTCTTTTCTCAGAAAACCAAGAAGGTCTGCCTTGATTGCCTTGTCAAAATCTTCCTTCTGTGCCTGGTTGTCCATCTCCACCTCAATCTGAAAATTATCTCCCAACACCGGGAGTTGTGTTTTGAGTGTTGAGGAGAGTCGTGGTTTTTCCGATTTTATAGAATCGGCAAAAGTTTGCCACTTACCGATCAGTGTGTCACTGTCAAATGGTTTTTTAGTGATCCCTTCCGCGGGTTGGTCAGGGGTTTCATACTCGCTTTCTCCCCCACCGTTGTCCGCTTTATGCAAGCCGCTCAGTGCATTTTTGATGGATGTAGTCGCAGGCCGGTAAGGCTCAGGCTCCCTCTCCTCGTGGATCACATCATCCTCCGGGATTTCATCCGGCTCATCTTCAATGACTTTTTCCTCTTCAATCGAGTCATCCTCAACAACCGTTTCCTTTTCAACCCGGTCATCTTCTTCCTTGGTTATCGTCTCCTCTTCTTCTGTCTCATTATCCGATTCCGCCTCTTCTATCGCATCCTCCTTCGTCTCTATCTGCTCATCTTTTGGTGAAGGCAGATCTTTCTGTTCCGGTTCGATTTTCTCCTCCGGTTTTGTTGTTTTTTGAGCGGATTTATCGGGAATCTCTATTTTACCGGTGATCTGGCACATTTTAAACAAGGCAAGCTCAACATGCAGCCGCTGGTTATTGCTGTTCTTATAGGAGATATCGGTTGCAGTGCAGATGTCCAGCGCCCGGTATAGGAAATCGACCGGACAGTGTTTTGACTGTTTCAGGTAATTTTCAGCGATGGTTGCGCCTACTTCCAGCAGCTGAACGGTCACCGGGTCCTTGCACACCAGCAGATCCCGGAAATGGGAACTCAAGCCGGTGATGAAATGGTGTCCATCAAAACCATTTTCCAGGATCTCATTAAAGATCATCAGGCTTTCGATGAGGTTATTTTGAAGGAAGGCTTCAGTGATCCGGAAATAGTAGTCGTAATCCAGAACATTCAGGTTCTCGATCACCTCCTTGTAGCCGAACGAGGTGCCGGCAAAGTTAACCATCTGGTCGAAGATGGAGAGTGCATCGCGCATGGCGCCATCGGCTTTGTTGGCAATGACTGTCAGCGCATCGGGATCGGCTTTAATCTTCTCCTCCTTCGCCACGAACTGCATGTACTCAACCATATCGTTCACCTTGATCCGGTTAAAATCAAAGATCTGGCAGCGCGAGAGGATGGTGGGAATGATCTTCTGCTTTTCGGTGGTTGCCAGGATAAAGATGGCATGTGCCGGGGGTTCTTCGAGTGTCTTAAGAAATGCATTGAAAGCAGAAGCGGAAAGCATGTGGACCTCATCGATGATGTAAACGCTGTACCTGCCAATCTGCGGAGGGATCCTGATCTGGTCGGTGAGGTTCCTGATATCGTCCACCGAGTTGTTTGATGCAGCATCCAGTTCGTGAATGTTGTAGGAGCGGGATTCACTGAATGCCTTGCACGATTCACATTCATTGCACGGTTCGACCCGGTCAGTAACCTGCTGGCAATTGATTGTTTTTGCAAAGATCCGGGCAACGGTGGTTTTTCCCACTCCACGAGGACCACAGAAAAGATACGCATGGGCAAGGTGATCGTTCTTTATGGCATTTTTCAACGTGCTGGTTATGGCTTCCTGCCCCACAACGGCATCAAATGTTAAGGGCCGGTATTTTCTTGCCGAAACAATGTAATTTTCCATAAGATCCTCTCCGGTTGTTACTTAAGATACGTGTGATACCTGATTTTCCTGAGAAAGCAGAATATCAACGGACACAAACTACAAATATACTGAAAGAGATTCAATTTCATGGTCCATTTTATGAACAGGCCGAAGGGTTAACCCGGATTATTCATAAATAATGCGTGTAAATCACCGCTTTGGTTTTCAGTATCTTGAAAATTCCGAATATATTTTGCTTTGCAGGAAAAAAATTCTATTTTTGCGCTCCGAAGTAAAAGAGAAGCGACTCGGGGTGGACCACTCAGGTAGTCGCTCTCCATTAAAAAAATTCAAACCATAACATTATGTTGAACCAGTACGAAACCGTTTTCATTGCAACTCCCGTTTTATCTGAGGCCCAGATAAAGGAAGCGGTAAAAAAATTCAAGAAGATCATTACCGATAATAAAGGGAAGATCGTTCATGAAGAGAATTGGGGACTTAGAAAACTGGCCTACCCCATTCAGAAAAAATCAACAGGATTTTATTATTTAATTGAATTTCAAACAGAAGGTGCCTTGATAGAGAAGCTGGAGGTAGAATACCGGCGCGATGAGAGGATCATCCGTTTCCTGACGTTCAAGATGGATAAATATGCCGTTGAGTACAGTGAGAAAAAAAGAAAACAGTCGGAAAGTGAAAAAAAATTGGAGGAATAAGCCATGGCACAGAACGAATCAGAAATCAGGTACCTTACCCCGCCAACTGTTGAAATAAAAAAGAAAAAATACTGCCGGTTCAAGAAGAACAGGATAAAATACGTGGATTACAAAGATCCTCAATTCCTGAAGAAGTTTCTGAACGAGCAGGGGAAAATACTGCCGCGACGACTGACCGGAACATCCCTGAAATACCAGCGGAAAGTAGCTCAGTCAATTAAACGGGCACGGCATCTGGCATTGCTGCCCTACGTTACCGATATGTTAAAATAATGCAGGAGGCAGGAATATGGAAATCATTCTGACACAGGATATGCCGGGTCTGGGGCATAAAGACGATATCATCACCGTAAAGACAGGATACGCGAGGAATTACCTCATTCCAAAAGGATATGCACTGCTGGCCACAAAGAGGACAAAAAAGATCCATTCCGAGAACCTGAGGCAGCGGGCACACAAAGAGGAAAAAATTAAAAATGAAGCCCTTGAGCTGGCAGGCAAGCTGGAAGGAACGGCATTAACCATCGGTGCGAAAACAAGTTCTACAGGAAAGATCTTCGGATCGGTCAATACCATTCAGATCGCCGAAGCACTGCAGAAGGAGGGATTTGAGATCGACCGGAAAAACATTACCCTTTCGGAAGATAGCATAAAGAATGTCGGGAAATACAAAGCCGGGATCAAGCTGCATAAGGAAGTCATAGTGGAGATTGATTTTGAGATTGTTGCGGAATAGACCAGCAGTTGGAACGGAAAAGTTTGAAGGATATTTTTTCCGTTTTTGAGATATACTCTGTATATTCTTTTTTCCCTCCCTTTCTATAAAGTAGTCAACGTAAAAGGTTGTTCAGTAACGTATTTACAAGGGTATGTTATGACCGGAGTGCAAATAACAAATCCCAACGCACAAATTACAAACAATTATAAAATCACAATATTCAAAGAAATTTGATCCATATTGTAATTTGGGATTTTGGGATTGGAATTTATTTGTAGATTGTTATTTTTACTTTGTGATTTGGAGCCATATTCGGTTCATGATGGGATATAGTAAATACAATGATCCCACCAACAAACCCTCACGATCCAAAACCATCAGGATCTATTTCACTGCGATGGTTTCTATTTCAATCATCACTCCCAGCGGAAGTTTCACCACCTGGTAGGCAGCGCGGGCAGGTGGATCGTCGGGGTAAAAGCCGGCATACACCTCATTCATGGCTGCAAAGTTATTCATGTCATCCAGCAGACAGGTTGATTTCACCACATCCTTTGGGGTGTACCCTGCTTCCTCCAGGATAGCATGAATGTTTTTCAGTACCTGTCCGGTCTGTTCCCTGATGCCCCCTTCAACAACCTTTCCCGTCTCCGGATTGATCGCTATCTGGCCGGAGATGAACAACATCCCATTTGTTTCGATTGCCTGGCTGTACGGACCAACCGCTTCAGGCGCACTGGAAGTATAAATGACCTTTTTCATGGGTTCACGCTTTTGGTTAGAGAATCAATAAAGATACTATAAAAAAATAATTTCGGATTGCGGA
>CAYMFM010000130.1:0-6831 GCA_964389685.1 uncultured Rikenellaceae bacterium
TATTGTCCAAAGGGCTTAAACATACAAGACTTTCTCTGTTGTTAAACCCGCTAACTCTTGACTTGCTTCCGGCTTTTTATTAACTTTGTTTATAGCGACAAACCAGTAGAATCTGACGCAACCGTTTTTCCTGGCAAAACCTTGATCGTTGCATTCCTTTGTTGCTAAAGTCATTCACCAAAAAAAGGAGGAAAACAAATGGATTCAAGTATTTACAAAGTGATCGAACTGGTTGGCACCAGCGCGGTATCCTGGGAGGATGCTGCAAAAAATGCCATCGAAACAGCGGGAAGATCGCTGAAAGATCTTCGGATCGCTGAAGTGGTTTCACAGGACCTCAAAGTTGAGGATGGAAAAGTTACGGCTTATCGTACACGAATCAGTCTCTCTTTTCGTTACCAGGATTGATGTTTCCCGGAAACAATAGTGTTTCAGTTAACCAGTAGTGATTACAAACCAAATCTCAGAATTCTAAACATGATCGTAAAAAAACTAAAAGAATTTCTGGACGAACAAGGAATTGAGTATATCTCCATTTCTCACTCCAAAGCATTTACAGCGCAAAAAGTTGCTGCTTCTACTCACATTCCCGGGAAAGAACTCGCCAAGACGGTCATCATAAAAATTGATGGCAAAATGGCAATGGCTGTCCTTCCTGCCTCATACCGGGTTGATTTTGACCTGTTAAAGGGAGCACTGGGTGCCAAAAAGGTGGAACTGGCACAGGAGAAAGAATTTAAAGACATCTTTCCAAACTGTGAAATAGGAGCCATGCCTCCTTTTGGTAATCTCTGGGACATGGGGGTATTTGCTGCTGAAAGCTTATCAGAAAACGAGGAGATTTCATTTACTGCCGGATCGCACACCGAACTGGTCAGAATGAAATTCAATGATTATAAAAGATTAACCAATCCTGTAATCATAAAATACTCGTTCCATTAATCAGGTCCATTGTTCTCTTCTGTTGACCGGAATGAGAATCATCAGGATGGGGCAGGGGTTGCACCTCCATGTGAATGCAGTATGCCTTCCCTTCAAAGGCATTGCTGCAGCATGAGATATGTCCTTCCGGCCTTCGGGGAGAACGATTATTTTTAACCACACTTTCCACTCAACCTGCAATTTCATTTGCATTCATCAGATCGAATACGGTCCGGATAAATTTGTATCTTTAAAGCGTCGTATAAATGATAAGATAGTGGTTTACCAATGAAGCAGAGAACATTTCTCATACTGGCTTTTGCTGCTGTAATGTTGCCTTTTCTTTCGTCCTGTGGCACTTCAAAAATAGTATTCGACGTCATTACTCCGGCTGAAGTCCGGCTTCCGGGCGGGGTCGAGAATACAACATTGGCGAACCTGGTATCCTCATCCATGGAGGATAACCTGGAAGGGGTCAGTGACCTGCTTAAAGGAAGAGGAGAGCTGGTAAACCAGGTTGCTGCTCAGGGTAGTATCAATGGGTTGAAGAAAGAACTTCAATCAAACACCAATACGATACCGGAGCAGATCCGGATCACGGACGAACAAATCCATGCTTCTTCAGGGCAGCAAGACCTTTCCTGGGAAGTGCTTGATAGCATCTGTACCACTCTGGGAAAAGAGACAGTCATAGCCCTGAAATCGTTTGAGTCAAAAACGGCAATGGATTATTCCGGGTATGAACGCAAATCAGAGAAGAATCCGTTGAAAGTCTGGTCAATCGATTTTGCCTATAATGTCTCAACCGACTATGTATACATAGCAAGATTGAAAGTGTATGTCAATATCGGATGGAAGATCTATCATCCTTCAGAAAGAATGCTTATCCTGGATCGGGTGTACTCTGACTCTCTTTTTACGGAGGCCAAAGGAATGTCGAAGAATGAAGCTGAACGGGCGCTGCCCGGAATAAAAAACGCGATAGAGGATGCCGGTTATGTTGCCGGTACCCGCTTTGCCAGAAAAATTTCTCCGCGGAAAACTGTAGTTGAACGGAAATACTTCACATCCGGAAATGATGATTTCAAACAGGCTAACAACTTTGTTGAGATGCGGTATTGGGACAAAGCTGCTGAATATTGGAAGAAGAATATTGAGAATCCTAAACCCAAAATCGCCGGCAGTGCCAGGTACAATCTTGCCCTTGTCAGTGAAATGAACGGAAAACTGGAGGAAGCAATTGATCTGGTCGAAAGTGCCAGGGAACGGTATCCTCATAAACTCATTGAAGCATACCATCAGATCCTGAATCAAAGAAAATCAACGCAGGAACCCAAACCGGATATACAATAATCAGGCTAGCAGTGTGCTATGAGAACAAATTCCACCAAAACCATTGTTATACTGCTCTGTCTGGGATGGATCATTTTTTCAGGATGCACATCCATTAAACACTTATCCCTGGAGGTACTTGTTCCACCGGATACACTGATTTACCCAGGACTCCAATCCGCCACCCTGATCAGCCGTAACACCCTGATCGGAATAACCGATTCACTATTTACGAAGGATCCGGACTCGCTGCTCACTGACACCACATTCAGAAAGGAAGTGCTTAATGAATGCCTGAGGGGCTTCCAGGAACTGCTGGAAATATCACCGGGTATTGATAGCGTGGTTCGTGATACGGTAGCATCCGATACACTCATGCATCTTTCATACCACCCTGAAGATACACTGGTCGACGGTTTTATCTCAGAGATCTGTTTGAATGCCAACACCGATATAGTGGTCATTCTGGAAGGGGTATATGCTTCGGACACATTGTTTGGTACCTGGATCTATCAACCTTTCGGCGATGGAAGGGGTATAGATGTAATCCAGTACTATAACCTGGGTTTAATGCTGGCAGCTCGCTGGTCTGTTTACAATGCATCGGGCGGCGAAAGGCTGGAACAATACCTCTATGTTGATACCGTGATCTGGTCGTCTGAAGTCCCGCAGGCATCGTATGATATGCAGGTACTACCCGAACCGGAGAATGCTTATTTGGAAGCCTTCTACTGGGCAGGAAACGGCTACGGGAAACGAATTCTATCGACATGGGTGGAAGCAGAGCGTTTCTATTATTGTACCAATAACACATTAATGAAACAAGCTTGCCTGGAAGCATCCAATAACCGGTGGAGAGAAGCAGCTATGATCTGGAAAGAGCTTTCCGGGCACAAGAATAAATCGATCGCTGCCAAAGCTTCTTTCAATATGGCTCTTGTGTGTGAACTGGAAGATAAACTTGAGCTGGCACAAAGCTGGGTTATTAAAGCCTACCTGCTGGACAGGACATGGGCTGTGGAAAACTACCTCGATATTATCAACCATCGAATTTTTGTGAAAAAAAAATATGATTTTTAATCCAATCCTCCTGATCATCATCGGGATACTGCTTTTCAGCTATATCCTTGAACGCATCCTGAATTACCTAAATGGGCTGAAGTGGTCGGACAAATTGCCGCCAGAACTGGAAGGCATTTATGATCCCGAACAGTATAGAAAGTCGATGGCATACCAGCGTGATAACCGCTGGTTCAGTAATGTCACCGATAGCGTTAACCTGTTTATCATGCTCCTCATGCTGCTGCTGGGTGGTTTTGCGCTGGTGGATGGATGGGCACGCAGCCTCACCGGGCATCCGATACTCATCGGGCTCATTTTTTTCGGGATACTCGGGTTTGCCATGGATATCTTCGGAACACCCTTTTCACTCTACGACACGTTTGTTATTGAGGAAAAATATGGTTTTAACAAAACAACGATCAGGACCTTCTTTCTGGATAAGATCAAAGGGTGGTTTCTGGGTTTGATCATTGGAGGCGGATTGCTTGCACTGTTTATCTGGTTCTATCAGGTGACCGGGAAATTCTTCTGGGTATATGCATGGATACTCTTCACCCTCTTCATGCTGTTTATGCTCCTGTTTTATTCAACACTGATCGT
Source organism: uncultured Rikenellaceae bacterium (assembly GCA_964389685.1). Lineage (GTDB taxonomy): Bacteria > Bacteroidota > Bacteroidia > Bacteroidales > VadinHA17. The sequence goes on from CAYMFM010000130.1 coordinate 3,916, forward strand.
TCCCCTGTTCAATAAACAAACACCCCTGGAAGAGGGTGAATTGAAGACCGGAATCCATGCATTCTGTGAAAAAGCAGGATTTAAACTCGATAAGGTGTTTGTGATCGATGGCTCCAGGCGATCCACAAAAGCAAATGCCTATTTCAGCGGATTGGGAGCAAAGAAAAGGATTGTCCTTTTTGATACCCTGATCAACGATCTCAGTCAGGATGAGATCATTGCGGTACTGGCACATGAGATTGGCCATTACAGGAAGAAACATACCCTTGCCGGCATGGTCATTTCCACCATTCAGACCGGCATCACCCTCTATATACTTTCCCTGTTTATCGGAAACCCGGCACTTTCAGAAGCGCTGGGTTCAGCGGTTCCGGGATTTCACCTGGGACTGATCGCCTTTGCCATGCTCTACAGCCCGATCTCCATGCTGCTTGGTCTGGGTATGAATGTGCTGTCGCGAAGAAACGAGTTCCAGGCAGATCGCTTTGCCAGGGATCACAACACCGGGAAAACCCTAGCCTCCGCCCTGAAAAAACTGTCGGTGAAAAACCTGAACAACCTGACACCCCATCCAGCATATGTCTTTTTTCACTATTCCCACCCGCCACTGCTGGAACGGCTGAAAAAATTGAAATAACCCCGCTGTACGGGATTATTCGTTAAAAGTTATTAGTTAATTGTTAAAAAGTTAGTGAGACTTGATTTTTACAAACTTGTGGTGATATTGTTAAATATTCTGGAGTAGCCCATGAAGAGAATCCCAGCGGGATTCAATAATAAATAGCCCGGTACAAGCCCTGACAATTCAGTCAGGGCGTAGTGCCGGGTACTTAAGATGAGAATATAACTCAACCCTGAATGGGGTTGAATATTAAAGAGTTGAGCTTCCAATTCAACCCCTTTAGGGTTGAAAATAATCGGTTACTCAGTACCACCGGTTCGCACCGGTGGTTATTCATTATTCTACCCCTACCGGGGTAGATCTTTATGGCTAAGAACAATATTCGACAAAAGAATCTGGAATAATATTTCCCATCATATGATTATATGCTATTTTGTTACCTAAATTGTGAAGTGTTACACGGCAGGCAGGCTGGAATCCCGCTGAAAGCGGGGTTAATTGTTATTGGTTAATAGGGTGGTTTTAATTTCTGATAATCAAATGTTTATCGGCTTTAAATGAAATGTTTGAGCGGGAAAGGGGATTCGAACCCCCGACCCTCAGCTTGGGAAGCTGATGCTCTACCCCTGAGCTACTCCCGCTTATATTATACTATTACAAAGATCAAAAGCTGGCAAATGAAAGCGTTGATGCCCTCAGCTTGGGATCCCGCAGAATGCGGGACTACCCCTGAGCCCTGCCTGCCGCTTAAAATCCATGTAAAAATAGTCAAAAGGTTGAATAAATTCACTTCAACCTTCAACCATAATCCTTAATCCTTCCATTGAGCCTCCCACCGGACTTGAACCGGCGACCTGCTCATTACGAGTGAGCCGCTCTACCAACTGAGCTAAGGAGGCAAACAGACCGCAAATTTATAATCTTTTTTGAAATATAATCAGAAACCTGACAGGTTTGAACCTTTGGCTATTTCGATTTTGTTCCTTATTTTTAGTACCGATAGATCAAGTGAAGATCATTAATAATGATTCTGAAAAAAACGACTATGGAAAATAACGAACGCAATGCCCGAAGGGAGTTCCTGAAAAAGATCATTGCCACATCAACGCTTGCAGGATTGGCTCCTTATATCAATCCCATCGAGCTGCTGGCAGCAGCCGGTAGAGGAGAAATGCCCAAAAGACCGCTGGGTAAAACCGGACACATGGTCAACCTCTTCAGCCTTGGAGGACAGGCTACCCTGGAAATTCCCGGTAAGGAGGAGGAATCCCTTGCCATCATCAACCGGGCGCTCGACCTGGGAGTGAATTATATCGATACATCGGCATACTATGGGCGGGCAGCCCAGGGTGAAGATCAATTGCCACTGCAGGGAACCAGTGAGCGCTATATCGGGAAAGTACTGAAACAGCGAAGAAAAGAGGTATTTATCGCTACAAAAACCCACGACCGCAGCTACAACGGTGCAATGCGCCACCTGGAAAAATCCCTGAAAAACCTCCAGACCGATGTGATCGACCTGTGGCAAATTCACAATGTACGGAGCCAGGAGAAAGAAACCATCGACCGAATCTTTGCTGATGACGGTGTGATCAAAGCCATGGAAAAAGCAAAAAGCGAGGGAATCGTCAGGTTTCTTGGTTTCACCGGGCACGAAGATCCCGAAGTGTTGAAAATGATGGCTGAACGATACCCCTTCGATAATGTGCTGGTAGCAATCAATGCAGCAGATAAACACCACAACTCGTTTATTGAGAACTTCCTGCCGGTTGCCGTAGAGAAAAAAATGGGCATCGTTGGTATGAAAATACCGGCAAGAGACAGGATCTTCGACCACGGAGGGATCATTACCATGAAAGAAGCAATGGAGTATGTGCTTACCCTGCCCGTCAGTACCGTGATCGTGGGAATAGACAAGATCAAGGAACTGGAAGAGAATATCCGGATTGCCACGCAATTTGAACCATTATCGGCTGACGAATTGCTTGCTATTGAAGATAAGGTAAAACCATACTACGAACACCTTCAGTTTTTCAAGGGTTTGTCAGAATGGCCAACGGATTGGTAGGGGCATCATTGCTTGTGCAGGATTTTCACTGCTGCAGTTACTTGTAGCGTCCTTAGTCAGAACGACAGTTTCATGTGGTTCTAAGTTGTTCAATGTGGTTTTGCCATAACGGGCGATTGAGGACATCAACCACAGCGTGGTTGAAATCCAATTTTTACTATTGAAATTTATTCAACACCCATGCAAGCAGAGATCATAACCATTGGTGATGAATTGCTGATCGGGC
>CAYMFM010000131.1:0-6545 GCA_964389685.1 uncultured Rikenellaceae bacterium
AACACATACCGGTAGATACGGGAGGGGAGTTCTGACTGCTCCGAGGAGATAAAAAGGGTGTCGTTCCCTGAGAAAGCAATCCCCTCCGTTTGAGTTCCGAAATATTCAATCATGCTAAACTTAATGCTTCTACCACCCAGGATTTTGCCCTTATCAATCCCATCAAAATACCAGATATACGGAACATAATCTGCATACCCCAGAAGGACCAGCTTTTCCATATTCCTGCTTATATCAGCTCCCGTAATCAGGCACTCCACAGCGAATGAATCAACCAGTTCTGCCTTGTAAATCCCTTGTTTTGCTGGTAGTGTATAGACTTTTGTATTTCTGGTCACCCAATCCTTGGTAAACAGGAACAACGAATCCCTGAACCAGATAAATGCTTCACAATCATGGGAATTATTATTCATTCCAAATGTAAAGTTTACCTGGTCTGAATAGCTAAAATCGATTCGTTCAGCAGTCAGGGTTACATCTCCCACTGCCGGTATATCCAATTTATCAATGACATATATTCTTAGGTTTCTCCGGTTACCCCAATTGTTTCCGAAATCTCCGATAAATATCTGTTGTTGGCTGGAAGTCAATGATTCCCAATCATCATTTTCCCCATTTTCAATTCGGACTACCTGATTAACTTCTCCGGTATTCCGGTCAAAACCATAAAGGGCAGCATCCCCACCACTGTCATTTATTGTCCAGAGCAGCTCCCTGAACAGTATCAGTCCGGAACTTTCATTGAGTTGACCCGGTAATTGCTGGACAATGATATCCGGAATAATTTCAACCGGCTCATCAGGTGGTTCCTGTGAATGATTGCCTGAAGCATTATTCCGGACATTACAAACCGTCAGGGTGAGTCCGGTCATGATTACCATCAAAAAGTAAACGATCCTGGTCATGTAAGGGAAAAAATAAGGCAAAAGATGTGGGATATTGCTCCGGTTTAATGAAGGTCAAATCCAAAGAGTTCAACAAACCGGGTAAAAATATCCGTGTTTTCATAAATACCAATAAAGGACTCTGCACCCGGTCCGTAGGCAAACACCGGAACCATCACACCGGTATGGCCTTCACTTGTAAAAGCTCCCTTAACCTTTCCGGATTGGAAATCACCACCATGGATTGCCATTCCTCCGGTTTCATGGTCGGCGGTAATGACTACCAGAGTCTCTCCATCTTTTTCAGCAAAGTTAAGGGCAGCGGCAATTGCCCGGTCAAAATCCAGCATCTCCTCGACTATATAGTCCGTATCATTATCATGTCCTCCCCAGTCAATCATCGAACCTTCCACCATCAGGAAGAATCCCTGCTCATTCGTACCCAGAAGACGGACTGCCGTTTCCACCGCCAGGGGAAGCATATTGCCTCTGCCTTCTGAATACCGGGGATTATGCACATTTGCGGTGAATCCCGCCAGTTTACCCCCTGCGAAATCCTCGATCTCCTCCATGGAATTGAGTACCGTATATCCGTTGTTTTCCAGTTCCTTTAAGAGATCCCGTCCATCTTCCCGGTCTGCAAAATGGTCTCTTCCTCCACCGATGAACAGATCAATATCTGTATCCAGAAAGTCAGCGGCAATCCCTTCATAATTGTTCCTGCTTACTTCGTGTGCGATAAATGAGGCAGGTGTGGCGTGGGTGATAGAACTGGTGGCAATGAGTCCTGTCGATAGACCATTCTCTTCTGCTATCTCAAGGATCGTTTTCAATGATGTGCTATCCGGTCCCATACCGATCATGCCGTTTTTTGTTTTTTTCCCGCAGGAAAAAGCAGTGCCTCCTGCAGCTGAATCCGTTATATAATTGTTAGAGGAATAGGTTTGGATGAATCCGATGTGCTTGCACTTCTCCAATGCCAGGTGGCCTTTATTGGCTGTCATTCCTGCATATATATGTGAAACACCCATTCCGTCTCCGATGAGAAAAATAATGTTCTTTACTTCGGGTTTTTTCTCTGTTACAGCTACATCAGCACCTGGTTTACACGAAGCAACAGCAATAACAAGGATTACAATGAGTTGTAACTTTTTTATCATAATTTGCATTCTTTTCGGTTTTTACTGAAACAATCTGCAAAAGTAGAATTATTTGCCTGTTTTTAAAACCTGGAATGGTTAAATTTGACTAAAATTTAGTGGGGTGAAGTCTTTTCAGGCTGTCAGATCAGGAAGCGGTGTCACTCTTCAAACGGAAAAAGGATCTTTCTGTCTCTCTCTTTTCCCTTCTTCAAAAGGAGAACCATTTGTAAACGTAGTAATGGTGATTCGCTCTCCAACAGGTTTTGAAACGTCGACTACATAGTTTATTCCTGCTGCAGAATCAAAATTATAATACCTGCCACTGAGGCGGGCGGCACTACCCGGACCGCTTCTTACCGGTTCACCCTGGTCATTCAGTTCAAGCTTCAGCAGGTGATCAAGGAATTCCGGATCCGGATCATATTCTGATACATCGACCAGTTCCAGGAAGATTTTTTTATCATATTTACCCCTTCTGTGATCGAATTTCAGGAAAACATCTGCAACTCCAGCATACCTTGCATGGCTTCCTGGGTCAACAATGTAGACGGTTTCCCCCGCACTATTGATTAAACTGTCAAGCAGTATATCATGGTCATGACCAATGAAAATGACATCAAAACCGGGAACCTGTTCAGCAACCAGGAGTGATCCGTTTTCATTACCGGGTTCATCTTTCAATTGACCACCATATGAATAGTCATGCCCGGCTTCAATGTCATGATTTCCAACCGTAGCCGCATCATACTCCATGAAATTCATAGCCGCTGCACAAACATGGATGGATGCAGTATCCATGTAATTAGAAAAATAGACAACCGGCTCCCCCTGAAGGATATCTCCATTGTCTAACAAAATGACTTCCTGGATGTTATTTTTTCTCATAATTAGTGGTAAGGACACCGCTCGAAAGCTCTTCTGGCGTCTTTTTCATCGTTTATCGTTTCATAGAATTCATCATAGTACTGCAAAATTTTCTTCACTCTCTTCTCTTCGAAATAGGGAAAATTAAGATACAGATCATAGATCTGTTGTTTCTTTTCCCTGAACAGATCGAAGGTTGCATCAAGTTCCTCCAGTTTCCGGCAATTGCTGCGAAACAGACGAACACGAACCGAGGCGATGCCAAGAACGGAATCCGGTGCAGAATAATAGGTATTTATGACGCCACTGAAGTCGAAGTCATATGGAATCGGAATAGCCATGGGTTCAGAACTGAAGGAGACCAGCTTTACATTATGAAGCGCCCTGATAGACCAATCCGTATTTGCAATAAAATACTGAAAAATGGTAAACAGGTTTATTAGTGGATGGTTTACGTGATTTAAGGAAAGGCCTTTTAACTCAATCTCCCTTCCTCCATTCCGTTCTGCCATTTTCCCTGTCGGTTCAAGGAAAAAGGCAAATTGATGAATCGGTTTTATCCTCTCTTCCGTATCGATATAGGTTACTTGTGCCAGCCGTACCTTGTAACTGAGATCAGTGAACAGGTTGTAGATCTTATAGATCATGTATTCCTCAAGGATATACCGTTGATTGATTATTCTGTCCCTGCAATGGGTGACCATTTTCACATCCTTCATGCCCGAAAAAAGCATGCCCGGCAGGGTATCTTGTTCAAACTCAATACGAAGGGGAGGGAAATCACAAATTGTGCGGTCTCTCCGGAAATTTCCCCTTGACCTGAGCATCACTTCAAGGGAGAGGGTATCCGTGCCTTCCTGGTAGGTTAAGGTTGCCGGGTGAGATTCCCTGTCATCTCCGATATCAAAAATAAGCGTTCTGAGATCCGTTGCGAGTGTAACTTCAATTGGGCTTTCTTCATGAAATAACGGAATCTCCGTTTGTGTTGAACCGGGTTTGAACTGGTCAAGTGTGAAACCCGTTACCTGACCGGTTCCATTCGGCAAACTCCCGGGGAAAAAGAAAAGTACGAGGATATAGCGGGTAAGATTTTTCATAAGCAGAATCAACAGAATGACGGGGATAGCGGTTTATTTTACGGTAACCCGTACCTCCCGAACGATAGACAATGCGGTTGTAATGTTTTCCATATCCCTGTAAATTAAACCATCCCTGCCTGCAATGTGACTGTGACCGATGGGTCTCATTTTGTAAGTTTTATTGTTGTTTTTCAAATCGATCATAACAAAATAGACAATTGCCGGTTGACTGTTGTCTTTGTAATTATGATCTTGCGGATGAATATCAAGTGTATAAAAATCATTCCAATCGTACGATTGGTTGATTTCCATAAACAGATTGATAAACCTCAGCTCTTTATCATTTGTTTTTGTTTTCAGGACAAAATTCGTTTGAGGAGTTGCACCCGTTACCGCATCCGGGACCGGGTTATCCGGAGTCGGCATGTAAAGGCTATCATCTGCCATTATTCCCCTTCTGTGTGCCCAGACAGGCAGTGTAGCAGGCTTGCGTAAAGCTGCCGGTTCCCATTCTTCATCAACCAGTATCCCATACTGAAAATATCCCGTTCCCACAGACCTGGCAACATAGAGTGTCTGAATGAAATTTTCCAGCGTATCCTCATACCAGAAGGCGAACAGCGGATTCAAAAAAGCATACCCTTTGGTCAGTGCAATCTTCAATTCAATCCCATTTGCGTCAGGATTGGTTGTTAAGATTACCGGATCCTGGTAAACAGGGAATCCATTGTGGTGAAATCCGGAAGCGATGAGATACAGAAAAAAGAAAAAAAAGATCAGAAAGGAGAAGCTTCCAGGTTTAATATGATTAGCCCGGTGTTTCTTCGTATGCGTAATGCTACCTGCCATAATCCAGGTTAAATGAGTGCTATTTCAGGGGGTATTTACTCCCATCGCTACCCAGAACGAAAAAGTTATCATCCTCAATCATCAATGCCTGAAATGTAAACTTCGAAAGATAGAATGGGATATCGGTTGCAAACACTTTATTATGATATAAACCTTTCACCTCTGAAACGTTAGTATGGCCAATGATTACACAGGAAACATCAAAGAATTCCAGTACTTTATCCAAATCAGATTCTCTGATCCTAGGGTAGGTATCGTCTCTGGTGATATACCCCCTGTACCAGAAGGGGCCCAGTCCACCCAACAGGAATTTGGTTTTTTCAAACTCAGATGAATCAACCCTGTTGGTTAAGAAGTTCGCAATCAGCTGGTTCATCTCTTCCAGTCCTATATCCTTCTCCAGCAAGGATGGGGAGATCCCTCCATGAACAAAAAGTTTGTCACCAATTTTTATGGCAACATTTTTGGTTCTCAGCCACCTGCCAAACTCTGTATCTTTTGCATAAAAGTCGGAGTAGAATATATTGAGGTAGTTGGTCATATAATTATATTTCTCCGCAACATCATTAATATTCTCCCCCATGACAAGCAGTTCATGGTTGCCAAGTATTAAATGCACCATTCCTCCCTGTTTGGGTGCCTGGTATTCCAGTTTATATATAAGCCACAAACATTCCGTAACTTTTTCTCCCCGGTCAAATATATCTCCCATAAAGACCAGGTGTCCGTCGCCCCATGACCAATTCAGCTGACTGTCAATAACACCATGTATTTTCAGGAAATGTATCAGGCTATCGTATCCTCCATGTACATCCCCAATGGCAATAATTTTTTCAACATTGGTGTATCGGGTGGGTGGTTGTGTCTTTTCTTTAATTACAATATAGGTGGAGGTATCGCCTGCCAGACCTTTGAAATGAAAGGGTGATTTATCAATTCTCAGCAACTTTGACTCCGTAACCGTTTCATCTTTAGCACTGTCCCTCTTCATGTAAAACTGAATAGCTTCATCCTCTCCGGTCCAGACGATGTGCGGTCCATCAAGGTAATCCGGATAATAGGACGCTATACTTTTCGTATGAAGTGACCGAAGGTAATCGCCCACGGATTGGTTATTGAATTCATTTGCATAGTCCAGGGCAGTTTTTCCAGCCTGGTTGGTTTTGTTAATGTTGATTCTGTTTTTTACCAGGAACTGAGCCATCTCCATACTCCCCTGAACGGAAGTATAAATCAAGGCTGTATTCCCTGTTGGCGTAGTATCGTTAACAGAGGCACCTTTTTTGACCAGATATTGTGCTATCTTAAGTTTATTGCCTTCAACCGTATGAATGAGTGGTGTCTTATTATCGCAGAGTTGATTTACATCGGCCCCTAGCTTTACCAGTAGTTTCACAATCTTAAACTGATCCTGTTCAATGGCATAGGTCAGGGGCGTCAACTCTTTCTCCCCATAATATCCATTCACATCATGCTCTTCAAAGAAAGCCTTGATACCGACCGGATCTCCCTTATCAATCATGTTGAAGGGAAGTGGACCATCGCTGTTTACCTGCGAGCTAACAGGGCCAACAACAGATAGCAACAAAGCCAATATAATGAAACGAAATCTGTTTTTCATCCTTTCAATTTTTCACCTGCACCAACTGGCCAGAAAAGATTAATCCATGATGTTACAGTATCGAGCGGGTTAATTTAAACATAAAATTTGGATATTTAAAGTTCAT
>CAYMFM010000132.1:0-3115 GCA_964389685.1 uncultured Rikenellaceae bacterium
CTTTTAGCAAAGGGGGACGAGTATAAATGAGGATGTACGTTCGTCCCCCTTGTTGAAGGGGGATTGAAATCCAGGAATAAAAACCCAACGAAGATTTAAATACTCGTCGCCCGAACTCAAGTCGAGCGACGAGGGAGCAAGTCGTGCCCCGACTTAAGATCGGGGTACGACTTTCCTACGGTTCCTGGCAACTTTTTCATTCGGATCCTTTATTCGTGCATTCGTGGCTACATTTTTTTCATTCGGATCTTTTATTCGTGAATTGGTGACTATTTTTTAATTGTATAGGACGAACTTCATTACCGACTAAACGATACGGGCCCTGTGAAATAGCGACAGAGTCGCTAATGCGTAGCATTATTTCACAGGGCGGGCTTCGTTACCGAACACCGAAGCACTATTTTTTAATATTGATCTGGTCGACTTTTTCAAAATGATCACTGTAAGGACCGATCATTGATTCATGAGCTCCGAGCACCAGGATCCCTTTATCGAATAAACAGTTCAGGAAATACTTAAACAGTTTGTTCTGCAAGGAAAAATTAAAATAGATGATAACATTCCTGCAGAGGATCAGGTCGAAATTCCCGATGGGAGGATCTTCCGGTGAAACCAGGTTATGCCATAAAAACAGGGGTTTTTTTAGCAGGAACTCTTTCATGGTGATGGTGTCCCTGATCTTGTCGATGGAGAAATAGTTGGAATAGGGAACTTCTTTGAGTTGTTTTGATCCGGGGATTTCCTTAATCACTTTATCAAAGTTATCGAGGTAATTCAAATTGAACCGGTAGTTATAAACCCCTCTTTTCGCAATTTCAAGCGCTTTCGAATTGATATCCGTACCAACAATCTCTGCTTTTTCAAACAGACCCAGTTCATTCAGCAGGATCATCATGGAATAGACCTCCTGACCGGTTGAGCAACCGGCATGCAAGATCCTCAACCGGTTACTGTTCCTGAATTTTGGAAGGATACTGTATCGCAGGGTTTGCCAGACAACTGGATCACGGAACAATTCTGTCGTATTCACCGTTATCTCGTAGACGATTGATTCTCGAAACTCCGGATCACGCTTCATCAATTCCAGCAATGCCTGCAGCTCCAGGTTATGATCTACCAGGACCTTCGAGATTCTCCGCGTAAGTGATTTATAGGAATACTCGGTAAAATCGTAAAGGGATAATTCCTTCAGTGTGTTTACAAAGGTTGATATATCTTCTTCCGTAAGGATCATTATTGTAATTCCAGGAGTACAGGCTGATGATCAGCATGCTCGAATGAAAGATCAACGGTTCGTACCGTGGAAAAGTTCAGGTTTGGTGATAAAAGAAAATAATCGAGGATCGTCAATGTAGAATGTTCCGGATCGTATGGTGTAGCGAGGTTTCGATTCGTTGGAATAGATGGATAAAAGATCCATTTCCAGTCTCCCGGCATGAAATCAGCAGCAATGGCATTGAGTTGAAACCGTTCATAGGTAAGTTCAGCAGAGAATTCCCTGGGTGAGAATCCCGGAGGATTCTGATTCCAGTCGGCTCCCACAATGATGAAGTTCCCTTTCCCGTATTCATCAAGCAGGAATTGTTTCAGGTAGTCCATCTCCTGTGCTTTCAGATTGCCATCATCGAATGCTGAATTGTGAGAGTTGATTACCAGGAGTTCCTTGCCATTCGTCAGTGGGTAGCGATTTACCAGGAAACAACGATCGAGCATAAAGAGATTGGTGGGCCAGGAATAATCTCCGGGGAAATTGTGCCTGACGGATGAAGCAGGGAGGTGTTTGCTCAAGGTTAACAGGCCTGAATTGACCATTCCCATGGGGGAAGTGGGCGGCAACGGAACAAATTTCACCCTGTAGTTCAGGGCAAAAAAGGGATGGTGATCCGGAAGGGCCAGGTTGAAGGTATCCACCTCATTGATCCGGTAGGTTCGTTTTGATTTTTGATCCACCTCCTGGAGCAGGATAAAATCACACGAATCATTATCCAGTAGGAACTGCCGGATAAATGAAAGATTTTTAAGGGTGGTCTCCCGGGATGTCCTGACCTGGGAACCACCATCATAGAAAAAATCCATATCCTTACTCAGTCCGCAATATCCGATATTCCATAACAGCAATGAAAGCTTGTTTGCCGAATCGATAGTGTCGGGTTGGTTCGATTCAAACAGGATCTCTTTTTCAGGTGGTTTGTAATCGGTGAGCATGGCATATACCAGGAAAAGACCAAACAAAACGATAATTATTACCAGCGCAAGGGCTATTTTTTTCACGATTTTCATGACAGTCATAAATGAGTTGAAACTAAACGAATATAGCGATTTTCACTTGTTTATCCTACAGCAAAAAAGAACCGGGATTATTTTGTGTGGTTGTTAATAATAAATATCTTTGAAACCGACCCTATACCTGTTCTAACATGAAATTTGGCGTAGTCATATTCCCCGGTTCCAACTGCGATCATGATATGATCTATGTTTTACGGGAGATTATGGAACAGGAGGTTTTTGAGCTATGGCATAAGGACAAGGACCTTCAGGGTGTGGAAGTCATTGTTCTTCCCGGGGGATTTTCGTATGGTGATTATTTACGGTCCGGTGCCATTGCCAGGTATTCGCCCATCATGGAAAGCGTAATAGAATTTGCTAACAGGGGAGGATATGTCTTCGGTGTGTGTAACGGATTTCAGATTTTGTGTGAAGCCGGGTTGCTGCCCGGAGCCCTGCTCCATAATGTGGGGCAAAAATTCATAGCAAAAAACATCTACATCATTCCCGATAATAACTCCTGCGCGGTAAATTCGATCCTGGATAGGACAAAACCGCTTAAAATACCGATCGCACATGGCGAAGGGAGGTTTTATGCTCCGGAAAAAGACCTGATCGACATGAGGCACAATGATCAGATCATGTTCCGTTATTGCAATGATCAGGGTATAGTAACAGAAGAAGCAAACCCAAACGGATCGGTTGAAAATATTGCCGGAGTGTGCAACACTGCAAGGAATGTCTTTGGCATGATGCCCCATCCGGAACGGGCGGCTGATGATGAGCTGGGGAATACCGATGGCAGGGTGATTTTCGAATCCATTATCCGGCTGCTCCAGGAGAAAAAAAT
>CAYMFM010000132.1:3215-5894 GCA_964389685.1 uncultured Rikenellaceae bacterium
GGTGAGTAGTTGATACTTTTTCCTTACCTTTATCCATAGTTAACCGCGAATTGATGATGAAATTCAGAAATACACTTTTTTTGATTCTTCCATTCCTGATTGCTGTTATGGTAATCGTTTCTGCACAGGAACGACCTTTGATGAAACGAAACGATTATCCGAACAGCCGGATCGATACGTTTGATGTCGTACATTATTCCATTAATCTGACGGAAGTCGATTTTCTTAAAAAAACCATAAAAGGTTTTACCGACCTTCAAGTTGTATTAAAAAAGGATGGTATTGATACCATTATGCTCGATCTGATCGATCTGGTGGTTGATTCGATATGGGTGGATGAAATCGGCATTGGTTCGTACCGGTATGATAAACGATGGATTAAAATTCCGCTTCCTTTTCGCTACGACAAAGGTACATCGGTACAGGTTTCGGTATTTTATCATGGAAAGCCTGCAATCGATCCTGCTTGGGGAGGTTTCTATTTTTCAGGAAGAACAGCCTACAATATGGGAGTGGCAATGCAATCCTTTCCACACAACTTTGGCAGAGCGTGGTATCCCTGCGTGGATAATTTTATCGATAAAGCCACGTATGACTATTTCATTACGGTTGATAAAGATCTGACCGCGGTCTGTTCCGGAGTACTGGAGGAAACCTTCCGGAATGATGATGGAACAAATACATTCTTCTGGAGTATGAAACAGGAAATCCCAACTTATTTAAGTTCCGTTGCCATCTCTGATTATATAGCCATTCATGATACCATCGGAGGCGTGTTGCAGCCAATACCCTCTTCCATCTATGTTTCTCCCCCGGATAGCCTGAAGGGAGTTAATTCATTTAAAAACCTGCCAAAGTATATCGCCCATTTCGAAGAGCTGTTCGGTCCTTACCGTTGGGACAGGATTGGATTTGTTACTGTGCCATTTCAGGGCGGCGCCATGGAGCACGCCTCCAATATTGCGGTAAGTCAACGATCGGTGGACGGAACCCTGAGATCGGAAATGTTATTTGTTCATGAATTAGCCCATAGCTGGTTTGGTAACCTGGTAACCTGCCAGAGGGCTGAAGATATGTGGCTTAATGAGGGGTGGGCCAGTTATGCTGAAGCACTTTTTATTGAACGGGAACATGGGATCAGTCGCTTTAAGGAGTATGTCCGGAGTAACCATGAAAGGGTGTTGAGGACCATACATATACGGGATGAGGGTTATTTTCCGGTTGCCGGAGTTCCTCACAACCTCACCTATAGTGGTACTGTATATAACAAGGGAGCAAGTGTTGCGCATACGTTGCGCGGCTACCTTGGTGATGAGCTGTTTTTTCAGGGGCTGAAGGAGTATTTTAATCAATACAGGTACAGGGATATATCATCAGCCGGATTCAGAGATTTTCTGGGTTATAGTACCGAAACCGATCTGACCGATTTTTTTAATTCATGGGTCTTTTCTCCCGGATTTCCACATTTTTCAGTTGATTCATTCAATGTAAACCAAACTGCTGCAGGATATGATGTACGGCTTTTTCTCCGGCAAAAACTGAAAGGAACGGATGCATTCTCTTTTTCCAACCGGGTTGAGGTCACGTTTATGGATAACACCTGGCATTCACATACTGCAACAATCGATTTTTCGGGAGAGCGTTCGGGAAAAAGTCTGTTAATCCCTTTTCTTCCTTCGGTGGTTATGGTGGACCCTGAAGAGAAGGTTGCTGATGCCACAACGGATAATTACCTGGTTATCAATGCAGTCGGAGAGTATGCGTTCGATGCTACCTATTGTGTTGTTCAGGTAGATGAAGTTACCGATTCTGTTCTTCTCCGGGTTATTCATAACTGGGTTGCTCCGGATGATTTCAGGCAGAATAGAGAGAATCTGGTTATTTCCAAATCAAGGTACTGGACAATTGAGGGTGTCTTTCCCGGATCATTTGCTGCAAGGGGTTCATTTTTTTATAATACAGCAACTTCGAATCGTTCAGGATGGCTTGATCCCGACCTGGAAATCCATTCAAAAGACGACCTGATCCTGTGTTACCGGGAGGGGTCGGCTGCTGATTGGGAGATTTGTGATTATTCAGTTGATGGAGATAACATTTCGGGTGAAATCAGGGTCAACAACCTCCTTCCCGGTGAATATGCGGTAGGGCATTACCTCCTCAAATGACATCTTAATAATTTATATTCAATTGACTCACCGGTTGACTTGGAAGGGGATCATTCCAAAGGATCAGAAAGTCTATTGCACTAAATACTCGTCGCCCGAATTTTCGCGCAGCGATTCCTATGGAACAATCGAACGACGAGATAGAATAGATATGTATACTATATCCCCCTCCCGGAGGGGGAAAGGTCCACACTTCGCCCGACGTAGTCGGCTTCCACCTTCGTTACAGCCTTCACCAAGGTTCCGGCTGTCGAAGAAAACTTCGGCGGGTATATCGTCCGACGAAGCCGGGGGACCAGGGGGAGGAATTTTGGTTTGATGAACATCTGGCAAATGTGCGGTCCATGCAGCATTTTCCCGTCGTATAACATCGCAGTTGGCCCGTTTTACCAGGTATCCTGCCAACCCGGGGCTTTCCATGCTTTCGCATGGACGCCCCGGGCTACCAACATTTCGCTCCTACGGAGCGAAAACTTGAGTTTGGCTAATTTCTCATGTAAAACATTGCCGAAGT
>CAYMFM010000133.1:0-5731 GCA_964389685.1 uncultured Rikenellaceae bacterium
TAGAACAAAACACTAAAGCCGACCGCTTGCTCGGCGCCTTAGTTCCACCGATTATGTAGAACAGAAATAATAGTTAGATGGCATTTGGAAATCCGGAATTAGAATTGATTGATAATGTTGTTGGGGGCTTTGTCGTAAATTGAATAAGCCCAAAATCAAAGAACTCAGTATTGAGTTCCACATTGAAAAGCACGACGTGGTGATATTCGAGATACGTCCAGCATATAATAAGCCAAATGAAACCGTGGAAATTCCTGTGGCAAAGTTTAAATACAATCGTACCAAAGATGAATGGTGGTTGTATTGGATGAGAGCTGATTTGAAATGGCACAATTACCAACCATTATCATCTTCAGGAATTCTCAAAGAACTTGTAAATGAAGTACATGCTGATCCTTATGGATGTTTTTGGGGATAATCTACATAACAAATCATTAAAGCCGACCGTGACGCATGTCACGCACTTTCCAGCATTGGCAAAGTCCGCGTCACGCTACGACCGCTGAGCTCCACCGTTATGCGCAGAGAAAATGTAAGAGAGATTATTAATAGTAGACAATTACAGTGAGGATCATACAACATAAACCTATATATTGTATGATGTTTACAGTATCTGAAGCTCGGGAGACGGACTATGCATTATAAGGGATTCTGGTAAAACTAGGTGAGTTACTATGAAGCGAAAGCAAATATTCATCAGCAGTGTTCAAAGTGAGTTTGTTCATACACGGGACAAGCTGGCCTCATTCATCAACAACGATCCCTACTGGAGCCAATTTTTCTATGCTTTTATCTTTGAGAACCTCCCAGCCAGCCGGCGGAGTCCGGAAGACATCTATCTGGGTGAAATCAAAAAGTGTGCAATCTATTTGGGTATCTTTGGACTTCTTTATGGAAAGATGAACGAAAACAGGATTTCAACTACGGAACAGGAGTTTGACTACGCCATCCAAATAGGTCGTGATCCTCTGATTTTCATCAAGAAACTGACTCCGAAAGCGTGGCGCGCAAAACGTATGCAAGCACTCATCAGGAAAGCCAGTGCCCATACCTACACCTATTTCCGTAACACAGACCACCTCTGTAGCGAGGTCCAGAGAAGTTTGCTCTACTGGCAACAGGAACAGAACCGGAGGACTACACCATGAAAAAACCCTTCTATCTAACACCGGTAAAAGGAGGTAAGTTGTCCGATATTGCAACGGGCCGCATAGATTGGTTTGTCGCTGAAGCCTCAATAAAGCGGAAGTTCAACTTCGAGACGACGCCGACGACGACGAATGTGCTGACCGAACTGAGTCTGATCGATAAGAGCCGACTTCTATATGCAGCACTAATGCTTTTCGGCAGGAAGCCTCAGCACTTTTGTCCGGCAGCTGTTGTAAAATGCTCCCATTATCATGGCACTGAGGTGACGCGCCCGATCCCGAGCCACCAGGTCCTTGGAAATACCCTCTTCGAACAAGCCGACGCCGCGGCTGATTTTGTGCTCTCCCGCCTATACCGTACCATCGGGGGACGAGAGGAGACCACGGTTGCCGAAGAGAAACTCGAAATCCCAAAAGAGGCAATTCGTGAGCTTATTGTCAATTCCATTGTACACCGGGACTACGATTCTAATGCCTCTGTGCAGATCGACGTCTTCGCAGACCGTGTGGAAATCTTAAATCCAGGTGGGCTTCCCGACGAACTCACTATCGACGACCTCATCAAGGAACACCTCTCAGTTCCAATTAATCCCTTTCTCGCCCGACCATTCTATCTGGCCGGCTACATCAACCAACTCGGCTACGGCACTCGGAACGTCGTCAAGTGGTGTCGGGAAGCAGGCCTTCCCGATCCAAAGTTCGATTCGACAAAGAACCGATTCCAGGTAACCGTTTGGCGCAATTGGTTCACCGATGATCGCATGAAGAGCCTGAATTTAAATGAGAGGCAGATCAAAGCTGTTCAGTTTCTCAAATCAA
Organism: uncultured Rikenellaceae bacterium; assembly: GCA_964389685.1. Classification (GTDB taxonomy): domain Bacteria; phylum Bacteroidota; class Bacteroidia; order Bacteroidales; family VadinHA17. The sequence continues at coordinate 1,968 of CAYMFM010000133.1, forward strand.
AATTCCGTATCACAAATATCGAATACCAGAAACTGACCGGTGTATCGCGCGCGACTACCAAACGGGATCTCGATGAAATGTTAAAGCTGGGACTCATCAAACTCGAAGGGGCCGGCCGATCCGCACACTACCGACTGACAGGAAATCGGCTCATTAATGGCTCAAATGGTCCACTCAACCATAAAAACGGAAATGGCTCATAAATGGCTCAAATGGCTCACACCTCTGACATCATATGGAAGAAGTGAAATTATAACAAACATCAGCAAAACTGCGCATAACCATTCACTAAAGCCGACCGTATATGCGTGTCACGCTCTTCGCAGTAGAGGCAAAGCTCGCGCCACGCTACGGCGGCTTAATTCAACCGTTCAATCGTCAAGCAGGATTTATTCTGAAACCATTTGGAACAATCTGGAACCATATGAAACTACTCTTTAATCAGCTCCTCAATCATCTCTTGATTATCCGGATAATGCGTTGTATATTTACTGTATTGCCGATACTGGCAGTAGAATATATGTATAGTATCAAAACAGATACTTGTGTTTTTACTGCCGACAGGACATTATGTAATTATGAAAGGGTTCGGATTCAAATCATTATTGGTGTCAATTAGAAGAGATGGATTCTTAGGGATACTAAATATTCTGGGATTGTCAATCGGTATAGCGATGAGTGTATTAGTTTTTTGGTATATCGGTCACAATGTATCCTTTGACACACATCACTCTGATATAGAAAATATATACCGCCTTGTTTCCAAAGATATAAATGACGGAAATCTATCGTTTGGTAATCCATTACCAATGGCTGATGCTGTTCGCTCTGATTATCCGGAAGAAGGTATTGTTGCCGGTATATCATTGCCTTTTAGTTACCATGTAATTGTTAATCAGACTGAACTCGAAGTAAAAGCATCAGTTGCAGATGCTGAGATTTTTAAGATCCTGGATTATCGATTACAGGCTGGCTCATCTGAATCAGTACTTAGAGAACCCAATAATGCCATTGTCACAAATTCATGTGCAGAAAAACTATTTGGTACAGATAATCCTATCGGACAGGTTTTTTCTTTAAAATCCTTTGAAGGCGAAATACTCTTTAGTGTAAAAGGTGTGATGAATGATCATCCCGGTAATTCAGAGTTCAAGCCAGAAATACTACTTTCATGGCAATCGATGTATCCTTCAGATTGGCGGGAAAAATGGTGGTGGGGAGGGACTTGCATATTTATTAAAGCTGTTAACGCAAAACAAAAGGATAATCTTGAACAGAAAATCAATACTATCCTCGAAAGGCATAATGCGCCATTCATACAAAGGAGATACGAATATCAACTTTTGCCCTTAAAGGGTTCACATTTCAGGACAGATATAGACAACGCTTTTTCCCCGGCAATTTCTTCCCGTTTGCTTTGGACATTGCGGATCGTAGCGTTGTTTATAATCACAATTGCCAGTATAAATTTTATAAATCTGGCATCCAGTCAATCGGAGAAGAATGCAAAGGAGACCGGTATTAGAAAAGTGGCCGGAGCATCGCAAAGTAATCTTATAAGGGTATTTTTGACAACAACTTTGCAAAAAGCCTTCATTGCAATGTTTCCGGCAATCGTTTTTGTCATTTTCCTTTCCGGGCCATTCAGAAACCTGGCTCAAATTGATAGTACCTCCCCTTTTAATGATCCAATGATATGGATTCTCATTGTAATCATGCTTTTGATAACAGGTCTGCTTTCGGGAATCTACCCTGCAATCTCATTGGCAAATAGCAAACCGGTTGCAGTTCTTTATAACAAACGGAAAGAGGTAACCTCCCTTGGGTATTTCAGAAAAATACTTATTGTAATTCAACTTGTAATTGCTAATCTTCTTATCATATCATCACTTCTCATCTTCAAGCAGATTTCATTCATGAAAAGGCATGATTTGGGATTTAACGCTAAAGGACTGGTTGCGTTGGAATTAGGCGATTTAGATAGTGATTGGGAAAGGAAGATTCAGAAAGTGAAGGTGCTTGAACAGGAAATAATTAAAAAGAGTGTCAGTGCAGGTATATTGGATCTGTGCGAAACAGAGGCAATCCCAGGGTCAGGTATCAGAAACAAATTCACAGTATTCGAAACTGAGAATTGGATCACCTTTTCAGTTATTTCCATAGGTGTCGATGAAAACTATTCTTCCCTTTTCAATATCCCCATAGTGGAGGGTAAAAACTTTGGGGACGATATTGCTTCCGAAAAAGAAGCTATTCTGATTAATGAAACATTCATGCGTCTACTCGGCTGGAATACAATAGAAAATAGACAATTGGCACTTTTTAATAAGGAAAATACAATTCATGTTATAGGCGTATTTAAAGATGTTCATGTCAGTTCACTTAGCCAGGCAATTCCACCAATGATTTATCGATACAAAGAAAATTCCTACCCTGATTATATGGTTTTTCGTATAAATGATGAGAAGAAGCAAGTAGCACTGGCCCTGATACAAAATGAATGGCAGAAAATCGCAGGCGAAGAACCATGCAAAACATTTTCGGTAGCTGACAGTTTCAGAGGAATGTATGGAGGAGAAGAGAGGCTTTCTACAATTACCGGAGCTTTTTGTCTGATTGCAATTTTGTTGTCTTGTTTTGGGATATTAGCTCATGTTACTTACAGTATCCAGCGTAGAACGAAAGAAATAAGCATAAGAAAAGTGTTCGGTGCGAAAACCATACAAGTTATCACTTTGCTTTATACAGAGATTGTTCATTGGTGCGTAGTGTCTTTTTTTATTGCCTTCCCGGTCTCTTATTTCATTATGAGTAAGTGGCTTGAGAATTTCGCCTACAAAACAATTTTCAGCTGGTGGGTATTTGTATTGTCTTTTATTTTGACATTCGGAATTGCTTTCTTAATTACAATTCTACAAACATGGAGGACAGCAAGGCGTAATCCGGTTGAAACGTTGCATTATGAATAAGTTTATACAAGAAAACCAATTGTATAAGAAAGGAAAGCAATTATGAAAATCCGATGGTTAATATACAGACATTTGCTCTGAAAAAATCAAAAAATCACTGACAGTAAATTGCGGAGAATAAAATGAAAATTATTCAGCAGGTTTTTAGGGTTGTATTGATTTCTGTTCTATTATACTCAGTAATCATTATTCTTAGTCATCCACACAAGGCGTATTATGATGCTAATGATACTTTTATTTTTTCCATTGGCAACGCTCCTGATAGTATCAGATCAGAGATTATTGAGCAATTACACAAGTTTCAAGCAGGATATACAGACCGAGACACATCTCAAGTAAAAACTTTTATGGAACAACTTTTTTCTCAAGAAAGCCTCTTGATTCTCGGGACAATGCCTCATGAAATACTCATTGGCCGAGATAAATCTTCTAAACTGATCTTCAGTGATTGGAAATCTTGGGGGGATTGTACATTTCTTATGGATAATGCCTATATCTCAACATCAGGGAACGTGGCATGGATCTCGACAATTGGATATGTGAAATTCGATCTATCCCGGTTTTTGATTCTACCTTTACGGTTATCCGCAGTAATGATTAATGAAAATCACATCTGGAAATTTCAATACATGCAATTCCAGTTTGATTTGGATTTTACTTTTCTTTTAATAACTATAATGCTCTTGATAATATGGTTGACGGGGAGTCTAGTTATATTAACAATCATGATAGTAAAATTTTTTAGAAAAACTAATAAATAAGGCTAATTTATATTTTATCATGAAATTGTATAAC
>CAYMFM010000134.1:0-5643 GCA_964389685.1 uncultured Rikenellaceae bacterium
ATTGATTATTCTTTAATTCCGTCTGAATCAATATTATTCCAGACGAATGAAGGTAATTGAAATATTTTGGGAGCAGAGTTTATTAATTTTCTTTCAAGTTCCATATTCGCATCGTGTTTTATCACAACATTACCTTTTATGTTGAGTTTTACAAAGGTTTTGTAGATAAACCATTTGTTGCCTTCAGGACACCGAATATAACATCCTCGATATCCAAGTATTGGAATTGTAGGCTGCTGTTCCAAACTTGGTTTAAGGGTTTCCCAAGTCCTTTCAACAAATCCAAGTGTCTCATCATCTAAGCTCCATTCAGGATCAGGCCGACCTGAAAAAACCGATGCCCAAGCAATACATTTTCCCATAAATACTTGCTACTTAATTTTTATATGACCATGCATTACAGTCATGAATGTACAAAATTCCGTATAGAGCCCCCTGTTCGCAGTTCTGGGATCTGAAATGGCATTTCCAGAATTATCCTGGTTTGTCACTTGAGTATGCCCGGGTTTATGTGACCAATATCCATTTCTGCCTTTCCGGTACCAATGATAATCCCACCCTGGAGCGATAACTAAGGCTACTAAATGGCCTTGTGAAGGGCATTTGTTGTTAGCGTTGGGGTTATCAATTAAATCATCGCTTATAGCTCCCATCTTAGCACTAATATTTGCACTTGGGACATTACAGGCAGAGAGGTCATTCCATATATTACCGGAAGCTCTTCCAGGTTGGGCAAAGGTATCAGTTCTGTAGTTTGAGGCATAATTATAACAATTGTTATTCCATTCTTTTATATCTCCATCGTTCCACGATGCAGGTTCATAAATTGGAGCACACCTGCATTTTCTACAACACCACCAATAACAGGGCCACCACCAACGGCATGGCCAATAGATTGAAAGACGTCTTCTGAGTAGATCTACAATTTTAGGATCCAGCAGATATCTTAACTTCTTGAATTCTTCGATCTCTTTCAATACCATTTCAGAAAATTCCTTGTCTAGCTTTATTTTTCTTATTAAGCCTTCGCTACCACAGACAAATTCCTCAAAGGCATCTCCTGATGCTTTATGCGCCAGATCCTTTCCATAAAGTTCTCCGTGCACATAGCGAAAATGCTGAGGTAAATCCTTATCAATGGTATCGTATTGTTCGATTAATAAACCACGATAACCGAGAGTAGGTTCTGTTGGGAAAATCTCCTTTTTTTGATCTAGTCTCCCTGAAGGTTTTAATTGCTTCAAAGCTTCAACTGATTCATTTTCGGAGAGTTCAATAACAGGATTTTCTCTCCCGCTGAATATGTCAATAGTGATTCTCAGTGCCATGGCTTTCTATTTTTTTATTTAAGAATTTGGAATATTGGATGCATTAAGATCTTCAAAATTTATCATTCATAATATCATTACTCTTCGCCACCGCTCCAGCCTCAAAGTTAATGAAAGCACTTTTAATATTACGACCCAACATTGTCTACTAATTCAACTGGTCTCGATTTCTTCACCTGTAGGTTAAGCCTGAAATACAGTACAATTGCAGCGATCAACGCAATAATTGTGGCTGTCAGTTGATGTACTGTCAAGAGACCAAGGACAACCTGTTCATCACCCCGTAGGAAGTCGATTACGACACGGCCTACGTGATACAATACAAGGTAGTAGAGCATCAACGAACCTTCAAATGGTTTATTTTCACGTTGACGCCACAACCAGACAAACAGCACAAAGCAGAAAATTCCCGTTATGATCTGGGTGGGATAACGATATGCCCAATTGTCGAGTGTATCAGGCAGATATATTCCCAAGAAACCGGTGGTTTTACGGCCATAACAGCAGCCGTTAAGAAAACAACCTATTCGCTGAATACTCTCGGTCATTGCAAGGATCGGTGCTACTATATCCAGAAGTCTCCAAACATTCCAGCGATTCAAGTATGAATACAGTGCGGCAAAGCCCAAAGCTCCAACGAAGCCCCCGAAGGCTGTCATGCCACTCCCAGTAGAAAATAAGTTTAAGTTGAGCATAGCAATATTACCTCTAAACCAGAAGAGCCAGCCATTTATTCTTGCGCCAATTAATGCACAGATCACGGTTCCGATAAGACAGATTATTAAACTTCCTCCCGGGTATCCTTTTTTTCTTGCTTCGTACCAAACCATAACTAGGCCGGTAACGATTGCCAAGCAAAGTACAATATCATAGGAACGAATCGTACAGGAACTAAACTCAAAAAGAACAGGATGCATAAGACTTATTCTTATTCTTCAAAATTTGTAAATGTTGAAATAACTATTTGTTTAGCCTTTCCATAATCAGGAATGGAATTTTTAGCAGGTTTGAAAAACCAAACCTGAATCTGGTCTTTTAGTTTTAACTTATCAGGACCTGAGGGGTGATATGTTTCCCCTTCCAGTTTAAAGAACATAGTATTGTTTGTTACCTTTATTAAACATCTGTGAACCAGCTTGTCTGCATGTGACTCAGCTGATATTGTATGAATACCACTCCTGTTCTGATGTAATTTGATATGAGTAACATAACCCGTAAAATCAGCAGGAGTGGTAATCCTGTTGCTGTCGGCTTTGCATCCGCTGGTAATCATAGCCTGTGTAACCAAAACAAAACATATTCCAATAACTATAATTCTTTTAGAAAACATTTTATCAGAAAACTAATTTCAGTCCTTTTTCATAATGAAATATGCTGATACCTTATTATTACTTGCAATAAGTATTATAACCCGATCCACCAAAGTAAAAATAGACCCCCCACGAACTCGATGATTCGTAAAGATGGATGTCGTAGCACATATCGCTGGTGTATGAAACATTCAGTCCTGTTGCATTTTGATAAAAGTTTGAAACATCTACATATTTAATATTTCTTTGATAAGCGGCATAACCATAACCTTCGTATGGCCAGTGTCCGCTTCCCATATCGGTACGGGTATGGCGGTTATTGGGACGGGTGTTTACAATTTCACCACCATAATCGATTCTATCGGCCTGATTACGCAATCCGTTGGCATCGAACCGGTTGCGTGGCCAATATCCTACCCAGGTGTTACCGTACCGAAGCCACCAATGCCCGTTTGTTCCGTCTTTATACAATAAAATTTTAATTGTATATTGCGATCCGCCTAATGAACTATAATTTGTAAATCCTCCTCCAATATATACTGTATTATTCACCTGTACAAAAGCACCGGTAGTGAGGTTATAACCACCCCCGCTTCCGTAGTTATCAGGAGTAAAATAAATAAACAGATGAGAACGCCAGTCTCCATATAAATCTTTATATACCTGCCACCCCGCTTCAACTGTTTCCAGGTTACTACCAGAACCCCGCACGACCCAAATCTGCGAGAGACTAAACTCATTAGATTTCTCAACATAAGGGCTCCAAAGGTTGAGAACCGATTCGGCGCCCAAGTTTGCCACACTGCGTGCAGCATGAGCATATTCATGTCCGGCAGACGAACCTCCTCCACCTCCGCAAGGCGGGTATATATAACCATGACCTTTCCTGAAAAAATCTTCGAGTGTTTCGAACCTTGTTAATGTTTCCATTGTCAAACGACGCACTGGTATTGCGCCTTTTGGACATGAATCTCCGGTTATCATAAACAGCATATCCGGTGTTTCAATTTCTGCAGGTTGTACAATAGAATCTCCTTTTATAAACTCCTGCCAGGTCTTCGGGGCAAACTGAATTTCATTTCGCTCAATTTTGTTCATACGTACACCAGGTTGAGTGTAAAGATCGATGCAGTCGATAAATTCGCCTGACGAACCAATTATAGTTTTTACTACTTTTTGGCCTTTTTGGTATTCCGCCAGGTAGTTTTCCATTCGAGCCCTCTCTTCGGGACTTTTCACTCGTTCGACTGCAAAAGCTGTGTCGTTGGGTTCTGTGTTGTCGTAATCAACTTGTTTTTGTTGTGGTTGTCTTACAGATATAACAATATTAATTGCTACTAATAGTATCAGAGAAATCACAACAATTAAAAGGAATCTTTGTGTTTTCATAATGTTGGTATTTAGGTTTAACGATAAGTTCCTGCTGAAACAATTGGATGTTTGCTAAGTATAGCAAGATCAATCCTTCTGGGATCATGATTAAACCGTTCAAGAATTTCCATACTTTCCACTTCTTGTAAACATATAATGTCAGCCTTAATTTATATAATAGCTTTCGCTGTAAGCCGTTTAGGGTCATCATTATATATGGAGAAAGCTAAGTCATTTATAAAGAATCCACTAGAGTCAGTTGGTTCATAATTTTCTTTGAACCGATACCTCTCAAAAAAGTTTTCAACATTAAATGTTGCTATTCTTACTCCCATGATTTTAGGTTTTAGGTTAGTAGATTAAAAAACAATATTGGTTCTACTTATTAATTCCAAAAACAAGCAAAAGGTTACCCCTATTTTGAAGGATTTTGACGAATAGAGGTTAATTTATAACCAATTTAAATAACTGAGAATCCTATTTGTGAGCTACAATGCTAATTCCGGTGTTACTGAGCACCCTTACAGGTTTATTGTGTGCAGTTCGTTTATAGTAAATTGTATCTACCGTTCTGTATTGATAATGTGATAGATATGTTGCGATTACAGATGTTCACCTTGGTCCAGAAAGGGGTGCTCAATTTACCCCGGTTTGAGGTGCTTACTTGCATCGGTTTTTCCAACTAATTATATACTTTAAAAGGGAACCTAATTTTATTATGATGTTTAACTTCCAAATAGAAGGGGCAATTTAAATATACTAAGTAAGGTAAAAAAACGTCCCTTTGTTTGTTTCCTGTTACAGGGGAGGTTGGTATTTTGAATTATTTAGAGGAGTATTGTTTGGTCAATCGAAAAAACGGATTACAATTATTTTTTATTCCCCGCCCAAAAGAGAAAAAATGAGGAGAACTTGGGAGTTGAAATTAGATCATACTTTATTAATGTCAGATTTTAAAAAACAATTTCGACCCGAATTTTTGATTGTATTACAATCAAGTTGAACAATGATTTGAAATGCAAATTAATACTCAACAAGCAAAAATCGACTACATCATTCCGTACCAGGATACAATATATCTTTAGCCTGTTGCCTGCTCCACCATAGGAGCCCAGAAAGAACCAATACAACAATTGCTGGCAAAGCTGTGAACCATACGTTCGCTCCTTCTTCAATTGTAATCCATGCCCATACTAATGCAATACCAGCTAGAAGGCAGCCTAAAGCTATTGTTGTTACAAAGATACCCTGGTTTTTTGGCTTAAGATATACAAGGATTCCTCCAATTCCAAGGGCAATTAAAATCCCACCAGACCAACGAAGCCAACCATGATATACTGGTTCTCCACCTGACATATTCACTAAAGTATCAGGCGTAAAGAAATACCCTAAACCATAGACTATACAAACAATGGCGTAGATTATCAAAACAACTTTTAAAAATCCAGAATTATTATTTTCTGCCATAAGTTACCCTCCTTATTTAAGTTTATCGGGTCGAAATTGTAGTTAAAATTTGTTAGGTATGAAGCTTATTATCTTTTACAGAATTTACAAAAAAGCTCCCGGAGTACCTGACATTGACTACTTTGTTTAACTGTGATTTTACTCCGGGGGCCTTTGTTACTTATTAG
>CAYMFM010000135.1:0-5636 GCA_964389685.1 uncultured Rikenellaceae bacterium
TCAGGCAGGTGAAGTTTCAGGCCATCGGATGTGCCGGTTCTTTTTCAGCCGGATCCGCCCTTGCTGAAATGGCACAAAGGAAAACGGTAGAAGAAGCCCTGACCATTTCGGAAACCGATATTTATAATCACCTCGAGCATGTCCCCCAACCCAAGGTACATTGCATTGCCCTGGCCCGGAAAACATTCTCCATGGCGTTGGCGAAATACAAAGAGAAAAATGAATGACCCATAGTTGTTAACCCGGATTATTTATAAATAATCCTTCATCTAATATTTTGTAATTATTCTTCCCCTAATTCTTCCCCCTCAAAAAACAAACCCCTTGTATAATAACATTTACAAGGGATTTAGTCTTCAAAGTGTACCCGGGGCGGGACTTGAACCCGCACGGCCGTTTAGGGCCATTGGATTTTAAGTCCAACGTGTCTACCAGTTCCACCACCCGGGCAACGGGCTTTGCAAAATTAACACAATTTCGGTTTTTATGAAATATAAGAACCCTCGTGAAAGTTGACTTTTGGTTCCCATGCAATGTCCCCCTTGTGGGCTGGAACGTGTGGAGGAGAAGGGGGGTGTGGTGGCATGTGAGAAAGCAGGGGGATGAAAACCGGGATGTCAACAAGAAAGCAACCTGACGGTTGTATTTTTAATTTCACTCCAACTTTATAAAAGCAAGCTTTTAAAAGTTGTCATGAAATAAAAAAACCGCATATCTGCGGCTTTTTTGTTGAGCGGAAAACGGGACTCGAACCCGCGACCCCGACCTTGGCAAGGTCGTGCTCTACCAACTGAGCTATTTCCGCAACATTAACCTAACGCAAATCCTCAAAACATAATAGGTCGTGCTCTACTCCCGAAAAATCGCATCCGCCTGTGGCGGAATGCTTGATTTTTCGAGGATCCTCGAATTTGTAACCTATCCGCCAAAGGCGGATTGGACAAATTCGGGACAACTGAGCTATTTCCGCAAAGGTGGGTGCAAAAATACGATTTTTTTAAAAAATTCAAACAGAAAAATTTCCTAAAGTTACACTAAGTGCAACCACAAAGTGGTTGAATAATGAATAACCACCGGTCGCTACCGGTGGTAACCAATGGAATTAATAATCAGAAGGGTTATTTCACAGGGCGGACATCGTTACCCAACACCGATAACCGGCTTATTTCAAGTGTTTCCGGATCTCATTCAGCTTGTTCAGTGCTTCAACGGGAGTCAGGTTATCGATATCGAGGTCGATGAGTTCATCCCGGATCTGCTTTAAAACCGGATCATCCAGTTGGAAAATGCTCAACTGCAGTCCCTCCCTGTGCCCAGCCAGGTCAGAAACCGGCTTGGTCAGACCCTTCTTCTGATGGGACTGTTCCAGCTCCTTCAGGATCTCATTTGCGCGATGAACAACACTTTTCGGCATTCCGGCCATCCGTGCAACATGAATACCAAAGCTGTGTTCACTCCCACCTCTCTTCAGTTTTCGCAAAAAGATCACCCGGTTATCCAATTCTTTGATCGAAACGTTATAGTTTTTAACCCGTGAAAAGGAGTTCTCCATCTCATTGAGCTCATGGTAATGGGTGGCAAAAAGGGTTTTAGCCAGACCGTTCGGATTTTCATGGATATACTCCACCATCGCCCAGGCAATGGATATCCCGTCGTATGTACTGGTGCCGCGTCCGATCTCATCCAGCAATACCAGGCTCCTGGAAGAGAGGTTATTCAGAATGCTCGCCGCTTCATTCATCTCGACCATAAAGGTGGACTCTCCCAGGGAGATGTTGTCAGAAGCACCAACGCGGGTAAAGATCTTATCTACCAGACCGATCTTTGCCGATTCAGCAGGTACAAAACTTCCGATCTGCGCCAGGAGAACGATCAGGGCTGTTTGCCGCAAAAGAGCCGATTTGCCCGACATGTTTGGACCGGTGAGGATAATGATCTGCTGCTCTTTGCTGTCGAGGAAAACATCATTCGGAACATACGGTTCGTCGATGGGCAACATCTTTTCGATCACCGGATGCCTTCCCTGTTTAATATCGATAACCTCCGAATCCTCTAACTCAGGTCGAATATAGTTGTTTTCAATGGCAGTTTTAGCAAACGATAAAAGGCAATCGATCCGGGCTATGATGGATGCATTTACCTGGATGGGAGCGATATACTTTGCCAATCCTGCAACCAGCTCCTCAAACAGGGTTGTTTCCAGACTAAGGATCTTCTCTTCTGCCCCCAGTATTTTGGTTTCATACTCCTTTAACTCTTCGGTGATGTATCGTTCTGCACTCACCAGTGTCTGTTTCCTGATCCACTGCTCCGGTACCTTATCCTTGTGCGTATTACGGACTTCAATATAATAACCAAACACGTTGTTGAACCCAACCTTCAACGAAGGGATCCCCGTATGTTCAATCTCCCGTTGCTGCAGTTTTACCAGGTAATCCTTTCCTGAATAAAGGATATCCCGCAATTCATCCAGTTCTTTGGATACTCCCTTTGCAACGACATTACCCCGGTTTACCTGTACCGGTGGGTCCGGATTGATCTCCTTTCCGATCCGGTCCCGGACATGTTTACAGGTATCCAGTTGTTCAGACAATAATTTCAAGGGTTTGCATCTGCTTTTTTTACAGGCATCTTTTATCGGTTCAATGGCTTCCAGTGCTTTTTTCAGTTGAACAACTTCACGGGGGTTAATCCGGTTAACTGCCACTTTTGATATAACCCGTTCCAAGTCACCGATCACTGTAACCAGTTCCTCGATTCGATCTTTGGATTCCGGATTCTGTATGAAATACTCAACGATATCATGACGTTCAGTGATGGGTTTTATCTCTTTCAGGGGAAGTGATATCCAGCGTTTTAGCAATCGACCTCCCATCGGGGAGATGGTCTTATCCAAGACATCAATCAGGGTTTTGGCTCCCTCATTCCAGGTATAAAACAGTTCCAGGTTTCGGATGGTAAATTTATCCAGCCACACGTAGTGATTTTCCTCGATCCGGGAGATCGTTGAGATGTGTCCTACCTGATCGTGCTGTGTAAGGTCAAGATAGTGCAGGATAGCTCCGGCAGCAATGATCCCGTACTGCAATCCCTGAACACCAAAACCCTTCAGGGATGTTGTACTAAAATGCTTCAGCAGTCTTTCACTGGCTGATTCATTGGTAAAGATCCAGTCATCCAGTTTGTAGGTATAATATCGTGTCCCGAAGAGATCCAAAAATTCATTTTTCCGGCTTTTTTCAAGCAGAACCTCTTTGGGGTTAAAGCTACTCAACAATTGATCGATGTATTCATGGTTCCCCTCAGCTGTCAGAAACTCACCGGTTGAAATATCGAGAAAGGCAATTCCGCAAATCTGGTGGTCAATATGGACAGCTGCCAGGAAATTGTTCTCTTTATGATCCAGCACATTGTCGTTCAGGGAGACCCCGGGTGTAACCAGTTCGGTGATCCCCCGTTTCACGATCTTTTTTGCCATTTTCGGATCTTCGAGTTGATCGCAAATGGCAACCCGCTGGCCAGCTCTGACCAGCTTGGGAAGGTATGTATCCAGCGCATGGTGCGGGAAACCTGCCAGTTCAACAAATGATGCCGCTCCATTGGCACGCCGGGTCAGGGTGATCCCCAGGATCTCCGAAGCTTTAATCGCATCCTCACCAAACGTTTCATAAAAATCACCCACCCGGAACAGCAGAATGGCATCCGGGTGTTTCCGCTTGATGTTGTTGTACTGCTTCATCAAGGGAGTCTCTACATATCTGGTCGAATCAGCCAAGGAGAAGGGTCGGTTTGTTTTCTGAAACAAAGATAAAACTTATCAAACCCGGATGAAAGGATATTTTATTACTTGTTGAAATCTTTTCAGAAGGGAAACAAAAGTGATACGATGACTATGAAGGGCTCGCCTGGAGAGGCTCGCTTAGAGTGGTTTCGCCCAGATAGATTCATTATGAACAGCTTGCCTGGAGTCATCGTATCACTCATCTACCAAAAAATCAGGGTCTGACTTCAACTCAGACCCTGATTAAACCTGCAATAATTAACCTAAAATTCACCTAAAAGCTGCGTATCAATTCCGGTTTCGGGAATGTTTCATAGATCTTTTCCGATTTTAGGATCTCCTCATCCGAGAGGGCAAAATTGGTCAGTTCATGCTTGAAATATTTCTCATACGAACCGAGGTCCAGAAGGCCATGACCGCTGAAGTTTACAAGAATTACTTTTTCCTTTCCCTCCTCCTTCGCTTTCCTGGCTTCGTCGATCACACAGGCTAATGCATGGTTCGTTTCCGGTGCCGGGATTATCCCTTCTGTTCTCGCAACCAGCACTCCCGCATCAAATGCATCCAGCTGGGTTATCGATTTCGGTGTGATCAGGTTGTCATTTACCAGCTGACTGATCGTCGGGGCAATCCCATGGTACCGCAGCCCTCCGGCATGAATTGGCGGGGGTATGAAGGCATGACCCAGGCTGTGCATTGCCAGCAATGGCGTGTATTTTGCTTCATCCCCGTGATCATAAACATAGGGCGCTTTGGTCAACGTCGGACAGGCAGTGGGTTCCACAGGATAGATTTCGATCTGTTTCCCATGGATCTTATCATAGACAAACGGATAGGAAAGTCCGGCAAAGTTACTGCCACCTCCTGCACAACCGATAATCACATCCGGATAATCACCCACTTTTTCGAGTTGTTTCTTTGTTTCCAGGCCAATAATTGTTTGATGAAGCATTACGTGGTTCAATACACTTCCCAGTGAATACCTGGTTTTACCCGTAGTATCACTGACAGCGATTTCAATGGCTTCACTGATGGCAATTCCAAGGCTCCCTGGCGTATCCGGATACTTTTCCAGCACTGCCCTTCCTGCGTTAGTCCTGTCACTTGGACTTGGATAGCATACTCCACCCCAGGTCTGCATGACGGTTTTCCGGTGAGGTTTCTGGTCGAAACTCACCCTGACCATGTACACCTCACAGTCCAGTCCATACTGGCTGCATGCAAAAGCCAAAGCACTCCCCCACTGACCGGCACCCGTTTCTGTAACCAGTTTTTTAATTCCGAATGCCTTATTGTAATATGCCTGGGCTACGGCTGTATTCGGTTTATGGCTACCCGGAGGGCTGACACTCTCATTCTTCAGGTAGATCCGGGCAGGTGTTCCCAAAGCCTCCTCCAGCCGGGTCGCCCGGATCAGCGGTGTGGACCTCCAGATGGACAACACATCCAGTACCTCCTCAGGGATCTTGATCCAACGTTCGGAACTTACTTCCTGTTCGATCAGGTTCATTGGAAATACCGGGGCAAGCATCTCCGGGCTTATGGGTTTCCCGTCAGGTCCCAATGGTGGATTCATCTTAATATCTGCCAGAATATTATACCATTCTCTTGGTAATTCTTCCGGCGTCAAGTGTATTGTTCTTTGTTTCATTTTTTTTTGATTTTTGAATTTAATTTCACTTTTTTCTTTTGTGCATAAATGGTTTCACCTTCTGCGCTTTTCCAGAAGAAGGATTTGAATCTTCTCTTCCCATGCACCAGAGAAAGATGATCTTTTTCCATCGTGTGTTCATTATTCCAATCCTTTGGTTTTTTATCAAAAAAAAACCGCGGGAGAAATTCCCGCGGCTGTTTT
>CAYMFM010000136.1:0-5562 GCA_964389685.1 uncultured Rikenellaceae bacterium
GAACTGTTGAATGACTCCAATCCACTGGTGGTGAAAAATGCCCGGTGGGTGATTAAGAATATGAAGAAAATCGATTGAATCTGTGAATATCCCCCCTGCCTGACCAGCAGGCAGGCTTTTTCTAAAAGGGGGAATAAGGGGGATTTTATTTCCAATTTAAATCATGTTTTTAAAGTTCGATAGTCTCAAGATAAAACCAAAATCAAAGATTTAAACCATGAAAGACCAGTCATCTTTTTCAAGAAGGAATTTTCTTGGTACCGCTTCTTTATTGGCACTCGGTGGCCTGTTTACCTCATTTAAGGAAACCTCATCCCTAATACCGGCCGTAAAAACAGGCGAAGTAAAACTCTGGGATGAATTCACGAGGGAGGAGAAGAGAGCGATTGAAAAGTCGCGTATGGCAAAGATCATTTTAGAAATTGAAGGGGG
The DNA here is from genome assembly GCA_964389685.1 of uncultured Rikenellaceae bacterium. Lineage (GTDB taxonomy): Bacteria > Bacteroidota > Bacteroidia > Bacteroidales > VadinHA17. The sequence continues at coordinate 433 of CAYMFM010000136.1, forward strand.
GAGCTGCGCACAGAAGGCTTTGTTGGCCTCCTTGCGGTTTTTTGATAAACCGGATGAACTGGCTTGTTTTGCAGCCAGTTTTGGCGGGGGAATCCAGCGGTACGATCTGTGCGGGTTGCTTACGGGTGGATTTATGTCGATCGGTATGGCTGCCGATATTCTTTATGAAGACCAGGAAAAGCGGTCAGCATATGTGCGGAACGCTACCCGCAAATACTGGGAATGGTGGGAGGAACGGGCACCTTACCACTGTTATGAACTCAGACCCCGATACTCATGGAATCCCGATAACTTTAACCGGATGCTGCAACGTGTTGCTCTGAAACTGGAAGAACTGTTGACTGCTGAAGCATGAGATGAAATCAGTCGTTTTTTTCATAGAATAATAAGTACCCCGACGGGGTACAATTGTTAATAGCCCCAGGTAAATCCTGACGAACTTTGTCAGGGTGCAACCCGGGGTTTGGAAATCCGCATTAAGAGCGGTCCAACTCATTTGATGTTTAGCAGGAAAACGTTTCATGGACCGGAATCTTGCCATGCGTCCATCAGCATGTTTTAAACCCGATATCCTTGAAAGGAATAACCAATAATATTTTTGCATTAATCGAAAATATATATTATTTTTGGAATTACTAATTCCAAATTGAGGATTAAAATGGAAAATATGATTCCAAGATGCTTTAAAACTCCTGATCAGAGTTACTTTATGTTCGGTCCCCGGGGGACGGGAAAATCTACATTTCTGAAAGCGAAATATCCGGAAGCTGTGTATATCGATTTGCTCAGGCCAGATATACAAAGACATTACCAGGCAAGACCTGAGACAATTATTGAACTGGTAGGTGCCAATCCAGATAAGGAGATTATCATTGTGGATGAGATACAAAAGGTGCCTGAGATGTTGAGTGCCGTCCACAGTATAATTGAGGACAATAAAGAAATTCAGTTTATACTTACAGGTTCAAGTGCCCGCAAACTTAAACGATCAGGACCGGATTTGATGGCTGGTAGGGTATTGCTCAGAAATATGCATCCCTTTTTGCTATCAGAATTGGGGGATAAAGCTGATTTTCTGAAAGCTTTAAAATATGGATTACTACCAATTATTTATCTGGCAGGTGATCCTGAAAACACACTGGATACTTATGTTTCACTTTACATCCGTGAAGAGGTACAATATGAAGGGCTGGTTAGAAACATAGGTAATTTTTCACGGTTCCTGGAAGCAATCAGTTTTTCACACGGTTCGGTTCTTAATGTTAGTAATGTTGCAAGGGAATGCGAGGTAGAGCGTAAAGTAGTGGAAAACTATATCTCAATACTGGAAGATATATTGCTGGCAACCCGTCTGCAGGTATTTACTAAACGGGCACAGCGGGCCCTGGTCGCTCACCCGAAATTCTACCTGTTTGATGCAGGTGTTTTCAGAGCCCTGAGACCAAAAGGACCCTTGGATAACCCGAGCGAAATTGATGGAGCAGGGCTGGAAGGATTGATCTTTCAGCACCTTAAGGCATGGAATGCCTATCGTAACAACAAGTTCGATATCTTTTTCTGGCGATCCCGTAATGGTGTTGAAGTTGACTTTATACTCTATGGAGAAGATGGGATCTTTGCCGTTGAAGTTAAAAATTCTGACAGGGTCCGTAAACAGGACCTTCGTTCCTTAAATGAATTCAGGTCTGACTATCCTGAAAGCCATACTATTATTCTTTATCGGGGAAAAGAAAGATTATTGAAGAACAGAATTCTATGTTTACCATGTGATGAATTTTTGTTTGATCTGCATCCGGACAAATCCATTCAGGATATTCTTAACTTTTAAATACCAATTGTGAAAAATATAAGAATAGTTGCAGATTACCGGGAAAAAGCTTCGGGAATTCCCGTATTGTTGAAGAATAGAGGAGTAGATGTGGAATTGAGTACACTTGTAAGCGGCGACTATTATATCAACGGGAAAATCACGGTTGAAAGAAAAACGAAAGAAGATTTTGTGCAATCGCTCCTTGCAAACCGTTTGTTTGTGCAATGTCAGAAAATGAAAAGGTACAATGAGTATCCGTTGCTGATCATCGAAGGGAATCCATATACCACACAACACAAGATTAATATTCAGGCAATTAAAGGAGCCATTCTATCTGTATCGGTTGCATGGCAAATCCCTGTATTAATGACTGATCATAAAGAAGAGACTGCGGATGTTTTAATAATGGCCGGACAGCAAACAGCACTGGCTAAGGTGGCGGTCGTGCGGTCCGGATATAAACCAAAACGAATAAGCAGCAGAAAACTCTGGTTTATCCAGGGACTTCCGGCAATTGGTTCTGTCCTGGCGTTACGATTACTGGAACGGTATAAATCCATTGAGCGGATCATCAATCTTACACAGGATGAATTGTTGCAAATCGAAGGAATTGGTAAACGGAAGGCCATACAGATTTTTGATTTTATCCGTAATGTTGAGAATTTTGAATAGTCTGGAAATCTCTGTATTTTCACCATGATTTACCCGGATAGGGGTTCCTGGTACTAAATAATCGTAAAGGGTGTATCAAAAGCCAATATTTAAGTCATCCTGAACTCCAGCCTGCCGGCTGGCAGGTGTTTCAGGATCTAAAATAATTGATATTCAGCACTATAAGATTCTGAATTAAATTATTCCCTACGGTCATGAGATCGCTCCGCTAAGTTCAGAATGACAATTTCCCAAGCTTTTGATACAGCTCTAAATAGCAACTTGAATAAACTAAAAAGATTATGAAGAAACAAAACAAACAGAACGGACAGATAGACCGCCGAAGGTTTATCGGCATTGCGGCTGTTGCCGCCGCGTATCCTTTTATTCCACGGATTGTCAGAGGTAGTCCTGGGATAAGCCTGGAAAACCCTGATTCGGTTTTCGGAGGCGTACAGATCGGAGCCATTACCTATAGTTACAGAAGCCTTCCGGGAACCAGTGCTGAAGAGACACTGGATTACCTGCTGAAATCCGGACTGAGTTCCTGTGAGTTGATGTATGGACCGATCGAAGCATCTGCAGGTGCTCCTAAAGCAGACTTCATGCAAATCATGTCGGAATACAGGAAGGAACATCCACCGGAACCCCAGGATAGTGTCCCACAGGGTGATCGGCAACGACCTCGTTTTCAGATGACTCCCGAGTTGCAGAAACTTATCACTGAAAGACAGGAAGAACTGGTTACCTGGAGGAAAACCGTTTCGTCAATGGACCCGTTTGAAGCAATCCGTGAAATGTACAATGATGCCGGCGTGAAGATCAATGTCGTAAAGTTTGATACAATCGGCGCTGAAGGAATGTCTGCGGAGGAACTCGAATACATGTTTAATGTTGCCAAAACAATGGGAGCCAGGGGGATAACAACCGAACTGGATGAAAATAAGGCAAAAGTTCTTGCACCACTGGCAGATAAACACAACATCGCCATCGGTTTTCATAACCATATGCAGCTCAGACCCGATACCTATTCCGGGGGACCCTACTTCTCCTATGGCAAAGGCATCATGTCAAACCTGGATATTGGTCATTATGCCGCCGGAAACAAGGTATCTGCACTCTCCCTCGTGGAGGAACTGGGTGACCAGGGACGGCTGCTGACCATTCACCTGAAAGACAGGACCTTCGACGGGAAAACCGTGCCTTTCGGTGAAGGGGATGCACAGGTCGCTGAAATCCTTCAGCTGATCAAACAGAAAAAATGGGATGTCGAATGCGATATCGAGCTGGAATACCCGGTTCCCGAAGACTCCGATTCGATAAAAGAAGTCAGGAAGTGCGTTGAATTTTGCAAAAACGTGCTGTCATGAAAAAATTAATTGCAATTACATTGATAATGGCCTGTGGGATGGGTCTTGTTCAGTCCCAGGAACTTGAAAAGATCAAATTGAATGCTCCCGATAAGGAGCGCGGATTGCCGGTTATGAAAGCCCTGGCGGTCAGAGCCTCCGTACGCGAATGGTCGGATCAGAAACTAAGCCTTCAGGACCTGTCTGACCTGTTGTGGGCCGCCGATGGTGTAAACAGGCCGGATGAGGGAAAACGCACCGCTTCCTCGGCAATGAATGCCCAGGACATTGATATCTATGTGTTTATGGTAGAGGGGGTGTACCTGTACGACGCATTCAACCAGGTCCTGAAACCGGTATGTACGGGTGACCACCGTGCTCTTCCGGGCATGACCGATGCCCCGGTAAACCTGGTCCTGATATCTGACATTTCACGGTTTCGCAGGGGAGAAGACTCCCTTAAACTGACGTGGGCAGCCATGGATGCCGGCATCGTATCACAGAACATCTCTGTTTTCTGTGCAGCTACGGAACTGGTAACCCGTCCGCGGGCCAGCTTTCCGGGTCTGGAGAAAATTAGAGAAATGCTGAAATTAAGCGATTCGCAGCATGTGATGCTGAACCATCCGGTTGGCTATCCCCTAAAATAAATTGTCGTGAGTTCGAAATAAATTAAAAAAGAAGCTCAATGAGACTTAAATCATTAATTAAAGTAATTTTAATTATTATCTTAATTATCAGTTCAATAAATGTTCTGGCAACTGATCCGGTAAATCCGGATGCAACACCGGAAGCAAAGGCTTTGCTTGATCTGTTTTACCGGATATCCGGCAACTATACGCTTACCGGTCAGCACAATTATCCCAATACAAAAGACCGGAACAGCCGGTTTGCTGCCAGGTACATCGGGCAAACACCTGCTGTCTGGAGCACGGACATGGGCTTTGCCGAAGAGGGAGATTACGATTCCTACCTGGCACGGCCCGATATTGTCAGGGAAGCCATCCGGCAACATAAAAAAGGCTCCATCATCACCATCTGCTGGCATGCCGTACCACCAACTGCCGATGAACCGGTTACCTTTCAGCCACAAGGGCCGGTGGCTCCCGATTCCCTGGCAAGCGTGCAGGGACAATTGCTGGATGACCAGTTCAAAGAACTGCTAACACCCGGTACACGGTTGTATAACCGGTGGGCAGCACAGGTCGATTCAGTGGCTGTTTACCTGAAAAAACTCAGGGAAGCGAATGTACCGGTGCTCTGGAGACCGTACCATGAGATGAACGGTGACTGGTTCTGGTGGGGTGGCCGTGTCGGGGA
>CAYMFM010000137.1:0-5458 GCA_964389685.1 uncultured Rikenellaceae bacterium
GGTGATTAAACGTTTGTAGTCGTTTATATACGTTTGTAAACGTTTGTAAACGTTTATAAACGATTATTTGTATATTTAAGGAAACAATCATACCGGATGCGTACCTGTCTTGACTGTGGTGAACCGATAAAAGGGAGGTCTGACAAAAAGTTCTGTTCTGATCTCTGCAGGAACAATTACCACAACCGGATGAACCGGGGTAATGAAAAGTTCGTCCGGAATGTTCAGAATGTTTTACGAAGAAACAGGTATATCCTGAGTGAGTTGAATATGAAAGGGTCGGAAAAAGTCCACAGGGATGAACTGATTGTCAGGGGCTTTAATTTTACCTTTCACACACACTCCTACACAACAAAAAAGGGGAAAACCTACTGCTTCTGTTTTGACCAGGGGTATGTTGATCTTGGAAATGAATACTTCAGGTTGGTTTTTGAGGATGATTCTTTTAGGTTTGAGAAGTTACGATAATTGCCGTAATGCTCCATTCGAATCATTGGTTCAGACTGTTCCCGTTTAATTTCACAGCCATTTCCGGATCAATAGGATATCTTAAATTTTCGGGACGGAATGCGGTCGGTTCAATGTTTTTTTTGACTACCTTTATTTCCTCAATAGAAACAATCAATACATTATCATTAACCAAAAACAGTTTACCATGATCAGGAAATCCTTTACCGCAGGTTTCTTTATTCTACTTGCGATGATTCTTCTCTCATGCCAGCAGGAAAAAACGTCTGGCAGTGATGAACTTACCATTGATTTTGAAAAATACCAGTTGGGTAATGGACTGGATGTTGTTTTACATGTTGACCAGTCGGATCCAATTGTATCTCTTGCCATTCTGTATCACGTGGGATCTAACCGGGAGGTGCTTGGAAGAACCGGTTTTGCGCATCTTTTTGAGCACATGATGTTTCAGGCATCGGAAAATGTCGGTCAGGACCAGTTTTTCAGAAAGATCCAGAGTGCCGGGGGAATGCTAAACGGAGGCACCTCCAATGATCAAACCGTCTATTTTGAAGTCGTCCCGAAGAATGCGCTGGAAATGATTCTCTGGCTTGAGTCAGACCGGATGGGGTATATGATCAATACGGTGACAAAATCCTCCTTTGCGAACCAGCAAAATGTGGTTCAGAATGAGAAACGTCAAATGGTGGATAACCGTCCATACGGCCATACCAGTTATATTATTGATAAGAACCTCTATCCTGAAGGACATCCCTATAGCTGGCAGGTCATCGGAGAGATGAAAGATCTGTTTAATGCAACCATAGAGGATGTGAAGGAGTTTCACTCGAAATTTTACCTGCCGAACAACGCCACTATGGTGCTCGCCGGTGATTTTGAAACGGACCAGGCAAAGGAGTTGATTGAAAAATATTTTGGAGAAATACCTTCAGAAGAGAAGGTGGAAGATCTGGGTCCGATGCCGGTAACCATCAATGAAACGAAAAAGCTGTACCACGAGGATAATTTTGCCCGTGCAGCCCAGTTCAGGATGGTATGGCCAACCGTTGAACAGTATCATAAAGATGCGTATGCCCTTGATTTCCTGGGAGAGCTTCTCTCTTCGGGGAAAAAGGCTCCCATGTATAAAGTATTGGTTAAAGAGAAAGAATTGACATCAAGAACATCTGCTTATAACCGTTCACAGGAGGTGGCCGGAAAGTTCTATATCAGCATAACGGCTAACAGCGGTAAAAGCCTTGCAGAGATCGAAGATGCAATTTTCGAGTCATTCGAACGATTTGAACAGGAAGGGATCACTGAAACCGACCTGGACAGAATAAAAGCCGGTCTCGAAACCAATTTCTACAATGGGATCAGCAGTGTTCTCGGAAAATCATTTCAACTGGCAAGATATAATGAATTTACCGGCGACCCCTCCTTTATAGAAGAGGATATTGAAAACATCAAGGCAGTTACCATCGACGATGTTATGAGAGTCTATGAAACCTACATTAAGGGGAAACCCTATATCGCTACCAGTTTTGTTCCGAAGGGTCAACTGGATATGGTAGCTGAAGGATCCGTTAAAGCACAGGTGGTGGAGGAGAAGATCACCGAAGCAACAGAAGTTGTCCTGGGGGAAACAGAGGAAGAGAAGATTGTTAAAACGCCTTCAGCATTCGATCGTTCTATTGAGCCACCATTAGGGCCAACACCGGAACTTACCCTTCCTGAAATCTGGCAGGATAACCTGGAGAATGGCATGAAAGTGTATGGAATTGTCTATTCCGAATTGCCGCTTGTTCAATTCGATATCGATATCCGGTGTGGACAGTATGTCGATGATTTCGGTAAGGTTGGCGTGGCAAACCTGGTCACTGACCTCATGATGGAAGGTACAGCCAGCAAAACACCGGAAGAACTGGAAGAGGCGATCGACCTGCTCGGCGCTCGTATCAATATGTATACCGGAAGAGAATCCATTACTATTTCGGTGAATACCCTTGCCCGGAATTATGACAAGGTACTTGCCCTTGTTGAAGAGATCCTGCTTGAGCCCCGATGGGATGAAGAGGAATTTGGTATTGCTAAAATGCGAACCTTCAATAACCTGAAGCAACGGAAAGCAGATCCCAACTACATTTCTGGAGAGGTATACAATAAACTCCTGTACGGGGATGAACACATTTTTTCAATCAATACCATGGGTACGGAAGAATCAGTTGAAAGCATTATGATTGACGATTTGAAAAATTACTACAACCAGTTCTTCTCACCCTCCTCAGCGGTATTCAACATCGTTGGAAATATAGAACCGGAAAAGGTAATGAAATCGTTAAAAAATCTGAACAAAAAATGGCTTGCCAAAGAGGTGACCTTTCCCGAGTATGCCTTGCCTGAGCCGCTTGAGGGATCAACCGTTTATTTCGTCGATGTTCCGGGCGCCAAGCAGTCCGTGATCCGCATCGGATACCTTGCAATGGCTCGGACAGATGATGACTTTTTCCCTGCCACCGTTATGAACTACAAACTGGGAGGATCCTTTAACGGCGTGGTGAATTTGATCCTGCGCGAGGAGAAAGGGTATACCTATGGAGCCAGAACATCCTTTAACGGTACTTCTATCCCGGGATCATTCACCGCATCATCCAGTGTACGGTCGAGTGCAACACTCGAATCCGTTCAGATCTTCAAAGAGGCTATGGAAGAGTATCGCCAGGGTGTTTCTGAGGAAGACCTTGAATTTACTAAAAATGCCCTGGTCAAATCCTATGCTTTGGATTTTGAAACCATCGGCTCGTTATTGAATATGCTGAATACCATGAGTAACTATGATCTGCCTGCTGATTATATCAAGCAGGAAGAAGAGATTATCCGAAACATGACACTGGAGGAACACAAAGCATTGGCGCAGCAATACCTCAATCCCGATAAGATGTTCTACCTGATTATAGGAGATGCGGCAACACAAATGGAACCGCTGAAAGAGATCGGGTATGGTGATCCTGTGCTGCTCAAGTATTAATACCCATGCTGATGTCCCAGGAATATTCTGACTGAATCATAAAGTCCCCCGTTGAAGAAAGAGACTGACTTCCGGGGGATTTTTTCTGATCATAATACAATAAATAGAATACCATGAAAAGGATGAAAAGGATGACTACCTTGATCCTGTTTCTCGCTCTCATGTCCATTACGGAAAATGGCTTCTCCCAGGGATTGCGAATCCGGGAAGCGGGAATTCAAATTGGCACAATGGAAACGGGACAGTGGAATGCGATAACCGATGTCCCGGGTGTCAGGGTAGGGCACAAAACATTGATCGAGGGGGATAGTGTTCGAACGGGGGTTACGGCTATATTGCCCTACCCGGGGAATATTTACCGCTACAAAGTTCCTGCAGCAATCTACATTGCAAACGGATATGGAAAACTGACCGGCTTCAGTCAGGTCAAGGAGCTTGGTAACATTGAAACACCAGTTGTCCTAACCAATACCTTGAGTGTTCCAAAGGTAGCTGATGCCCTGATCACGTATATACTGGAGCAGGAAGAGAACAGGAATGTTCAATCTGTTAATCCGGTGGTTGGCGATACTAATGATGGATACCTTAACGATATACAGGGCAGGCACGTTACTTGCGGTGATGTGATCGAGGCGATCAATAATGCAACGACCGGAAAGGTTGTGGAAGGTAACGTTGGTGCCGGAACCGGAACCATCTGTTTTGGATTCAAAGGTGGTATTGGTACCTCTTCGCGCAAGCTGCCTGATCGTTATGGCGGTTATATCGTGGGAGTCCTGGTGCAAACCAATTTTGGAGGAAGGCTTCAGATTTCGGGCATTGACATTACCCGTGAACTGGAGAATAACAACCCGTCTGCTTCCCTGACGGATCGGGTTGACGGATCGTGCATAATCGTGGTGGCTACCAATGCCCCTCTCGATTCACGCAACCTGGAACGGCTTGCAAAACGGGCAATGCTCGGCCTTGGCAGAACGGGTGGAATCTCATCCAATGGGAGTGGTGACTACGTCATTGCCTTCTCTACGGCAGAAAAAAACCGGATCCCACACCGTTCCGACTCGGCTGTTGTTACCGTCGAACAACTGCTGAATCAAAACATGACTCCCCTTTTCTCCGCTGTGATTGAAGCGACCGAAGAAGCCATCCTTAATTCCCTTTTTGCCGCGGAAACGATGGTTGGACAGAAAGGGCGGAAGATTGAAGCATTGCCTGTTGATGAAGTGCTTGAAATTCTGAAAGAGAAAAACCGGATGCATTAGAACAAATCAATGGCTAAGAGAAAAAAAACAATTGGAATTCTGGGTGGCATGGGCCCGGAAGCTACCGTAAGGCTGTTTCATCTGATCGTTTCCAATACCAGAGCAACAAAAGATGCCGATCATATACCTCTCCTTATTGTGAATGATCCGAAAATCCCCGACCGGTCAGCATTCATTCATGGTGATGGTGATTCACCCATACCTGCCCTGGAAAGAGGATTGATCAAACTGGAACAAATGGGAGCTGATTTTATTGCCATTCCCTGCAATACTGCACACGCCTTCCTGGATCAAATCGAAAACAGCGTTACCATTCCGGTGCTGAACATGATTACCGAAACCGCAAATTACGCTTTGAATGAATTCAAAGGCATGCTTAAATTCGGATTGCTTGCCACCACCGGGACCTATACAACCAACATTTATACCACCGGTTTTGAGCGGAACGGACTGGAAATAGTCATTCCTGAATTGCCTGTCTGGGAAAAAACCATGGACGCCATTTATGGTAATAGAGGCATCAAAGCAGGGTATAAAGAGGAACCCCTGTCAGCACTTATGGAAACAATCGGACATCTGACCGGGAAAGGAGTGGAGGCTATTATTTCCGGTTGTACTGAGATATCACTGGTTCTTAAGCAGGAGCTGATGCATCTGCCCCTTCTCGATCCGGTGTTTATCCTTGCCCGGAAATGCATCACTTTTGCAGGGTATGAGTTAA
>CAYMFM010000138.1:0-5225 GCA_964389685.1 uncultured Rikenellaceae bacterium
TCACCGAAGGTAAACCCCCGTCCGACCATGTCATCCGGGCGGGCCGACAAGAAAACACCCAAATTTGAGGATTGGAATGAACTCAAATTTGTGGTATTGCTTCGTCGGAAGGATTATTTATGAATAATCCGGGTTAAGCCAATAATGTACCATCCATAACACATCGTGTCGGAAAAACCGACAGTTTTGTGTAAAGGAATTTTGCTATAGTGTTGATAAACACATTATTAGATCAATGGCATGCATTTTGAAACATTGGAGGGGTAATCGTTCAAAGAAAGATGATCCGTAATTTTCTTAAAATCATTTTCAGGAATTTCATTCGATTCAAGACATTTTCCTTGCTCAATATTATTGGATTATCTGTTGGTATTGCTACCTCATTACTAATACTTTCCTGGACAATGCACGAATGGACCTATGATCTGTTTCATGATAAAATTGATCGTATTCATCAAGTTTGGATTGGAGCAGGCGATGGAACTTCTTTTTCATCCTATGGTCCGGGGCCATTAGCTCCTGCGTTAAAATCCAGCTATCCCGAAATTGAAAACTCAACAAGAGTCTGGTTCACCTGGATAGCTAGTCCTGTCCGTTATAAGGAAGAGACCTTTTTTGGAAAGGGTGGTGGTATTGAGCCTGAATTCTTTGAAATTTTCACGTTCCGTTTTAAGAGAGGTAGTGCAGATGTTTCAACAGATGATCCCTATTTTATAATTCTAACGGAAGCATTTTCTACAAAGCTATTCAAAAAAGAAGATCCTGTTGGAAAGACGGTTGAATTCGAGATCTGGGGCCAGTGGACAGAATTTACTGTAACAGGAGTCATCGAGGATGTGCCCTCCAATTCAACGTTGGAGTTCGATTATTTACTACCCTTCCTCTTTATGGAAGAGATTGGATGGGACATGCAGGCCTGGGATATTTTCGCAATGCAAAGTTATGTTCTTCTTAAAGAAAACGCCAGACTGGATATAGTAAACAAGAAAGTCCGTAATATAATATTGGAACATCATCCCGGATCGAACCGGACCATTCACCTGCAACCTTTTTCACAGGTACATTTGAAACCGTTGGGCGAAAACGGTATGAGGAAATATGTGATCCTGTTTTCTTCCATAGCAATCCTGATTCTGGTTGTGGCCATTTTTAATTATATCAATCTAACTACCGCCCAATATAGTAAACGAATAAAAGGAATTGGGATTCGGAAAGTATTTGGCTCAGGAAGAGTACAACTAATTTTCCAATACCTCACTGAATCTTTCGTAGTTTCATGTTTCTCTGTTATTCCAGCAATAATAATCATTGAATTGATATATCCCATTAGTTTACGCTATATCGGAAAGGATTTTATTTCCCTTTATACACCGGAATTTTTCCTTCTTCTATTTTCTATTGTCATCCTTACAGCAATATTATCAGGACTTTATCCTGCATTTTTTCTATCCTCATGTCCAGCCTCGACCATCCTGAAAGGAGTAGTCAGAACCGGGAAGAAAGGAATAATATTCAGAAAATCTCTTATTTTATTGCAATTCCTGATCTCTGTTTCACTCATTATATATGCGATCATTCTGAATAAACAAATGTCTTTTATACATAACAAAGAGTTGGGTTTTGATAAAGAGATCATTCTGAATGTAAAACTAAGAGGTAGTTTTTACGAAAAATACGATGTGGTGAAACAAGCGCTTCTGACCCACCCGGATATTATAAGCATGACACAAACCAACACAGGCTACCTGAACAATGGCAGCAGCACGTTTACCGCGGATTGGGAGGGAAAGATTGGTGAGAAAAAAGTATCTATGGATATTCATACGGTTGACTATGACTATCTGGAGACATTTGGCCTGAAAATGGTAAGTGGGAGATTTTTTTCTGAAGATTTTTCAATGGATTATTCCGCAGCGTTTGTGTTGAATGAATCCGCGATAAAAGCCATGGAACTTCAATCACCCATTGGGAAGCAGTTCTCATGTTATGTAGCCAATCAGGGCAAGGAGGGAAAGATAATCGGCATCATTCAGGATTTCCACTTTCGAACCTTGCACCATCAAATTGCTCCGATGATACTTACCATTGCCCCATGGTGGAGTAGTAATGTATTCATTCGCATCAACAGAGAAAATATACCGGCATCCCTGGACTTTCTGACGAATACCCTGAAAGAATTATTACCCGATGATCCGGTTGATTATAGCTTTCTAAATGACGATATTGATAATCTTTATTTATCCGAAAAGAGAATAGGAATATTGGTAAATATTGGGACAGTTATCGCCATTTTCATATCCTGTCTGGGTTTGTTTGGATTTTCTCTGTTCTTTGTTGACGATACCAGAAAGGAGATCGGAATACGAAAGGTTAATGGTGCTACAGGCAAAGAAATTATATTCTGGATGGCTAAAAAAATAGGATTGTTAATCGGAGTATCTTTTCTCATTGGCGGTCCAATTGCCTTTTTTGTCGGGAAGTTGTGGTTACAGGGTTTCGCATATCGAATTACCCTCGGGCCCGAAATTTTTATTGTGGCAGGTATTATTGTTATACTAACATCTTCCCTGACTGTAAGTTACCAGACGCTGAAAGCAGCCAATACCAACCCGGTTGATACACTCCGATATGAATGAAACATTTCCCCGTTTGAAAATAACGGATCCGGACAATCCTCATCCTTACGGATAAACATTTGATTAAATGAAAACCAAAAGTATGGATGATTTACCTGTCCGGGATGCTATTTCTTTTTATAGTTTCGAAATGATGAAGGGATCAGGGTAAAATTGGTAACTCCGAATTTTCTGGCAAGCAGTTCCAGTCCTACCAGCGATACCGCACCTCCAGGTAGTATGGAAGCCGATGCAAAAACAGAGATTCTTCCAACATCCTTAAGTTGTTCCAGGGCTTTTTTTACCTCTTCTTCAGTGGGTGGGTTGTCCCTCTCATTTAACCGCAGTTTTTGATTCAGCATGCGAAAGAAAGCGATCCCCATTTCCCTGGTCTCATCTGCTTCCTTGTTCATGCCATCGATTGTTAATTCTACCGACTTTTTAGCCCAACTTGCAAATCTTCTTGCAGCTTTTAACTGCTTTTTATTTGGTGCGTTACCATATTCCGGATTTTCCAGATAATCAGGTGGAACTATAACTTCCATGGTTTTACGTGACAAGTTTTAATGTGATATCAACCGTAAACATAAATCACTTCTTTGGAAAATAATCCAATGGTAATGCTTCGGCCATATTTTCTCTCGCCCAGTAGCCAAACACCATAATTGACCCCGGGTCGTACAGATATCCATTTTCATGAAAAATGGTTCTGGTGGACAAGGGTTGGATCCAGGACTCCTGATAGGGTTGCATCTTATCAATGGTTCTCTGATATCCCATCCCCCTCAGGTTATCCGATTCATAAACATACCTGACATGCAGATAAACGGAGCTGAAGAGCAACATTCTCTCATATTCCATGGATGCACTGCTTCTGACAAAATCGTTCTCATCGGATAATTTCGGCTCGGATTTATTTTTCTCCCTTCTCTGACTGGCAAGAGGGATCATTGAATTAGTCCGTATTACCCTGAATCCATCATTATAAAGAGAATGATGTGCCAGGGAAGTCAGGAAATGTCGAAATGAGCCATAATAGGCCTCTCTTCGATACTTCTCCCATTTCTGCTGCTCTTTCTCATCTTTGGCAATCAGGGGCTCAAACTTCTCTTGTCCAAGATAAAGATTTGATCCATCCGGTCTAAGCTCAAACCGTTCCAGGATATAATGAATGCGGTATCCCAGGGCTTTGTTTTCAATAACCAGCATGTCGTTCGCTTCTGCACTTAAAATCTTCGACTCTTTGTCATAATGAAACCGTAAAACCTCCGGATTGATAACATCACACTCTGAAACATTGGGTGTAGTCCCCAGAAAATTATTCTTAAACTTCCGGTAGTTAGACCTCCAGGAACTTTTGCTCTTTCTCTCCACCACCTCCACCATATCCAGTTCAACAATCAGGGGAATCATCTGAACATTCTGTTCTATCCTTTCCTCATTAATAACCAGTTTTTTTTCATAGGTTTCATAACCCACAAAGGATACGACCAATACATGCTGTCCGTAGGGAACATTTTCCAGCCGGTACCTCCCGTTCTCATCCGAGATGCAGCCCAGGGTTGAATTTGCAATGAATACCGTTGCGTAGGGTAACGCATCTCCCTCGTTATCTGTTATGTTCCCGGTAATTACCGTACTTTTCTGATTCTGAAACAAGCAGATAATAAGGCTGTTATCAGCGCTACGGGCAGAATCCTGAAAAGGGATACACCCTAAAATAAAGAGTAAAACTACATGCATTTCAAATTCCCTGAGATAAGGATCTGTACGTTATTATTCTTCACAAAGATGCTACTGGTTATTGTAATCTGTATTAACTGATTCCCCGAATTTACAAGAAAATTGTTTATCTCCTCTATCCATAGTAGATTTGATTTCATAATGAATCGATCAGGAACGAAGAAAAATGGAGTATTCGCTTGAATGGAAACCGGAAATTTTTGAAGCGATTGTATTACTAACAACGGTAATTATTTGCCTTGTTGGTTACGGGTTGACCACACGCTCCTCGTATTTATACAAACTATTTAATCGAAAATTTGGAGAAGAGAGGGGAACAATCCGGTGGGTTTTCTTCTGGCGTTATGCCGGTTTTTTTTACTTCTTACTGATTCCAGTGGTAGTAATGTATACACTGTTATCACAGGATATTGCCCGGTATGGTGTTGGTATTGTCAACCTGCCGGAATCCCTTATTTGGATTTTGGCACTGGGTGTGCTGATTGTCTTGTTTCAGGCAATATTTGCACGTAACCCGGTTAACCTGAGTCATTATCCTCAGATTCGTGTACCGGTCTGGACCGTTTCACTTATCGTCAAAAACTCTCTTGGCTGGTTTCTGTACCTGGTTTCATACGAGTTCATGTTTCGGGGCTTTTTATTGTTCGGATTAGTCGATGCTTTTGGAGTATGGCCGGCGATCCTGGTAAATACCGTTATTTACTCCCTGGCACATATTCCCAAGGGAGCCCGGGAAACCATCCTGGCTGTTCCATTCGGAATTTTAATCTGCTACCTCACACTAAAAACAGGAACCATCTGGGTTGCAGTTTTCCTCCACTACATTCTGGCTGTTTCCAATGATATTTTTTCAATCATTGCCCATCC
>CAYMFM010000139.1:0-5188 GCA_964389685.1 uncultured Rikenellaceae bacterium
AAGTGGCGTTATTACTGGTGGGAAGGTGAATTGGGTGGCGGCATACATGTTGCCTTCAATGACCTGAACCGGTGGAAGATAAGTCCTGTTGGTTCCGTATCGTTGAGGTATAAATTTCATCAATATATTGCTGCAAAATTTCAGGTTGCTGCAGGACAGATCTTAGGAATCGACAGGCGTGACACGGTAACGGTATTCAGTTCTACCACGCTTATGGTTGCTCCCTCACTTCGTGTTGAATACGAGATTTTCAGGGCAAAGAAAGATCTGCCCGGATATAATTCCCGGGGATTGGATATGGATCTTCGAAAATACTGGGTATATCTCTTTGCCGGAATAGGGGGAATCTATTTCGATCCCAGGCCGGCAGACGATTTACCGGAAGAAGAATTCAGGAAGTATACCTGGATAGTACCCATTGGTACTGGGTTTAAATACAATTTTCATCGGGCTATATCTATTGGAGCTGAGGTTGAATTCACTTTTACCGGAAGTGATTACCTGGAGGGATATTCGCCCGGTCACTCCAGCAAGAATGATAAATTTTTCCTGATCCGGGGAGAGGTGGCGTACCGGTTTGGTACCACCCCGTCATCCAGTTTACGGGTAAGGTAGCCTGGTTATGCATCGAAAGGGGAAAGCTGCCGGGGGGGTAATTATTCCGGAACTTCAATTAATTTAAAGGGTACATTCACAATGGTTTTATAATCGAGGCCACAATCTTTCATATCCCAATCACCGATCTCGTAGTACCAATTCACTTCAACTTGTTTTTCTGTTTCAGTAATCAATTCCAGTTTCCTGAAAATCTTCAAAAGTACTTTTGAGGAACTGGTATTAAAATAGTCTAATTTAACATTTAACTGCGTATGCTCGGGAGGGTCCAGGATAAATCTGTCGAACCATTCCAATATCGGGGTATAAAATGCAATGTGGTCTTCAGGAGTTGATTTGCCACTGATCTCGATCAGTTTTTTCTTATGATCAAAGAAAAAAGCTGGAGTTTTACTGGTTGCGTCAATAAGCAACGATTCCATGTCCTGTCATTTTCAATCTGCAAAAATCAATGCGTAAGTTACGAATTTTATCTGATATTCTGCAACAAGCTTTTGACCAGTGTTTTATTCTGAGCATTAAAAGGTAGATATCTGTTGATGTGGTCAGGGATTGAATTTTTTCAGCAGAACGGCGGCATTATGACCTCCGAACCCAAATGAGGTTGAGAGGGCATGTTTTACTTTCATGGGAGTAGTTTCCCTGGCGATATTTAGATTATCGATCAGGTCTTCAGAGAGGTTTGCATGAACAATATCATTTTTCAGGGAGAGAGCAGTAACTGCAACTTCAATGGCGCCGGCAGCTCCAACGGTATGTCCGAGATTACCTTTAGTCGAATTAAGCAATGGTTGATCCTTCTCATCACCAAAAACATCCTGGATGATTCGGGCTTCGACTTCATCATTCAGTATTGTAGCTGTTCCGTGGGTGTTGAGATAGTCCACTTTCAGGTCACCGATAACGCTCCGAAGGAGATTTTTTATCTGGGTTCCGGACTGTTCCATTTGTACAAGGTTATAGGCATCACTGTTTGAGCCATAACCAATTATTTCAGCGTAGATATCAGCACCTCTCTTGAGCGCATTATCCATCTCTTCGAGGATAAGGATACACCCTCCACCTTCAGAGAACAGGAAGCCGCTGCGTTTTTTTGAAAAGGGCAGGGGTTTTCCATCTTCTGACTTCGTGAGTGTTCCAAGGGTATCGAACCCTCTCATGGTTGCTCCGACGTTATCCTGCAAACACTCGACTCCACCTGTAATCACCAAATCCACTGATCCGTTACGGATTTTTTCATAAGCCTCTCCCACGGCATAGGTTCCCGAGGAGCAGGATGTGTTTATGGTATAGTTTGGTCCATGAATATTAAACAGAATAGTAACCCAGCAAGATGCTGAATTCGGCATGATACTTGGGATTGCCATCCGGTTATATCGCGGATAAACATCGAGCTCTTCAAGAATTTCGGGTTTGTGAGCTAATCCCTGTATAGCGTATTGATAGAGAGCAGTTTTCAATGCGCCGATCCCTATTCCAAGGATGGTCATTGAGTTTTTCAGGTGTTCGGGAATGATCGATTGGAAATCATCTCCGGTGAAGCCCGCATCTTTCAGCGCCATGATCGTTCCTACAACCGATAACTTTGAGGTCTCTTCCATAATGCTGTTGTATTTGGTTGGAAGGCCCCAATCTTCGATTGAAAAGCGAGGAAAAGGCACAAGAAACCGCGACCTGAAATTGTGATTTATCTTAAATTTCTCGGGGATAGGAGAGAGATTGATCTTTTTATCTAAAAGATTTCTCCATAATTCATCTTTCCCAATACCGATGGATGTAATTGGCCCAATTCCGGTAATCACTACTTTGCGGGTCTTTTCCATAACGGATAAAAATAACGGCTTTTCTCTAAACGTAATTCTGTTAAAACTATGTTTTGCAATACCCTTCTTTTTTACAGCAATCTATCGGGCAGTGGTTTTATCCCGGCAAAGATGTAATATGAACGATTTCTCGCATACATGTACGCATAGATTTTCGCATTGAGGAATATAAGCAGGTCCGATGCCCAGCGTTTCAGAATTCCATTCACCTTTGTCCCCCTGAACCATCTCCTGTAGTTCGTAAAGCCTTTAAGAATGGATTGGGAGATATCATCTGTGGTTATCAATTTCAAATCAGCAAACGGGAATGACTGGTAATATTGTTCCAGTGTCCAGTGGTGAAAGATACCCCATCGCTTCTTCCCGTTTTGATCTGTTCCGTTTGGCTTTCTTTTCGTTAATACATCTGCAATCATGAACTCTCCACCCGGTTTCAATACACGGTTTACCTCTTTGAGAAACTTTATTTTATCAGGGTAATGAAGCGCACTTTCGATATTGATCACAACATCAATGGAATTATCACTGATGTTGGCCATTTCCTGCGCATTATCCATGTGAAAAATCATGTTTTCAGAAGCGTTCTTTTTTAGTATTTCCTGTGCAATTTTGATGTTACCGGGTGAAATATCGATCCCGATATATTTCCCCGGCTGATGATCCTTGGATATATGCAACCCCTGAATACCATTACCACACCCTATATCAAGAACCGTTTTTCCTTTAATGGGTGATATCTTTGACAAGCAATGATTGGTAAGGTTCTTCTGGCTCTGAAAGAAATCATCCTCTTCGTTTTGATAGAATGGATAGTGAAGCATGTAGTATTGGTTGTGAAGTTTTTTATATGCAAGGTTCATCGCAGAATAAAACCTTTCTGCGGATAAACATGACACAACTACATTGATCGCTCTGGTAATGTATGACATATTGGATAGTCGATCAGTCGGTACTCAGATTATAAAGCCAAATAAAACTATCGCAAAGATGCATCCAAATTTTTAATAATAAAAACGGTTACTGGAAATTTGGCAGGATCAGCTTCTTCAGATTGGTTTGGTGTATTGGGAGCAGGCAGTGTTCGGGTTCACCGTTATTTCTCTCTTATACGGGTTGGTATCCATGCAGGAACTTTTTTGGGTTCCGGTTTTTTACCATAGATCAAATGATCCAGATGAATTGCAAGTTTGCTGAATAGAACCGAATTTCTAACGCCTTTTCGTACCAGGAGATGAAGCAGTGTATCAGGATGCGAAAAAGGACATACAATTACACAGCGTCCACAGTCTGTACCCGTTTTTGTCCAGTACGTATAGCAGGCTTCTGCATTTATTTTCCATCTCATGACCCCCTCGACCGGCGCACGATTATCGAAGGATATAGCCTGAGCAGGACATGCTTCGGCACATTTTTTACACCGGGTACAAAAATCCAGGATATAGGGTTCATGCGAAGGTTTGTCAATTTCCATTGGAAGATCTGTAGTAACTACAGCGATCCTTACTCTCGGACCATGCCGGGTTGTCATCAGTAATCCCATTCTGCCAATTTCTCCCAATCCGGCATCTCTTGCCACGATAGGACATATCAACTCATAGTTTGCATCGATATGAGCTCTTGCCGAATATCCAAGGTTCCGGATAAGTTCAGCTATTTGAATAGCAATGATTCCTGAAGAGAGATATTGTTGTGCTGATTCCATGACTGTTGGAGCAGCCGGTGCTGACGCCATCATGGTATGATCCATTTCAACAGTACATACAATGGCATATTGATGATCATTTTTTATCATCTTTCCATATCGTTCCCGTCTTCCGCCAACAGTATAGAAATGATAATCTTTTAGCCGGGTAAATCCCACTTCCAGAGCTCCAAGTTTCCCCCCCCAGTTTCTAATAAAACCAGTTATCATTATTTTGTTATCCTGTTCCCGGCGAGCTGGCATGACAGAGGATGCCATCGGGTGAAGCTGCTCTACTGTCTGGAAACTTGCATTTGCCGCAGCAAAGGCTGCCCGGTTAAAGTAAACAGAGCCGGGTTGGAGCAGTCCCGGGTTGGCTCTGAAACCATTGTCTGCCTTTTTATGCTCGGGTTTACGCTGGTAGTATGCATCATATGTTTCAGTGCCGGGGATGAGATCTTTTCTGGAGAACATGGTATCCCTTTCGTCCTGTCCGGGGTTTGGAATTGCCCTGCTTCCATACCCTATTGGTTTAAAAGGTATCAGGAGGCTCAGACCGAAAAGGTAGGGCAATCCAATGAAGCCCCATTGAAGGAGCACTGCTCCGGGGAATTTCAGGAAGTGAAGCAGCACATACGGGGAAAGAATAAGGATTGCCAGAACAATGAACCTCCCTGCAGCTTTTAACTCCCTCTCCGCAATGGATGTAAGAGATACCCAGACCAATAAAAGGAATATAAGAGAACCGGTAAATGCTGAAAAAATATCGACCATGGAACACCTTTTGTTTAACAGGGTTAACAATCCGGATTAAGGTAATCATTTTTTTTTGTCAAAAAGGTTGATTTTACCTGCAACTTTTCACCATCCCGATCGTCTTTTCAGTAAAGAAAGGAAAGTTAACCCTGATAAAAGTCAAATTCAATACCCTCAAGTTTGGGTATGAAATTTTCATCAGTTTTGAAGATAACTGTTGAGTGAAACAGTTGACATACTTGAATTTGACTTTTCGTCAGCCATAAATGACGAAAAATTCAAAGAATTTTTCGGGTTAAACCGTCTGAATACG
>CAYMFM010000140.1:0-1442 GCA_964389685.1 uncultured Rikenellaceae bacterium
TGTATCGTCATTATTCATGCTGAATGCATGAATAATTCGGGTTAATATGTACGAGGAGATCACAACCCTGTCGGGGTTGAATTTTCCCATTTGCGGCATTACTATTCAACCATTGATAAAAAAAACCGCAGCTTCCTGCGGTTTTTTTGTTAATCCACCTTACTCATCGTGATTTCATGTATATGCCTGTAAACAACACCACCTTCTTCTTCCTCCATTGTTATCGTAAATACCAGTGCTGTCTTCAACAATTCATTAATCTCAATAACCTGTTCGTTCTCAGTTCCCTCATCAACATAAATTGTTTTTCCATCTTTTCTCCAGGTGAAGGTATCATACTCAATTTTATCGAGCCATACATTTCCTTCACCACCCTTAAAAAATTCCAGGTATTTAAAGTCATAATAACTAGTCATTCCTGAATCAACCAATAAATCATCCTCATAATACTCATAGGTAACAAGCTGAAGCATCCATTTGCCCAGAAGCAGGTTTTTCTCTTCCTCTTCACATGCATTGAACAGGGAAAAGAGAAGTAACAAAACCGAAAGAAGTACAAATTTTTTCATGATAGAAAGGTTTTGGATAATATTAATTTTTACGGGTAATAAAGCAAATAGTTTCATGAAGAGCACTGGAAATGGACGGTCATCTTAAAATCCGGGGGTTGTAAATGTCCTCTTTGTGGGACTGGTTGTGGCCTGTATTATAATGTTGAATATGTTTGAAATGATTCACTCGTACTATGACTATGGGAGCGTACGCAGGGAGGCAGTTCATAGTACGAGTTTAGATTGCACAATAACTATTTATTAAGTCCCGTAGGGATGCCAGATATATAGCCGCGGGCTTTAGCCCGGGGTAATGGTATGATCTGAAATACCGGTCCAGGCAGAAGATTGATTAGCAGGAAACTGCTGTATGGACCGGAAGGATTCAGGCTATGATTAGAAATCCTGAACTTTACATCATTATCAAAATAAAGGTAAAATCCAAAGTAGGTTTTATAATTTTTTATACTTTTGTAAGCCCGAATTCAGGATAAAAGATTAAAGATCAAAGATCAAAGTATTTGATTTGGAATCCTGTCTTTTATCTTTCCTGCCTGCGGCAGGCAGGTTACTATAATCTTTAATCTTGAAAAGCCCAGATGAGGGCTGAGCGTTAAGAATTAGTCCTGTGGACTAATTTAGCGAAGAGCCAGGTTGCGGAGGTGGCGATGAGAATTTAGGGGCCCGAATGCAGGGGAGCCAATTTCGCCATCTGATGGACTTAACATATAGTGCAAGTTTTACATAAGACCAATACGTTCTTTAAGATGAAGTATTAAATAAGCCCAGATGGCAGGACCGACCGTTAAGAAAATGTCCGGTGGACATTTTTAGGGAGGGGCCCGAATGCAGGGGAGCCAATTTCGCCATCTGATGGACTTAACATATAGT
>CAYMFM010000140.1:1542-5116 GCA_964389685.1 uncultured Rikenellaceae bacterium
TATAGTGCAAGTTTTACATAAGACCAATACGTTCTTTAAGATGAAGTATTAAATAGGCCCAGATGGCGAAATTGGTAGACGCGCTGGTTTCAGGGACCAGTGGTAGCAATACCGTGCAGGTTCGAGTCCTGTTCTGGGCACGAGAACAAGATAAAAGATTAAAGATCAAAGTAAAAAGGATCTATACCATTAACTTTTAACTTATCACATAAGTGATGCCTGCCCGCGGCAGGCGGGCCTATGGCACTACTTCACCCGCCCAGGTGAGGGCTGAGCGTCAATAATTTGCCCTGTGGGCAAATTTAGCGAAGAGCCAGGTTGCGGAGGTGGCGATGAGAATAATGGGCGTGAATGCGCAGGCCACTTCCACCACCTGATGGAAGTAGAACAATGTTAAAACCTATAATGTGGCTCAATTAGTTCTTTAAGATAAAGTTTTCAAGTAGCCCAGGTGGTGGAATTGGTAGACACGCCAGCTTGAGGGGCTGGTGCCCGTTTAGGGTGTGCAAGTTCGAATCTTGTCCTGGGCACGTAAAAAAACCGCAGATCCTCTGCGGTTTTTTTTGTTATAAGTTATTAGTTAAAAGTTGATAAGTTGTTGAACACTAAAAATTTTGTCTAATATCTGTGATTTACAAATTGGTAGCTGGCTCACTTAATAATTTTATGCTTTCAACTTTCTGACTTCAAATTGTTTAATCCATTCCTGAAACTCTCCAATCCTTCCTCAGGTGTTTCTATTATTTCTTCTGCCAGCACATCCGGATCGGGCAGGTTTTCAATGTCTGTCAGACTATCATCTTTTAGCCAGAATATATCAAGACTTGTCTTATCCCTGGTAATTATTTCGTCGTAATGCAAAATGCCCGTTGAAGCTTGTTATAAGCTTTTATAGGTCACTTTGCATGACAGAAATGTTAGGAGTCTAACCTTCATCAAGTCCTTACAGCGGGCTTTAAAATCAGCCTCTGAGCATTGGTATCTAAGCTAGATTTGACGGGCATTTCAGAAGATTAAGACCTACCAGAATTTGATAGATTTTTATGGTATGAATACTACCATAATATCATCTTTTGGTAGGTTTTCTACTTCTGGATGATAGGTCGGTTTTTTAATTTTTAACCTGAAAAGATAATGTTTAATGATGAAGAATATTTAACGGAGCTTTTGATGTGGACAAAATCAGACAGCATTTTGATTATCAATTCTAAAGGAAGACTTCAACGGTTATATGTACCCTTCTTTGTTATGGTCATCCGGAAAGTTCCAAACCTTAAAATTGGGGAGGTGGTTACAGTGACTGCAGTTAAAATCACCCTTAAGTTGGAGGAGGTATATATCGTGGGTTCAGATGCGTATTTTGTCTGGAATTTTAAGATTTATATTATTTGAGTTATGCTGAATTTTGTTGGCTACGTTTTTTGAGACGGCTACTCGTTAATCAAGCCACTGAAAACAATGTAGTGAGGATTGTAACATGTTGTGATTCGGATAAAGGGGTATTCTTAGGAATACCTCTTTTTATTAGGCTCATTTGAAATTGACAACCATTTGATTTATATTTATATATCCAAACCAACCCTATATGCCTGAACAATCCAACAATCCATTCAGGTTCTGGCAGGAGCTGAAACGCAGGAAGGTCATACGTGTTATTCCCGTCTATGCCGCTACTGCATTTGTTCTTCTTGAACTGGTTGATATTATTGCTGAGCCCTTTGGTTTGCCAGATTGGACACTAAAACTAGTTATTGTTCTCCTTTCAATTGGATTTGTCATCTCGATCATTCTCTCCTGGGTATATGATATTACTCCGGAAGGTGTTCAAAAAACAAAACCCATAAAAGAAGCTCAAAAAGAGGAAAAACCGGCGGCATCGTATGTCTGGAAAATAACAACCTATGTAAGTGTTGTCATAATTATAGGTCTGATTATTATTAATGTTGTTGGTGGGCGGAAGCGTGCTAACGATCTGAATGAACTAGATAAATCCATTGCGGTACTTCCTTTTAAGTCTTTGAGTGATGACCCAGAGAAACAATATCTTGCTGACGGTATGATGGATGCAATTCTGCTTCATTTATCAAAAATTAAAGATCTGAGGGTAATGGCCAGGACTTCTGTTGAGCAATACCGTAATACAGATAAAACAGCGACAATGATATGTCAGGAACTTAATGTGGCATATCTTCTGGAAGGCAGCTTTCAAAAGTATGGAGATAATGCAAAATTAATTGCTCAGTTAATAAGGCCAGGAAAGGAAGGTCATGTTTGGGCTAATGAATATAACAGGGACTGGAAAGACATTTTTTCTGTACAGAGTGAAGTAGCAAAAACTATTGCCGGCGAATTACATGCTGATGCTTATAACATAATTGCTGGAGTAAATGCATTTTACAATTGGAACATCAGCAGCGCTGAAGAGAATTTAAAGCGGTCAATTGATTTAAATCCTAATTATTATAATACCTATAAATTATATGCAGAGTTATTCTTCAATTCAGGACAATTTAGTAAAGCACTTGAAATGGATAAATTAGCACTGGCACTTGACCCTTTTAGTCCGATAATAAACAGTACTTATGGAGTCCATTTACATTATGCAAATCAAACAGATTCAGCAATATCACACCTTACAAACATGATAAGATTATATCCTGACATTGGACTTTATCACTGGTTTTTAGGGATTATTTATCTGAATGAGGGAGAGTATGACAGATCTATAAAAGAATTTAAAAATGGATTGGATTTTTTAGGTAATTCATTTTACTTTATGGCTTTGCTTGGACTGGCTTATAGTAAAAACGGGGAACTGAATGAAACACAAATGTTGTTGGATACGTTTGAATCCAGATCAAAAGATGAGTATATTTCACATTCCCTGAAAGCGGTTTTATTAGCTGAACTGGGGCACAAGGAGAAAGCTCTGGATTGTCTCTATAAAGCCTATGAAGAAAGAGAGGAGTTTTTACAATTATTCAGGTATGTAGATATGGTCTCATTTTCAAATCTCCGATCCGATCCGGGATTTATTGAAATAATGGAAAAGGTGTGGGTGGAAAAATGAGTTGAAGTTATCCTACATTTGCCCTTGGATTACTGACAGGAATAAAGGTGTTCGGGTTACTACCTTTAATTCTAATTGTAATACAATGAAAAGTTTGGGGAGATAATGTCGGTTTTTCAGTCCGCTGCATAAAAGACCAATAGAAATTCATATACCAATAGTAAAATTAGGAGGGGGTTATAAAAACATCCTGGTTTTGGCTACCTTTACCCCTCTCTGGTACTCTATCCCTCATAAAAGGAGATCGTCCATTGTGCACGCTGTCAGAGTCCTTTACACAGATATGTGGTGTGGATATTTGGATGGATTTTAAAAATCCCTTCTCTATTTTTTCATTAATAACAAACTGATTTCCTTGGATTTGTTGTACGATTGATGTATATTTAGTAGAGTAAACCAAACAACTATTGCGTATATAAGGGATATAAACGCATTGCGTTTATCCGCTTGTTGTGCCGCATGCAGGACAAACCAAAAACATGATAGGAATTAAGCTGGCATATT
>CAYMFM010000141.1:0-3645 GCA_964389685.1 uncultured Rikenellaceae bacterium
CATTCCTGGTTTTAATTCTTTTTAACGTGGAAATACCTTTGCCCTGAATCAAATTCATGCGATCTTCATAAAGAGTGGAATTTAGCAACTTTCCCTTAACTAGCTCGGTATTAAGAATGGCAGAATTGATAAGGGCTTCTGATTTATATATAAACTGAAGTTGTTTAAAAAAGAGCAATTCAATATCCCGCAATTCATTCAGGTAAGTTTTTATCTTTTTTTGCTTCTTTAATAAATTTATCTGGTCGAAAACACGTTCTGAAAAACTCTTCAGCAATGGCTCAAAATATTCTTTTGCGGCTATCACCCTGTTGTGTAAAACTGAAATATAACCAGGATGTCGCGTTCCGGTGATATTCCTGAGTTGATCTAAAAATTTATCGGCTACCTCTTTTACAGGTATTAAATCAGTCTGTATCTCAACGGCCCAGTTTTTATATTTTTGTTTCGTCGATTTTCTATCATCTTTAGTGTAGCTTTCAACATGGTAGTTGAATATGTTACATAGAGAGTTGAAATTAAAGGATTTTAATACGGTGTCTACAATGAAATGATGTGTTTCTTCTTTTAGTACTTCTTCCAATACATCCGGACCCTCTTTGCTTTTCATAAACCCTATAAGTGCTCCATCCTGTTCCAGTCCTGAAAATGGGATTGTTCCGGTAAGCACTAAACCATCCAGGGAGACCAGGCGTGAAAGGGCGACGTATATCTGGCCCGGGGCAAACGCTCTGGAAACATCAATAATGGCTTTTTGAAAGGTTAATCCCTGGCTTTTGTGAACAGTTATTGCCCATGCCAATTTTATAGGATAATGTGAAAACGTACCTTTTATCTTCTCTTCTATCTCGTTTGTTTCTTTATTGAGCGTATATATTTTATTTTCCCAAATAAAATGTTCAACTACGGCAGACGGTGTCCCGTCATTAAAGCTGACTTTTATCCTGTCGGGAGACAGGTCGCTTACTATGCCAATTTTTCCGTTAAAATAAAGCTGTTCCCCGGAATAGTCATTCTTGATAAACATTACCTGAGCCCCCTTTTTAAGCTCCAACCTGTACTCAACGGGATAGAGGTACTCACTGAAATCCTTATTAACCTCCGCATCAAAACAATATATTTTTCCTGGTAATTCTTTTAAGGCTTGCCTGTTTATTTCGTCAACTTTACGATTGTGTGTGGTTATGTATACATAACCTTCCTTTTCATCGGGTTGGAAAGAGGGTTTATAATACCTGTTTAACACCTCAATGTCTTCTTTCGTAATGGTATTTTCCCGCAGGTGGTTAAGTAAAGAAATAAAGAGTTTGTCTGACTGCCGGTAGATTTCTTTTAACTCTATCTGTAAAGGTTTATTATGTTGCAAAGCTTTCGCGTTAAAAAAATAAATCCCGGAATAATAGGGAGCAAGATAATCCCATTCTTCTTCTTTGACCACTGGCGGTAACTGGTACAAATCTCCTATAAATAATAATTGTACACCACCAAAGGGGCTGCTTTCCAGTTTTTTTATGTAACGCAAAACACTATCTATGGCATCAAGCAAATCTGCTCGCAGCATGCTTACTTCATCAATAATCAGCAGTTCCAGCTCTTTCAGCATGTTTCTCTTTGATTTGTTCATTTGAAAGGCCTTGATAAGGGATTGTGGGGTATTTACCTGTATCGTGATATTGTCTTCTTTTATCCGGTCATTGAATGGAATAAATGCCCCGAAAGGTAACTGGAAAAGGGAATGAAGGGTGACCCCTCCGGCATTTATTGCTGCAATACCAGTGGGTGCAGCAATAATAGCTTTTTTATGTGTATGTTCAATTATATTTTTCAGGAAAGTTGTTTTACCTGTCCCTGCTTTCCCGGTCAAAAACACGTGGTGGTTCGTGTGGTTAATGAACTTCGATGCAATAGCTTCAATTGAATCTTTACCCCTTGTTGTCATACATTGGTAAATAATTTAGCACCAAATCTATAAAAAACATAAACCAATTAAAAATTGTATCGAAGTCGTCAGCCCAACTTGAGTGGGCAGACGATACTTTCTTATTGAACCATGGTGCACTCCTCCGATAGAAATGACAGCAAGGAGATATTGATTTCCCATGAATTTGGCACTATTTTTGGTGATTATCAGCTGGTCTTCTTTTGTAAAGCACAACTTTACCTGCCAATAACCAAACCGTTACATCAACCTTAGATGAAATGAGAGCTATACAGTTCGCAATCTTAGCTGCTTTTATTTTACTGGTCAGCTATTCCTGTGAAATGGAGAACAATCCTGAACCCTACCCCAATGAAATTGAACTTACACAGAAAGGGAAAGTACTGGTCGAAGCGGATAACCTGTTTGGAATAAAATTGTTTAAAGAGGTGTTGCAGGCTGAAGAGCCCGAGACAAATGTAATGATCTCACCCCTGAGCGTATCCCTTGCCCTTGCAATGACCTATAACGGAGCTGATGGTGATACGAAAGCAGCGATGGAAGAGACCCTGGAATTAGCCGGACTGACCACTGACCAGATCAATGAGAACTATAAATTTCTGATCGATGCCCTCTCCAGTGTCGATCCGAAGGTCCTGATGAACATTGCCAATTCCATCTGGTACAAGCATACCTTCCCGGTGGAACAGGATTTCATTGATGTCAACATGAACTACTATTATGCGGAGGTTTCACCCCTGGACTTTGGTGATCCAGGTGCCGTGAACACCATCAACAACTGGATTGCGGATAAAACCAACGATCTGATCACGGAGGTCCTTGATTTTATTCCTGCCGATGCTGTGATGTACCTCATCAATGCCATTTACTTTAAAGGAATATGGAAGTTTGAGTTCGATGAAGCCGAAACGGAAGAGGAGCCGTTCTATTTGAGTAATGGAACGACAAAGGATGTTCCCATGATGGTCCAGGAGGAGTCGTTCAATTACCTTTCCAATGATTGGGTGCAGGCAGTGGAAATGCCTTACGGACAGGGGAATTACAGCATGATTGTTCTGCTACCCCAGACCGGTAAAACGCTGAATGAAGTTGTTGAAGAATTAAGCAATGAAACCTGGAACAACTGGCTTGGTGATTTCCATAAAGAGGAGAAAGTGGTGATCCATCTGCCCAGGTTCAAATTTGAATACGAAGATTCACTGAATAATGAACTCATCAACATGGGTATGGAAATTGCTTTTAATAGCTACAATGCGGATTTTTCAAAAATAAATCCTGATTGGCAACTGTTCATATCCCGGGTAATTCACAAATCCTTTATTGAAGTGAACGAGGAAGGAACAGAAGCAGCTGCTGTAACCGTAGTTGAAGTTTCTTTCTATTGTACAGGAGGGGAAACCTATATCTCTTTTCACGTGAACCAGCCCTTTCTCTTTGCAATCAGGGAGAAATATACCAATACGATCATTTTTATCGGTAAAGTAATGGAGCCTGAATATGAAGAGTAATAAAAAAACTTGCAACTATGAAGATAAAAAGATTTGTAATTCCTGCCCTCCTTATTTTGTTTCTTGGCTATTCCTGTGAAAAAACCGATCCTGAACCCGACCCCAATGAGATTGAGCTTACCCAGAAAGGGAAGGTGCTGGTGGAAGCGGATAACCTGTTTGGAATAAAATTGTTTAAAGAGGTGTTGCAGGCTGAAG
>CAYMFM010000141.1:3745-4998 GCA_964389685.1 uncultured Rikenellaceae bacterium
TATCCCTTGCCCTTGCAATGACCTATAACGGAGCTGATGGTGATACGAAAGCAGCTATGGAAGAGACCCTGGAACTGACCGGGCTGACCGTCGATGAAATCAACACGAACTATAAACTGCTTATCGATGCCCTGGTGAGTGTCGATCCGAAGGTTTTGCTTAGCATTGCCAATTCCATATGGTACAAACATACCTTCCCGGTGGAACAGGATTTCTTAACCGTTAATCAAAATTACTATTATGCAGAAGTCTCACCCCTGGATTTTCTTGACCCTGATGCAGTAAATATCATCAATAACTGGATTGCGGATAAAACCAATGATTTGATTACGAAGGTCCTTGAACGCATTCCTGCCGATGCCGTGATGTACCTCATCAATGCCATCTACTTTAAAGGAATATGGAAATTTGAGTTTGATGAAGCCGAAACGGAAGAGGAGCCATTCTATTTGAGTAATGGAACAACAAAGGATGTACCCATGATGATCCAGGAGGCATCGGTCAACTATCTTTCAAACGACCTGATCCAGGCAGTGGAATTGCAATATGGATACGGGAATTACAGCATGATCATTCTGCTTCCCCAATATAACAAAACACTTGATGATATCATCAACGAATTAAATAATGAAAACTGGAATAGCTGGCTAAGTGAGTTTTACGAAGCAGAGAAGGTACAGATCCATCTGCCCAAATTCAAATTTGAGTACGAAGATTCATTAAATAATGAACTCATCAGCATGGGCATGGGCATTGCCTTTGATCCTTACAATGCCGATTTCTCGAAAATAAATCCGGCCCGGCAATTGTACATCTCCCGTGTGATCCACAAATCCTTCATTGAAGTGAACGAGGAAGGGACTGAAGCAGCCGCTGTCACCGTGGTTGAGATTTGTGAAACCACTTCCGGAGTACCAACGTATATTACTTTCAATGTGAACCGGCCTTTTCTTTTTGCGATCAGGGAAAAAGATACCAACACGATCATCTTCATCGGCAGGGTCATGGAGCCAATGGATGGGGAGTAGTGGCGGGATTTGATATACGAATATCCCCGTAAGGGTGATCCGCGCAGATGTAAAGAAAAACAGATCTATCGGTTATACCGATCAGCCTCTGCTAAGCTAACAACTATGTAGGTCGACTCTCCCGAGTCGACTAAAAGGCGACTTGGAAAGTCGCCCTACATTATTTATTGGAAATTCAAACCTATAGATAATATCAATCAGCTTTTTTAAAACAGTAATTATTTA
>CAYMFM010000142.1:0-4883 GCA_964389685.1 uncultured Rikenellaceae bacterium
GCCGCCAGTTTATTGTTCAGGCGTATCGGATAATTCAGCGGATCCTGGGAGCTTCTGTTCCTGGTCTGATAGAGGGCTTCTTCAACCTCTTTGATTTTCCGTTTTATGGTTTCCACCAGATCACTCAGCTCTTTCTGTTTCGCCGGATCTATTTTTTTATCCAACGCATTCAGCTCACTCCGGAGTGACCGGATATCGATAATACACTGGTGGGTTTCCGAGAGTTTATCCCTGGTTTCGATCAGGAATTCAAATTTTTTCCGGAGATATTCATCTGTAGACTCCGACCGTGGATCTTTTTTCAGGGTAAAATTCACATCGGAAGAGTCCTTCCCGGTCACCAGCCTGGCAATGTATTCTCCTGGAGGTGCAAGAGGACCGGATGTGCCTCCTCCCCACATGATCAGGCCATTAAACCGCTTTGATCCCGGGTATGTCATCTCCCAGGCAAACCGGTTTATTCCCTGTTTAACTTCAAGGCTACCCAGTGGGAGGTGACCTTCCAACCGTCGTTCACCTAAATCGCTCCGGTAGCTTCTGATCAGGTTCCCATTATTCTCAATGATTTTTAGTGCGATCACGCTGCTTGAATCCGGCTTATCTTTCAGGAAAAAATGGATCACCGGCCCACTGGGTGGGTTTTCGCCTGTACCGCGTCCACCCCGGCCTGCCTGTATAATGAACGCATCTCGTGGTTGAAACAAATGGTATTCATTGGTCAGCACAGCTTCTGCAAGTTGGTGAAGAAGGGTCAGATCATCAAATATCCACAAACTTCTGCCCTGTGTGGCAATGATCAGATCCTGGTTTTTTATGCAGAGATCAGTTATAGGAACGGTCGGAAGGTTGAGGTTAAATTTTTCCCAGCTCATTCCATCATTAAACGAGATGTACATTCCACTCTCTGTTCCGGCATACAATAAGCCTTTGTAATCGGGATCAGCCCGGATCACCCGGGTGAAGTGTGTGGATGCAATCCCGCTGGTAATCCTGGTCCAGGTTGCACCGTAGTCGGTTGTTTTATAAAGGTATGGTGTAAAATCATCCGATTTGTATGACGTTGCCGCGACATAGAGTCCCCCTTTTTCAAAAGGATGGGGGTCGATGCTGTTGATCATGGTCCATTCCGGCATGATGGATGGGGAAGGGGTGACATTCTTCCAGGACTGGCCACCATCGGTGGTGATATGGATCAACCCATCATCCGATCCGGTCCAGATCACTCCGGGTTCGTGCATCGATTCAGTTACAGTAAAGATCGTCCCATAGTATTCCACGCTGGTATTATCCTTGGTTATAGGACCGCCGGAAGGACCCATTTTCGACGGATCATTCCGCGTCAGGTCGGGGCTGATCTCTTCCCAGCTCTGACCTTCATTGGTTGTCTTGAACAATACATTGGCAGCACAATAGAGTGTGTTTGGATCGTGTATGGAAAAAAGAATGGGGTAGTTCCACTGGAACCGGTACTTCAGTTCTTTTGCACCCCAGCCCATTGGATTGTCGGGCCATACATCGATCGCACGAACCTGGCTGGTCCGGTGATTCTGTCGAACCAGGTACCCGCCATACGACCCCCCATAGACGATCTCCGGATCTTCCGGATCGGGTGCAATATATCCACTCTCCCCACCAGCCGTAGATTCCCAATCATCCTCGGTTATACCCCCTCGGCTGGTAGACCGGTGCAGGATCCGGACAGTGGAATTGTCCTGTTGCGCAGCATAGATCCTGTAGGGAAAATGGTTATCTGTGACTAAACGGTAAAACTGGGCCGTGGGTTGATTCATCATCGTTGACCAGCTTGCTCCTGCATCATGGCTTACCTGCCCGCCTCCATCGTCGCCAACGATCATGGTGTTATGATCCAGCGGGGAAATCCACAGATCATGATGGTCTCCGTGCGGTGTTCTGATCCGTTCAAACGTTTTTCCGCCATCCTTCGAATGGTGAAAACCTACATTCAATACATAAACCATATCCTCAAATTCACTGTCTGCATAAACCCGGGTGTAATACCATGCCCGTTGACGCAGGCTCCGGTCATCGTTAACCCTGGTCCAGGTTTCTCCGGCATCCTCCGACCGGAACAGTCCACCCTCTGCCGCTTCAACCATCGCCCACAGCCTTTTATGATTCACCGGAGATACGGTAATCCCGATGATACCGATGGTTCCTTCCGGTAAACCGCTGTTTCCTGTAATGTTGGTCCAGTGATCTCCTCCGTCAACACTTTTCCAGAGCCCGGATCCTTTACCACCACTTTCAAGGCTGTATGGAGTACGCCGTATTCTCCAGGTAGAGGCATAGATGATCCTGGGATTTACCGGATCAAGAATCAGATCACAGGCTCCTGCATCGTTACTGACAAAGAGTACCTTCTCCCACGTTTTCCCTCCATCTGCAGAGCGGTATACTCCCCGTTCAGGATTGGGGCCAAACAGGTGGCCGAGAACAGCAGCATACACCAGATCAGGATTAGCAGGATGGATACGGATCCTTGGAATGTACTGACCCTCCTCCAGGCCCACATATTTCCATGTCTCCCCTGCATCCAGCGATTTCCAGATCCCATAACCATGAGAGACATTTCCCCGGACAGTAACCTCACCACCCCCTGCAAAAACGATATTTGGATCAGAGAGGCTTACCTCAATGGCCCCGATGGTTCCTCCAAAGTAACCGTCAGAGACGTTTGTCCAGCTCCCTCCTGAATCGGTTGTTTTCCATACACCCCCGCCGGTGGCTCCCATGTAAAACGTACCGGGTTGCGATGGTACTCCGGTTACTGCTGCTGAACGCCCACCTCTGAAAGGACCAATGTGCCGGTAGGTGAGATTATCAAAAACCGAAGGATCAATGCGATCCCCGCCCGGTTTGCTTTTTGTTTTTCTTGAAGATTGTCCTGAAGCCTGTAATCCTGAAGCCAGGAAAAGAAACAGGACTATCATACCTAACCTGTGTAACGGGATTGATTTTTTCATGTTGTTTGAATTATCGATTTTACGAGAGACATTTTTTGGAAGTGGAGTGGGTAAAATCTATATTTGTCCGGGTATGCCAATACCCCCTTTTTGCGTTTTCTAAATTATTAATTTTTACAGAATAATCATGAGATCATACAATTTAATCGCGATTACCCTTCTTCTCTTTTTTATTTCCTGTTCATCCGGTGAAACACCGGGGAGTAAAAAAGGCATTACAGCCGAGCATGGAATGGTTGTATCCGCTCATCCTGAAGCTTCACGCATAGGATTGGAAGTTTTACAAAAAGGTGGAACTGCTGTTGATGCTGCGGTTGCAGTTGAGTTTGCACTGGCTGTCTGTTACCCCACAGCGGGTAATATTGGTGGGGGAGGATACATGGTTGTACGGTTTCATGACGGTACGACAGATGCCCTGGATTTCAGGGAAAAAGCTCCCCTCAAGGGACATCGGAATATGTACCTGGACGATCAGGGTGAAGTGATTAAGGGATTGAGCCAGCGAAGTCACCTTGCTGTTGGTGTGCCAGGTACGGTTGCCGGAATGGTTGCAATGCATCAAAAACACGGGACCCTTTCATTCGGGGAAGTGATACAACCTGCAATTGACCTCGCTTCAAACGGTTTCCCTGTGACC
Organism: uncultured Rikenellaceae bacterium; assembly: GCA_964389685.1. Taxonomy (GTDB): domain Bacteria; phylum Bacteroidota; class Bacteroidia; order Bacteroidales; family VadinHA17. The sequence continues at coordinate 3,622 of CAYMFM010000142.1, forward strand.
GATAAACAGGCTGAAAGCCTGAACCATATGAAGAAACGGCTCCTGGAGATGAATCCTCATGTCCCTGCTTTTGTGAACGATTCAGTATGGCATGACGGTGATCTGCTGATCCAGAAAGAACTGGCAAAAACACTTGAACGGATACGGGATCATGGCCGGGATGGTTTTTATAAGGGAGTTACTGCTGATTTCATTGTTCAGGAAATGGAACGGGGTGGAGGATGGATAAATCATCAGGATCTGGAAGAATACCAGGCTAGCTGGCGAAAACCGGTTATTGGGTCATACAAAGATTACCGGGTGATCTCAATCGGACCCTCCTCCAGCGGTGGAATCGCCCTGCTGCAACTGCTTGGTATGGTTGAATCCTATCCAATCCGGGAATGGGGCTGGAATTCGGTTAAATCCGTCCACCTGATGGTCGAAGCAGAAAAAAGAGTCTATGCCGATCGTGCAACTTACCTTGGGGATCCGGATTTTTTTGCAGTTCCGGAGAAGGAGTTGCTGGATAAAGATTATCTGAGCCACCGCATGGCTGATTTTTCTGAAGAGAGGGCAACTGTTTCAACTGAGATAAAAGCGGGTGAACCAGTAATTCATGAGAGCGAAGAAACAACACACTTTTCAATCGTTGATGCTTCAGGAAATGCCGTAGCCGCCACCACCACATTAAACTCCGGTTATGGTTCCGGTATCGTTGTTGAAAGTGCCGGTTTTATCCTCAATAATGAAATGGATGATTTCTCTGTCAAACCCGGGTATCCCAATGTTTACGGATTGATTGGAGGAGAGGCGAATTCAGTTCAGCCCGGCAAGCGAATGTTAAGTTGTATGACCCCAACCATCCTGGAAAAGAATGAAGCGTTGTTTCTGGTGGTTGGTACACCCGGAGGATCCACCATCATAACATCGGTTTTTCAAACCATCCTGAATGTTGTAGAGTTCGGTATGGGGATGCAGGAAGCAGTCACAGCTGGCCGGTTTCATCACCAGTGGCTTCCAGACCTGATATCCATGGAGGAGGCAGCATTGGATAGTGTTACCATATCAGAACTTCAACAGATGGGACACAACTTCCGAAAAAGGGAGTCAATCGGTCGTGTGGACGCTATACTGGTCCTTCCAGGCGGAATCCTTGAAGGGGGAGCAGATCCCAGAGGCGATGATACAGCAGCAGGATATTGAGCATTCGATAGGAGTTGCTGAAAATGAACGACTACTTTATCTCTATAAAAGTTGACCGCGAGGAGAGACCGGATATT
>CAYMFM010000143.1:0-4575 GCA_964389685.1 uncultured Rikenellaceae bacterium
GTTAGACTTACTACATGCCCGGCACACCAATAATCCAAGGCCGATGGCCTTGATTATTATAATAAATGTTCATAATAAAAGTAGGGAAAGTCAGTTTGTAAGCGTTCAAATCTTGTCATGTTTCCCACGTATGCAAAGTAGGGCGACTCTCCTGAGTCGCTTAATAAATGAAAAACCTGTCAGGGCAGAACGATCCCGTCAGTATATAAAGTCTATAGTCATCAGACGAACGTAAGTCGTCTGATGACTTAAAACAGTGCCAACTGTTCGTCGTCGGTTTTATCTTTCCGTTTTATTATTTGCTCTTCAATTTCGATGATTTCCTTTTCAATCTGATCGATAAAATGACTTCTATTCTGATGGTACTCTTTTCCCATGAGGAACCGTCGCCGGGCATAAGTCAGGAACAAATAACAGGTAGCCCTGGTCATTCCGACATACAACAGTCTTCTCTCTTCGTTCGGATCAACAGGATTTTTCCCAAACAGGGAATAGGGTATCAGGTTGTCCTCGCATCCTGAAATGAATACACAATTGAATTCCAAACCCTTGGAAGCATGGAGAGTCATCAGGTTTACCGCTTCAGCTTTTGGTTTCCAGGTATCGATCCCGGTACCTAATAAAATCTGTTGTAAAAAGTTTTCTTCCTGTCCTTCGTATGGTTCTGCTAATTCGATAAGGCGGTCGAACATGAATTTGTGCTTCTCAAGATCATCCTGAAAGTAGTCGTTGATGATGTGTTCCAGTTTTCGTGTAATGGTTTTACCGCTCAGATTTTCAATGATTTGCATTAACTTGTATTCGGTCATCCCCTGTTGTTTCAGGATCCGTGTTTTCAGCAAGTCATTTTCCGGATTGGTAGCAAACCGGTAAACATCCAATACCGCTCTGACCTGTTTCTGTTTGAAAAAAGGATCTTCACCAACTTTTTGATAGGGAATATTATGATCCTTGAAGGCTTTTTCAATTACCGGCATTTGTTTGCCGATCCTGCACAATACGGCAAAATCGGATAAGCTTTCTATCCCTTGTTCTTTGTACCCTTCAGCTACCTGGCTGTCAATGGAAAAGAATCCCATACCTCCGATCATTTTTTCAATTGTACGGGCAATATATTCCGCTTCACTTTTATCCGACGCATTCTCTGAAATTTTAATCTTCACTCCCTCCTGCAATCCTTCAAGAAATTTCCCACTCTCCTTCAACACATTATCCGAAGCCCGGAGTATTATATCCGAACAGCGATAGCTCTTTTTCAAGGTAAAAACGGCAGCCCGATAATCCTCTTTAAAGAGTTGAATATATTGAGCGCTTGCCCCACGGAAGCCATAGATTGCCTGATCAGGATCACCAATAACAAAAAGATTGGATTCCCGATCGGGCATTAACATGCTGATCAACCGGTACTGGGCATAGTTAATATCCTGATATTCATCCACCAATAACCACTCAATTTCCCCCCTGTATGCTGAAATAAGCTCCGGATGCTTTATGAACAGCTGGACGGTAAATCCGATTAAGTCATCAAAATCAAACGCCTTCAGGGACCGCAATGTCTGGTTGTATTTTTTAAAGATTGCAGCGAATGTTTCATCATCGATACTGTTTTCGTCCTGCAGGGATTGTTTGACCTTCGTGATTAATTCACTGATTTCGGTAACTTTTGATTGATCAAGATCCAATCCTGTCAGGATCTGCTTTTTATCGTCATCATCGATCACGGAAAGGGTGTCTGTTGATCCTGAACTTTTCCAATATTCTTTAATCACTGACAGGCCGAAGGCATGAAAGGTTGAAATGGTGAGTCTGTCCAGGTATTGGTTCTCCAGCAACAGGGAAAGCCTCTCTTTCATTTCCCGTGCAGCCTTATTTGTAAAGGTGATGGCAAGGATGCTTCCGGGGTTTACCTTTTTTTCAAGGATCAAATAAGCGATGCGGGTGGTCAGGACTTTTGTTTTTCCTGTTCCCGGACCAGCCAGTATGATAGCCGGTCCACTGTAATGTATCACTGCTTTACATTGTTCATTATTCAATCCTGAAAGCATACCCTTATCCGGGGAAGCAGGATCAGCTTTGGATGCTTCTTTAATTTCGGTCTGTGTTTCAGGTTTCTCCCGTTTCAATTTCCTGAAAGCCTCCAGATCGAAGCTAACCAACGGACGCGGGTTGTTTTGGGTGCGGTATTTTTCTGTCGATTCTTCAAACAGGGATGCCGATTGCAGGTAATTTTTACTTTCGCCTTCCTGAAAGACTCTGATGGTACCGAATTCTCCATCAAAACCCTCTTTTATATATACTTCCCTGTTCCGCATCCGGCAAATGGCTTCGGAGAGTAATTCACCACCAACGGTTTTCACATCATCGATATCCTGGTGAAGCAAAATATTGAACTCAGGGCCTGCTTTTCGGATCAGCTGCATGTACCGTTGATGCACTTTTTTCGAATCGGGGGAAACTCCTTCCATTTCAGATAAAATTTCCTTCAGCGGGATAAGGCTATAAAAGGGATGGCGGTTTTTTCTTTCAAGCACATCGTAACGGTCGGCAAGCTGTGCAATGCGGTTCATCACACCCTCGGTGATCTTTTTCCCGCACACCGGGCAGGTTCCATCATGCTCCAATGTATCCAGCGGGCTCCAGCATATACCGCATTTCCTGTGACCGTCATAATGGTATTTCCCTTCCTGCGGGAAAAAATCGATTGTTCCGAGAAACTTCTCCGGGTCTCCCGACTTCATGGCTTCCACAATGCCGTTATAGGAAAGTTCCGTGTTAAAGATATTGGCATTCCGACCCAGTTTTTCCGGTGAATGGGCATCCGAATTGGAGATGAGGGTATACCGGTCAAGAAAGCTGCACATCCAGTTCATGGGCGGGTCAGTAGAGAGGCCTGTTTCCACTGCATGGATATGAGGAGAAAGATCTTCGTAACATTCTTCTATGGTATCAAAGCCTGATTTTGATCCCAACACGGAAAACCAGGGTGTCCAGATGTGAGCCGGTACAAAAAAGACCGCCTCCGAAACGTCCAGTGATAACTCAAGTAAATCCCGGCTATCCATCCCCAGTATTGGTCTGCCGTCTGAAGTGATGTTAAAACCGAGGGTCATCAGCTTGCTCTGTATCCTGTCAACAACATCAAACGATGGAGCAAACAGCACATTATGAACCTTCCTGATCTTCCCATTTTTCTTGTAAATGTTGCTGATTTCTGAAGTCAGAAGAAACCTGACCTCCTCACCAGCAGGGAAATTGACGGCCTTTTGAAATTCACGTTTTACTTTAAAAAGTCCCTCCTCAGCCGGCTCCAGTTGTTCTTTCAGTTCCTTAACCCAGCTGGGGTGTGTAAAGTCGCCTGTGCCGACCACTCTTATCCCTTTCATCTTCGCGAAGTAATCCAGGAAACCCGGCTGAAGCCCTTTACTGGTAGCCAATGAATAATGCGAATGGATGTGAAAATCTCCGATGAATTTCATTGGGTGGGATTTGAACACTTAAAGATAGAAAGAATTTGTACCGATTGGAAAACCTAGTTGGATGAAGTTGCCAACTGATTCAAACCACAAGGTCAATCCCCCTATAGTCCCCCTTCACCAAGGGGGACGTATGATCTAAATTCATATATTTCGTTGTCCCCCTTAGAAAAAGGGGGACTTAGGGGGATTTAAAGTCACAATAAAAATCAGGTATATGCAGATAGCCACTTAGGTTAAAGAAGTCACCAACCAGTGGAAAATTAACCAAATGGAACCGTTATCAATTCATCAAAATAATGTATGTTTACCGTATTAAAAACCAGTACAGTTCATGGAATGCCGGCCAAATTGCGGAGCATGTTGTATCGCTCCCTCGATCTCCTCCCCAATACCGGGGATGCCTGACGGGAAGCCTGCAAATGTACGATGCATCCATTTGACCGATACGTATCAGTGCGCGATCTATGATTCCGCTGACCGACCCGATGTTTGTCATCAATTCAAGGCTGAGCAAAGTGTTTGTGGGAGGAACCGTGACGAAGCATTGCGAAACCTGAACCGGTTGGAGCACTGAGGGTAAAAAGTACTTTTAACTGATCCGCACAGGGGATCAGGCTTTACCAGGATCAAGGTTACAATACTAACAGTAATCCGTTATTATTCTTATCTTAAACAAAATTTATGAATCAATGTGTGGTATTGTAGGATATATCGGCTTGAGGCAAGCCTACCCCATTATCCTGAATGGTTTAAAACGACTCGAATACCGTGGATACGATTCAGCAGGTATCATGCTGATGCACGATACACCGGTTGTTCATAAATGTGTTGGTAAAGTGAAAGATCTGGAGAAAATCCTTGACAACTTATCCCTTTCGGGGACACTTGGGATAGGACATACGCGCTGGGCCACTCATGGAGAACCAACGGAAGCAAACGCACATCCGCATATTTCCTCCAAGGGAATTTTCACCATAATCCATAATGGTATCATTGAGAATTATGCGCGGATCAAGTCACATCTCCTGTCACGCGGTGTGAGTTTCTCCAGCGAAACGGATACGGAAGTATTGGTTAATCTCATTGAACATTTATACCT
>CAYMFM010000144.1:0-4547 GCA_964389685.1 uncultured Rikenellaceae bacterium
AAATTTTCAACGGTATTCGTGAAAAGGAGAAAATAGCATCCGCTCCCAGGGTTAATAATTTCCGTAATCCCATTTTTGATTTACCGGCTTTGCGTTCACCCCGGTCATAATCAATAAATCCATGGCGGAATCCGATGAATGAGCGCAAACCGGGAAGGTATCTTGTCTTTTCTCTCATGGAGAGCAATGCCTCCAGGGCTTCACGGTTTATCATGGAGAAATTTCCGAAATTATCAACCCCTTTTAAACCCGATATCCGTTTGAAAAATAGATGAAACAGATTGATGATCAGTCTTTTATTTTTTCTTTCCCCCCGCGACTTCCGCCGGCCGTTTATGATATCGTATTCCCCGGAAACAAGCTGCTGATACATTACCTCAAGCAATTCAGGTGGATCCTGCAGATCACCATCCATCATTGCTACAAACTCACCGCTGGCATGTTCCAATCCGGCCGTATTGGCTGCCGGATGACCAAAATTTTTCGAAAGGGATAGAACCTTTACCCTCCTATCCTCCTGATGATATGTTATCAACCTGTCCAGGCTGCCATCACCCGAACCATCATCCACGTAAATGATCTCAAACTGTTCCGTTATGCTGGATGCAACGTCGAATGTGCGTCGATGAAGTTCATCCAGCAGTTCCAGTTCATTATAGACCGGAATGACAATTGACAGGTTCATCTGTAGATGGGTCTTTTACTCCTCAAATGCTGCATCAAATGCCACATCAGAGGGTTTAAAGTCAATGCTTCTCACGAAATCACACGATTCTTTTGCCCCTTTTTCCCGGTCCATACCACTATCTTCCCACTCAACAGAGAGAGGGCCGGCATACTGTATCCGGTTCAGCGCCCGTATGATCTCTTCAAACTCAATGTTCCCCCTTCCAATACTTCTGAAATCCCAGAACCTCCGCCTGTCACCAAAGCTGGTATGGCCTCCGAAAACACCAGCTTCTGTCGGGAAAGGAGACCATCCGACATCTTTCATGTGTACGTGAAAGATCTTTTTTGCAAACCGGTAGATAAATTCAATGTAATCTACTCCCTGGTATCCCATATGACTGGGATCATAGTTAAAGCCAAATGCCGGATGATCATGAATAGCGGAGAGGGCTTTTTCAGCAGAGGCAATATCAAAAGCAATCTCAGTTGGATGAACCTCCAATCCAAACCGGACACCCGCTTTTTTAAACTCATCCATAATGGGTGTCCATCGGTCGCTGAAATCCTGATACCCTTTTTCAATCATGTCCGGGGATATTGGTGGAAAGGAATAGTTCAGGTGCCAGATGGAGCTCCCGGTAAATCCGTTCACAACATCCACCCCCAGTCGTTTAGCTGCCAGTCCGGTCTTTATAACCTCCTCAGCAGCCCGTTGTCGAACGCCTTCCGAATCTCCATCTCCCCACACGTACTCCGGCAGAATACTTTTGTGTCGTTCATCAATCCGGTCACACACAGCCTGGCCAACAAGGTGTGTGGAAATGGAATATACCTCCAGGTTGTATTTCTTCAGGAGTTCCCGTTTTTTCTCACAGTATGCTGCATCGGCTTTATCCACCTCAAAATGATCACCCCAGCATGCAATCTCAATCCCATCATAACCAAATTCGCTGGCTTTTTGACATATCGTTTCAAAAGAAAGGTCAGCCCACTGGCCGGTGAACAACGTTACAGGACGTGCCATAATGGTATATTTTACAGGTAAGATAAGAAAAATCTCCGATTATTTGGTTCTGTTGCAGGGCAAGTAGTTATTTTGAGTTATTTGGGGGAGGATTTTCTGGTAAAAATAATCAGATGCTATTTACATATCTCATTATAAACGCTTAATAGGTTTAGACAACGTTTCAAAGTAAAAAATGTCTATATGTTATTTGCTGATTTGTTATTGTCAGGTTACAATTATTCATACTCGGCTCCCAAATTATTCAAGAAAAGGCCTAAAGTGAAAAGAGGGAATCATCACAGTCAATATTTATATTGATCTCATTGATATGAATAATGTTAAGTAGTTTGTTATTCTTTCTGGTTTCAAGATAACAAGGGTAATAAATCCCATTTATTAAACTATATTCATGAATACTAACAGTAACGTAAGTGTCTGGGAGAGAAACCAAATAATCTTTTTGCCAAATTAGGAAATCATCCGTCCCGACATAGTAATATATTATATTCCTTTCTTTTGTTATGATTTTAAGTTTGTAGAGACTTTTATCTTCAATTCTTGTTTTACCTAAGTATTCAATTCTTATCCCTTTCTTTTTAGGGTCAACTAAGTACCCTTCAAGATCTGAGGATTCAGACATTTGAATAAAATCCAAACTTGAAATTTCTAATTCCTGAACATTATTCTTATCAGAAAAGGGATTTATAACATATCCTTGTGACCCATCAAATAATTCTATATACTCTTTGTCATCAATTTTAGTTTCAGATCTGTATTTCCCATTACAAATTATTACATTAAAGCTATATTCCTCTGTAGAAGATCTAATTCCCGAATACTTTAATGATGTCAATTCCCTCAGTTTTGAAATGTTGTTTTTTATTTGATAATTATTTAACACCGTACTTAAATCTTGAGAATATGCCGATGATACTAAAAGCAGTAGTATACATAGCCAGAAAATAAGCATTTTATATTTCATTTGGAATGACCTCATGAATTTCATTATATTGAATCGTGAAGAATAATTAGATACTCCTCCTTCTCATCAATGGTAATAATCTTTTCACTTTTGTTGGGCAAGCTTATTTTAATCTCTGAAACTTCATTTGGAATTTTTAATACGAACCTGCCAAATTCATCGGATACCGTTCCAATTGGCTTAACTAATTCTGGTTTATGTACGATTATAATTGATTTTTCCAATGGATTATTATTATCATCAGTTATTGTTCCTTGGATTGTCCGAATTCCTTCATCAGATTCAAAAGAGGCTTCTTCTATGTTTTTATTTCTTGATGAGCAGCCCAGCACTATCAGATTGATACAAATGGTAACTAATAAATATTTCATTTAGCTAAATTTGTCGTAATGTTTCAATTGGATTTGTCTTTGCCAGTTTTAAGCTATTCCAAGTTACTGAAAATATTACAATCATAAATGAGCATATTATTGTAATTAGATATATATACAAGTATTTTCCATTTTGATAATAAAACTGATTTAGCCAGGAACTTGTTAAATAAAAAGCAAAAGGAGATGCTATAACATTGCTTATAATAACTAACACAGCATACTCGGACAAGTATCTAACTATTAGTGATTTAGGGTTGGCGCCAAAAATTTTTCTTATACTTATTTCCTTACCCCTGGTTGTAATTTCAAGTTTCGATTGGGCAAAGAGTCCAATGCATGCTGAGAGAATCGTAATATAAGTGATAAGAAGTATTATCTCTGAAAACTTCCTTTCTGAACGATATTGTTTTAATAAAATATCTTCACAAAAGCCTAATTCTGTATTCTGGTTCGGAAAAAATATTTCAATATTCTTTTTTATAGATCTAAATGTCTGCTCTGTTGAATGAGGTTTTAGCCTGATAGCTATATCTTTGACGTAATCCGGTTCATAAACAAGAATTGTGGGTTTTGTTTGTTGATGAATTGAATGAATAAAAAAATCTTCAACTACTCCAATAATATCATATTGCTTATTGCCAATTGAAATAAATTCGTTTATTGGATCTTTCAATCCTAATAAACTAACTATTGAGCTAGTTATTACTATACTTTGATGCTCTTCAAATTCAATTCGGTTATTTTTATATTGTAGTGGGATCAGTTGAAAAGTTTCAATAAAATCTTTATCAACATAGAGCACTTCAGCTAATTCAAATTCATTTGGATTCGTTGGTTTAGGTATAAGTTGGAGTCCTCGACTTTTAGATGGTGGAATAGTAAGTGCGCCAGATATATTTTCAATAGATGGGTGTTTCAGTAATTCATTTTTAAAGGTAAAATAGCTATTGTCTCCCCAATATTCTCTATACAGCAGAACAAGGTTTTCAGTATTATAACCCTGATTAACATTCAATGCATATTTAATTTGGCAGTTTATTGATATGCTAAAAGATATAAGGATAATGAATACAATTATTTGAATTATTAATAAAACCTTCTTGTAAGTTCGGCCTTTATTCCCTATAAAAATGCTCCGGTAAATTGTCTGGATTGGATTCAATGATGATGAATATGCTGAAATATAAAAACTGGTTATTAATCCAATTATTAAAGCGAGAAGTAGTAAATATGGGGCAAAGGAAATAACCTTTTTAAAGAGTAGAAATTCACTTCTATCCAAAATCGGAAATATAATCTTATCAAGAAATGGAATAACTGCCAAACATAAAATTAGAGCACTAAATATGATGATTAACGAATCAATGAGAAATAAACCAAAAATACTTCTGTTAGAGGCCCCAAAGACTTTCCTAATTCCAATAGATTTAATCTCTCCAGCTGTTTTAGCAATAAATAGAAATTGATAATTAATAATTGTAATTAGCAATAATACTAAGGCAACCCCAGCATAAAG
>CAYMFM010000145.1:0-4169 GCA_964389685.1 uncultured Rikenellaceae bacterium
AAGCCAGATCCTGAACCTCTATAATAGAATAACCAGACAGATCGCAGATGAGGTTATGGTAGAACTGACCACAGAGGAAGAACGGCTATTGTCAAAATCAAGAACAGTTGACAGGGAGGCGTATGATGCATATCTGAGAAGTCATCAACATTGGAATGATCTTAGCCAGGAATCTCTCAACAAGGCTCTGGAATACCTTAACCTTGCCGTTGAAAAGGATCCTGACTTTGCCCCTATATATGCCGGGCTCGCAACGGTTTGGGTTGGATTAGCGCAACTGGGATTTGAGCCACCCGAAGTAGCAGGGCCGAAAATATTTGAATACCTGGATAAAGCAATTGAATTGGATCCGGATTTTCACAGTTCACACTTTACAAAGGCAGTAATTGGAGTATGGCAAGAATGGGACTGGGAAAAGGGTGAAAGAGAATTTAAAAAAGCCCTTGAAATAAACCCGAACGATGCGATGTCAAGGATCTATTATTCACATCTCTTATGGATCCTGAAAAGATACGACGAGGCGCATTTTCATTCACAGATGGCGTATGAACTGGATCCCATGAACCCTTTGGTACTGGCATTGAGTGCAAATGTTGATTATCATGGTAGAATCCAACAGGCATTGGAAAAATGCAAAAAAGCGCTAGAAATAGATCCGGAGCACTATTATGCATTGCTCTCCTTTGAAGGCGCTTCTTATTTGAATGGTGATTATAAGAATTCTATCGAAACAGAGTTTAAAATTTGTCCAGGATTAGATGATGAAGCCAGGGAGGACATAATGGCTGTATTCCAGGATAAGGGCTATGTAGAGGCAATTAATACTTTGCTTACCTATGTGGAAGAATATGCCAGGACAAATTATATAGGCTATTATGAATTGGGTGAATATTATTACAGAGTTGGTAATCTGGATAAATTTATCGAATGTTACATAAAAGGATATGAAATGCATGACCCAATGATGCCCTATATTACACTATCAGAAGCTGGTTTTGACGATATAAAGGATGATCCCAGGATCATTTCTATTGTTGAGAAAATGAACCTTCCTTTTAATGCACCTGATTGAGAAATAGTCTTCTGATTATTCGAATAATTACGACAGCTAAAATGCAAAGTCCATCCGTCAGCCCTGACTGCCGGCAGTGTAATACTTCACAATTTCGGCAACAATGTTTAAAACGAATATCAAAAAGCAGGTTTTATACAAGGTCCTTCTTGCGAAACTAGTTTTAACCATTACACTTTACCCCGAACGGGGTAGAATAATGAGTAACCACCGGTTATGACCGGTGGTTAGTATATACAAGAAGATTACAACCCTGTAGGGGTTGAATTTTGCTATATAAAATATTAATATTCAACCCCTTCGGGGTTGTGTTTCTCTATCATCATCCTACCCGGCACTTCGCCCCAGTAAAATCCTCGGGGCTCGTACCGGGTTACTCATAATTGAATCCCTTTGGGATTCTTTTATCATTGGCTTCTAAATATTCATAAAAAAATATCAAATGGGATAACCAAATTGGGATTTAAGTGTGGATTAAAATCTGTTACCTAAATACTGAAGAAATACACGGCAGGCAGGGAGGCATGGCAGGCAAGGCATTATTCCTGCCTCCCGGCAGGCAAGGCATCATTCATCATTCACCACTCCCCCTCTCACAGTCTCATCGTCCCCAAAACTACCCTCAAACCACAACTCTGACCTTTGGTCACTTCATCTCTTCGTCTCATCAATTTCCCCTCAACATAAATCCCCTACTTCTTTCACAAGTCCGATCAATTTGTTAATTTTGGTTACACAAATGATGAATAGAAAATGAAACGATTTATGTTGTTGATATTCTCCATCATCCTTTTTTTCCCGGTTTATTCGCAGGAGCAGGATGACCTGGATGTTACCCTGGAGGATGGTGATTTTTTCTTTCTTGACGAGGATTACCAGGAAGCACTCTTTTACTACCTCAAGCTGGTGGGTACTGACCTGATGAACGAGAACATACAATACAGGATCGGACAGTGTTACCTGAACATTCCGGGAGAAGAGCACAATGCCATTCCCTTTCTGGAAAAGGCAATAGAAAACACGACCGGTAAGTACAGGGAACGATCTTCATCTTCTGACGAGACAAGCGCTCCGGTGCATGCCTATTTTTTTCTTGCCAGGGCATACCAATACAACAACGAGCTGGATAAAGCGCTGGATATGTACAACCGGTTCAAAGCCCTGCCCGAATTTGAGGGGAACTATAATGTTGGGATGGTAGATACCGAGATCAATGCCTGTGAAAAAGCGAAGATCATTCAGGACATACCCATTTCTATTGATTATAATGCTATTGGGAGTCCTGTAAATACACAAAGAGATAACTATAACCCGGTGATCTCCAGGGATGAAACTTTTCTCGTGTACATGTCAGAACTTGCATTTTACGATGGTGTCTTTACTTCGAGAAAAATAGAGGGGAAATGGTCTGAACCGGAGAACATCACCCCCCAGATCGAATCGGACGGAGATGTCGTACCTACCGGTCTTTCTGCAGATGGAACGGAACTTTACCTGGTAAAAGGCGAAGGGAATAACCGGGATATTTATGTCAGCCGGCTGGAAGATGGATTCTGGACGAAGATGGAACGATTGAGCGATAACGTGAATTCCAACCGGGCGGAATCACACGCATCGATCTCTTCCGATGGAAAAACCCTTTACTTTACCAGTAACCGCAGGGGAGGAGTGGGGGAGATGGATATCTGGAAATCGGAAAAGCTACCATCCGGAGACTGGGGATCCGCAGTGAACCTGGGACCCGGGATAAACTCGGAGTACGATGAGGAATCACCCTTTCTGACCAGCAATGATATGGTGCTTGTTTTTTCTTCCCGCGGGCATTATAACATGGGTAATTTTGATATTTTTTATGCGAAGAAGCTGGATGATGGCACCTGGTCGGTTCCGACAAATATCGGTTTCCCCCTGAATACCACCGGGGATGATTACTTTTATGCTCCTGCCGGCGGCATGAACCGGGGATATATGGCAAAAAAACTTCCGGAAGGTGCCGGTGGAATGGATATTTACCGGTATGAGATCCTGCCGGAAGAGGAGGAGGTCATTGCTCCGTTTACCGGAATCATTGAATCCCGTGACCTGAAGATCACGTCGGGGAAGGATTTTGAGATAACCATCACGGATAAAATGACCGGTTTGGTGATCGCCATCATCCGGTATGACAGTAAAAAGGATCTGTTTACCTACGAAACACCCAACGGGAATTATTCCTTTCGCATCAAGCAGTAGAGACGCCATGCCTGGCGTCTCAGCGTTAAATCAATTCCTGGTAACCAGGGGGGATATAATAGATATAGAATTTTATTTTTCTCACGTATTTGCCCTGTGAAATACTGCTGCGCAGTTTAATTTCACAGGGCAGGCCATTTTTCTGCGCGCCGTTCCCAATCGGCTTGCCTACCTTTCTTTTTCCGCAAAAGAAAGGTAGCAAAGAAAGCTCCCGCTGCATAAGAATTGCTTGAAAACCAGGGGACCCAACAGCCACAGATAAAATGAACTCCCCCACCACTGCCTGCTATCAATCTGCTGAAGCTGTTCCACCATGCAGCTTTGGCAGAGCAAGGCAGGACTGGCAGAATATACCCAATGTTTACCTCAATCATTGACAGCAATATGCAACGATTGGTTGAAGCATTAGCTGATTGAGAACAATACCCGTTTGCAATGGAGGAGGGGCAGGCAGATAGGTGGGGTCAGACAGCATTTTATCTTTTTGGCATTTACCCTGCGTCCCGGTTTTCATACGCAATTCTTATGAGGCGGTTCATTCGCCCTGTCGGGCGATTAGGGTGATTCAAGTAAAAAGTAATACCGAAGGCATACCAATGGGAAAAGTAAAAAGATAAAAGAAGAGCAGCACTGTGTCCCGCCAAAGCCCCATAGGAGGCATAGCCATATTCTTTTCGTCCCTCAGTCTAAGTCTCTTAGTCTTACAGTCTCCCAGTCTCACAGTCTCCTTTGTCCGCCGTAGTCCCGCCCAGGCGGGACGAAGGTGGATGCCCTTTGCCCTCTGCTCTCTCTCTTTTCCGGTAAATCTCAAGCAACTGTGCGGGTGTGATCCCTGCCGGTACGGTCATTCCCAGTTCGGACAACA
>CAYMFM010000146.1:0-4129 GCA_964389685.1 uncultured Rikenellaceae bacterium
TCCGGAACATCATCCCCTGAAGAGTATTTTCCATCCCAATCGTTCTGGTAATTGACGGCATGAAATACCTCTGTGCCCTGACGGTTAAGGATGATCAGTTCATTCGGATAATCCGCTATGCCGGAAATAACAAAGTAATCATTGATTTGATCTCCATTGGGTGAAAAACCACTCGGTATCCGGAACAGGATTACGCTCACAATCACCTCATCCGATTCCACCGGGCATACACCATTGGAAATGGTCCATACAAACTTGTTATCAACCTTGTCGCTCAGGTTGGTTACCAGCGTCTGCGGATTGGAGGGTTCAACGATCACTGCCTGGGCGCCGGGTACCTTGGACCACTCTCCGGTTCCTACAAGCGGTGTGTTCCCGTTCAGGTTGATCTCTGTTGTAAGCGGTACAAGGCTGGTGTCCTGCCCGGCATCTGCAGGTGAAGGCGGTTCGTAAAAGGTTATATCGACATCATTCACCTCCGGAGCACATACTCCGTTTATCACTGTCCAGATAAAATTATGTGTACCATAACTATCCACCGTCACCACTTTATTGGGATTGGTGTTATCAGCTGCATCCACAACCGCAGTCGGGAAGGTCCATGTGCCGGTTCCATAGTTTTGACTCGCTTGTAAAGTATATGTTAATCCACAGACATCATCATCATCGCCTGCATTGGGGATGGGTTTACCATTAACCGCAATTTTTGCAGATCCTGGCAAGGGCAACTCCCCAACACATTCCAGATTATCAATCAGGCTTTTTATAGTATACTCAAAATTGGTAACTTGAGTAGTTGAAGCCGGATTTATTGTTTCAGGGTATGCTGCTGTATTTGGGATACTAATCTGTTGGTCATTTGTTCCATCAGTATAAGTAAGAGTCCAGGGGCCGTTATCTCCTGTTACTGTAAAGATCAAATCTACAGGATCACCGCTACAGATGGTAATATCCATAGCTCCAAGCGTTGCGCTTGGAAGGGCATCAATTGTAATAAGTTGAGAGGAACTTGTATGCTGGCAGCAATCGGATGGCCCGGAAAAAACGGTTCTGCGATAATAGGTTTGGGTTGTTAGTGCTGGTGAAGTGTAATCCTTCTGATCATTCGTACCGTCAGCAGCACTCCATGTTGCGTCGTCCGTACTCTCTTCCCACAGGTAGGTGTAACTGCCTGCTCCTTCTCCACCGGTCGGATCAGACCCGTTTATGGTAGCCGGTAAATTATAGCAAACTGAGATGTTGGGGGGAAGTGTATTGTCTGCAATCGCAGGCAGCACATTGATTGTTATTGTATCATTGCTCACCTCAGTACATACATTGGAAATCACATTCCTGCGGTAGAGGGTGGTATCATTGAGTGCCGGAGGATCAAAAAATGCCGAGGCACCTCCTGCAGAGGTCCAGCTTCCTCCCCCGTCATCACTATATTCCCATGCATACGCGTACACACCATCTCCTCCGGTAATTGCCGTTGGTTCGGGGATCAGCCGGTTGGGCGTTGCCCCGAAGCAAATGGTGGTATCGACCGCACCGGAAAGGGTCTGGATGTTGAAGTGCTGGAGGGCAGGATTAACCGGAATGGTATCCACCAGGCTGGTATCCTTGCAGACATCCGAGGTGACAATCCTGCGGTAAAAGAGTGAATCGGTAAGCACGCCCGGGTCATAATCCTTTGCCGCTTCACCACCGATCACACTCCATGTACCTTCGTACTTTTCCCACTGGAACAGGTAATCAACACCATTCCCTCCTCCGGGTGTCGAACCGGTGATCGGGTCCGGGTCCGGGTCATCGTTCTCACAGTATTCCAGGTCATACGGAACAACGTTGTTGGTGATTTCCGGCCATTGAACCAGTTTTACAACCGCACTTGTATCAATACAGACATCGAGAGGACCGGAAATCACCACCCTGCTGAAATAAACGGTATCGGTTGAAGGAAATACGGCTGATGTGGTATCAGGTGCATAATCCTCGTTGGTATTGGGACCGTATGCATTGTTCCATGTTGTTCCGTCGGTGCTTTCGATCCATTCAAACCGGAAATCACCGGCTGCCGTATTCCCGCCGTTCAATACCGGGTAGCCCTCCGCATCAAGTGGAGCAAACTCAAAGCCCTCGCAGATGATCTGGTCTGTGGTAATAATATCATTGTTTGTAATCAATGGCAAAACCGTAACGGTAGATACATTACTGGTTTTCGGGCATCCGATACCCGATTGCACCGTTCGGCGGTAATGGGTGGTCTGAAGTAGTTTGGGAGGCTGGTGATCCACTGAATCTGCCCCGGGAATAGTATTCCACGATCCGCCCGAGACACTATCCTCCCAATAATACGTATAAATTCCGGTGCCATCACCTCCGGTAGGTGGACCCAGGGCATCGGAGGTTATCAATGGTGGCAACTGGTTATAACAGATGGTATCGTCTGTGGTGATATCATAATTCTCAATTTTGGGCTGGACAATGATGGTTAGTACTTTGCTCGAATCAATGATCTGGGGGTCAGAATCATCAAGGACAGTTCTCCGGTAGTAGGTTGTATCAATTAATGGATCGTTCGGGCTGTAATTCTGGTTGTTTCCGCCTGCCACAATATTCCATGCGGTCCTATTCTCACTTTTCTCCCATACGTAAATATAGGGTAATGTACCTCCTTTGGGTTGAGTTCCGAGCATCAGCGGGGCAACGTCATCCTCGCAGATGGTATCCAGCAGCATCCCTGTACGGGAGGAGTAGATTGAATTGAACAGGAACCCGGTGAGTGGTACGACCAGGTCTACGGCTGTCTCTCCCGGAAATCCATTTGCTGCAAACATATCACCACAGGATCCTGGGATTGCGGCTCCGGGAAGGACTGAAGTCGAAACCTCATCCGGGAAGGCAGCACCTGAATGCCAGATTATGCCTCCGCCGCCGCCACCACCCGGTCCGGTACAGGTCGGTGAACCGCTTACTGCTCCCCCATTACCCCCCCTGGCTTCCAGGTTCAGGTTTGATCCATTGTAACTGCCCACTTCAAGTAAAATGGTTCCCCCGGCTCCACCACCTCCGGCACCGGCATTTCCGGTAGCTATGCCTGCAACGCTCTCTCCATTGGCAATGATGCTGTTGCCGTTGCCAACGAGTGTATTGGCAACAATGATTACGATCCCGCCCCCGTTGCCGCCGTCAGTACCTTCTCCGGCATTGAGCTGTGTCCCTGCTCCTCCGCCACCGCCTAAAAATACCCTGTCCTGGTTCTCATAGTCAATGAAATTAGAGATTTTATATGCCCCGACACCGCCTATTAAAGCTCCACAAGACTCTTCTTCTTTTCCTCCAGATCCTCCTTTTCCGCCATTTCCCCCGCCTCCACCACCGGAGTACAAACCATTACCACCTCCTCCACCGTTATAATAGCAACCACGCCCTTTAATATAGTCTGTTCCCAATGGCAGACCACCTGTTCCATCAAGGTACCCGTAACTGGCAATTCCTTCCCCTTTATACCCACCCTCTGTACTAGCATCGTTAAAAAAGAAATCCGTAACACCACACGTTCCGGAGAGTCGCTCAACAGATGCCCCTCCCAGGAAACCGTATCCGGATACATCAATATCAGCCTCCAGGGTAAGGGTGTTCCCTACAATCATGGCAACCACACCAGCTGTACCCGTCACCGGGTCCCACGGATCACAGGTAACAGGTGCGTCAACTGTAGCATTATCATAGCCGGGAACCTGTATCAACTGTAAATGACCATTAACATCATAAGTGTTGGTCATATCTGCGTCAAAGGTGATCTGGTTACCGGTAATATCTAAAATGATCAGGAATTCGTAATACCCTGCACTCAGGTTTTGCTGTCTAGAACCAAAGCTGAGAGAATTTTCCACCGAAATCTCAATCCCCTTCATCTGGATGATCAGTGTCGTATCCCGGACGGAAAACAGGGAAGGATCATCCACGGTAACGCGGTCAGTACCATCCACCGACGTGACTCTGGTATAGGAGTTAATCACGCCGGAAATGGAGGTCTGTGCCTCACCGGTAACAGCAAATACCAGGAATAAGGCGGAGAGCAACAGAAGGAAACCTGAAATTCGTATAGGTTGTATTCTCACTAAAATTTCTTTTCTGACCGATG
>CAYMFM010000147.1:0-4124 GCA_964389685.1 uncultured Rikenellaceae bacterium
TGCTTCTTTTTTCTAAATATTTATTCGTTTATCTAGTAATGTGCCAAACTCAAGAGACCCCTTCAGGGTCTGGGAAATAGTAAAAAAATCGTACCTTAATAAGGTCATTTTATCTACAATAGACCAAATCCAGCAACCATGAAAAAACAAACCGATTCACTTACCCGGAGCAATCAAAATGCACTGACACGCAGGAAGTTCGTTAGTAGCTGTGCAGCCTGTATGACCGGATTGATTTGTCTTCCATATATCCCTGCCTTGGGGTATGAAAATCTGTTCAAACAATCGCTTATCCCCCGGGGCAAAGCCAGGGTGAAAATTATCTATGCCTATGCCTCGCCTGAGGGACCAAACTGGCCAAACATCGGGTATGACTTTGAAGGGAAGGTTAAGGAGATTGAAGGGTTGCTCGCTGAAAAATGTCCTGGAATTGAATTCATCCCGGTATTGACCATGGATGGGTCGGCGGAAAATGGTCAAGCCATCCTGGATGCCGATCCGGATGTGGATGGTTATGTGGTTTACCATGTAGGGTGCTTATGGGGAAATATGACAGAAACCATCGCTGCTTCTGGCAAGCCAACGGTTCTGGTCGATCATCTTTTTGCCGGATCGGGCGAATTCCTGACCAGTTATGCCGGCATGAAACGGGCAGGTCATAAAGTGACAGGAGTCTCTTCTTCCGACTTTGAGGATGTTGCGGAAGCGATAAACTGCCTGGATTGCCTGTACCGATTAAAACATTCAACCATACTGGTAGTTGGAAGTAATGCTGATAAGCAGATCGGGGACCAGTACGGCACACAGGTATTGGGTATTCCTTTTGAAGAGATGAACAGTGCATATGAGAAAGCAAACAAAAAAGAGGCAAAAGAGATTGCTGCCCGGTGGATCGCTGAAGCGGAAAAGGTGATTGAACCGACCGTAGAGGAAATCAATAAATCGGCTCAGATCTACCTTGCCATGCAGGATCTCATGCAAACCCATCACGCCCAGGCAATAACCATTAACTGTTTGGGAGGGATATATTCCGGGAACCTGGTTGAAGCATACCCGTGCCTGGGATTCATGCAACTGGATAATGACGGGTTGGTGGGGGCTTGTGAGGCAGACCAGCGCTCGACCATGTCAAAACTGATCATGACCTACCTGGTTGGACGGCCCGGATTTATATCTGATCCGGTAATCGATACATCAAAGAACCAGATCATCTATGCTCACTGTATTGCAACGACAAAGGTATTTGGCCCGGACGGACCTTCCAATCCCTATCATATAAGAGACCATTCCGAGGACAGGAAAGGTGCCTGTAACCGGTCATTAATGCCGCTGGGTGAAATGACCACCACCCTTCAGTTCGACCATCATAAAAAGAAGGTGATCCTGCATCAGGGAGTATCTGTGGAGAATGTGGATGAGGATATGGCATGCAGAACGAAATTGGCCGTTGAAGTGAAAGGTGATGTCTATAAGTTGCTTAACTATTGGGATCAGTGGGGCTGGCATCGTGTTACTTTCTATGGCGATCTGAAAGAACCAGTTTACCACCTGGCAGCATTGATGGGATTTGAGGTAATTGAAGAAGCTTGATTTAGGGAAAAGTTATTAAGTTATTCGTAGTTAGTGAGTTATTGAGTACATTGGTATAAAGCTAATTTTTAAGGTATAGACTTGATTTTTTTTGAATTCTTAATTTCCTTGCCACACATTCCTAAATTTTCCAACCAGACACCTCACTAACTCAATAACTTAATAACTTAATAACTCAAAAACATATTTTATCTTGTCTCATCACTCCTGACTGCCGTCAGGCAGGCACTTCTCATTACTCATCTCTCAACTATATCCATTTCTCCTGTGACGGCATTTTTACCTCCTTCATTTTAACCAGTAGCTCTTCCGGATCTTGCGAGACCAGGATCATGTCCCGGTGTTCGGATCTGAGAAACCGATCGTTTACCATGCGATCGATGAATGCGATCAAATGATTAAAAAATCCATCGATGTTCAATATCCCAAAGGGTTTCTGATGCAATCTCAGCTGGTTCCAGGTTAGCATTTCAAAACTTTCGTCCAGCGTACCAAATCCACCGGGAAGTGCAATAAAACCATCCGATAGTTCTGCTATCTTTAACTTCCGCTCATGCATATCCTTAACCATAATCAGCTCGGTTAACCCCCAATGGGCAATCTCCTTCTCAATGAGAAATTTTGGAATGACCCCAATTACGTGACCTCCAAGACCGAGGACCGCTTCAGCAACCCGTTTCATCAGACCCAGATCTGCCCCACCATATACCAGGTCCATTTCATGTTGAAAGAGGACTTCCCCTAAATGGACTGCCATCTCCTTATACATTGGAGAGGAACCTTCACTGGATCCGCAAAATACACCAATTCGTTTCATCGCGTCAGGTAACAGACAGTTATTTATTATACCATAAAAGTAAACATAGTAACCCTTTTTCGCAACCCCCAGTAAATTGCATAAGGGGTAATAAGCAGGATGATGCATTTGTTCCACTCCGGTAAGAAATGGGAAAGTTTCCAACCATGATCTTAAACATAGGGGTTGCGGGAAAATTGTTTTATCTTCAACCGGGTAAATGATCTACAAACTTTTAAATAAAGATGATATGGCAATTCACAGAAGAAATTTCCTGAAAGCCGGCGGGCTCTCCATCGGCCTGTTTGGCTTTATTCCTTCCCTCTATTCCTGTAAAGGAGAGGAGACGTTATTCGAGGGTCTGGAAAACATGACGAAGGATGTTAAACCGCTTACTCCTGAAGATTATGAGAGCCGGCTGGAAAAAGCAAAGGAGCTGATGATGGCAAATCAGGTTGATGGATTATTGATTACCGGGGGGACCAATATGAGCTATTTCCTGGATGCATCCTGGTGGCGAAGCGAACGTTTTTTCGGAGCCATTGTCAATACCAAAGGTGATCCAATCTGGATTTGTCCGGCTTTTGAAGTGGAGAGGGCAAAAGAGATCATCAAATTCGGAACGGATATCCGGGCATGGGAAGAGCATGAATCTCCCTACGACCTGCTTGCCGGTGTATTGAAAGACCTTGGTTCAGCAAATGGCAAGCTTGCCATTGGTCCAACCACCCGGAATTTTATTGTCGAGGGTATCCGCAAGGCAACTTCAGGATCGAAACTGCAGCTTATCGATGGTTCGACCATTACGGATGGATGCAGGGGTATAAAATCGGAGAAAGAGCTTGCCTATATGGATCTCGCGAACAGAATCACAAAAATTGCTTACCGTGAGGCTTTCAAAAGATTGGAGGAGGGGATGAGTCCCTCACAGCTCAGGGGCTATATCCAGGAAGCACATACACAAATGGGAACCTCAGGATCCGGTGGACCGATGTTTGGCCCCATTTCGGCATTCCCTCATGGATCCCGTGAAGTGAGGGATCTGAAGGATGGAGATATCATTTTAGTGGACGGAGGTTGCAGCGTTGAAGGGTACCGCTCCGATGTTACCCGAACGATTGTTTTTGGAAAACCGACCGACAGACAGAGGCAGGTTTTTGATGTCGTTTTGAAGGCACAAACGGCAGCGCATGAGGCAATCCGACCCGGGGTAGCCTGTGAAACACTCGACATAATAGCACGGAAAGTGATTGAAGATGCCGGATTTGGACCGGAATACCGTTATTTTGCACATCGACTGGGACATGGAATAGGAATGGATGGACATGAGTATCCTTACCTGGTCAGAGGAAACAGCTTACTCCTGCAACCGGGTATGACCTTCAGCAACGAACCGGGAATATACATCTATGATGAATTTGGTGTTCGTATTGAGGATTGTTTTGTCGTTACTGAAGATGGGGCGACATTCCTTGGAGGAATGACTACCAAAGGTATTGAACACCCGTTTGGATAACCGACTTAAAATAAAAAGATATGAGTAAAATGACCAATCGTTTTCTGGCAGTAGTGATACCTGTCCTGATGGGCGTAAGCCTGTTTGGACAGGATACCGTTCGTTTTGAAAAAGCCCTGTTGATACAGCCTGGAATCGATTACAACCGCACATCGATACAGTATGATCCGGTAGCCTATGCCATCCTGAACCAAACCATTGAAACACCGGTTGAAGGAGTGA
>CAYMFM010000148.1:0-4091 GCA_964389685.1 uncultured Rikenellaceae bacterium
AAAGGCCAAGTATATTGTGTGGTTTTCATTTTGAAGCAATTTATGCCCCATAACGGGAGTCTGTGTAAAAACCCGTTTTTGCTAAATAAATGTAAGGATAAAAGTCAGTTAAATGAATGCTAAGCACATAGAATTTTCCATTCCTCATCCGGATCATATGTAAAATCAGCAATGGGATAGATACCCGTGTTACCGTGAATTCCCGGGATAGAAGGTTATGAACAATTCAATGAAGTTTTTGCACAGGCTGACCGGTCCGGGTAAACGACCTGTTTGCCAAATGGCGCGCCTTTTTGCTTCTACGACATTACCTCGATAGTGTTGTGTTTGAGGTGCAAAAAGTGTGACATGGCAAATGGAGTTTACTTAATGTAGCATTAGTTATTTCATGCTTTTCAATAAATCTGGTATTTTATTAACCAGTGGAAGTTTAAATTCAGGATCTAAAACAATATCTACTATTGGATGATTTAAGTCTTGTTTTAAAACTACTTGCTTTGCTTTGCCGTCAAATACCTTGGTTATTATTTCACCATTGTCCAGTTTAATAGCAATTTCAACTTCAGAAATGTCTGCTTTACCGGTTTTATTAATTCTAATTTCTGTATGATATATACCTTCGTGCGCTCTATTAATTACCGTATCGGTTTGGTATTCAAGAAAATCATTAGAGTAGAACCATTGTTGAAAGAAAGCATCTAATTCGCGATTGCTGATTCTTTCACAATGTTTTTTAAACATTTCAATGGTTACGTTTACCCCTTTATAATTGTTCAGAAAGTATTTGAATACTTCATAAAAATTATCCTCTCCTATTTCAAAAGCCAGGAGTCTAAGAACAGTAAATGATTTTCCATGAAGTATGGTATTGTTCCAGTCAAAATTTTGCTCATCCAGGGAATCTACTGTTTGCATGATCGTGGTATTCCAGCCTCGGTATATTCCATATAAATACTTATAGAGAAATTTATTGTAATCCATCTGTATATTACGCTTGGTACAATACAAGCGGTCCGTATAAATACCCATAGAAATACCAAACCATTGCGGATAATTCAAAGGCTCAAGAATATAATTAAAACCCCAGTACTGATGACCTATTTCGTGTGCCATGATCCATTGTGCATGCGATTCTGCTTCTTCACCTTTTGAATCAATACCACGATGAATAGCTACTATATTCGGGCATACAGGCCAACCACCTATTGGATTTTCTCCCCCGGGAATAATATGCAATATCGGTTGAGGATAAAAGCCTAATGTATCCTTATAGAACTGAATGATGTCTTCCGCATAATTCAGAAGATTATTTCCCCATTTTTCATCATCTTCAAAAAAGATAGACCGTACTACAACGTTCTCAGAAACCTTAATCTCTTTAATGATTACATCTGAGAATAAAACAACTCCGTAGGAAGGAACATCTTTGGCTTCAGTTTGAATCGTTGTGAATTTATTTTGAGTGGTTTTATCTTTCACAAAACCAGTAGTTGCTATCTCAAAATCAGAAGGGTAAGTAATATTGACATTATAGTTGGAATGTACTTGAAAATAGGAAATGTAATTACCTTCAATAAAATATGGAATCAATGGGATATCTTCAGAAAAAAACAATATTCTGTCTCTGTAATATTCTTTTCTGTTTGTGTTAAAATCGATTTCAATATTTGCAGATTCATTTTCCCTGATTGGCTCGGTAAGTTTCAGTATAAAACCCTCAAAATCATGCGTTTTCTTTGATGTAAATTGTATGTCAACCTGCTGGTTATTCACTAATATATGTTTTATCAATGTTTTTGCACTATCCAGGTGAAAATGAAAAGGAATCTCCGTAACATCTTTATTAGAAGAGTTATACCATTTAATGTGCATTTTACAATCCATTTGTAATTGTGCATTGTCAAATCTCATTTCTAAATCATATTGCGAAATTTGATTTTCAGTATTTATGCAACTGCAGATAAATAGAATTAATAATTCTGCTAAGAAGATTTTTTTCATTTTGTATCTTTTATTAATTAATGCTAACGTTCTGTGGATAAAAGAAGTCGCCGAAGACAACTTGGGCGAAGCGTAGTGAAGCCTTTTATCTGCTGTTATATGAAGTTGCGAGCCTTTCATTCTATTTCCTTATACCTTTAAAAATATTCCACATAGGAACCTTCCTAATATATTCTTTATATTTGTCTCCAAATTTTCTAATATTGTACTCAGCCTCTTTTCTGGCTGACATCCAGAAGCAAAATATTGATATCATGCCTAAAATTACCGCGAGAATAGATTGAAAAACTAAAATCAAAGCAATGGACCAAATCGCCATCCCTAAAGTCATAGGCTGACGAACAACACTATACACGCCAGTGTCAATAAAAGTAGTGGTAGCAGTAGGATCATCGGTTTCTGGCCTGCCTTTATGCTTCAAAGCATGGATTGAGGCTACGACTAAATAAGCTGAAGGGATATAGAGAATCCAGCCAATCAGCGCTAACCAAAAAATTCCCAGATGCATCCATGATCCACGAATATCAAGAGTTAATTCAAGCACCAGCAAGGTGAAAAAGATGCTCAAGCCTGTATGGATATAAATTTCACTGGTAATACGTTCTTTAACTGCTTGTCTTATCCATATTCCATTAACAATCCATATAATGGCACAAATGCCAATGCAAAGATATATAGCTAACATTTGTTTCCTTCCATTTGCATATTTAAGTGAGCAATTTCATATAACTAAAATTATATGAAGTTGCCCTATGCATTATTTTCTTTTATTCGTATCTTTCTCCAAAAGAGTATAAGCATTATTAATCCATATATACCAGATAAAAATAATATTGCATCTTCATAACAGTCATAAGCACCTAAAGCTTTTGGCAATGCTAATAGGCTCCATGGTAATAATGATATCAAAAGAATTTTACTGGTTTTAGGGATTGCTGCTACGACTAATGTTATTGCTATTAAAGTTGAAGGACAAGGATTCATTGGCATACATATATATGGAAAATTTCTTCCAAGCAATACCCCGAAAAACGGATATGTATAGACTAAAACAAGCCAAAAGATTGTTATTATCGTTATGAAAGGTATTTTGGGAAACCCAAAGAATATGGTATTTCTAAAAATATCTGTCAGAAATAAAAGTCCTACTATAACAAAAATCACTGCAAAAAAATATTTAGTTATAGGATGGGTTGTAAATAAACCTAAAAAAATAATTCCATTAAAAAGGAAAGTAATTGATAAAAATGCTTTTAAAAGAGTATTTGCTAAGTTAGACTTTTTAATAAAAGCCAATGTAATCAAAATTAACGATACAACAATCCATGCTATATGAATAGATAAAAATGTGTTGTTGAAATTTCCAATTTGATTCCAAAAAACTTCTTTAGTTATCATTTGTATTTCCTTTTGTAATAAATAAAGTTGCATAGGGCAATTTCATATAACGTTTGGTGCATGAGCCGTTAACTTGCCTGCCGGAGGCAGGAATGGCTTATGCACTCTATGGGCTGGTTTTACCTCTGCCCATTTAAATCATCACTTCACTGATCAGTACAATAGGCTCAATATTCGTAAAATTGGATACATCTGCCATTAGTTTATCCATATGGGGACCGTAAGCAGTTTGAAATGTCTCAATTGAATCAAAATACGTGTTTGCCACAGCAACATAAGGTACTGGTAAATCAGGTGCAGCTCCTGCGAGTCCTTTCTCAACAGTTACCCCCTTCACAGCGTCGCCTAGTAATCCTGCAGCCATAGGCACGTGTTTGTTGATGTAATAATCCATGTCAAATGTTTTGCCATCCCCACTGGGATATAGCACAATTACTTTAATCATACCTTTTTTCATGATCTTTCATTATTAAGTATTCCTACTCATTTGGCTTTTCGGTTTCGCCCCTTTTTTTTAGTGGTCACTGATCACCATTTTATACAATTTTTCAAGCTACAAGCTTAAGTGAAAAATACTTTCGAAACAATGTATTATTAAAGAGATGTCTAATTCGCTATAGTTTCCAAACTTGCCCATAACGGGAGTCTGTGTAAAAACCCGTTTTTGCTAAATAAATGTAAGGATAAAAGTC
>CAYMFM010000149.1:0-4014 GCA_964389685.1 uncultured Rikenellaceae bacterium
AGCCACTCCTTTTTCTCTCCGACAACAACAAATCCATGTTTCTGAAACAATTTCAAACTGGAATCATTGTCTGCCGATACGTTACAATACACCTGGTGCAATTGCAGTGTTTGGAAACAGTATTGGATAAACAGTTGTAGTGCCTCTGAGGCATATCCTTTTCTGCGGTCCTTCTCCTCCTTGATCAATATTCCGATCCCGGCTCTGAGGTGGTACGGGTCAAAATCAAACAGGTCGATGGTCCCGATGGTTTCCACCTCATCCTCTCCTTTCAGATCGATCATCATCCGCAACTGTTTCGCCTGGTAGATGTCGAGATGGGAATTTTTGACGTATTGGCTGAGAATGTATTTTGAGAAAGGAACCAGCGTATTGCTGATCAGCCACAGATCTGGATCGTTCTCCCAATTGAACAGCAACTCGACATCCGTCGGTTCAAGCGCACGCAACCTGATGTGTTCCAATTCCAATCCAGACATGGGTTCCTGTTCAATTGATTAATTCACCTAAAGATACGAAATTGTTTGGTACAATTCGTCAGACGACTGGAGTTCGTCTGACGAATGATGCTTCGCTTTTGCAAAGGCCCCGGAGGGGCCAGACGTTGGTAGCCCCGACGGTACCGTCGGGGGCAGAGTGTGGTGTGAATTTTCCTCCGGGCATTTGGATACAATGAAAAACCTGACATTTCTGTCGGAGAATTGCATGAACCGACCTCAGGGCAATTAATGTATGGTAAGGATTACCAACATTCAGCACCTACGGAGCTGAATATTACAAGACCTATCATTCGTCAGACGAACTACAGTCGTCTGACGAAAAATCAGTTATCCCTCCAGTTCCTCGAAAGCCGGTATTTCTTCCAAATAGGTATACGTTCCCTTGTCATAATCCATCCGGCAGCAATAATGTTGCATGCCATTGGTAACAATCAGGTAGTCGACCCTGAATTTCATGTTGTACCGGGCGATCTGGTCAAATGCTTTCTGGTTAATCCTTACCGCTGAAGCTTTGCACTCCACAATGACCTTTGCCTCTCCCTTCCGGTTAAACAGGATGATATCCCCCCTTTTCGACAGCTTGTTGATCCTGAAATGCATCTCCACACCAAACAGGGACAGGGGGTATTGTTTTTCTTCGGACAGGTACCGGATGAAGTTCTGCCGCACCCACTCCTCGGGAGTTAACAGGATGTATTTCCTGCGGATCCCATCAAAAATATACTTTCTTTCCCCTTCCGATTTTATATTGAATGAATAAGTTGGTAAATTTAACCGCTCCATTTGTAGGGATAATTTGAAAAAGATCTTTTGCAAAGATAATGCAGTTGTCATTTCGAACAATACTTTGAAGGAACTGAGAAGGATTGGAGAAATCTGCTTAGAGACTTGCCAGCACGTTAGAAGATTTCTCACCCGCCGCTGGCGTGATCGAAATGACATTACGAGCAGATCAGGGTGATTTGTATTGTTTGATAAACTATAAGCAAATTAATGAAAACAAAAAAAGATATCGTTGAAAACTGGTTACCGAGGTACACCGGGATTGAATTGGAGAGTTTTGGGAAATACATCTTATTGACCAATTACCCATATTATGTGGAACTTTTTTCGAAATGGCATGATGTTCCCATAACCGGTGGGGATAAAAACATGCCAAGTGCCACGGCAGGCAACATCACCATCATCGATTTCGGGATGGGAAGTGCCAATGCGGCAACCATCATGGACCTGTTGAGCGCCGTTCAACCAAAAGCCGTGCTGTTCCTCGGAAAATGCGGTGGACTGAAACGGAAAAACAAACTGGGAGACCTCATCCTTCCCATTGCTGCGATACGAAGCGACGGGACCTCCGATGATTACCTGCCGCCGGAAGTCCCCGCACTGCCTGCATTCAAGCTTCAAAGTGCCGTGTCCACCTCCATCCGGAAACACAAGCGGGACTACTGGACCGGTACCGTCTATACAACCAACCGCCGGGTGTGGGAATATGACGAACGGTTTAAAAAATACCTGCGGAAAACCAGGGCAATGGCAATTGACATGGAATCGGCAACCATCTTTATCGTGGGATTCGTTAATGAGATCCCTTCCGGCGCACTGCTATTAGTGTCAGATCAACCCATGATATCGACAGGAATAAAAACCAGTGAAAGTGATAAAAAGGTAACCGAACACTTCGTTGAAGAACACCTGCAACTTGGGATTGAATCCCTTCAGGAATTGATCGACGAAGGAACCTCAGTAAAACACCTGAGGTTTTAAATAATAGTTCTGCGGAGCAGAACAACAATGAGTAACCCCGTACGAAGTGCGGGGTAATGAACCGGAACCAATCCCAACCCTGCAAGGGGTTGAATAAATTAATCAATTCATTGCAACCATGGCAACATACGAACAGATTCTGTCGGAGGTAAAGAAGAAGGATTACAAACCGATCTATTTTCTCACCGGTGATGAACCCTGGTTCATCGACCGGATCACCGATTACATTGCCAACCATGTACTCACGGAAGAGGAGAAGACATTCAACCAGACCATCCTTTACGGTAAGGATACCGATATTCCAACCATCATCAACACAGCCAAACGATTCCCCATGATGGCCACTCACCAGGTGGTCATCGTCAAAGAAGCCCAGGAGCTGGAAAACATTGATGATCTGATCTACTACATAGAAAAGCCGCTGAATGCAACCCTGCTGGTCATCAATTACAAATACAGAAAGCTGGATGGCAGGAAAACGATCACAAAGGCACTGATGAAACATACCGTGTTCTTTGAATCGAAAAAATTGTACGACGACAAGATCCCGGACTGGATTGGCAACTACCTGAAAAAGAAAGGACTGGATATGGAGCCCGGGGTCGGGATCCTGCTGTGTGAACACATTGGGAATGACCTGAGCAAGATTGTGAATGAGTTGGAGAAGCTGATCATTACCCTGCCACAGGACGAGAAGGTCATATCCATTCCCCACATTGAAAAATATGTGGGGATTAGCAAGGATTATAATATTTTCGAGCTCTACAAGGCGCTTGGCGTGAAAGATGTACTAAAGACAAACCGGATCATTAACTATTTTGGTAAAAATCAGCGGGATAACCACATCACCATGACCATCTCATCGCTCTTTTCCTTCTTCAGTAAGATCCTGACATTCCATTACCTGAAGGACCGCTCGAAGAAGAATGTGGCATCTGTCCTGAACATCAACCCCTATTTTGTGAGTGATTATGAACAGTCTGCCAAAAGGTTTCCACCTGGAAAGTGCGTTGAGGTCATCTCGATCCTTCGCGAATTTGACCTCAAATCGAAAGGGTATGGTAACTCCACCTCCTCAGCAGGGGACCTGCTGAAGGAGATGATTTATAGGATATTGCATTAATATGACCCTGATAATCGTAATAATCACATCATTGATCTCCATTGCTGCCTTCCGCAGCGATGAGCTGATGTCGCGACTGCTTCTCAACCCCTACAAGGTGTACCACAACCAGGAGTGGTACCGCATTATCACCCATGGGTTTGTGCATGCCGACTGGTATCACCTGATCATCAACATGATCGTGCTCTATTCATTCGGCATTGCCGTCGAGAATTACTTTAGTCAACTGGAATCGGCAGGGTATATTGCTCATCCACGCATCAGTTACCTGGTGCTCTATTTTGTAGCCATCGTGATCTCTTCGGTAACAACACTCTGGAAGCACCGGGACAACAGCTTGTATAACTCGGTCGGTGCATCGGGAGCCGTCTCAGCTGTGGTTTTCACCAGCATCTTCTTCGGACCGATGAACCGGTTGCTCTTCTATTTCATTCCCCTGCCGGGGATCCTGGGTGGTGTGATATACCTGGTTTATTCGCATTACATGAGCAGGCGGGGAAAGGATAACATCAACCACGATGCGCATTTTATCGGCGCCGTGTTCGGCTTTATATTTCCCCTGTTTCTGGATATCCACCTGATACAGATCTTCTTTCAGCAGCTGGGATTGGGGTAGGAAATATGGGA
>CAYMFM010000150.1:0-3995 GCA_964389685.1 uncultured Rikenellaceae bacterium
CCCAGATGCTTCCACGATTTTCCGATGAGGTTTTGTCATCCATACGAAGAGTTCCGTCGTCATTAAACGCTTCGTTTACGACACCCCATGATTTAACCTTCCCTTTGTAATGGCCTACAACTGTTTGTATATGTTTCTTAAAAATATTTTCCCAGGCAGCTGAATCGCCCTGAAAATTATTAATCCAATCAAGATTACTGTAAAGATCCCAAATCAAGGCAACTCCGTGTACCCGCTTATTGTTTTTGATGGCAAAATCTACAATAGTATCACATTTCGAAAAATCGAAAACATTTTCCTGTGGATGAATGCGTTCAATTTTAGCAGCATTTTCGGTTGTTATACTGCTGAACTCGTTTAAGACGATATTACGAAAGGCGATATTATTTTTTAATAAACCTTCTCCAACAGCAACACCTACAGGGAAAGATGAAACAGATTGTAAAGTTTCAGTTTTATCAACCTGAATAGCAGAACGGTTTTTGCAGGATATGAGTAAACAAGCGATTATTAAACCACTAATTGCTACTGAGGTTTTCATTATATTTTTCATTCGTAAATAATTTATTAAGTTAAACAATATCAGTATATTGAAAACTGATTTGAAATTAAAATTTCTCCGCGTGCTCATGGCAACAAGTGTTTGTGCTTATTTGTTGATGTCAGTTTCACAAGCGGGGATTAACCACCAGTAAAAATGACCTTTGTTTTTCTTTATGCTGCTTTTTCTATTTTATATCCTTGTTATTTAAACTCTCGCTTTAAATACTCAAGCCTGTTTTTCTTTCGGCTAAATATTCGTAGCCAAGTTCTTTAAATGCTTCGTTGTTTTTTATGATATGATAAGATGCACAAAGGATCTTATATCCTATCGCTATCAGTGCCCTTTTCTTACCACATCTGCCTACCATATTTTTGTATTTCCCTTTTTAATAACTTTTCTTGGGGTGTATGGCTCCCCATGCAAGTTCTGTAAGTGTTACTTTTAGATATTTGTTCCCCTGTCGTATTCTTGAACTTTTTCTTTTACTGGCACTCTCGTTGTTGCCGGGATACATTCCTGAGTGCTATGCCAAATGATACTCGCTGGGAAAAACATCAACATCAGTGCCTATTTCAGCAACATGTCTATTGAACCTTCCTTTACAACTCCGGGAATGATTTGAAGCAACTCGATTAACGTTCGAAATCATCTGCCCGCTCATTTCATTGCCGATAAATCAATCCTTCACGTACCGGACGCTAAACCCTGCTTGCTGGTGGTTGCTGCCGTACTTGTTGACAACATTGTTATCATAGCGCATGGAAAAGTACCATGCGCCTGAAAAGGCCCATGCGCCTGAACCGCACTCGGTGGACGACCACCAATAACCCTCGGTACTCGCACCGCCGAATACCCCCCCATAGTTGCGGTATCCTCCCGGAAGGGCGGAAAAACCGCTGCTATTGGTTGCACTGGTATTGGAATCCTTCCAACCTTTTTTTGCTTTCAGCTTACCTCCGGCTACATCATTACCACCCAGATAATTTATAAGTTCTGTCCATTCATCAGCGCTGGGTAGGTGCCAGCCAGCGGGACAGCTTTCCATAGCAGCTTTCCAGTTGTATAACCGACGGCCTAATTTATCGCAATTGCCGCTATCATCACCTTCATAACACCAACTGCCACTGCTGGCGCGATAGTTCAGGTCTTGTGCCATCCATGTTTGCTTACCAATAGTTACTGTTTTGTACGTTTTGCCATCACGTGAATCGGTAAAGTTGCCTGTTTGCTGCGCTGTTGTATTTATTGCAACAATCATAAAAGCAAGTACTTGTGCTAAAAATTTCATTTGACAAATCACGTTTTTTAATTTTTATGGTTAGTATATTATTTTTACTGATCGACTACGGTAGTACCGGTTTCTCTATCGGTAACCTTTATTTTCCCCAGTTTATATCTTTTGTGACCGTCATTGTCTTCATATGGTAATTCCAATAGCGGGGTTCCATCCAAAGTACCGATAGAAAAATAAACATCATAGTCACCGGGTTTGGCACTGCGATAAGAAACTTTGGTACTAACTTTATAAAGAGTTGGAGATACGATAAAAGTGGAATTTATCTTTTCAACCGGAGCTTCACCCGGCTTTCCTACTTTTAAGTTTTTAACATTCACGTTTTGATCCACCAAAACTGAAACTATTCCTCCTTTATCATCCTTCAGGGTAATACAAGGATACCCTCCCGGATAACATGGAGCAACCCCTGCATTCGCAAGAGAGGCAGATACAATAAAAGTTTCTCCCAATCTTACACTATCCGGCCACATAACTTCACGCAGTTGGATGCGATATCCTAAGCGTTGATTTACTTCATCAATGGCCTCTTTCATTTCATGCAAATATTCGTGCGGCCAGTAATGGATTGAAAGATAACTGGCATGATAATCCTCAACTGATTTTAATAACAGTTCCTTTGTAAAAGCATTTCTACTTTTTGAAGATCCGTAATGCTCATGTTCAACAATGACAGGCTTGGTTGGCCAAAACAATTGCGCCATTCCTGCACTATACCATGATTCAGGAGGGGGTATAACCATGATGCTGTCATCTCTTAATGTTAGTCCTTTAGACAATGCATAGTCTATTATAGGACTATGTTGCTTCTCATTGTCGCAACTACCTCCATAGTCATCACTGATGGCAAGAAGTGTCTTTTTAAAATGTCTGCAGTGCAAGTCAATATGCTTTTTCTGACCCTCTAACAAACTACAATATACAGAATGGCCGGCGGTATGGCCTTCTCCCCAGGCCCCCATCGAACCCAAATCCACAAAAGCCACATGAGGATTGCTCTCGTAGCGTTCTGCCATTGCAGCAATGAAGTTTTCCACCTTTTGAAGGAAAATCGGATCCCCAAAATCAGGTTGCCATGCAGGAAAATTCTGCCTTGGCCATTGAACATCATTGCCTTTAGCTCCTGCATTTCGAACCCATTCCGGCGTTGCATATTGCATTCCGCTTTCATATGCAGTTATCCGAAAAGCTACTTTTTTGCCCTTATCAATCCATCGTTGTGAAGGGGTATCAAAAACCTCCCAATTACATTTTCCTTCCTCCATTTCAATAAAGGACCAGGGAATTCGAAAATAGATAGTCGATAATCCCGGAAAATCATCTACTGTATCAGAAGGGTCCAGCTTTGAACCGTAGGCTCGTAGAGAATTGGAATAATAATACAGGATCCATCCCATATCAGGATTGACCACCGCTTTGCCATTATCCTTTAATATGACAGATTTTACTCCTGTCGATTGATAAAAAACTCCATTGGCTAGAAATGGTTTACTTGCACCTATTAAAGATGATCCGGCAACTGCCAAACCGGAGTTTTTTATAAACTTGCGGCGATTCATGTTTGTTTGTGTTTTTTAAATCATGGGTGTTTAATATGTTAAAATAAATAACCCGGATTTTCTACTAAATTAGGATTATTGTTCGTGCGTTTCAATGTAATATGCATGTAGTAATGTTGAGGGTAAAATTGAGGTACAGTAAGTCCATCCCAATGCGGAAGTATTTCTAATCCAAATTTATATGTAGTATAATCAATAATAAACTTCAACAAGAAAAGGATTTTGAGAGATCTACCTCAGCTGTTCTCCATCTTCGAACATCCCAATAACGATTTCCTTCAAATGCTAACTCAATTTTTTCTTTCATAGTGATTCTTATTACGCTCAACCTTTGTCAATGGTGCAATATAGGCTCTATTCCCCATTTACGATTATTCTTTAAGCCCATTCAGAAACCCTATATATGCTTTTTTCTTTTGATAATTATCATCAAATAGCAAAGGCCAGTCACGTGGCACAAAACTACTAATCCAACTATGGGCATCACTTAAGCCCCACATAGTTATGCCGTATCGTTGATCAGCAGGAACAGATCTTTTGTACGCTTGTGCAATAAACTGATATTTGTCTGATTGTTTTTTCTGCAATTCTTCTGTAA
>CAYMFM010000151.1:0-3974 GCA_964389685.1 uncultured Rikenellaceae bacterium
ACTTTAAACACCTCTTTCACTTTGGCGATCATTTGATTTTCGGTAAGCTTATCCGATGGATCTACCCGTTTTATTTTTTTATTCAGGTTTTTTTCTCGTTCAACGATTTTTTTCAGGCTGGTTTTGGCATTTGCAGGTCCGAAAATGTATATGCTATGGGCATCTTTTGTTTTTCCAATGATGGATCTGAAATAGTCTTTTAACTGGTTGTTCTTTCGTTTGGTTTTTTTCTTCTGTGGGTTAATGAGCATTCCGCCTAAGCGGGAATAAGATTTTGTTTCACCTTCAATTCGAACTCTTGTTTCAACATTTGATTCAATTTTTTCAACTTTTTCATTACCGTCAATCAAGGTAATGATGTAGGCTTTTTCATTATCAAGCCAGATTCCTACATTTTTTTCCATAATCTAAGGTGTATTTATTTAGTTGATAACGCCTGCCGGGGAAGGATTTCCCCGTATATTAAAGAACGCGATATGAAAATTTTATAGTATACTAAATATACAAAATTATGAGGCAGAATTCAAGTTTTTTTTAATTAAAAAATATAATTTTAACAGTTGTTGTGATACATAAAACTAACCGAATCAAATTAAAAATAAACATCATGAAAAACAGAATCCTGTTTTGTATGTTATTCCTCTTGTCTGGTACCTTATATGTATTGGGACTGACTTCAGGAATCGACATCAATGACACAAAAATATTGAGTCAACCTGCCATCAGTGAATCTCAAATTGCTTTTGTCTATGCCGGAGATCTTTGGATTGCAGATCAGTCCGGCAGTAATCCGCACCGGTTAACTTCTGATGAGGGAATAGAATCGAATCCATTTTTCTCTCCCGATGGACAATGGATTGCATTCAGTGCCCAGTATGATGGGAATACGGATGTATTTGTTGTGCCTGCTACAGGCGGAATTCCCAAAAGACTGACATGGCATCCGGGATCTGACTATGTCAGGGGATTTACACCCGACGGGAAATCCATCTTATTTATCTCCTCCCGGCACGACTATTCGGGTCGTTATACGCAATTGTTCACGATACCTATTGAAGGAGGATTCCCTGTACAGTTGAAAATTCCAAATGCCTATAAAGCAAGTTTCTCTGCTGACGGGACAAGGATGGCGTATACTCCTCTGGGAGAAGTTTTTCACGAGTGGAAGAATTATCGCGGAGGATCTGTTGCCACCATCTGGATCATTCGTTTTTCTGACTTTTCTGCGGAAAAAATACCACAGCCTGAAGGCAGATGCAACGATACCGATCCCATGTGGATTGGGGACAGGATCTTTTTTCGCTCCGACAGGAATGGAGAATTCAATATTTTCTCCTATGACCTGGCATCGAAAAATATCCGGCAGCTAACCACCCATGAAGATTTTCCCGTTTTGAATGTCTCTGCCGGAAAAGAAAGGATTATTTATGAACAGGCAGGTCATCTTCATATTCTTGATCTTTCGAATAATCAATCTCAGAAACTTCAAATCGGTGTTGCGGCAGATCTGCTGGAATTAAGGCCACGGTATGTCAAAGGTTCCCGTTATATTCGAAATGCCGGAATATCCCCTTCAGGAGCAAGGGCTGTGTTTGAATTCAGGGGTGAGATCATTACAGTGCCGGAAAAAGAGGGAGATCCGCGTAATCTAACCCTAACCGTTGATGCACACGAAAGATCACCCCTCTGGTCTCCCGATGGAAAAACCATTGCTTATTTCTCCGATGAATCCGGTGAATATGAACTTTATCTGAAAGCCCAGGATGGAAAAGGAACTCCTAAAAAATTCAAACTCAATGGAACCGGATTCTACACCATGGGATACTGGTCCCCCGACAGCAAGAAGATCACGTTCAGTGACAACGGACGTAACCTTTATTGGATACATATCGAAACCGGGAAAATAACCAAAATCGGCAATGATTATTTCATTTCCCCGGGAGCCTTTGGAAATTTGTTTGGTACCTGGTCTCCCGATTCGAAATGGATTGCATATACCACAAATAACAGGGCTTATTTCCAGCAAGTCTTCATCTATTCGCTGGAACAGAACAAATCTTTCCCCATTTCGGATGGATTAAGCGATGTGAGCAATCCGATAATTGATCCAGGTGGAAAATACATCTACTTCTTCTCATCAACCGATGCGGGCCCCGTTAAACACTGGTTCGACCAATCCACTGCAGATATGAGGATGACCCGTAATATATACCTTGCCACACTTCGAAAAGATATCGAATCTCCTCTCTTCAAAGAAAGCGATGAGGAAGAACCGGAAGAAGAGAAATCAAAGGATGCGGTTGAGAATGATAAAAAGGGCAAAGATAAAAAGGAAACAAAAACAGAGGAGCCACCATTCAGTATTGATTTTGATGGCATTAATGAGCGCATCATTGACCTGCCGGTTCGCTCAGGTAATTATCACAATCTTCAGGTTGGTGAAGAGGGAAATATCTACTTTATTGAAGCTACTCCAACATCACAGGGACCCTATGGTTCCGATACAAAGCTGAACATGTATGACCTGAAAGAGAGAAAAACGGAAACCATCCTGACCGGAGTGAACAACTATTTTATCTCGAATGATCATAAGAAAGTCCTCTATACCTCAGGTAATTCCTGGGGTATTATCAGTTCCTCCGGTTCACATAAATCCGGTGATGGGAAAATAGATACAGAAAATATTGAAGTCCGGATCGATCCTCCGGCAGAGTGGCGGCAAATTTTTGATGAAGCATGGAGGATCAACAGGGATTATTTCTACGATCCCGGTATGCATGGCGCTGATTGGAATGCTATGAAGGAAAAATATACCGTCTTTCTGCCCCATCTCTCCTGCCGAAGTGATCTGAACAGCGTTATCCGCTGGATGTGCAGCGAACTGTCTGTTGGCCACCACCGTGTAGGAGGTGGTGATTATCTTCAAAATCCCGATCGCGTAGGTGGTGGGTTATTGGGAGCCGACTATGCTATTGATAATGGCAGGTACAGAATCAAAAAAATATACGGAGGACTGAACTGGAATCCTGATATGAGGTCACCCCTGACTGAACCAGGTGTAAATGTTGAGGAGGGTGAATACCTGCTTGCAGTGAATGGGAAGGAGTTAACCGGTTCGATGAATATTTATAGCCTGTTCGAAAATACATCGGGCAAAATTGTCGAACTTACTGTAGGGCCAAATCCCAATCTGACTGGATCCAGAAAAACAGAAGTGGTCCCGGTTTCCAATGAATGGTCACTTCGTAACCGTGATTGGGTTGAGGGTAACCTCAGAAAGGTTGATGAAGCAACCGGAGGAAAAGTTGCATACGTCTATGTACCAAATACAGCCGGTAGTGGTCACACCTATTTTAAACGGTATTTCTTTCCACAATCGCATAAAGATGCTATCATTATTGATGAACGGTTCAATGGAGGCGGGCTGATCGCTGACTATTACATCGATATTCTCAACCGGCCATACCAAAGCTATTGGAACATGCGGTATGGCGCAGATCTGAAAACGCCCAGTGCATCCATACAGGGACCGAAAGTAATGATCATCGATGAAACAGCCGGTTCCGGTGGCGATATGCTCCCATGGATGTTCAATAAATTCAACATGGGAAAACTGATTGGTAAAAGGACCTGGGGCGGCCTGGTTGGGACACTTGGCTTTCCGGTATTGATGGATGGCGGATACATTACAGCGCCCAACCTAGGGATCTGGACGGAAGATGGGTTTGTCGTCGAGAATGTGGGTGTTCCACCCGATATCGAGGTTGAGCAATGGCCTGCCGAGGTGATTAACGGCCATGATCCGCAACTGGAAAAAGCCATTGAGGTTATCCTGGAGGAGCTGGAAAAAAATCCAGCGTATAAACCGGTAAGACCACCCTATCCGGTAAGAGTAAAGAAGGATTAAGGATGATGGATGAGTGAGCAGTGAACTGTGAACAGTGAGCAGAAGGAATGATGAATGAGGATTGATG
>CAYMFM010000152.1:0-3783 GCA_964389685.1 uncultured Rikenellaceae bacterium
GAAACGAAGAAATGAGAAAACAAATAGGATAAGGGAATAAACAGGATAAAGATCAGTTCCACGGACGCCGAAGGAACAAAAAAATAGATGATCAGTGTCAGGATGAATATCCACAACATAATTTTTAAAAACTTTCTTGAGCTGATCTTTTTACCCGAAATCGCCCGGATCATGTGCAGGCTGAAAACCAGGATCAACAACCCCAGAAAAGAAAAAAACAGGAGATGGGACAGGTCAAAACCTCCGAATTGATAAGGTTCAATGAGGCACTCCTGAAAATTTGAAAGCAGGTTCATGATCTCTCCTTTTATCAGGTAATGGATAGCAATGGTAAGGACCAGCGGAGTAAGGAATCCGAAGATGGTGTATAGCCATTCTCTCCAGACAAAGGGCCGGAGAATAATCAAACCGATCCATAATACCGGGAGGTAGAAGATCAGGTTTACATAAAACAGACTTCCCAAACCGATTAATATGCCGGTATCATAGTATTGAAATGATGTTTTTGAGTTTTTATAGGTACCAAACATCCTGTCAATGGCAATCATCAGGAAAAGGCTTGCGATAAGTACCGGGTTTACCCGTTGGAGTGAAACAAAAATGGATGATCCCAGGAGAAAAAAGAGGGCCGGCAGGTAGGTCCGCTGGTTGATGAAAAAATAGGTTGTGTTTAACCTGACCAGTAAAGTCCCCAGGAGGAGCGATAAGAGGAAACCGGTGATGACCGACAGGATTGGCAGGTCATGAAAAAACTCTCCTATCCATCGATAAAATGGCAGGTATTGGGAGTCGAAGGCATAACTCATCTCTTCAGGAACAACGACTGCTTTTAACCAGAAAACCATACCGGTTATCAGCATAAGAAACAACACGAAGGGTTTAATCCCTTTATATAAACTTATTATCATATTCCGTTGCGCTATTTATAGAAGGACTCCTAAATGTAAATCCTGTCACAACTCCTTCAAGTAACTATTGACAATTAAATATTTAGCTCCGTAGGAGCTGCATATTGGTAACCCAGGGCGATCATGTGGTAGCATGAGAAGCCCTGGATATAATTTACCGCTAATATATCGGGCCAACTCCTATGTAAAAAAAAGGGAAACCGTCTCATGGACCGCAACTTGCCAAACGTTTATATATATTGAATTTATCCCTCAGGGGGGGATTATACCTTAATAAACAGCAAGTCAATACAGGTCTTAATCGCTTTTTCAATAGCACTAAGGGTTTCCTTACTCTACCGGAATATCACATTACCTGAGATCAAAACCAATATCCTTCCGGTAGAACATCTTTTCAAATTTGATGATCCCGGCGCTTTCATAACAGTTGTCGAGAGCCTCCTTCATGTTCTTACCGTAAGAGCTGACCGCCACGACTCTCCCTCCCGAGGTAAGCGTTTTCTTCTTCTCAGACCGTGTCCCCGCATGAAAAACGATGCTTTTCTCAATTTTGTCCAGGTTCTTTATCTCCTTCCCTTTTTCATAGCTGCCCGGATAACCACCGGAAGAGATCACAACCGTACAAACAGTCCGTTTATCGATTGCAAGCTTATGCTTCTTCAGTTCTCCCCTGCTGGCAGCAACAAGCAGTTCGACCAGGTCGTTTTTAACCCTGGGAATCACCACCTGTGCTTCCGGATCACCCATGCGCACGTTATACTCTATCACATAAGGATTTCCCTTAACGTTCATCAATCCAAAATAGAGAAACCCAACATAGGGGATCCGTTCCTTTTTCAAGCCCGCAATGGTTCGCCTGATGATCCGTTTTTCAACTTTCTTCAAAAAAGAAGCATTGGCAAACGGAACGGGCGAGACGGCTCCCATCCCACCGGTATTCAGACCTGTATCACCTTCACCGGCCCGCTTATAATCTTTTGCTTCCGGAAAGATCAGGTAATTTTTACCATCCGTGAGCACAAAAACCGATGCTTCAATTCCATTCAGGAATTCCTCGATGACAACTGTTCTGCTCGCTTCCCCGAATTTCCCATTCAGCATGTCAGCAAGTTCTTCTTCAGCCTGATCGGTCGATTCCACGATAACAACTCCTTTTCCGGCTGCCAATCCATCGGCTTTCAACACATAGGGAGGGATTAGGTTTTGAAGGAAATCATATCCCTCCGTGATATTCTCTTTGCTGACAGCCAAGTATCCTGCAGTCGGAATTTTATATTTTTTTATGAAATCATTGGCAAACCGTTTGCTCCCTTCGAGCATTGCTCCTGCTTGTACCGGTCCGATCACCGGAATATCTTTCAACTCTGGTTTTTCCAGGAAGAAATCATGAATCCCATTCACCAGCGGGTCTTCCGGACCAACAATTACAAGTGAGACATCATTGGTTACAACAAATTCACCAATGGATTCAAAATCATTTACACCAAAATCCACGTTTGTCCCGGTCATTGCTGTCCCGGCATTGCCCGGTGCCACGAAAAGCTTGTCTGTTTTCGGACTTTGTGCAATCTTCCAGGCCAGGGTATGCTCCCGGCCACCCGATCCAAGAATTAGTATGTTCATGAGAGTCGATCCATTTTGTTCAAAACAGTAAACTTATAAATTAAGGTGCAATTACCGATCAATTATGTGGGGAATTTTACGAATTCGTTGTGGAAATTCTAAATAGTCGTATGAGTGTGTACGATCCCCGAAGGCCTGCCTGCATGTTCACCCGCCGCAGGACGGCAGGCAGGGGATCAAATATGAATAGCCCAGGGTAAGGGAGCGTCAGCGACCGCCCGCCTGTCCGGCTGGCAGGCAACCCTGGGTTTAAGGCAATAAGCAATCCCCGGGCCAACTGCAATGTTATACAACGGGAAAACGCTGTATGTACCGCACATCTGCCAGAAATTCATCAAGCCGAAAGTCGTACCCCGGACTTAAGTCGGGGCACGAAAGTATTCTCGTCGCTCCACTACAGCTGGGGCGACGAGTATTCAGAACAAAAAAAGTCGTACCCCGATCGCAAGTCGGGGCACGATTGGTTAAAATTCCTCCCTCTGGTCCCCCGGCTTCGTCGGACGATATACCCGCCGAAGTTTTCTTCGACAGCCGGAACCTTGGTGAAGGCTGTAACGAAGGTGGAAGCCGACTACGTCGGGCGAAGTGTGGACCTTTCCCCCTCCGGGAGGGGGATATAGTATACATATCTATTCTATCTCGTCGCTCGATTGTTCCATAGGAATCGCTGCGCGAAAATTCGGGCGACGAGTATTTAGTAAATCCCCCGTCCGCCAACTGGCGGACACCCCCTTTTCACCAAGGGGGATGAACATAGATCTTCATTTAAACTTGTCCCCCTTTGCTAAAAGCCTGCCTGCACGGGCAGGCAGGGGGTTGAATAATAACACCTTACATTTGAATATTCAACCCCTGTAGGGTTGTTATCTCCTTGTTCATCTA
Organism: uncultured Rikenellaceae bacterium; assembly: GCA_964389685.1. Classification (GTDB taxonomy): domain Bacteria; phylum Bacteroidota; class Bacteroidia; order Bacteroidales; family VadinHA17. Next base: position 3,414 of record CAYMFM010000152.1, read on the forward strand.
ACCCACCGGTTTGCACCGGTGGTTATTACCTTCGGTGAGCTCCGCTTCGCTCCGGTTCATATTTCTACCCCTTCCGGGGTTGGTTTTTCTTCTTGTTTTTTTAAATATTTGATTTTTAGCTCCGTAGGAGCGAAATGTTGGTAGCCCGGGGCGTCCATGCGAAAGCATGGAAAGCCCCGGGTTGGTTGTTTACCAGATAAAACAAGCCAACTGCGATGTTATACAACGGGAAATCGCTCCCTGGACCGCATATCTGCCATAAATTCATCAAGCCGAAAGTCGTACCCCGGACTTAAGTCGGGGCACGAAAGTATACTCGTCGCTCCACTACAGCTGGGGCGACGAGTATTCAGAACAAAAAAAGTCGTAC
>CAYMFM010000153.1:0-3752 GCA_964389685.1 uncultured Rikenellaceae bacterium
CCGGAGGCTTGCCTGCCGTTTAGGCAGGAGTTGAATAATGAATAGCCCCGGGTAAGCCCTGACATTTATCGTCAGGGTGTAACCCGGGGTTTGGTGCAACCCCAAAAACCGGTCCAACTACGCTTGTATTCATTGGGAAAACATTGCATGGACCGCATAACTTCCAGGCGTTATTTCCTTGAATAAAGCTCCTGCCTTTCTCCTGCCATTGGCATTCCTTTGGAAGGATGAAAGGTATGGTTTTTCAAACAACCACCCAGTTTCGGCGATTGTTCCTGCGTTACCTAACCCCGGCATCCGCAAAGTGATCTGCCGTAGGCATGGCTATGCCACCTCCGGGAAAAGCCGGGGTAATGGATATCTTAATTTATATCCATGAATTACCCTGGCATTTTTCCATAAGGAATCGCTATGCGAATGCCAGGGGCTAGCGAATATTCTTTATAACCGGTCCATCTGCACTGCTATTACTCACCGCTTAACAGCGGATTCGTGAGCTCGCTTCGCTCGGTTCATCTGGAAAACGCTGCATGGACTGCAAAATTCCAGACGCATAATAGAATAAAACCAAGATCCGATAATGCATCGGAAAATGTCTCCAAATCAAAAACAACAAATCTCAAAAACCAAACTAAAATTATATCTTTTGAATATTGTGATTTGTAAATTATTTGTTATTTGTGAATTGTTAATTGTGCCATTGGCACCCCTATGGGGGATATTGGATGTTGAATGTTGTACGTTGGATGTTCGATGTTGAACGTTGAACATCTACATATTGACATTAATCATTTTAATCTTATCTTCACATGTGTATTTTTATTCGTGAAACTCAAATTTCAAAAACGTAGTGTATTGAAATTTGTAAGTTGAACAATCCCGCCGAAGGCGGAGGGTTAAAGACCCCGTAGCTCTGCTTCGAAATAAATTTCCAAAGCTTGCTTTGGGGTTTTATACCCGTGATTCCCTGAAAAACAGACAGTCAGTTTAAGAACAGGTTCTATGGATACAGCAGAAATGAAAAAGGCACATACCCTTCTGGCGGAGTGGAAATACCAGTACGCTCCTGTGGATAAGGGATATGCCGGTCAGACCCTTTACATTAACATTTCCGAAAACCGGTTTGAGTCAAAACCGGTCACCGAACAGATGAAAGATCTCTTCGTCGGGGGCCGTGGTTTTGACCTCTGGTTATTGTGGAACGGGACCACAGCCGATACGAGATGGGACAGCCCGGAAAATGAGATTTGCATCTCCAGCGGGCCGCTCGGGGGAACCTCCTCCTACCCCGGCTCCGGGAAATCCATCGCCACCACCATCTCCCCCCTCACCGGTTCGGTGGTCGATAGCAATGTGGGAGGACACTTCGGTCCCATGCTGAAATTTTCCGGCTTCGATGCGATCGAGATCCAGGGAAAAGCCTCCGAAGAGATCATCATCTTTATCGATGGCACTAAACATACCATAACCATTGAGACCGCTCCCCTTGAACCGATCGATACACACATCATTGGCGAGATCCTGACGGAGATGTATGCCGACGACCCGAAATCGAGGCAGAATATCTCGGTTGTATCGGCAGGTACCGGCGCCAACCATACCCGCATGGGTTGCCTCAACTTCTCCTGGTGGGACTGGCGACGCAGAACGGTCCGCGTGAAACAAGCCGGCAGGGGCGGTATCGGTACCGTTTTTCGCGACAAAAAAATCAAAGCCATGGTGATCAAAACCGGCTATTTCAGGCCACGATGGAAGATTGCCGAGCGTATGCCCGAACCGAAAACGAAATAGTTATTTATATTCAACGATAACATCATTTGACTATGAGTTGCGCAAATTGCGATCAGAAAAAGGTCGATGAGATCATCCGGAAATGGGATTCAGATAACGAGTACGTGATCGAGATGATGCAGGATATTCAGGATGAGTTCCGGCACATCTCGATCGAAACACTCGAACAGATCAACAAATCGACCAAAGTGCCGCTTGCCGAACTGTACCACATTGCCACCTTTTACAAAGCCTTCAGCCTCGAGCCCAGGGGTAAGTTCGAGATCCAGGTGTGCATGGGAACCGCCTGTCACGTCAAGGGCGCCGGACGGGTGCTCGATGCCTTTGAACGGGAGCTCGGAATTACAGACGGACAGACTACCGGTGACAAGCTCTTCTCGATCGAGGGAGTCCGCTGCCTGGGATGCTGCAGCCTGGCTCCCGTGGTAACCATCGGTGAAGACCTGTATGGCGAGGTGCAACCTTCACAGGTGCCCCGTCTTTTGAAGAAATACAAAAAACTGGCAGACGATGAGTAGAATAGCAATCAAGGATCTGGACCGGATCAAAGAGAAACGGCAGAAAGAGCAAAAGCAGTTCAGGGCGATGGTCATGATTTGTGCCGGAACAGGCTGTGTATCAGCCGGCTCACTCTCCCTCTACCAGCAGTTCAACCAGCAACTGAAGGAACGGGGCCTTGACAGGCAATTCCTTGCCGTCCCGACCGGATGCAACGGTTTTTGCGCCCAGGGTCCCATCGTCGTGGTCCAACCCGAAGGAGTCTTCTATCAGAAGGTCAAAGAGAAAGACATACCGGCAATCATCGATGATCACCTGCTCGGAGGTAAACCGGTGGACAAATTACTGTATAAAGACCTTGACACCAAGAGGTTGATCCCCAAAATGGATGATATCCGGTTTTTTGGAAAACAGATGTTGATCGCCCTGCGCAACCGGGGGATCATCAATCCCGAAAACATCGAGGATGCCATTGCCAGGGGAGCCTATAAATCCCTCTCCAGGGCCCTGACACAGATGCAACCCGCGGAGGTGATCGAAGAGATAAAAAAATCAGCCATCCGCGGACGCGGTGGCGGTGGATTCCCTGCCGGTGTGAAATGGGAAAGCTGCTACCAGGCGTCGGTGAAAAACAACGAAAAACCATACATCGTCTGCAACGGCGATGAGGGTGATCCCGGAGCATTCATGGACCGCAGCATCGTTGAAGCAGATCCCCATGCGGTGATCGAAGGAATGGCAATCGGTGCACGGGCTGTCGGATCATCGGAAGGGTATGTCTATATCCGGAAAGAATACCCGCTGGCGCTGAAACGGCTGAGAAAAGCGATCAACGATGCCAGGGAACGTGGACTGCTTGGGAAAAACATCCTGGGCACCGGATTTTTGTTCGACATAAAGATCCACCAGGGAGCCGGCGCGTTTGTCTGCGGCGAATCAACAGCCCTGATGGCATCCATGGAAGGAAGGGTCGGCGAACCGCGTGCCAAATACGTGCACAACGTGGAAAAAGGATACCGCAATAGACCGACCATCCTGAATAACGTAGAAACCTGGGCAAACATACCGGTTATCATTGAGAAAGGAGCGGACTGGTTCGCCGGCATCGGATCAGGCGACGTATCAAAATCACCCTGGGACGGCAGCTCGGGAACAAAAGTGTTCTCCCTGGTCGGAGATATCGTGAATTCCGGACTGGTGGAAGTGCCCATGGGCATTACACTGCGCGAGATCATCTTCGAGATCGGTGGCGGCATCCCCAAGGGCAGAACCTTCAAGGCAGTGCAGACCGGAGGGCCATCCGGCGGATGCCTGCCGGCATCCATGCTCGATATGCCGGTCGATTTTGATAAACTGACCGAGGTGGGATCAATGATGGGATCGGGAGGCATGATCGTGATGGATGACCACACCTGCATGGTCGATGTGGCAAAATATTTCATCAGCTTCCTGCAGGATGAATC
>CAYMFM010000154.1:0-3596 GCA_964389685.1 uncultured Rikenellaceae bacterium
TACCTTCATTCGTCTGGAATAATATTGATTCAGACGGAATTAAAGAATAATCAATTAATGTGAACCTATCCTTTACTTCAGCTTTATAAGTACTGACTCCCCACAAATAATAAATCTGATTAGTTTTTTCAATAATCTTTAAAACCAAAATAGGTCCGTTTATTTGTTCTCCACTACAGGGATTTGTTTTTTGAATTGGATGCAGGATTATTATTTGTAAGAAAAAAGTTCCGTAAGGCATTCTAAAAAAAAGAATCCCATCTAAGGAGTTAGTAAAAATTTACCCTACTTACACAGGGGATCCCGTACCATACTACCGCAGTTCGGATAGAACTGGCACGATCTCAATGGGGCCCTTGCAATTGTTCTCCATTATTAGACCATCCCGGTCGATCAGAACATGATGTGGCAGCTGTATGATGTTGTAATCTGTTTGCAGCCTTTTATCCCAATTACCCTTACAGAGTAACTTAACACCCTTTAGCTGTCTTTCATTTATGATTTCTATCCAAAGATCCGGTTTCTGATCCAGACAGATAGTAATGAACTCGATATTACCTCCACGGTATGTTTCAACTAGTCTATTCTCATCAACAAACTGCTCTATACAAGGTTTGCACCATGTGGCCCAAAAACTTATATAGACATACCTTCCCCTGTAATCAATCAATCGATGAAATGATCCGTTCTCATCCTGCAAATAGAACATCGGGGCAGTCTTTCCGGGAGAAAGTGTCAACATTTCCTTTAGGTAGGCTTCCCTTTCCTTTTTCTGTGTGTCAAGTATTTCCAGAATTTGGGGGTGATCAAGATGATGTTCAATCTGGTTTAAAAGCGAATCGGCCATCTGCTGCTTTGCTTTAAAGTACTTGTAGATCATTCCACCCTCACCTTCGAATACAGCCATATCAGCAAAGGATCTATCTGGATTGTAATCAATGATTAGCTTTAGGGTATCTCCAGGGATAAGGTAGTTTTGTAGTCTGTCCCCAGAAATAATCTCAACATATTCTGGTTTGGACAGGATCACTTCAAAGTCATAAATGTCATCATCACACACCACAAATTGCCTTGCAAATACCGCCAGGGGAAAAGATATAGCAGAGTTAATTCGAATTCTAAGGGAATCGGTGATATTCCTAAATTGTATCTTCAGATAGGCAGTGTCGTTATAGGAAATGGATGGCAATTCATTAGTCCGATCATTTTTGCATCGGGTTATGCTGAATAAAATAGGGATAATGCCGACAAAAATCACAATTACATAAAACGACCGTCCTATTTGGTTGATACAACGAGATGATTTCTGGATTCGTTTGATAAAATGCATGTTCTTTTCGTCAATGAAATTTCTTAATTTCATTAATCTGGATTTCCTGCGCTGGGGCTTAGGAATTTCCGTTTGCCCGAATCCCATTCCAAAGTATGGCATAACGGTATATTTTAAAATGCAGTTTACGGTCTTTCAGTACTTGCCCTTTCAATTGAATCTGTAAACCGGCTGAAGTAAATTGCCCATTAAACTAATACAAATTACAACATTAAACAGCCGAAGTCAAGTAAATCGGAGTTGGGTATACACACCAAAACCGTCCATTTATTTGCAATTAACCACCTATCCACTGGTATTAAGAGGTAATTGTTGAAGTGAGCAAACAATCGTTCATCTATTTGCCTTCAATAGGAGGGAGACAATTTCAGTTGCGAGCCGACCGCACAAAAAAAGTTCCTGGAAACCTGACATGAACTACTTTCTTTATTAAATTATTTCCAGGAGCTTTAAAAAGAAATTTTGTATAACGTTTTAGCTAAACAGCGTTTTTCCCGAAGGGATGCCTTTGGCAAATGTAGTTTAGCTTTTTGTTAGGTTTAGTTGGTTTTTCATTCAGTTCTAAAGATCATTTCAATATTTGAATTGGTTTTTATTTTTAGGGTATCACCTGTAAAATTAAAGGTAGCCGCATTTTTTAATCCATTGAAATATTTCTCTTCCCATGTTCGAATTGTATCATTACAGCAATACATATAGGTTGAAACTAAACTGTCAATCTTTATAGAATTGTGGTCTAATATCAAATAATAACCATGGAAATAATTACATGAACTAACTGCATGAAATCTCTTATTATCACCAAATTCAATATTCATCTCCCTCAGGTTGTCCGGTTTAAATTCAACAACATTAGTTTCATTATTAAAGAATCCTAAGAGAATCCATTTTTTATCTATTAGAAATTCAGGCGTATTGTTTAAATCATTTTCACATGAAAATCCCAAAATAATCATGAACACAATTGTCACAATCTTTAGATTTTTCATTGTTTGCTATTTTTTTACTAAAATGTATTTTTTGGTTATAGGTTGCGTTTTCCACCAAATTAAACCTATCGTTTTGGTGCAAAGCCTCGTTTAAATGGGCTTTGCATTGTTAGCAAAAGTACTTTATTGAATAGGGATCTTAAAAATACCTTTATTTAGAGTTCTAATCCATACCAATTCTCTGTAATAGTCAATCTTTAAGTCCTCAATTCTATCATCTTCAGGAATATTGTAGATCTTATTCCAGGCTTCACCTTCAAAGGTTAGTAATTCATTTGAGCTGAATGCCATATTCTCAACATTCTCGCTTACTATATAAATCTTATTTCTGTCAGAATATAATTTTCTTACAGTCCCTTTTACCAATTCGTTATTATCATTTTTGGGATTCACTATCTCCCAATTTTGACCATCATATTTCATTAAAGATTGATTTTCATCATCATGACCAGTTCCAACCCAAACATTGTCTTCTTTATCCGTAACTATACACCATATGTTTTGTGAGGTAATATTTGAATTCGCCGAATTGTGAAATATCCAATTATCTTTAGTTATTTCTAGTACACCTTTATTGTTCCATAATGCAATCCACTTGTTATTGCTACTATCAATATGAATATTAGTCATACTATTTGTTGGGAGCATTGAATTTTCAGTATTGTATAACGTGATATTTCTTTGATTGTCGATTTTATATAGACCTGTTCTCAGACCTCCAACCCAGATATTATTGTCATGGTCAACAGTGATAAATTGAAAGAGTCCATAATCATCTGGTAATTCAATAATTTTTTCATTAGTCTCTCCATTTCTAAAATAGACCACTTTCGCGTTTAAAGCCCATAGGTAATTATTATTATCAAACAATATCTCATTGATAGTTATGTAATTATCATCTACTACCTCAAATTTTTCAAATTCGGATACTCTCCTGGATAAATAAAACCTTGAAGGAAGAGAACTTGACCACATTGGTATATCAACTGATGTGTCGATCTCACTTGTAACAAAATAGAAGATGTTATTATTATCAATTTCCATATCTTGTATATGGTCACCGGGCAGAGCTGAAGTTAAATAAGGTAGTAAGCCTTGATCATTTCCTCTTTCACATGCAACTAGTGAAATAAGAATTACTGATAAAAATGTTACTATTGCTTTCATCGTGTGGTATTTTTATCATCGTATTTTTTTGGTAGTGTGTTAAGTATTTTTGCAATAACGTTCAACAGCAAATGCTGTTTTAATAGAATTTGCTGGTTTGTTAGTAGCTG
>CAYMFM010000155.1:0-3593 GCA_964389685.1 uncultured Rikenellaceae bacterium
GCGATTAAAATACTGCAAGCGAGGCCTGTTGCCAGACCAATAACATTGATAAAAACATATGATCTCTGACGGAACATGTTCCGGAGGGCAAGTTTTATGAAATTAGCAAACATGTTTTCAGGGTTGGTGGTTGTTATTTCGTAAGGAATATCTTGTCCCTGCAAGTTAGTATATTAACTGGATACTTGCAATACTGAACAGGGACCGTTAAGGGAAATAAGTTATATGTTAAATGTTAATAGTTGGGATAAAATGTCAATCTCTAATGAGATCCTGAATCAAGTTCAGGATGACCAAAAATTTGACTTTTGAGACAGCTCCGAGTTTGACTAATGCTTTTCGCTTCACAAGTTTGCGAAAACCAAGTCTCACTCATACTTCAGTGCCTCAGCCGGATTAATTCGGGATGCTTTCACTGCCTGGTAACTAACAGACAGCCATGCAACGACAAGGACAATTCCAAGGGATAGCAGGTAGGGTAACGGTGACCAGGGTACCCTGAAATAGAAATTCTGCAACCACACCTTCATCACAAAATATGCTGCAGGCCAGGCAATCAGGGTGGAGATCCCAACCAGGATGATATTCTCTTTCGATAACAGACCGACAATGATGGACGCGGAAGCCCCATTGACCTTTCGGATCCCGATCTCTTTTGTTCGTTGTTCAGCGGTAAATGAAGCCAATCCGAATAATCCAAGGCTCGCGATCAGGATAGCAAGCACAGAAAAGATCAGGGCCAACACACCGGTCCTGCGGTCTTCCTGGTATTGGTTATCAAAATCCTCATCCATGAAAAACGAAAGCATTGGATCGTTATCGGAGAACTCTCTCCACAATGTTTCAATTTGTGAAACCGTCTGTTTCATGTTTTCCCCGGATAACCGGATCGAGATGTATCCCCATCGGGTATCTTCGGATTTGAGGAAAAAGATAGCAGGAAGGATACGGTCGTGCAGGTTATGGAAATGAAAATCCTTAATAACACCCACAATATTAAAAAGTTCAAAATCACCCTCATTACTTGATGGTCTGAGGATTCTGAAATCATAGGGAGCTTTCCAACCAAATTGGTTGACGGCACTCTCATTAATCAGGCATGCCGCGCTATCTGTCGCAAAATTCTCTGAAAAGAACCGGCCCTCAACCACCTCTATTCCATAGGTTTCAGCAAACTTCTCATCCACCCGGAACGTCTGCATCAGGTACGAGTTCTCTGTTGGTTGTCCCTCAATCCAGTGCGCGTTATAGTTGTTGGTATGACCCGGTGTTGCAGTAGAATGGGAAATGTTTACTACGCCGGGTAATTTTTCAACCTCATCCATAAATGTTTCCTGCTGTTCTCCCAGTGCTGAAGGTCGTCTAACCACGAGGAGGTTTTTCTTATCAAAACCAAGATCTTTATTCGTCATGTAACGAACCTGACTGTAAACGATCAGTGTGCCCGAGATGATAAAGATCGAAATGGTCATCTGGAACACAACCAGGATACTTCTCAATATACCGCTCTTCGTTCCCCGTTGAAGCGACCCTGATAGAACAGCAACGGGTCGGAAGGAGGCAAGGAAAAATGCCGGGTAGGTCCCGGATAAAAAGCCCATGAAAATAGCCAGGATAATTAATCCCGGAATGGTATACCATGCCAGGTAATCAACCCCCAGCTGAATATGAATTAAATTGTTAAATACATCATTCAGCAGTTCAACGATCAGAATCCCCACAATCAGTGAGATCAACGTTAAGACCATCGATTCGAAGAGGAACTGTTTAATGAGGCTTCTCCTGGTCGATCCGACAACCTTCCTGATACCTACTTCTTTTGCACGACCCGCAGAACGCGCTGTCGAGAGATTCATGTAATTGATTCCTGCAATAACAAGGATCAGAACAGCTATCAGTGTAAAAATAAAAATGTTCTTCTTGTCAACAGAAGGTTTATGGGAATGATCAATGTAGGTATCAAGGTGTATATCGAGCAGGGGTTGGATGAAGTATCCATAGCTGTTTCCTGCATTGGCAAAATCCTCCATGGTTATTCCCAGGACACTCTCAATCTGGGATCCTGCGTTGCGCAATACGATCTTACTGATCTTTTCCTGAAGCTTATCCGGGTCAACACCTTGATCCACGAGGATATAAGTATCAGGATTATTGGAGACCCAGAAACCATCGTTGGCATTTTCATTGGTCACAAAAGAGATTAGCATGTTAAATTCAAAGTGAGCATTTTCCGGAACATTCTCCATCACCCCGGTGACAGCATACAATACGCTGTCCGTACCGATTTTCAGCATCTTACCAATCGGGTCTTCCTTGCCAAAATATTTTTCGGTTGCCGATTGGGTAAGCACAACCGTTCGTGGTGATGAAAGAACGGTTTTCGGATCACCGGTTATAAGTGGTATGGAGAAAATTTCAAAAAAGGTGGAATCAGCTGTCATGATTCCATCTTCAACAAAACTCCTCCCTTTGTGCTTCACAATCGTTTCTCCCCATTTTTCAAACCGGACAAAACTGAGCACTTCGGGAAGCTCGGATGTAAGGGTTGGACCCAATGGATAACAGGTCCATGCTCCATTCAGCTCCGAATCACCGATCCTTCCCAGGCATAACATTCGGTATATCTCATTCCTATGCTCATTAAATTGGTCAAAGCTTAATTCATGAATAACGTACAGGGCGATCAGGATACTGCATGCCAGACCCGTGGCAAGACCGATCACATTGATGAAAATATAGGACCTCTGTCGGATCATGTGCCGGAGAGTTAGCTTCAGGAAGTTATGGAACATGGATTTTGTTTTTGGTGGTTATAACAAAGACGAACAAAAACACCATTTGTTACTGAAGGACGTCGCTAACCAAACCTGAATCAAGACAATTGATCCATTTTTTTTTGCATCAAGCGTCCACGAAGTGGACCAATAATGAATAACCACCGGTAGTTTCTATGCACTTGACTTTCCAACCCTGAAGGGGTTGAAAAATTTAAACATTTCACTGGTCGTATATTGAGATCAATAAACGGATTCTGAAAACTCACATCGCCAATCCGATCAGTGGTTCAATGATCGATTGCCAGGTGAACCCAGTGGTAAATGCGACGCTCAGGATGAGTGTCCGGTTGTTGGTTTCCCCAATCTTATCCAGCACGGTTCCGTAGAGTATGATGGAAATACCGAGTGCCAGTATGGCACTAAGCCCAAACTCTTTCCAGTCCCATGCCCCCCTGATGAAGAGCCAGTCGTAGAAAAACTTGAACAACATTCCCAGGATAATTCCGGAAAGGATTGTAAACGGGTAACCGGTTCGCTGATGAAATGATTTGTATGCGGCCATTGTTTTAATGATTAAATGGTTCAGACAGCAAGTTACAAAATTGGAGAAAATATGTTAACGATACCCGGGAAAGGTATGTAATGTTATTAGTTAACCTGAATGTGGATTATATCCCAAGTCCTTCTTCTATTTTTCTTTACCATCTTTTATTTACTCCGGCAGGGGTAAAACATTGAGTAGCCACCGGTGTTAACCGGTGGTTAACCCGAAAAATTCAAAGAATTTTTCGCCATTTATGGCTGACGAAAAGTCAA
>CAYMFM010000156.1:0-3501 GCA_964389685.1 uncultured Rikenellaceae bacterium
ACACCTGCATGGTCGATGTGGCAAAATATTTCATCAGCTTCCTGCAGGATGAATCATGCGGAAAATGCGCTCCATGCCGCGAGGGTCTGATCCTTTTAAACCAGATCCTGGGAAAAATTACCCGTGGTGAGGGACAGGATGGAGACATCGAAATGATCGAAGAGATCTGTAATGCAATGGAGGTGGGGTCACTGTGCGGACTGGGCCAGACAGCACCAAACCCGGTGCTGAGTACCATCCGCTTTTTCAGGGAGGAGTACATCGCCCACATCAAAGAGAAAAGGTGTCCTGCCGGGATCTGTAAGTCATTGATAACCTTTACTATCAACGATAATTGTACCGGTTGTAGCCTGTGCGATGTCAATTGCCCGGCTAACGCCATATCGGGAGAACCAAAAAAGATGTACACCATCGACCAGGACAAATGCATCCAGTGCGGTATCTGTTACGATGTGTGTAAGTTTGAGGCGGTGGTGGTGGAATGATTTGATGCCGTGCCTGCCGGCAGGCAGGATTGATGGGGCTTGTGAGGGCATGGGGGATAAGGTTAAATATGCAAAAATTTGACAGATAAATTTCGAAATAAGTACCGCATTGAATCTGCACGTTTACAGAATTGGGATTATGCCTGGAACGCAGCGTATTATGTTACGGTTTGTACAAAAAACATGGAATGTTATTTCGGTGAAATTATTAAAGGACAAATGAATTTGTCGGGAATAGGGGAAATTGCAGATAAATTTTGGAAAACGATTCCAGAACATTTTTCATTTGCATTGTTGGATGAATATGTGATTATGCCGAATCATATGCATGGGATAATAATTATTAATAAACCCTATTCGGGTTATAACAACGTAGAGACGTTGCATGCAACGTCTCTACATGGTTCGAATCCTGATCCTGATGGGAATAAAAATGGAAAAATGACCAAAATATCACCAAAACCAGGATCATTATCAACCGTAATCCGGTCATATAAATCTGCCGTATCAAAACATGCCCGACAAATAAATCCAGATTTTGCATGGCAATCCCGGTTTTACGACCATGTGATCAGAAATAATGAATCATTAAATAAGATCCGGTATTATATCTGGGACAACCCTGAAAAATGGTCAACGGACCAGTTGAACCCTGATTTTGAAGAAACACAGCATTAGTAAACCACATACACCTATGATAGAAGTCAAAATTGATAACAAAAGTGTCCAGGTTGAAGAGGGAACGGTTATCCTCACCGCTGCACGTAAGGCGGGGATCGATATTCCTGCGCTTTGCGACCACCCCTCCCTTGAACCATACGGCGCCTGCCGGCTCTGCCTGGTGGAGGTGGATGATGGCAGGAGAAAACGGATGGTCACCTCCTGCAATTACCCCGTGAGAAAACCGCTGACCGTGAATACGAAATCGGAAAAGGTGCTGCGATCAAGAAACACTATCCTGCAGATGATGCGGTCACGGTATCCCAATGTAAAAGTGCTGAAAGAGCTGGCAGAAAAGCACGGTGTCCCGGAACCAAAATTCACACACCCGCTGGTCGATTATAACGAGAATGCCTGCATCCTCTGCGGCTTGTGTGTCAGGATCTGCAGCCAGGGGATATGGGAAAGCATCATCGGGTTTACGGGACGGGGATCCACCCGGGCTGTGAACATGCCGTTCGGGCAACACCTCGAGGTGTGCCTGGGCTGTGGCGAATGCGCGGAGATCTGCCCCACCGGTGCCATCACCATCTACCACGATCCGAACAACCCCGCCGACCCGGAAAAGATCAGGAAATACGGATCCGCCGTGACCAACGAGGTGATCCAGATGGATGACCAGCAGTGCCAGATGAGAAGGGTGGGTACCGCCCACCTCTCCGAGATCATGAGCGATTACGATCTCCTGCCGACGCACAACTACAAGTTCGGCACCCATGAAGAGGCGCCGAAAATCGCATCCGATAAATTCAAACCCTACTATACCCAGAACATCCCGGATGGGTGCTGGCTTGGTTGCAGCCTCGCCTGCTCCAAAGCCGTTGAGAACTTTGAGCTGAAAAGCGGCCCCTACAAAGGGGATAAGGTGCTGGTCGATGGTCCCGAATATGAAACCGTTGGGGGCTGCGGATCCAACATCGGCATATTCGAGCCCGAGCCAATCATCGAGCTCAATTTCTATTGCGACACCTACGGTATCGATACCATCTCCTTCGCTACGGCACTTGCATTTGTCATGGAGTGCTACGAGAACGGTATTCTCAATAAGGAACGTACCGGCGGACTGGAACTGAACTTCGGGAATGCAGATGCTGCGCTCGAAGTGCTGCACCAGATGTCTTCCGGAAAAGGATTTGGCGTACATGTCGGTCAGGGAATACGGGAGATGAAGAGGCTCTTTGCGGAAATGTACGACCTGACTGAACAAGAAATTGGCTTCATGCAGGATATCGGAATGGAGAACAAGGGGATGGAATACTCCGAGTACGTGACCAAGGAATCGCTGGCTCAGCAGGGCGGGTACGGACTGACACTCAAGGGAGCCCAGCACGACGAAGCCTGGCTCATCTTCATGGACATGGTGAACAACCAGATCCCGACGTTCGAAGACAAAGCAGAAGCCCTCCACTACTTCCCCATGTTCCGTACATGGTTTGGCATCAACGGTTTATGCAAGCTTCCCTGGAACGATATCGAACCGGCTGACAATGCCGAAACGGACGAGCCGGCAAAAGTGCCTAAACACGTCGAGGGATACGTCAACTTCTTCAACGGAATGACCGGTAAAAACATCACAAAGGAAGACATCATCCTGCAGTCGGAACGGGTCTATAACTTCCAGCGCGTGTTTAACCTGAGGCTGGGATTCGGTACAAGGGAGCACGACCGCATCCCCTACCGCTCAGCCGGACCGGTAACGACGGAGGAGTATGAATCGCGGCAGGAACGGTACGACAAACAGATGACAGAGATCATCGGTATCGATCCCGCCGGGAAAAGCACCGAAGAGAAAGTGGCAATAACACGGAAACACCGGGAGGAGCAGTACCAGAAACTGTGCGATGCAGTTTATAAGCGGAGGGGCTGGAACAGCAACGGCATCCCCACCATCGAACACCTGAAAAAGATCGGCATGGACTTTCCCGAAGTGGTGGAGGTGGTGAAGGAGCATTTGTAAGGATGAAGGAGATGACTATGAGAGTGTGAGAGGGGGAGACGTAGAGACGCCATGCTGGCGTCTCAATATCCGGTTTACCAGAAACATCAGGAATATCCATTTTTAACACCCGAAAAGCCTCGTAATTTTATCAATGTAGAGACGCCATGCATGGCGTCTCTACGTTGGGATAATAATTAATATTGCGGTTTTTTGTAGGGTCTTTCTATAACCGATAACCTCCCCTTCACCCTTCATGAATCAATTGCAGCAGGTACTCACTCCTCCAGGAGGTACCATTACGCAGCCACTCCTTTTTCTCTCCGACAACAACAAATCCATGTTTCTGAAACAATTTCA
>CAYMFM010000157.1:0-3441 GCA_964389685.1 uncultured Rikenellaceae bacterium
TCTTCCAATCTGTCTTTCTCCTCCTCCTTCCGGTCTTTGATCATGTCTTCTACTTTATCGATTTCCGGGGATCGGTCAAGAGCGGTCCAATCGAAATCTTCATCGAATGGATCGAGTGCTTTTGGGGGATCGAAGATTCTTTGATCGACCATAATAGCGTTATAGGGGGTATAGTCGGGTTCATCGGTAAAAAGATCCCCCAGGTCATTGGCACCGGCATCATATTGGTTGAGGTAGGGCAATCCCAGGATATGCCAGAATGTTTTAAAGATGCTTCCAAAGCTGTAATGATGATGCCCGACATAATTCCGTTTAACATAGGGCGAGATGACCATCAGAATGCTTCTATGGGCATCCACGTGATCGACTCCGTTCTGGGCATCATCTTCTGTAATTACGATTGCCATGTTTTTCCAGTAGGGAGTGTGTGTGAGAAATTCGATGATCCGGCCAACGGCAAGATCATTATCAGCCATATAACTCTCACGGAAGGGATATCCTGCATCGGGCCGGTCCCCTGCACCATGGTCATTCGGGATGATAACCGTAATCAGCGATGGCATTGTTTTATCTTCACCCATCCACTTCTCATTGAATTCACGGATGAACATATCCACCCTGAACTGATCGGGTATTGCCGTGTTATAGGTAGGGTATGATTTTGATGTCTTATCAAAAATCGGAGCAGGTACGGGGAAGTTATACAAATGTCGGATCCCTGTGTATTTATAGGAGGGGTGATAGGATGAAGGATCAAACATAATCCCGAATCCGAAGTTGAAAAAATCAATACCATGTCGCTCCAGGTGATCCCACATGGAACCGGCTTCATTGTAATCTTCCGGGTAAATTGCACCTGCTGCACCCGTAAATCCTAATATCCCCGGGGCTTTTGAATCAGGCCGGAATGTCCGGTTCCCACCATAGCTGGCAGGCGCTCCCGTTTCCACCCATTCATTGGGATAGGTATTAACAAGCCACCTGTGGCCATCTGCCGAAACATCGGAATCGACATAGAAATTATCACACATTGCAAACTGAGATGCCAGGGCAAGGTGATTGATCATAACATCGGCACCAACTACCGTATCTGTTTTTGCACGGTTCATAAAGGTTGCATTCATGCCGTATCTTGCCAGTTCCGGATCCCCTTTCCCACTCTTTACCTGACCAAACACCTCATCATAGGTTCTGTTCTCTTTTGATATGAAGACGATGTGTTTGATGGGGGATTCTTTCCGGCCTGAATAGAGGGGTATGGGATTGTCTGCACGCCAGGCAAATTTTTTGTCTTCGGGATGATGAAACATAAAATTGTTATCGATCACCTTTCTTGTCATTCGCTTGAGCTGGTTATCTGATGGGGTGGGAATAACCGAGACTGTTCCATTCATCAGGTGCCCGATGTAACTTCCTTCGTCCCCCATGGTGAATGTATAACCACCGTTAGGGCCGCTTCCATATCCCTTTGCATTGCTTACGATCAGGTATTTTCCATCCGGGGTGACTTCCATTTTGGCAGGGAACCAGCCGACCGGTATATGCCCCAGTAGGTTGAAGCTACCAATATCAACAACAGCTATCGCATTGATGCCTGATTCACAAACGTACAGGCGCTTCTGGTCAGGAGAAATGGCCAGTCCAAAAGGTATTTTTCCGCGGAAATGATCTATCCGCGGATCGAGATCGAGGTGGATGGTATGGACCACGGTATCCTTTTTAATATCGATCACTGAAACATTATCATTATTACCGTTACTCACAAACACATACCGGTCTGTGGCGGCCAGGGAATTGGGGCTTGATCCTCCGACTGCCGGTATCCCTTCAATCAATTCTCCAACCAGTGATCCGGTTTTAGTTTTCCCAACAACCTGTGGTCGATCCGGATCGGAAAGATCAACGGTCCAGACAGAAAAGGATTCCGGAACATTCGGACCTCCCAGTCCTGGTATTTCAAGAGAATCCGTTCTGATACCGTGAGTTGCTTCTTCGGAAAGGTATGCAAAAGGTGGAAATTTCAACGCCGTCTCTTTCAGATTTTCCGGATCGATACCCTTAATGGCACTGTATTCAAACATACCGACATTTGCAACATATGCTTTTGTTTCATCAGGAGAAAGGACAATGCCAAAAGGATATCTCCCGACGGGAACAGAATGGAGCAGCCTGCCCGTTTCAGTATCTGCAATGATCATCCGGAAATTGATCTGGTCAACACCATAAATTCTTCGTCCGTCGCTGCCCAGCACCAGGTCTCCAATGTATCCGTGTGTAAAATCTGTGCTGTCATCCAAATAACTGCAATCAATGGAACCTTTTTCATCCCCCGTCTGAAGATCGAAAAGGTATATTCGGTTTTCCTGACCTCCGGCAACGTAAATGATGTTATTATCGGGAGAGATAGCAAGGCCCATAAAAACGGAAGCCAATACACCGGCATCTGTTTCAGCTCCCGGGGGAATTTGCTGTATCTCAGGACTATCCGATAAAATGTTCCGCAGTATGGTGATGGATAGTGGCCTGATCCCGGAATTTGCCGTAACAGCAATGGTTCCGTCCGGACTGAGGGTAAGTCCGAACGGATGAGGGGCAACCACATGATTCATACCGCCCGGGGTAATAATCCTTCCGTTGGGAATGATGGTTTCACCTTCACGGTTGATCTGTGTGTATCGCTTGTCTGAAGGGGAACCGGCAATCCATTCTCCTTCTGTAACGGGCTTGCTGCAAGAAAAGGTAAGGATGCAAACCAGTACTACTGAAATGTACTTTATTGTTTTCATGGTTCATAAATTGGTACATAAAAATAGTAAATTTGTCCTTTAATAAAACCTTCAAGATGACCGGAGGAAAGAAATTACCATTAGTAGAAGAATTTTACACCATTCAGGGTGAAGGTTACCATGCTGGCAAACCGGCTTATTTTATTCGCATTGGTGGATGTGATATAGGATGCAGCTGGTGTGACACGAAATTCTCCTGGGATCCTGATATTCATCCGCTGGTTGAAACAGACCGGGTTATTGAAAATGCACTCGATACAAAGGCCAGGGCGGTGGTGGTAACCGGAGGAGAGCCGTTGATGTATGATCTTACCTATTTGTGCTCGGAGCTTAAAAAACATGGAGTTGAAACGTTTGTTGAAACATGCGGGGCTTATCCCCTTACCGGCATATGGGATTGGATCTGCCTCTCGCCCAAACAGAGCGCACCACCCCTGAAGGAAATTATTGAAAAAGCCAATGAGCTGAAAGTGATCATCCAGACAAAACATGATATTCCCTGGGCAGAGATTAATGCAGAACAGGTGAATAACCGTTGTCACTTATACCTTCAACCCGAATGGAGCCAGCAAAAAAAGATCCTTCCGCTAATTATTGACTATGTTAAGATGAATCCCCGATGGCGAATATCTCTGCAAACCCATAAGTTCATGCA
>CAYMFM010000158.1:0-3329 GCA_964389685.1 uncultured Rikenellaceae bacterium
CGCTTGCTCACCATACGCCAAATAGAAGATTAACTGAAAACTTGGAACTGAGAACCGAAAACCAGAAACTGATTTTTTTTAAAATCGGTAGCTGTCCCTATTTACACGCCATTTTTGGTATGATTTCTTATTATGGAGAACGACTTTCCCAAGTCGTTTATGATCCAAAGGATCATTTAAACAAGCTTTTTAGCGGGAAACAAGTCGTCTGTCCGCTTCAGCCGGGCTGACGACTCAAAGAACAACAAATCCCATAGAGAAGGAAATAAGATTATCCTGTTCAAAAAATCTTATTTGATATTCTGAAAACATCTCATAGCTTTAAGCAGTTAAGAAACCTGGTTTTGCTGAACCGGAAAAAGAGCAAAAAAATCCATCTAATCTCTTTTTACGACCAATGCATTTCTTACTTTTATTACTTCATTAACAAATAAAAAATCATGCAGGTAAAAAGCGATTCCCCGGATAATGGTATGAGATCATTTTTCAAATCATCCATGACCCTGATGATGATAATCCTGTTCCTCGGGCTACTACCCGGTAACAGCTTTGGTCAGACAACCATTACCTCTCCCAAAGATCATTTTGGATTTAATATTGGAGACGATTACTACCTGGTTACATATACCCAGGCTGTTGAATACTGGAAAAAGCTCGCTCAGGAATCATCCAGGATAATTCTTGAGGATATAGGACTTACCGCCGAGGGGCGGTCCCAGTTAATGGCAATAATATCATCCCCGGCAAATCTTGAGAAACTCGATCATTATAAAGAAATATCCACTCAACTGGCTCTCGCAAAAAGTCTCACCGACGAAAAGGCCCGGGAGCTTGCGGTTGAAGGGAAAGCAGTGGTTTGGATAGATGGCGGGTTACATGCCACTGAAGTTGTTGGATCACACCAGTTAATGGAATTTGTTTACCGGATGGTCAGCAATACCGATGCCGAGACCATGCGGATACTGGATGATGTAATTATCCTTGCCGTATTCGCCAATCCTGACGGACTGGAGCTCGTATCAAACTGGTATATGAGAACGGAAAATCCTGAGGAGAGGTCAACAGGCAATCTCCCCAGGCTCTACCATAAGTATATTGGTCACGACAACAACAGGGATTCGTATATGGCAACACAGCCCGAAACAGTGAACATGTCGAGGATAATGTACAAAGAGTGGTATCCACAGATCATGTATAACCACCACCAGACCGGTCCGTCGGATATTATTGTATTTGTCCCTCCTTTCCGCGATCCACCCAATTATACCTATGATCCACTGATATTATCGGGTATTGAGGCAGTTGGAATAGCCATGCATAACAGGCTGATCGCTGAAGGGAAACCAGGTAGCGGCATGCGTTCCACCTCAAACTATTCTATATGGTTTAATGGGAACCTGAGAACCACCGGTTATTTTCATAACCAGATAGGGATCCTCACCGAAATAAAGGGAAATCCCACACCTGTTGAACTGTCCTTCTATCCCGACAGGCAGCTTCCAAGCAATGATTTGCCCTTTCCTCATGAACCGGTAACGTTTCATTTCCGTGATGCAATTGAATATTCAATGACAATGGATATGGCTGTGCTTGATTATGCTTCGAGATACAGGGAGACAGTTCTGTACAACAGGTATATTATGGGGAGAAACAATATTGAGAAGGGCAGCCGGGATAACTGGACCATACATCCGTCACTGGTTAATGAGGTGAACCGTAAAGTGAAAGAAGATGAAGAAAATTCTGAAACGCTTGCACCTACCTTCAGGCGACGTGGCAGAGGAGTTTCAACCGATTATATGAAATTGTTCCGCCTGCCTGAAAACCGAGATCCCAGGGGATATATCCTACCTGCCGACCAGGCTGATTTTCCAACGGTTGTTAAATTTGTGAATACATTCATTAAGAATGGTATTACCGTCCACCAGGCAACCAGTAATTTCCAGGTTCAGGGGAAGAGCTACCCTGCCGGTTCATTTGTGTTTAAAACGGCACAGGCATTCAGGCCCCATATTCTGGATCTTTTTGAACCACAGGATCATCCTGATGATTTCCAGTATGAAGGAGGTCCACCTATCCCGCCATACGATAACGCAGGGTATACCCTCGCCTTTCAGATGGGCATTGAGTTTGACCGGATTCTTGAAGACTTCGATGGTCCTTTCGAAGAGATTGTGGAATTGGCCAAACCATTAAAAGGGGAAATAACCAATGCAACAAATGCAAAAGGATTCCTTTTGAGTCATGAAATAAATGATGCAACCATTATCGTTAACCGTTTGCTGAAGAACAAGCAAAAAGTCTACTGGTTAACGGATGAGATAACGGCAAATGGTAAAACTTTTCCTGCCGGCACGATCTATATCCCCTCCAGTAAGTCAGGTGATGAGATCCTTGAAGCTGCTGTTCCCGAACTGGGAATTGACATTGAGGGTACCGGTTCTGCTCCATCCGGCAAAGCACTATCCATAAATCCGGTTAAGATCGGATTGTGGGACAGGTATGGTGGTTCAATGTCATCGGGCTGGACCCGCTGGATCATGGAACAGTTTGAATTTCCGTTTGAACTGGTTTATCCAAAGGCACTGGATACTGAAAACCTGAATAAAAAATATGATGTCCTGGTTTTTGTTACCGACGCTATACCACAAGGTGAAACAAGGACAGCATCCCGCGAAGAGGGCCGAAGATCAAATGATGATAATATACCTGCAGAATACCGTGACTGGCTGGGACAGGTAACAACTGAGACTACGGTGCCCAGGTTGCTTGAGTTTCTCAGGAACGGGGGCACCATTATTGCCATTGGCGGTTCAACATCACTGGGAAAATATGCTGGTCTGCCCATCAAAAATCACCTGGTCGATGGGAATGGTGATCCACTCACATCAACCGATTATTTTATCCCCAGTTCCATTCTGGAGGTCCGGGTTGACAACACCCAACCCCTGGCATATGGGTTGGATGACCGGATTGACATTTTCTTCAGTCGTAGTCCGGTATTCCGGATGGAACCGGAGGCTGATAAGAAGGGTGTAACTACCATTGCCTGGTTCGACAGTGACAAACCGCTCAGAAGTGGATGGGCATGGGGTCAGCATCACCTGTTCGGTGGTGTGGCCATTGCTGAAGCTGATGTTGGAGAAGGTCATCTCTACCTTATCGGGCCTGAGATACTGTTCCGGGCTCAGCCTCACGGCACATTCAAGTTTTTCTTTAACGGCCTCTATCTGAGCAATGCCAAAAAGGTGGATAAGCTGGATTAACCGGGGATATTCATATTGATCCCCTGCCTGTCCGGTTTACCAGCCTGTGGCTGGCAGGCAGGC
>CAYMFM010000159.1:0-3295 GCA_964389685.1 uncultured Rikenellaceae bacterium
AAATCTATTTCAAAGTTATAAACAAAACTAAAGAGTTTTTAGACAGTCTGACGTTCAGGCTATGTGCCGTTGAGATATACTTTGCGATCAGTTATTGGTTACTCAAAGGTACGGAATTAAGGGATTGAATTCAAGGGGCCAGCAGCGTTCTCGATGGCATATAGCCATTTGTTAGCAAATGTGTGAATTAATAGTTTGATAATAATGCTTCATAAGGGATTCTGAGTTGCTCGTGTAAACTCCGAATCATTTGAAGAGTAAGTTTCCTTTTACCGCTAAAAATCTCTGAAACTCTGCTTTTATAACCAATAACACGTGCCAGATCGCTTTTTTTCATATTTAATTGTTCCATCCGAAACTTGATAGCCTCGATAGGATCAGGAGCCTCAATGGGAAAATGTTCATCTTCGTATTTTTCAATGAGTATGGTAAGTAATTCAGCTTCATCCCCTTCGGGAGTATCTGGGGGCATGTCAAATAGAATTTCAAGCCTTTTTAAAGCCTTTTGATAATCTTCTTCTGTTTTAATAACCTTTATATTCATGTTGCTATATTTTTTCTGCATCTATTTTATCATATGCTTCGTGAGTTCCAATAAACCTGATGAAAACCCAACCACGTTCATAATTTATCTTTACTATAAGTCTGTAGGTGTTACCACATATATTGAATACAACCCTATTACCACCGATTATACTTGCCTTTACATAGTCTCTCTTAATATCACCAGGGGTCTTCCATTTTGCTTTTAAGGCTTCTGAGTACCAGGTTATTAAAGCTTGTTCTGCATCTTTATGCTTTTGCCAGAATAACCTTAATGTACCTTTTGCAATGACTCTCATGAACTAATTCGTTAGGCAAATATACAAAAAAGTTACCACGTTGGTAACTTTTTAATAATTTGTTTTCACATGTTTGCTAACGGTTTGCCGGTATGCGCAGTTGCCGAGTTTATTACAATAATTGGTCAAGTTACACAAATGCTTATTATTTGACAATTGCTCAAAGCTTCCACCCTACGGCTATTGCGTATGACCGGCTGTTGGCCACAGTTATAGACTCAAAAGACTATCAATTTTATGTTCTAGATTATCAATAATAATATCCTTATCTGTAATTATGCCATCTCTGTTAATCAATACATTAGAAGGAATAGATAATGTTTGATAAAATCTTGATACGGATGTTTCATCAATTCTATCAATTAGATTGATCCAAGTCATTTTATCCTCTGCAATTGTATTAATAAAATCTGTAGTATCTCTATCTATTGAAACTCCAACAATTTCAAATCCTCTTGGCTTATAAGTTTCATATAGACTTGATAATCTACTGTTCTGTTCGCGACATGGTTTACACCAAGAAGCCCAAAAATCGATTAATATTACTTTATTCTTAGATATTGAAGAGAGTCGATAAATATTTCCTATTCCGTCACTCAATTCAAAATCATGGAATGGACTGCCAACCTGCACAGACAGGAATGATTTAATATCCTTTACATATTTCGATTCAAATAAAGATTTATCGAGCATATTATGATACTTCCTTACTATATCTGGATCCATTTGAAGATAAATAGAATGAAGCAAATAAGCTGATATATATGACTTTCTATTAGCATCAAGATAATTTAGTTTCCATTGATTTATTTCATTCTGAACGGAGTCACCTGTGTTAAAAATAATTTTCTGAAGAACAGTATCTTCATTC
This sequence comes from uncultured Rikenellaceae bacterium, assembly GCA_964389685.1. Lineage (GTDB taxonomy): Bacteria > Bacteroidota > Bacteroidia > Bacteroidales > VadinHA17. The sequence goes on from CAYMFM010000159.1 coordinate 1,714, forward strand.
TGTACAGCTTTATTATATTCCTCCATTAGTAAAGACATATCGTATTTTGTATCAAGTACTCCTTCAATTCGGATAAATTCATCCGCGAGTTTCGATCCCTTAATAGTCGATTTTGAAATGCTATCTGCATAAATTACTACATCTACCTGTGCAGAAGGTTCTATAAATATGCTGAATGCTTCAAATGTATTTTGAGGGCCTGATTCTTCATAAATAAGTATAAATTGTTCAGGAGAATTTATACTTCCTTCGAAAATAAATTCTCTATTAACCAAATTGCATACTTTTGAATCCATATAACTTTCTCCATATTGACTCAATCTGACAGAACCAGAATCCCTCCCTTGTACATATCCTTTAATCAAATACTGCTTATGACTGTTACAGCCAAAAAGTGCAAAAGAACAAATGAATAGTAAAATAATACTTCTCATGGTTAACTGTATAATTGTGGCCAATGTAGAGCTAAACGTAGTTCCGGACTGAAAACGAAGATATTAAAAAAGGAAGGATGATGCAATATGCCAGCGGAGCGATAGCATTTTGTATCAGCTGTCTTGCCAATGCTGTATGCATTGAGCAAGTCCTTTTTTAATATTGGGAGTTTGAGGGACGGGACCAAATTGAGTTTAGCGTCCTGTTCGGTGCCGTTGTGACTCGAAGTCCCGCTGAAGCGGTTATTTTGTGCATTCACGGATCTCAATTTGGTTTAGCTTGTTGGGCACAGTATTTATTTACAAAACCTTTCATATTCCTCCTTGGTTCCTGACATATCTGGGTAACTACACTGTAATGCTCTTTTAAAGTCATAACAAGCGCCATCCCTATCTTTCAGAAAAAACTTACATAAAGCACGATTATGAAGAGCATAATTGAAGCAAGAATCCTTCTCTATCAATTGGTCATAAATAGCAATTGCCCTTTCAAAATCTAACAATTTATAATAACTCATCCCAAGATTATAATACGCTTCTAAATCAGTAGAATCTTTTTTTATTACTTCAATGAAATAATCAACAGATTCTTGATAATCATGCTTGGAATTATCGATGCAAATATTTCTTGCATACTTAGATGAAAGTGTTGTGTCCTGAACCTGGGAATAAAGGATGGAGGAGATAAAAATTCCAAAGAGAGGTAATAAAAGTTTTTTCATCATTTTGATAATTCAATATTGTGCCCAACGGTAAATGTATGAAAAGTTGCCGACTTCGAAGCTCATAAGTATCAAGTTACAATGACCTTGAAACGAGCTGCAAGCCTTGAATTTACTGCTGTCTCGGCAATTTTTTATACATATTGTTGAACTAAATCCCGCTATCGCGGGCTGGCTTTAAACCAAATTTACATATTTTCAGTAATTTACCGGTTCATTATTAATCTTAATTCTATAGATCATGAAAAAAAAGAACATCACCCACAATTGTTGAAAAAGCCATCCTGAGCGTTGATGGCTTCGACAAGGTTTACAAATCCCTTCAACAACAGGTTGTCCTCAAGGGACAGAGTCAAAGCACACTTAACAATTACATTCGCCGGATAGCATTGATCAGCCTGCATTTTGGCCAGCTTCCGGAACATA
>CAYMFM010000160.1:0-3269 GCA_964389685.1 uncultured Rikenellaceae bacterium
ACTCACACCTGTCCGCCGTAGTTTTAACGAAGGCGGAACTCACCACTCACACCTCTCACTCACTATCATCCTTTGCCGAAGGCATGCCTATGGCACATCCTTAATCCTTCCTTATCCTCACCCTCTGCCAGCTTCGAATATAGGCTGCGATATCCTGTCGTTCTTTGCCGGTCAGGGCTGAATAATCCTCCTCACCCCTGCCCCAGGAGGGCATTTTTGTCCCCGAACGACCGAGGGAAATGGTTCCGATAAGATACCCGTTTGAAGCTGCACTCAGGAACTCCTGATTATTTAGGGCAGGAGCTTCCGTACCCCCTCCATTTTCACCATGGCACTCAGCACAATTTGATCGAAACAGCTGTTGTCCAAGGGAGGCATTCCCCGGATTAGAACCAGCATGAATATAGTTCCATTCCTGGTTTACCGCAGATCGCATGAAGGCGATTATATCGCTGATATCTTGACTATCAAGACGTTCTTCTCCATGAACGTCTTTCGACCAGCCGAACATGGCGGTATGGCTTCGGCCTTTACTTATGGTTTCGAACAGGTACGAATCGCTTGCTGCCAAAAGGAAATTTCTATTGAGATTTGAAGGACCGGTATCTCCCTCTCCAAATTCACCATGACATCTGGAGCAGAGATAATGGTAATTGAGGCTTCCTTTTTCAATATTTCCCGGAGGGAGATTCATCCTGTAGTCAGTTCCTCTCTTACTGCTCCATGAACGGATATAAGCAATCAGGTCAGTCATTTCCTGAATACTGATATCGAACCAGGATGGCATTGCCGTATTGTTTCTGCCATTTAGTATGGTCTCAAAGAGGAATCGATCGGAAGCAACAGCAAGAAAATCATTGCGATGAATGGTAAGACCTATGTCACCTTTCCCATCTTCTCCATGACACATTTTACAGTTCCTGTCGAAATAGTGCATTCCTTTGCTGATAGTTCCTCCGGAATAAGGCTGGTTTCCCATGTATGCTGCTTTATCTTTATGATCCGTGATAAAGAGAAGGATGGAGTCCATCTCTGCATCTTTCCATCCGGAAAGGTCCGGCGCCCAGGAAGCCATTTGCCGGTTACTTCTACCTTTTAGCAAGGTAAAAGATATGTATTCCCCGGATGCCATCCGGAGGAAATCCCGGTTCAATATTCCAGGTACCCCGGTTATATACTCTGTATAGTCTTTCCCTTTCCCATACTTACCATGGCATGCCGTACAGGAAAAGGAGAAGACCTGCTCACCCGACAACAGGTTTCTTTCACCCTTAAACTCGCGAAGAGCTTCTACCGAAAAATAGTCAAATGGTATATCGGGTTTGGCTAAACCCATCACGAAAGTCGCCAGGGCATCCAGATCTTCATCCGGCAGGTCAATTTTCAGCATTTGAGACCCCGGTGATACCATTTCCGGGTCACGGAAATGCTCTTTCAACCAATTCGAAATGGTCTGTTCACCACTTATATTCTGAAAGCTATATTCGTGTTTTGTTTTATCCCCCTGTTCTGTCAGGTCGGGCCCCAGGATGCCTCCAACACCCCGTGCCTTGTGGCATCCAAGGCATCCTTCCCGGCTGAAAACGTCCTTCCCCGAATAAAAAACACCGGTCCCCTCAAATTCCCGGGATTCGCTGTATATGGCTAGATGACATTTTCCGCAGGAAGACTGAATATAGGGTTGAGAAAGCAATGGATGCGGCCAGTGGAAACGAGGATTTCTGCCAAAGGCTTCATCCATATCAAGAGCTCTTCCCTGTCCCCCATGACAAACCGTACAACCATATTTTGTAACAGGATGATCCATCAGATGATTTCCCGGATGCGTTCTGTGTGGTTGCGGTGAATCCACCATGAATGGATTTTCCAGTCCATTATGACATGAAATACAGCGGTCAACCCGGTCCAGGTCTTCCAGATCTACCTGGTACACTTCCCTGGTTTGAACCATTTCTGCCCCCGAAAAAGATTCCATCCCGGTAACCAATGTAACATAATCCATCTGGTATTTTTTCCACTCCCTGAAGAATCCCTCCCTGATCCACGCTGTCAGGATTAAAACAAGCAGGATTACGGAAGCAATGATTACTATCCAACGCATTCCCCGTATGTAATTCGTTTCATTCATATTGATTAAATCACGGGCCAGTCTGATCGTGACCAGAAAAACTCCCAGTTGGGTCCCCTGAACCATATGCCCATGGCCGTGAAGAGCACCAATCCTGCCAGCGAAGCAGTAAATAATGCAATTGAAGCCATACGCGTTGATCCGGTTCGTATCCTGACCCACCTTGACCACAGGATATAGAATAACATCGACAGGGTGGCAGGATTGATCAACATTACTACAGCCTGGGACATTCCGGGAAACCAATCCCGAAGCCATCCAAACTGTACAATCACAAACAACAAAGCAAGGGTAACGATCAGCGAAACCGCCAATGAATAGAAGGTTATCCGTAAACCCTGCCTTCCCGAAAACCACACGCCAGTGTACTGCTTCTCCCTATCGATGAACGGGATGGATATCAGGAAAACCAGGAACAGAAGCGGGATTAGCACCCCTCCCGAGAAGGCAGAATAGGAGACAAGTTCCTGTATTCCCAAAAAATACCAGGGGGATTTTGCCGGATTTTCAGCAAATGCAGGATTGGCTTTCTCCAGCAATGGTGCATCAACAACAAAAGCAATGATCAGCAGGATGGCAGAAACAGATAGTAAAATGGCCAGTTCTGCCCACAGGACTGTAGGCCAGGTATAGATCCTGCCTTCAGATCCAGGTTGATCATCCAGATTGCTTTCCGGATTACCAGGCCGGCTTAGACCTCCATCTTTTCTGATCCTCCAGAAATGCACCCCGATAAGGATCAACAGTGTCAACGGAAGAAAAATAACGTGCAACGTAAAAAAACGGGAAAGAGCAGGCTGGCCAACCGTCTCACCTCCAATCAGTATCCTTTTCATGAAACCTCCAACATCAAAACCACTGGTTATACCGATCAGGTCGGTCAGTTCCCTGGCAGAAGCAGCAATGTTTGATCCGATGGTAACAGCCCAGTAGGCAAGCTGATCCCACGGAAGGAGATAACCACTAAAACTCAAAAAGAGGGTAACAACCAGCATGGAAACTCCGATGATCCAGTTTAATCGCCTGGATTTCAGGTAAGCTCCTGTATAAAAGACCCTTGCCAGGTGGAGGAACAGAACAAAAACCATCCCATGGGATGCCCAACGGTGTATATTCCGGATGAGCCTTCCCCCGGGAACAA
>CAYMFM010000161.1:0-3257 GCA_964389685.1 uncultured Rikenellaceae bacterium
TCCTCTGATAACGGTCCACACCTGGAGGGTGGTGCTGATCCTGACTATTTTAACAGTAACGGAAATTATCGGGGATATAAGCGTGATCTTTACGAGGGAGGGATCAGGGTCCCCATGATCGCCCGGTGGCCTGAAAAAATCAGTCCCGGAAGAACGACCGATCACATGTCCGCTTTCTGGGATGTATTGCCTACCATCGCAGATATTCTTGATCTTGAAATCCCGCCGGGAATTGACATTGACGGGATCTCCTTTTTACCCGCTCTTTCAGGTGATTCGGAACCAGAGCAACACGATTATTTATACTGGGAATTCCATGAAAGAAACGGACGCCAGGCTATCCGGCAAGGTGATTGGAAACTGGTACGGTACAATGTGTTGCAACCTGAAAACACGACCCTTGAGCTGTATCATATTCCTACGGATCCGGGTGAAGAAAACGATCTTGCAGAAGCAAACATGGATATTGTCGAGGAGTTGCTTGAGATGATGGAGAAAGCACGGACAGAATCGGAGGTGTTCGTTTTTGGGAAGAGGGAGTGAAGAATTTCGAACTGAGTGTTGTGGTCTCATGCGACATGCTGAAAGCATGGCGAGTAATTTAGAATTTAACTAAAGATCCTGCCGGCTGGGGGTTGAATAATAATGCCTTAGATTTAATAATTCAACCCTGCAAGGGTTGTAATCTCCCAAGCCATTTTAACCACCGGTTACACCGGTGGCTATTTATTGTTATACCCCTTTTGGGGTATATTTACCGGCCAATAAAGAATTTTTTCTTAACACTGCTGACTGCGTACTGCGGACTGTAGACTATTTCTGTGACTGCAGGAATACCAGGAGTTGCTGGTAGTTAGGGTCGTTGGGATAGTTCTCGATCAACCGTTCAGCATAATCAAGGGCTTTTTCCCTGTTTTCCTGCTCCTGGTTGATTGTTGAAAGAGCGTACAAAATGTCCCGGTCGTAGGGGTGTCGTTCCAGTGCTGACATCAGGAATGAGATGGCTTCATCCGGCTTTCCCGAGGAGTTCAGTCCGATTCCGTAAACATAGCTATAGTGTGAATTCCCCGGTTCCATGTTTGCTGCCTCTTTGAGGTGTTTCAATGCTTCCTCCGTTTGCTGCTTCCTGACAAGGAGCAATCCAAGGGCGTAATGCACCGCGGAAAGATCCGGGTGTTTTTCAAGCGCATCATTCAGCACTTTTTCCCCTTCCTCATCCCGATCCAGGCGGCGATACAGATCAGCCAGGTTGATGTAGGGGATCATCATTGCCGGTTCTATTTCTATGGCTTTTTTATAGGAGACTTCTGCTGCAGCAAAATCACCAAGCAGAATGGATAAATTCCCAAGGTTAACATGGGTAGATGGATGATCGGCATTGAACATGAGCGATTCTTTATACTCTTCCAGCGCTCTATTCCATTGTTTCAAAGAGGTCCTGGGCAGGTATTGAGTTGGCACATTTGCCAGGGCAAGGGCAGAGAGTATCCGTACCAGTTTAATGGAATCGCCTAATCCACGCAGGGAAATACCGGTTATCGCCTCATCTCCCAGATTCCGGACAATGGAAAGGGTGGCAAACCGGATTAAGGGATCCGGATTGTTGACGGTTTGACTCAAGACCCTGCTGGCCCCGGATTCAGGATAATTTCCGAGCAATGAGATCGCGGTTGCCCTGACCATCGGAGCCGATGCACTATCGGTCACAATCTTCAGAAGACCTTCATACGCTTCGGGGTATTGCCGTCTGGCTGCCCAGAAAACCTCACCATAATGGGGAGTTTCGATAAGATCTTTACCATACCACTCTTCCAGGTACCGGGCTGCCCACTGGATTGATTTATCGTTATGACATCGGGTGCAGGCATTTGGTGTACCGAGTTTTTCGGACAGGTCGGGTCTTGGGTTTCGAATGCTGTGATCTCTTCTGGGGTCGATCACCATGTAGGTTCTTTCGGGCATATGGCATTCGAAACAGCTAGCCCCTTCCCGGGCCGGGTCATGAAAATGGTGGCTCCTGTTTCCATACTTTTCTGCCAGGTGACATCGGTAACAGAGTGCATTGCCCTGAACAAAAACATTTCCGCTGTGGGGTTCGTGACAATCCTTACACACCACTCCCGACTGGTACATTTTAGTCTGCAGAAACGAGGCATAGACATATACTTCATCTTCAATCTGTCCATCCGGAAAGTAGAGTCCTTCATCCAGAAATGAGGGCCAGTGGGTATCAAGAAAGGATCTGCCATGGATGTATTCATTATGGATGGTGGACCTTCTTGCATGACAGCGGACACACATGTTAACCAGGGTGCCGGATTTTCGGGGGACAGATCTTGTTGCTGTACCTGAATCGGGATGAAATATCCAGGTTGCATTATCTGTATCTTTCAAACGGATGACGAGTCCAAGATTCGGTATGGCTTCCGGTTGTCCTCCCATCTCCACCTGCTCAGCCCATTCGATATGTCGTGAACCCGGTCCGTGACAGGCCTCACAGGAGACATCAATCTCTGACCATCTGGTGTGATAGGTTTCTGTAACCGGGTCAAAATTTTTCCTGAGATTTGTGGAGTGGCATTCGGCACACATGTAGTTCCAGTTCTGGGTAATCCTTGTCCAGAACAACAGATCATCCGGAGGGATCCTTTCCTCACTGTAGATGTGGAACCATCGCTGTCCCCCTTCTTCCTCAGGGCGTGTATCCCAGCAAAGGGGCAGGCATTGAATAGCACCCCCCGGAAATTCAACCAGGTATTGCTGAAGGGGTCTGATCCCGAATGTATAGCGTACCTCATACTCTGCCATTTCACCATTGGAACCCTCCGTTTTAACAAAATACTTACCGTCTCTTTTATAAAATTCAGAGGTGATACCAGAATGGGTTAAGGTAGCATCGTTAAAATTACCCAGAACCGTCCCTTCCGTTGCAAAATCCATCGCCTGGTCATGGTCTGATCCTGTGAATAAATCAAACTCTTTTTCATGACATTCCCTGCACTGCTCACGACCAACGTATTCCGGCCATTGAGCAGGTCGACCAGGATCATCCCCGGGATAACCGGATGAGCTGCGTGTACAGCTGGTGATAAGCAGGTGCAGAAGGAGCAACCAGAAACCTGAAATAGTAACAGTATGTATTGCCCGGTGTTTTTTCATGGAAAGGCAATGCGGGTTGTTATTTCAAAAGTATATAAATTAGGAAAATAACCTGCCGGATGGCCTTAATAAAAAAAGAATCTTAATAAATTTAGGAG
>CAYMFM010000162.1:0-3168 GCA_964389685.1 uncultured Rikenellaceae bacterium
TGTCCCCCTTGTGTGTTTGATTGTGGGTGAGGCGAAGGGGGGTGTGATGGGTTGAGGTGATGGCAGGGGGATGATCGACGTCCAGGATAGTATTTACTACCCCCTCAACGATTCTTTTCCAACAGATACCCCCTCACCTCGAACGTTCTTTCTATCTTTTCTTTACCAAACGGATTACCGTGCCCCGGGTAAAAGGTATGAATATCCGAATCAAGATAGAACCTCCAGGTATCGAAAAGCGCAGGTATATCTTCTGCAAATCCAGGAAGGATGGTCCTTTTGATTGTAGGGTAATTAAAACAGTTATCCCCAACAAACGCTTTTCCATCATCAAAAAACAATGAAACCGATCCAATGGAATGCCCCGGTGTGGGGATAACCCTGGCATGATGACCCTGCTCTTTGAGGGATGTCTCCCCTGTAATTTTAATATCCGCTTCAACGGGCGGAAATTTAAATTTGATTCCCCGTTTTTGCCCCATTTTTGCGATGAACCGGTACAGCGGAATAGTTCCTTTTGGAACATCCACCTTACCGTTTGCCAGCCATTCCGATTCCAGCTGATGAACCATAACCTTTGCACCGGTAAGATCTTTGATCTTCTGAAGGTTACCAACATGATCCCGATGGACGTGGGTTATGAGAATGAGTGTGATCTTATCGGGAGGGATATTCTCTTTTTGTAGCAGCTTTATAAAGAAATGAAAACGACCGGGACTGCCGGTATCGATCAGCAAATATCCCTTCTCTCCCGGAATAAGGTAAACATTTGAGCTTCCAAGCTTCTGGCAAATGATTCGGTCAGGCATCTAAAAGAATAAAAATTGAGAATAAACAAGTGCAAAACTAATAAAAAGTGAAGGTTAATTGTTAAATGTTATTTGTAAATTGAGAATTGCTAGCGTTAATAGGATAATGGGTTAGCAGGTTGTTGAGTTACTCTGCCTACTTGGGAAAAGTAAAAAGATAAAAGTAATGACATAGGCCCCAAAGGGAATAAGTTGATAAGTTGTTTTCGATACCTGGAGAATAAGATGGATCGCCGAAAGGAATCCTGTTAAGGATTCAATAATAAATAACCCGGTACAAACCCTGACGCTTGCCTGCCGAAGGCAGGATTTTGTCAGGGTGCAGTGCCGGGTATAATGATGAGAAAAATATTCAACCCCATCCGGGGTTGAATAATAACCTATTGAGAAATAATATTCAACCCATACAGGGTTGTAATATTCTCGTACATTTATTAACCACCGGTAGGTACCGGTGGCTATTCATTGTTCTACGGAGTATATTCATTTGAGTCTTACTCACCCCGCCGTTGGCGGGATGCCTTATGCTCTTTGCCTACCTTTCCAATTAACCATTAACATTTAACTATTAACAGTTTTTTTGAGATCCTGACGATCCCGACACCTGCCTGTCCTCAGGCAGGTGTCGGGATCGTCAGGATAAGTTCGACTGGATGCTTTCAGTTCACACGGGTGTTCCTGAAAGCATAGTCTCACTTACTCATATCTCAGGGCATCAACAGGCTTTCCTAATCCTGACTTGATTGCCTGGTAACTTATTGTTAGGATTGCGACAACCGTAATCAGGAGAATTGATAATACGGCAATCCACCAGGAAATCCGGATATGGAACGGGAAATTTTGCAGCCACCTGTGCATGATATACCAGCCAACCGGGATTGCTATAATAACCGCTGCTACTATGAATTTTATGTATTCTTTCGAGAGGAACAGCACGATCTGGGGCAATGAAGCCCCGAATGTCTTTCGTATCCCTATCTCCTTAACCCTCAATTCTGCAGAATAGGCTGATATACCGAACAATCCAAGACACGAGATGAATATCGATAACACGGCAAATGCCTTGAACAGGTCCAGCACATGTTTCTCATCACCATAAAGGCTTTTTAAATTTTCCTCCAGCACTTCATAGGAAAACAGGGATTCCGGGACTAACCGGTTAATTGTCTCCCTCAGCTGATTTATCGCATCCCTGAATTGCCCGGGTTTGATCCTGACCAGTATGTATCCAACACCCATTCGTACCTCGCCGGACGGATTAAAGTACTCAATCACCATCGGTTCTATGAGCGAATGAAAGGAAGCAAAATGAAAATCTTTTACTACCCCGATAATTTCGCCTTCCCCTCCGAACGTACTGCTCCCTTTTGATCCGACGGGTGTAGAGAGGTTTAAGGCTTCAACCGCCTTTTCATTGATGATGTAAATGTGGGGCAGGTGGATCATCTCGTTGCAATCTTTCCCGTCAACCAGTTCCAAACCCATTGTGGATATGTAATCCTCATCGGCTCTCATGAAACGCATGGAGGGGAGGTCCGTATCTTCCGGGAAACTATCCGGAACCAGTGATTCCACGCTATACCGTTGTCCGGGAAGCGTGGAAACAAATGAAGTTGATAGGACAGAAGGATGACTGGATATTTCCGATTTCAACGCTTCCGGATTGGAGGAGGCAAATCCCTGCAAATTGCCTGTCACATTAATAGCGATCAGGTTCTTTTCGTCAAATCCGAGATCTTCTTTAAAAAAGAAGCTCATCTGGTTATAAATGACAACGGTTGAGAAGGTCAGAAATCCTGCCAGGATAAACTGGATAACCAGTAATGCTTTTCGCAGCCGGTTTGATGATGATTTCGGATCTTTAATGCCTTTAATACTTTCAACCGGTTTGAACGATGAAACGAAAAAAGCGGGGTAAAACCCGGAAAGTATGCCCACCAGAAGGACGACACCAATCATCATCAGCACGTTTCTACTGTTGAAGACCTGTGAGAGGATTATGCTTTTACCGGAAAGCTGGTTATACAACGGCATCAACAGATCGATCAGCAGTAACCCGATGAAAGCGGCAATCACGGTAACAACAATAGCTTCCCCGAGAAATTGCCTGCCAACCTGGCTTCTGTGAGCCCCCATCACGCGACGGATACCAACCTCCTTCATGCGTTTGAATGACTGTGAAGTGGTAATGTTCACGAAATTCACCCCGGCAATGAACAGGATAAACAGGGCTGCAAGTGTAAATACAAGGACATAGACAATGTTGCCGTTTCTTCGCATTTCCTGTTCAAGATTGGACCGGAGATGGATATCGGTGATGGGTTGGAGAGAGAAATTGCGCTCTGCCAGGAGCTCCTCC
>CAYMFM010000163.1:0-3082 GCA_964389685.1 uncultured Rikenellaceae bacterium
TGCAGAATTTCTATTTTCGAATTCCCTGGTCCCCGTTACCCTACCTGCTGTCCCTCGGGATTGTCCTGGTCGTTGCATGGTTATCCGTCAGTTTCCAGGCGTTTAAAGTATCCCGGACCAATCCTGCTGAGGCACTCAGGTATGAGTGAGAAGGAGTGACGAAGAGACGAAGTGACGGTGAGACAGAGGGAATAGAGCATGGGGCCTGGGGTAAAAGATTAATGATTGTGGAATGATGAATGATGGCTGCCTGACAGTAGTCAGGAATATTATTTCATTGGTAAAAGAGTTGAGAGGTGAGTTGTGAGTAATGAGTGGGAAGAAAAAATGGTACTCGCCTGCCTGCTGGCAGGGTGCTGGATTCTTACCTGACTGCGTGCCGTCTTCGCCAAATGGCGGATGTTGATATTTCTTCCCCCAAATGTTCTTTTTTTTCAAATATCTCTTTTAATCCATCAAAAAAAATGGTTAACTTGTGTCTTTAATTAGTGACCCTGAGCGTATCACGATGAACCGATAATAAGAATAAAAAAATTCACTCATGTTTGGAAATTTAATAAAGCTTGCCCTCCGGAACATCATCCGCCAGCGTTCCTATGTGTTCATTAATGTCATAGGCCTGGCAGTAGGACTAGCCTGCTCCATATGCATTGCTCTTTTCGTGATTCATGAGATTAGTTACGATACATTCAACGAAAAAAAGGACCGGATATACAGGATGATCATCCGGGGAAAGATGGGAGCTACGGAACTGCAGGCAGCATGGACCTGTTCACCGCTTGGCCCTGCCATGGTGGATGAATTACCAGAAGTCCTGGCCATGGTCCGGTTCGATAAATGGAGTGAAACGGTGATTAAGTACAAAGACCGGAATTTTGTTGAGGATGGCATGATGCTGGCTGATTCGACCTTTTTTGATATCTTCTCCATTCCCCTGATCCAGGGGGACCCGGACAAAGTGCTTACTACACCCAGAACACTGGTCCTTACACAATCCGCTGTAAAAAAATACTTCGGATCGGAAGATCCAATTGGGAAGATGCTGAAGGTTGGCACCGATACTATTCTCTATTCTGTGGTCGGTGTAATGGAAGATGTACCCGAACTCGCCCACTTTGAATTTACGATCCTGGGGTCGTTTTTAACAAATGGCCGGGCCAATAATGGAATATGGCTATCCAATAGTTATGATACGTTTGTGCTGATGGAAGAAGGAGTTGATCCGGAAGCTCTTCAGCAGAAAATCAATGATCTGGTGATGAGACACATAGGACCACAGGTTGAGCAGATGATGGGCATTAGCCTGGAACAGTTCAGTGAAGCAGGGAATGAGTTTGGGTATTACCTCCAACCCTTACTCGATATCCATCTGGATAATACCATTGATCATGCACACAAACCTCCCAGCAATATTAAATACATCTACATCTTTTCCTTGATTGCAATTCTGATCCTGGTGATTGCCGCGATAAACTACATGAATCTTGCCACAGCCCGGTCGGCAGGACGAGCAAAAGAGGTGGGGATAAGAAAAGTGGCGGGATCAACCCGACGAGCAATCATTACCCAGTTTCTTTTTGAGTCCTTTGCTTTAACGCTTCTATCCATGATCATCGGGCTTTTGATCGTGGAATTGTTATTATCACATTTCAATAACCTGATTCAGATTCAGCTGGATTTGAATTACTTTGGCTGGTATATTATTCCCGGATTGCTGGTTCTGGTTATCGTTATGGGATTCCTGTCCGGAACCTACCCATCTTTATTCCTGGCATCTTTCCGGCCGGTTGCTGTTTTAACCGGCACCATCCAGCGGGGTGCCAAAAGCGGGACCCTGAGAAGCATCCTGGTTGTCTTCCAGATGACCATATCCATTATCATCATCTTTGGGACCATCACCGTGTACAGACAGATCCAGTACATGTTGAACAAAGACCTGGGTTTTAACCAGGAAAACCTGCTTGTTCTGCGCCGGGTCGAAGCCCTGGGAAATCAGCAGCAAACATTTATTGATGAAGTAAAGAAGCTATCCGGAGTTATTGATGGTGCCCATTCCACTACAGTGCCCGGACATCCGAATAATTATAACGGATATGGATGGGAAGGACAGGCCAACGATCAAACCTACCTGATGTGGACTTTCTGGGTGGATTACGATTTTTTTAACACATATGGGCTGGAACTTGCCGAGGGCCGGTTTTTCTCTGAGAATTTTGCCTCGGACAGCTCTGCCTGCCTGGTCAACCAGAGTGCAATAAACCAATTCGGCATTGAAGACTACGCTACCACTACCTTCCTTCAGCCCTCTTTTTCTGGTGACGGAACATTTAACGAATTGAATGTTATCGGTGTCTTTAAGGATTTTCATTTCCAATCCTTGCATGAACGTGTATTGCCTGTTATTCTTATCCACCAGGGTGAATATTCGAACTGGGGATACATTTCATTCCGGTTATCCAAGGAAAGTATGGAGCAAACGGTTGCCCAGATCGAAAAGCTATGGAAAGAATTCTCAAACAATGATCCCATGGTCTCCTTTTTCATGGATGAGGATTTCAGTTCACAATACAAGGAGGATCACAGAACTGCTGCGTTATCCCTGGTCTTTTCCATCCTTGCCATCCTGATCGCCAGCCTGGGACTGTTCGGACTGGCTTCCTTTACGGCGGAACAGCGAACAAAAGAGATTGGGATCCGGAAAGTGAATGGAGCTTCAGCATCATCCATTGTTTATTTGCTTTCCAGGGAAGTTGCCATCCTGGTCGGAATTTCTACCCTGATCGCCTGGCCGGTCGCTTACTTTATAATGAAAAGCTGGCTTCGGAATTTTTATTTCCGCATTAACCAGTCCCCATTGGAATTTATCATTTCCCTGGGTGTTGTTCTACTCATTGCCTGGCTATCGGTAAGTTATCAGGCGATGAAAGCATCCCGGATTAACCCGGCCGAAGCGCTGAGATATGAATGAAAATGCCTCAAGTGCCTCAAAAACTCGTACTACGACTGTGTGATGGTTTGTGGGATGGGAGTTCGTGGTACGAGTCAATGATAATAGAGGCTAAGGTAAAGGAAAGAATTGTAC
>CAYMFM010000164.1:0-3039 GCA_964389685.1 uncultured Rikenellaceae bacterium
GTGGAGCATATCGGAATCGAACCGATGACCTCTTGACTGCCAGTCAAACGCTCTAGCCATCTGAGCTAATGCCCCATTCATTCATTCTAAGGTTTGCAAAATTAAAAAAAAATCTGATTTTTGCAGGGTTTGTATAAAATCAAAAGAAATCGATTTTAGGTACAATTTTTGCATGTTATTTACTGGAGCGTTGCTTTACCTGATGCCTGTTTGTTTTTTCATTGCATTCAGGGAAGGGGCTCTGGTTGGACAAAAAGAAGAGTTTATCCATTCTTTTTCTCTTTTTGTTTTGAAAATATTGTGAGAATTCCTTATTTTTAGAGGCTTAAAACTAAACAAAGATGGAACTGAAAAAAACTGACCAGGCTAACCTGGAAAAAAGCAAAGGGACTTTCTTTCAATTGGGGTTGGTTATTGTATTGTCCCTTGTTTTGATAGCTTTCGAATGGACCAGCACGGGTTTATCAAGGAATGAATTTGATATTGGAGGTGCTGAAAACGTTGAAGAGGAGATCATCCCCATCACGCGTCAGGAACAACCTGAACCGGAACAGCCACCTGAGCCACCCAAGGTGACAGAAATCCTTAATATCGTTGAAGATGATGTTGAAATTGAGGATGAATTGATCCTGGAAGATACCGAGATCGATATGGAAACAGAGGTTGATATCATCGAATTTGATGTTGGAGACGAGGAGGAGGAAGAGGAAGCACAGATTTTCTATATCGTTGAAGATATGCCAAGCTTCCAGGGTAAAGGACAGGAAGGTTTCAGGGAGTGGATCGCAAAAAACCTCAGGTACCCGGAAATTGCTGCTGAAAACGGAATTAGCGGAAGGGTGTTCGTCCAGTTCGTAGTGGAACCGGATGGAAGTGTAAATAAAGTTGAGGTGGTTCGTGGTGTCGATCCCGCCCTGGATAAGGAAGCCATTCGCGTCGTTTCTGCCTCACCCAAATGGACACCTGGAAAACAGCGGGGTAAACCGGTGAGGGTGGCGTATACCTTCCCAATCGTCTTTGTCCTTCAGTAATCCGAAAAACAGAAGAACAGAGCCCTGATCATTTGGTCAGGGTTTTTTGTTCTACTTTTTCATTATGATATTTATCCATTTATGGTTAATTTAGTTGTCAGGAAGTAAAAAACTATCAATCATGAAACGAATCATTTATTTATTGATTATTGCGCTTTTCCTTGCCGGATGCGGATCTTCGAAGAAACAACTCCAGAGAGGAAATTATGATGCTGCAATTGACAAAGCGGTAAAAAAGTTGATGAAGGATCCGGAGAGTGAGGATGATATTCTCGTCCTCGAGAAATCGTACCAGATCGCAAATGAGCAAGACCTCGAGCGAATCAAATTTCTGAAAATGGATGGCAATCCGAATACCTGGGAAGAAATCCTGAATCACTACCTCCGTTTAAAGGATAGGCAAACCATGGTTAGAACAGTACTGCCCCTGCAACTGGGAAACCGAACCATTACATACGATTATGTTGATTATGACAGCGAGATCGTAGAGGCGAAACATAAAGCTGCAGAATATTTCTTTGCCCATGGTCAAAAATTGCTGGAAAACAACACAAAGGATGCATACAGGCAGGCCTATTATGAGTTTTCAAAGGTTAAACAGTACTGGGGCGATTATGAAAATATTGATCAGTTGCTGGCAGAAACCCGATACAACGGGATGAGCCGGGTACTGGTAACAGTCGAGAATAAGACAATGTTAAAGCTTTCACAGGAGTTTGAAGAGGATCTCCTTGCTATTGATCATCAGCGTTTAAACAGCGAATGGGTGGAATACCATACCCGTCACCTGGATGATAATATCGAATATGACTACCTGGTCTATATTAATTTAAAAAACATAGCTGTTTCTCCTGAAGTTGTTGAAGATAAAGACCGAATCGTAAAACGGGAGGTAGAAGATGGATTTGAATATGTACTGGATAAAAATGGCAATGTGATGAAAGACTCCGTGGGGAATGATATCAAGCTTAAAAAATTCAAAACCTTAAGCTGCACGGTAATTGAGAGCATGCAGCATAAAGCAGTCAGGATCGACGGAGATGTTGAGATCTTTCAAATGAATCCTCAAAACCTGCTGAAGAAAGATCCAATCGGTGCGGAAACGGTTTTTGAACACCTCTCTGCCCGTGCAATAGGGGATCTGGGAGCACTGGATGCTGAAACCCTTAAGCTGGTTGAAGTGGAGCCACTGCCTTTTCCAAATGACTTTGATATGATATTCCAATGCAGTGAGACCCTTAAACTGGCAATCCGTGATATTCTCATGCGGAATAGAAGGTATATAAATTAACGCTACCTCTCAGGCTGAACCCAGCTGATTCGTGTTTCGTTTCTCGGTTACGAAACCCGCCCCGTGAAATAAAAGCGGAGCTTTTACAGCAAGGCAGTATTTCACAGGGCCAGTATCGGTAAACGGACTTCGTTGATCGGCACAGAATTTTAAATGTCAACTGACTATCTGTAATATTCCGACAATTTTTCAAGAATATAAAATGATATAGTGTAGCATGCCGGATCCCCACATAACCAAACCAGAACAGGAATCTGCCGTTTTAATTGGAGTGGCGGGACAGGATCAGAATGACCGTGAGGTGAATGAATTTCTTAATGAACTGGCTTTCCTGACTGAAACGGCTGGTGCAAATCCCATCCATAAATTTATACAACGGCTTGACATGCCCAACCCGAAAACCTATGTTGGGAGCGGGAAACTGGCTGAAATCGAAGATTATGTGAAGAAGGAGAACATTGATCTGGTAATCTTTGATGACGAGCTTTCCCCAAGCCAGATAAGGAATGTGGAGCGGGTGCTGAAACGAAGAATTCTGGACAGGACCAACCTGATCCTGGATATATTTGCCAAGCGGGCTAAAACGGCGCATGCAAAAACGCAGGTTGAACTGGCACAATATCAATATCTCCTCCCCCGGTTAACGCGAATGTGGACCCACCTGGAAAGACAGAGGGGAGGAATCGGACTGCGTGGACCCGGTGAAACAGAAATAGA
>CAYMFM010000165.1:0-3027 GCA_964389685.1 uncultured Rikenellaceae bacterium
CATATCTGCAATATCCACGGTGACAAACGCTATTTCAGGGAACTCCCTTGCAAAATAATGAATGGAAATAGATGATCCGGTTCCAATATCGAGAACAGATCTGATCCCGGTAAGGTAAGGCTTTAACATTGCCACCTGTTCGGGCAGAATTCTATACAGCAACTCTTTGAAATCTTCGCGGGGGGTCATCACTCACTGTTATTTGCATAAAGTTACCAAAAATTAATTGACCAGGTAAAAACTGATTTCCGACAGGATCGGTTCAGCTGTTGATTGATCGATTGTCACCCTTTATCATGGTTGTATTTTTATTTCTCCGTTTGCAGGGCTATATCATAAGGCAAATGGAAGAAAATGGTGCCTTACGTCATAAAACACTATGTGTATGAGAATGAATCCCGCAATACTTCAAGACTTTTGGGGATGGCCGTTCCCGGTGACTCACCTCCTTCAAACTCCAGTGAAACATAACCACGGTAATCATATTTCCTGAAAACAGCCCCAATCCTTTTGTAATCCAGGTCAAGTGAATACCACTTGCCCCCGCCAAAATATGTTTTTGCCTGGACCAGGCAGGTCTTTGGAGCCATCATTTCCAGCTGTTCATACATGTTTTCCAGGAAATTTCCGGTATCTGCAGTGACCATTAACCAGGGTGAATTGACGGCATTTACTATCCGTAATACTCCTTCTGCAGTTCTACCCAGTCCCCAGTGGTTTTCCAGTCCGAGAACTACTCCGCACTCTGCAGCTTTAGGAATACACTTTTCGATGGAATCGATTACCCATTTAAAACCATCGTCTTCGGTATAACCTTCCAGCAGAGGTTCAATTCCCTTATTCGCCATCAGTTCGTCGAATGATCGTATGGTTCCCCATCGACCGGTGTTCAACCGCATGGTTGGAATTCCGAGGTTGTAGGCCAGTTCTATCTGATGAATTGTCATTCTGACGTTTTCATCCCTGTATTCCTTTTCCGGGGAAAGAAATCCCTGGTGGGTCGAGAATCCCATCAGGTCAAGCCCGCTATGAAATGCCTGCCGTTTCAATTTATTCAGATACGCCTTCTCCTCAGAAGTCATCTGAACCAGCAACAATTCAACCCCATCAAATCCCATCCTGGCAGCATCGTCAATACATTTTTCAATGGGAACATTTTCTTTTGGTCCGTTAAACTGCCAGAATGAATAGGTCGAAACACCGATCCTGTTTCTGAAACCGGATTTTCTCTTTTCCTGATTCCCCGGGGTTGGACTTTGCATGCTTTCCGGCAGGGTATGGCTGAGAGCCGTTAACCCTAAGGCTGCTGCTGCTGAATTTTTAATGAATTTTCTTCGATTTGATTTCATGTTTTTCTTTTGTGAAAATATCCGTAAGGTTATCTTAATTATAAGTTAGCTAAATGTCCTGTACTATTTTCATGGAAGTAGAAGATCAGTACACTTCATAATCAGTCAGGATCTTCTCATATTCACCGGGTCCAAGTTTATAGAAATCCCATGTGGGAATGGAAGCCACTACATGCTCTTTCGCACTCTCCAGGGCATCTTTCAGCCATTTCCCGTAATTAAACAGTTCAAGGCCTTTGTATTCGAAATTGAACGGTGATTCTGCATACACCGGACCGGTCATTACAGCCCAGTCGCCAACATAGTAGATTTTTGCCATATCTGTTTGTTTTCGATGCACCGTCTGACCCATTCAGGGTCTGACGGATTGCGTGTTTTCCCATCCTGCCCGACTGTGTCGTTCAGGCGGGCGGTCAGACCGAAAAGAACCGGTCAGACCGTGCGTGCCGGACCGTCTGACCCATCAAGGGTCTGACGTATTGCGTGCCTTCCCATCGGTTAGACCAAAAAGAACCGGTCAGACCGTGCATGCCGGACCGTCTGACGCATCCAGCGTCTGACGGATTGCGTGTCTTCCCATCCTGCCCGACTGTGTCGTTCAGGCGGGCGGTCAGACCGAAAAGAACCGGTCAGACCGTGCGTGCCGGACCGTCTGACCCATTCAGGGTCTGACGGATTGGATGAACCCAAATCTCAAAATATACCTAATATTTCTTTATTATCTAAGATGTATTTCGATTGTTCATAAAAATTATTCCAATCAAGATGTATCATTTCTTTTGTCAATTCTTGATTGCATAAACCGTTATCCGACTTGTTCAAATACTCCAAAAATGAAGAATAACGCCAATCTTCTAATCTACTTGTCAATCCTGCTTCTCGTGGATTCTGATGAATATATAAAAAACAAATCCTTAGATAATCATTACTACTAAATTCCAGATTTAAGCATTTAGCCTTTGTTCTTTGTTGAAATAAGTTTCCAGTTCTACTCCTTCTTCTATTAATCCCCTGTGAATACGAACTTAAAAGCAATCCAAACTTTTTTGACAGGTTTTGTGCATTAAGGAAATTCCCGAATCGAGTCTGGTAAGGTTTACAAGATTCCTTATTGGCATGAATTAAAAAGTGAAAATGATTTGGGAGCAAGCAATAAGCAAGGATATCACAAATCGGAACAATTTCATATTTAACCTTATCAAGAAAATAGATGTAGTTAGCATCCGAAAAGAATACTTTTTGATGATTAATTCCCCTATTATAAAGATGGTAGATATAACCTTCCTTAAAGTGCATCAAAAGAACTTTTTTATTGTGTTTGTTACGACATACCGTCTGACCCATTCAGGGTCTGACGGATTGCGTGTCTTCCTATCGGTCAGACCGAAAAGAACCGGTCAGACCGTGCGTGACGGACCGTCTGACGCATCCAGCGTCTGACGGATTGCGTGTCTTCCCATCCTGCCCGACTGTGTCGTTCAGGCGGGCGGTCAGACCGGAAAAAGCCGGTCAGACCGTGCGTGACGGACCGTCTGACGCATCCAGCGTCTGACGGATTGCGTGTCTTCCCATCCTGCCCGACTGTGTCGTTCAGGCGGGCGGTCAGACCGGAAAAAGCCGGTCAGACCGTGCGTGACGGACCGTCTGACGCATCCAGCGTCTGACGGATTGCGTGTTT
>CAYMFM010000166.1:0-2954 GCA_964389685.1 uncultured Rikenellaceae bacterium
CAGACCCATCCGTTTCAAAACACCGGTCTTTCCGACGACGAGCGGCTGGATAACCTGGTCTCCCTGATGACGCTTGACGAAAAGATCGCCCACCTCTCCCCCATGCTTCCCGGTATTCCCAGGCTGGGCGTAAAAGGTACCCGGATTGTAGAGGGACTTCATGGCCTGGCGTTGAGTGGCCCCGCCAACTGGGCGGTGAAGGGCAAAGGAGAAGCACCCACCACAACCTTTCCCCAGGCGATCGGCCTGGCCCAGATGTGGGATCCGGAACTCCACCAGCAGATTGCTGACTGGGAAGCATATGAAACCCGCTACTTAACACAGAATCCGAACTATGCAAGCGCCGGACTGATTGTCCTGGCTCCTAACGCCGATCTGGGCAGGGATATCCGCTGGGGACGCACCGAAGAGTGCTATGGCGAAGATGCCTGTCTGGCATCCGTCCTGACGACTGCCTATGTAAAAGGACTGCAGGGAGACCATCCCCGGTACTGGAAAACAGCCTCCCTCATGAAACATTTCCTGGCGAACAGCAATGAAAACAACCGGTTCATCAACTCGTCGCATTTTGACGAACGCCTGTTCCGGGAATACTATTCCTACGCTTTTTACAAAGGCGTGGTGGAGGGCGGATCCCGTGCATACATGGCAGCGTATAACAAATACAACGGCATTCCCTGCACGGTGCATCCGGTGCTGAAAGAGGTCACGGTAGACGAATGGGGACAAAACGGGATCATCTGTACCGACGGAGGCGGTTTCAGACACCTGGTGAACTCGCATAAATATTACGATGATTTCCCGGAAGCAGCAGCAGCCTGCATCAAGGCAGGCATTACCATGTTCCTTGATTTCTATCAACCGGCACTGAAGGAAGCACTGAAAGAAGGGCTTGTTTCGGAAGAAGAGATCGATGAAGCCGTCCGCGGAACGTTGCGGGTGATGCTCAAACTGGGGCTCCTTGACAGCAACCCGGAGAATCCCTATACCGGCATTGGCATTGAAGATACCATTCGGCCATGGACCAAACCGGAAGCCATCACCCTGGCAAGAGAAGCCACGGTGAAATCCGTTGTACTGTTGAAAAATGCCATGCCTGCAGGCAGGCAGGCCGTGCCTGCCGGGTTCTCCACCGAAGCCGCCTTAACGGCGAAGGAGGGCAGGCAGGAGGGGTTGCTGCCGTTTAAAAAGGAAGCCATTACGTCCATTGCTGTCATCGGACCCAGTGCCGATCTGGTTGTTTCAGACTGGTATGCGGGTACTCCACCTTATACGGTCTCAATCCTGGATGGTATCCGGAATGCAGTTGGCAATACCATTACCGTGCGGTATGCTGCAAGCAACATGGCTGATTCGGCAGTCATCGCTGCCCGCGAGTCGGATGTGGCGATTGTATGTGTGGGCAACCACCCGTTGAGTTATGGCCTGGGCTGGGGTGAGAACCACGTTGCCAGCGATGGCCGTGAGGCAGTCGACCGACAGGCGATCTCCCTGGAGCAGGAAGACCTGGTCAAACTGGTAAAAGCTGCCAATCCGAACACGGTACTGATCCTGGTCTCCAGCTTTCCCTATGCGATCCCCTGGTCCAAAGAGCATGTCCCGGCGATTCTTCACGTAACCCAATCCAGCCAGGAATTGGGGAATGGAGTGGCAGACATCCTGTTTGGAAAAGATAGCCCTGCAGGCCGCCTTGTACAGACCTGGTCAGCCTCCATAGATCACCTGTTGCCCATACTTGATTACAACATCCGCAACGGGCGGACCTACATGTATGATCGTCATGAACCGCTTTTCCCTTTCGGTCACGGACTGAGTTACACTTCTTTTGAATATGCTGACCTTTCGATGGACCGTAAAATAATAGTAGAGGGAGATGTTGTTACCGTGACCCTTACCGTGAAAAACACCGGTTCGGTGAGCAGTGATGAGGTCGTCCAGCTCTATGTGAGCTTCCCCGATTCGAAGGTCGAACGACCGGTTAAGGCATTGAAGGGATTCAAGCGGGTCCACATCCCGGCGGGTGAAAGCATGACGATAACCATACCCCTGAAAGCCGACGAATTGAGGTACTGGAACAAAGAAAAACATGCCTTCGTGCTGGAAAAGGGTGAGGTACATGTGATGGTTGGCGCCTCATCAGAGGATATAAGACTAACGGGAAAGCTGGAAGTGAAATGATTAAGTTATATGAACTCAATAACCTAATAACCATAAATAACGATCCCGAAATCGATTTTTGTTTGAGGGATCAAATAACCATTCTGACAATCGAATTACAATTGCTTTTGATAAACCAGCGTCACCCTGTTTTCGTCGCCCCTGAAACCGGTTGAGGTCCGGACGATTTGCAGGAGATCACCTCCTTCCCGAAGGCTCCATTCTTCGATGCTTTTCATTTCCATACTGCGCCCACTCCGGGTAACCGTCACCGTGGAGTGGATTATGATCGATCGGGTCTCTTCATCCCAGTTCGCTGTTGAGATTCGGGGTGCATTAAATACTTCCGATCTCATTTCCCTGCCGTCGAGCACGATCTCCTCGTTTGTGATCCGGTCGTCACCCCACTCGACAACGGTTAACCTTTTCACAAAAAGAATATCATCATCCTGGTCTATCTCCATTTGCCAGTCCACATTTCCGGTTCCGCTGTTTCCCACATCACTCAGTTCTTCGTTAAACACCCATTTGCCTGAGAAATCTACCAGGTACTTATCTTTCATTGGCAGCAAGGGCAATCCGCACGCTTTCCGGAAGGGAGTCATCACCTCCCGGTAAGCGGGATCTTCCTGACTCAACATTCCCGGGTCGTTCACCAGTTCCTGGTGTTGCTTTTTTGAAAGGTTTCTCACCATGCCTGCCCAGATGACCCAATAGGACCAGTTCGGCTGATCATCAAGAATATCGGGCATCGGGGGATTTCCAACTTCTCCCAGGACAATGGGTTTTCCCTGTGA
>CAYMFM010000167.1:0-2846 GCA_964389685.1 uncultured Rikenellaceae bacterium
TTACCCGGGGCTATTGATTATTATACTCCGCTGGGGTATTTCATTCGAAATACATTTTTGATTCTTTTCATTTACCGAGTACCCAGAACCCAGGACCGAGCACCTGTTTTATTCGCAACTCTGAACTCTGTACTCCTCTTCCTTCCAATCAAAATTTCACCAGTTTCTGAACGGATCTCCTACCCTCCTCTTCCACCGTCACAATGAACACTCCCTGAGGGAGAAAGCCAAGGGATAGTTCCATCTGGTCATTCCGGGTTTTGAATGCTTTCTCAATCTTTCCCGAAAGATCGGAGATGATTACGATGTGTTCCCGGTTGCTGTTCTTAAAACAAATATTTACTTCATTTCCAGCCGGGTTGGGCCAGATTGCGAAAAGCTGTGACTGGTTAAAGTCAACTTCAGAAACGTGATTGACTGCACTGACCTTCTTAAGCACCCAATTATCCGGATCGACCACCAGGAATTGCACCCGATCGGGGATAATAAAAACAAAATCCTGAATGCCCTGATCCTGGTAAACCCTTACCAGTGTATCCCCATTATCGCACAACAATCGAAACTCCAGCGAGGTTTGAAAAAGAGGTGTGGTAGCTGAAGAGCCGATCTGCGTTGACCGGACCATCACTGAATCAGCCCGCTGACTCCACTCAATTTCAAAAATGGGGTATCCTTTACCAAAATACCACTGCTCAAAGAAACCGGAAAAGTCCTTGCCGGATACCGATTCCAATACATCCCTGAAATCGAGTCCTGTAGCTACGCCATAACCATACTGATTCAGGTAGCTCTCCAGGGTTCCAAAAAAGAGGGAATCGTTGTCCAGTTCAAACCGGATCATGTGCAGGAGGGCTGCCCCTTTCTTGTAAGAGAGACGCCCGCTGAAGATCCGGCTTACATTACCAATCTCCTCAAATGGCACGTAAACACTTCCCTCCGGCTCCATAAGGGCCTGGCTCTGTGCGTATAGCATCCACCCATCCGCTTCCCCCTGCGAGACCAGATACTGGTAAGCAAGGTATTCCGAATAGGAGGCGAATCCTTCATTGATCCAGATATCCATCCAGGTGGCGCAGGTAACATAATCACCAAACCAGCTGTGGCCCAGTTCATGCGCTACCAGAAAAAACCGGAAATCCGATAAGGTGGTCATGGTCTGATGTTCCATGCCACCTCCCATAGGAGCCAAACAGTGACCGTATTTCTCATCATAGAAAGGATAAAGAACATACAGGCTGGAAAACAGTTCAACCAGTTCTCTCGTATTATCGATCAATGGCCTGTTCTGAGTGAGATAATCCGGATCATCGTAAATGAAATTCTGGATCAGGATCGAATCCGAAAACCCATCGGGATGGGCATAGAGGCTGTAATCCTGGTAATCCGCAATCGTCATGGAGACCAGGTAATAGGCAATGGGGTGGTACGATTTCCATTCATACCTGACCTTTTCGCCCGGTAACGGAACAACACCGGTCAGCATCCCGTTGGACCCTGCCATGAGTGTATTATCGGTGGTAATAAAAACGTATACAGAATCTGCCTTGTCCGACAGGACCTGCTTACACGGGAACCAGTCGAGTGCACTGTAGGGTTCCGATAAAGTCCATGTTACATGATTTCCACAGGTTGGATCAATCCCGGTACTCATCCCTGCGAAAAAACTTTCTGATATCACGGTTCCCCCATAAAAAACCTGCACAGAAAAATATTCTTTGTAGGAAACAGGAACTTCAAGATTTACGATTACAATATCATCTCCCGTGATAGCGTTATGCTTTACACCGTTTACCAGGACTGAATCAACGATAAGATCGGAATTCAATTCAAACACAAGGGTCTGAAGTGCTGGTTCAATAGCAACCGCTCCAATGGTGACATTTCCTGAAATGGTGGTGGACGTGTTATTTGCTTCCAGGTCAAGGAAATAGAATGTTACGTCATAGTCATCCAGGGCAGCGTTATATTGCTTTGCCCGCGAATTGATTATGTTTTCCTTTACACTCAGGAATTTCCCCTTCCGGTCACTTAAATCATTCCTCTGGCTATAAGCAAAAATGAAGGAGGGAATAAACAGTAAAAAAAGAATCCTTCGTCTTTTCATTTCTATTCCCTTTCTAAAGCAAGTTTACGACTTTTTTCTCAATGAGGGGCAGGTAGAATAAAGCGGATAATCACTTCTAAAAACTTTTGGTAAATCTTCGGTCCATGTAACAATTTCCCCTTATTGAACATCGCAGTTGGCCCGTTACCGTTGGATTAAACCAAAACCAGGGCTACCAATATGACGCTCCTGCCTGCCCTATATTTCTTCAGTATTTAGGTAACAGATTTTTACTTTATTTATTCAGATCCATTACAAATTACGAGGTAAAATTTTCATGGTGTCCTGGAGTAGTTCGTAAATAGAATCCCAGCGGCCTGCCTGCCGCAGGCAGGGATTCAATTATGAACCGGAGCGAAGCGGAGCTCACCGAAGGTAATAGCCCGGTACAAGCCCCGACGCTTGCCTGCCGGCAGGCAGGATTTTGTCGGGGCGCAGTGCCGGGTATAATGATGAGAATAACAGGGGCTGTCTCAAAAGTCCGAAAGATTGTCATTCTGAATTTAGTTCAGAATCTCATCATAAAGATAACCAGATACTTGAGATCCTGAATCACCTGCCAGCCGGCAGGCTGGAGTTCAGGATGACTCAAAAATTGACTTTTGAGACAGCCCCTAAAAATACTCTAAATAGCAAAATTCAACCCCTATAGGGTTGTAATCTTCTCGTAGATCCTGACCACCGGCTATAACCGGTGGTTACTCATTATTTTACCCCTGTCGGGGTAAAGTTTAAAACTTAA
>CAYMFM010000168.1:0-2821 GCA_964389685.1 uncultured Rikenellaceae bacterium
CAACACCTGCCGGTGGCGTAATGCCCTATACCTACGCCTGGTTCTACGATGCCGCCCTGACCAACCCGGTCGGACAGTATACCCAGGTAGCTACCGGACTCGATGCACGAACCTACTGGGTGCGGGTGGTCGATGCCAACAACTGCATCACCAGCAACAGCGTGACACTGACCCAGCCGGCAACACTCACCGTTACCGCAGCAGTGACCAGCGACTATAACGGGCAGGACATCAGCTGCAACGGGGCAGCTGATGGTGCCGCAACCGCCACACCGGCAAACGGAACGGCACCCTACAGCTATGAATGGTACAGCGATGCAGGAC
Organism: uncultured Rikenellaceae bacterium; assembly: GCA_964389685.1. GTDB lineage: Bacteria > Bacteroidota > Bacteroidia > Bacteroidales > VadinHA17. The sequence continues at coordinate 325 of CAYMFM010000168.1, forward strand.
TGACGACACCGATAGGACAGAGCACACAGACTGCCACCAGCCTGGATGCCATGACCTACTGGGTAGAAGTGACCGATGCGAACGGTTGCACGGCGTTCACCAGCGTGACCCTTACCGAACCGGCAGCCCTGAGCGTTACTGCAGCCGTCAGCTCGAATTACAACGGGCAGGACATCAGCTGCAATGGGGTAGCCGACGGTGCGGTAACAGCAACACCATCGAACGGCACGGCTCCCTATACCTATGAATGGTACAGCGATGCCGGGCTGACAACACCGATCGGCCAGGCTACACAGACCGCAACAGGATTGGATGCTTTGACCTACTGGGTCGAGGTGACCGATGCGAATGGCTGCACCGCCAGCAACAGCGTGACCCTCACCGAACCGGCAGCCCTGGGCGTTACGGTAGCGGTCACCTCCGACTACAACGGGGAGGATGTTTCATGCAATGGTGCGTCCGACGGCGCGGCGACAGGAACACCCTCCGACGGAACAGCGCCTTACAGCTACGCATGGTACAGCGACGCAGGATTAACCACACCGATCGGACAGACCACCCAGACAGCCACAGGACTGGCTGCCGAAACCTACTGGGTACGTGTGACCGATGCCAACGGATGTACGGCAAATACCAGCGTGACCCTGACCGAGCCGGTCGCACTGACCGTAACGGTCACCGTTACCTCCGACTACAACGGGCAGGATATTAGTTGCAACGGGGCCGGTGACGGCGAAGCAACAGCCCTGCCTGCCGGTGGCGTCATGCCCTATACCTATGCATGGTACTCCAACGCAGCACTGACAATGCCGATCGGCCAGACAACCGACGTGGCAACCGGGCTGAACGGTACCACTTACTGGGTCAGGGTGATCGATGCCAACGGTTGCATCACATCCGGCAGCGTGACCCTGACCGAACCGGTCGTGCTGACGGTTACTGCAGCCGTCACCTCCGACTACAACGGGCAGGACATCACCTGCCCGGGAGTGGCTGACGGCGAAGTGACTGCAGTGGCTTCAGACGGTACAGGACCCTACAGCTACGCATGGTACAGCGATGCCGGGCTGACCACACCGATCGGCCAGACAACAGCCGTTGCCACAGGACTGGCAGCCGGAACCTGGTACGTTGAGGTGACCGACGCCAATGGCTGTACTGCCAACACAAGCGTCACCCTGACCGATCCGCCGGCACTGAGCGTCACGGCAGCCGTAACCTCCGACTACAACGGAAGCCACATCAGCTGCAACGGGATTGCCGACGGCGAGGCAACCGCCTCCACAACCGGAGGAACAGCACCGTATAGCTACACATGGTACAGCGATGCAGGTCTGACCACACCGATCGGGCAGACCACAGTCACAGCCACCAACCTTGGCGCCGGAACATACTGGATCGAGGTGACGGACGCCAACGGCTGCCCGACCAGCACCAGCGTGACGCTCACCGAACCGGTACTGATCACGGCAACAACCGCAGTGACTTCCAACTACAACGGGCGGGATGTCTCCTGCCCGGGAGCAGCCAACGGACAGGCAACAGCCACTCCATCCGGAGGCACATCACCCTACACCTACGCATGGTATGCCGATGCCGGGCTGACAACCCCGCTCGGACAGGTGCTTGCAACAGCAAGCAACCTGTCAGCCGGGACCTGGTACGTGGAGGTGACCGATGCCAACGGATGCAGTGTGGTTGAGCCGGTAACCCTGACCGACCCGCCGGCACTCAGTGTCGACGACCTCAGCAGCCCGACGGTCAACGGCGGGTACAACATCAGCTGCAACGGTTACAGCGACGGATCCATATCCATCACTGTGTCGGGCGGTACACCACCCTACAGCTACCTCTGGACCGGACCGATGGGGTACAACACCATCGCCGAAGACCCGGCAGGTCTGCGGGCAGGAACATACAACGTGACCGTGACCGACATCAACGGATGTACGATTGCGGATAACATCACCCTGACACAGCCGAATGCGCTGCTGATCAGTAGCATTACCAGCCCGGCCTGGGCAGGCGGATTCAACATCAGCTGCTTCGGACTGACCGACGGATCGATCGACCTGACCGTCACCGGCGGAACAGCACCATACAGCTATGCGTGGAGCGGTCCGAACGGGTACACCGGCACGGATGAAGACCCGGCAACACTCGAGGCAGGAACCTACATGGTGACCGTTACCGATGACAACGGCTGCATCACCACCGGGAACATCACCCTGTCACAACCGGCACAACTGCTGGGCGGCGTGCTGATCGCCGACCAGAACATCTGCGACGGCGGTAACCCGAATGCATTCATCCAGTCGGTACCGGCAACCGGCGGTTCCGGCGGATACATCTACCAGTGGGAATCCGCAACCAACATTGCCGGACCATTTACCGATATCGGCACCGCCACCAACGCTACCTACGACCCGCCGGTACTGACCGAAACGACCTGGTACCGGAGAAGGGTGACCTCCGCAACCTGCGGACCGGCGTACTC
>CAYMFM010000169.1:0-2776 GCA_964389685.1 uncultured Rikenellaceae bacterium
TTCAATCCCTGTGGGATTGATTGTATGAAAAACATCTATGGGTTCTTTTTAAAGTCCAACAACGTATTTTAATACGCTAGAAAAAGTTCTGCGAAGCAGAATAACAATGAGTAACCCCGTACGCAGTGCGGGGTAGAAGCAGGAAATAAACCCAACCCTGAACGGGGTTGAATAAAAATAAATGCTGAAATCAATGAACAAAGCCATATTTCTTGACAGGGATGGGGTAATAAACCGGAGCGATGACACCTATTATATCCATCGCCCGCAGGATTTTGCTATCAATGAAGGGGTGGTTGAAGCTCTGATGGAGCTACAGAAGAGGGGGTACCTGCTGATCGTCATCACGAACCAGGGAGGGATCTCCAGGGGAATCTACACCCATCAGGATGTGGAGCGACTGCACCGGATCATGCTGGATGAGTTTGAACGCAACGGAGTCAGGATCGAAGAGATCTATTACTGCCCGCACCATCCCGAGCTGGAAGAGTGTCTTTGCCACAAACCCCGGTCACTGATGCTCGAAAAGGCGCTTGCCAGATTTCAGGTTCATCCCGGGAACGCCTATTTTATCGGCGACAGCGAACGGGATGTGGAGGCAGCCCACAGAGCAGGTGTCCATCCCGTAAAGGTGGATTGTAACCAGGATTTGCGATCGCTGTTGGGGAGGTTTTAGGAAAATTAGGTGGTGAATAGCATTATGCACCTGATTATTCACTATATTTGCATGGTAAGTCCAAATATTGTGGACATATGATGCAGAAAATGACATCAATTGAGCAGGTACGCAGGCAAATTGAGGGTGAAGTTTTCGACTACACTCAACTTATGGTTGCTCTTTCACATTACCGTAAGCCAAGGGATTCGGTTTCTACACTATTAAAGCGAGGGCAAATTATCAGGGTAAGGAAGGGGCTTTATGTATTTGGTCCGATGTGGCGAAGAACTTCTCTTGCTCTGGAGCCGATGGCTAATTTAGTGTATGGACCATCTGTTATTAGTCTGGATTATGCTCTTTCCTGGTATGGACTTATACCTGAACGTGTTTCAACAATCACGTCAATTGCTACCGGTCGCTCGCGGGAGTTCCTTACCCCGGTGGGACATTTTTCTTATGCTCAACTTTCGGGTACCCGCTTTTCGGTCGGCATCGTTCAAAATAATAGTCCGGGTGGCAGTTTTCTTATTGTTGATCCACTGAAGGCACTTTCCGATAAGATATGGACAGATAGCCGTTTTAAGCCAACATCAACGGCTTCCTACACCGATTATCTTTTCAGTGATCTTCGGATTGATGAAGATACTCTTGCCCCGCTCATTGTTTCTGATAGAATTGTGGTTATTGAGCAGGCCTATGCAACTCGCAAAGTGCGGTGGCTTATGGAATATTTGCAAAAACGTTTTGGAGGAGTTTAATGGAAAACCTGATGAGAAGCATGCTACCTGATCCTGTCCCAAAGACCGTCATTGGTATGATAAATGCTGTGCGTGAGATAATGCAATCGCTCGCGTTGCTTGGACTTTGGCGGGCTAAATTTTTTGAACACGCTGCCTTTTATGGAGGAACATCGCTTCGTATCCTGTATGGGTTAGATCGGTTCTCGGAGGATCTTGATTTTTCATTGTTGAAACCATCAGTGGATTTCAACTTTTCAGCATATGCCACAGCCCTGCAAAATGAGTTGGAAGCTTTTGGATTTGAGGTAACTTTTGAGGTTAGAAACAAAACTAAAACTTCGGCTGTTGAATCAGCATTTTTGAAGGGGAATACTTATAATAATCTTATAGTTATTAAAGCACCAGAACAAATCCTTGCCGGAGTAAACCGGCAATCGATACTGAAGGTTAAGCTGGAGGTTGATACTTATCCTCCCCAGGGTTTTAATACTGAGATGAAGTATGTGTTCTCGCCAATTCAATTTGCTGTTCGTTCATACACTTTGCCATCACTTTTTGCCGGGAAGGTACACGCCCTGCTGTTTCGCAAATGGAAGAGCAGGATTAAGGGTCGCGACTGGTACGATTTTGCATGGTATTCATCGCATTATCCAATGCTCAATCTCCCTCACCTTGAGGAGCGTATGCGTCAGTCGGGGCATTACACCGCAACGGATCCTTTGTCGGTAACACGCTTGATGGATTATTTAAATCTTGCAATTGATGCTGTAAACATTGATGAGGCAAGGAAAGAAGTTATCCCGTTTGTTGCTGATGTACGTTCGCTGGAAATTTGGAGCAAGGGATTCTTCAGGGCTGCTGCCAAAAGAATTGTAGTTGAATGATTTGACTGAGAGATCCGCCTTTGTTAAAACTACGGCGGACAAGGGAGATGGGGTTGAATATTAATACGTTAAAAAGAAACAGGGGGTGTCTCAAATCAGTTAATGTAACGATTTAATGAAGCAGCGTGATATCACCTGCTTTCTTAAACCGCTTACCATCCCAAATCGCCCTTCGGGCGAAAAAACCGCCTTCTGCCGTAGGCAGGGTTTTCGGTTTTGTACCAATACTCGTACTATGAACTGCCTCCCACATAGCACCCACACAGTCATAGTACGAGGATGCTTTCCGTCCTTAATCTTTTCCCGTAGGGATGCCTGCCCGACCGGCAGGCGGGCCTTTGGCATATCTTTTATCTTGAAATAAACCCCTATCGCCCGAAGGGCGAAAAAATAGCCTATTAACTAGATACTATCCTAATTCCTGACCCTCCAAAATCGTATTTCAGTATATTAGCAGACACCCATATCGTCCGTCAGGACGACTTTTGCCCTCA
>CAYMFM010000170.1:0-2773 GCA_964389685.1 uncultured Rikenellaceae bacterium
ACAATACGCCAGCGAATCATCCATGTAAACAAACGGTCCCACATGATCCGTGACCGACTCCAGGTAACCATCCTCACCATACACCTTCTTCCGCAACAGGCTACCCGATGCATCGTAAAGGTAATGAATCGCACGGTTTTTCTCCAGGTAGATCTCTTCGGGCAGGTTCAGGTGGTTGTACGTGATCCGGACAATCCCCTTGTTGTCATCCCGGACCATGTTCCCGTTCCGGTCATACCGGTATTCCGGCGACCGGTCGAAATCCGCATACCGCGTCCCCCGGTCTGAAAAATCCTGACCTCCGTCACTCTCGCTCCCGTCATCATCCAGCGCGATCAGCCGGTTTCCCTCGTAATGATACTGCAGGTCATCGATGACCCGGAAATCACCGAATGTTGTCTGCCCCATCCGGAGCAGGGAGAGGATGTTGCCGTTCCGGTCGTACGTGATGTATGGAACGCTGTAATCCCCGTTCTCTTCCGGGGGATCATCAGCGAGCATGGTGAACAGGGCGCCGGTCAGCCGGTCCAGCGAATCGTACCGGAACGCGTATGCCGGCAGCGCCGGTGCCCGGCTGCTCTGCCAGACAGCGGAGGCAATGTTTCCGTTGTACTGCGGGTAGCCGTTCACATCTTCCGGCAGCGCATCATACCACAGTCTCATGGAAAAGAGGTCATCTCCCGGGTTGTCCGGATCATTGATCTCCGTCAGCCACCCGCGGATGTTGTACCGGTAATCCAGCTCCTGCATCGCGGGACCGTTGTCGGACGAGGGGTGAAGCCGTTTCCTGACCAGCTGGCCCAGCTCGTTGTATCCGTTCTGCAGGAGGATGATCTCCGGATCGTTATTGATCTTCTGCCGGATGTGCGTCAGCCGGTCGGCATGATCGTAGTCAAACCGCTGTTCGATTCGCACCGTTTGCCCTGCTTGGTGCTTATGGGTTGTCCCGAGGAGTAGACCGTTGAAGTTGTAGAGGTTGCTTATCCGGTCGGTCCCGCCCCGGTGGTTTTCTGACACCGTCTGGATGAGGTTCCCGTACACGTCGTAATAGAAGCGCGACAAGAGCCACCGGTCGGTTCCCGGGATCCGTATTTTTGTCCCAGTCGTTTTCCCGGTGTTGTTTTCCGCCGGGACGAATTCAACGGCATGCTCCGGGCTGTTGTCCTGGTCATACACCGGCTGAAAATCCAGGTGATCCATCACCGGCAGGTTGTAGTTGTCATACAGGGTATAGGTCAGGGGTGTGATGTTCTCCGTGGGGAATGCCTGGTTTGTGTACTCCGCTTTGAAAAAGATTTCGTGTTCCGGATCCCTGGCATCTAGGATCGACTGCAGCTCCCCGCGGGTTGACGGGTCTTTGAACAGTCCCGTGCTGACCGGCCGGCTGAACACGTCGTATTTGATGTAGGACCAGAGCGTATCCCTCCGCAGGTTGCCGTCCTGCTGAAGGATCAGCCGGTCGAGGTTGTCATAGACCAGGCAGATCACATCCGATCCCGGGATCCTCTTTTCGATGATCCGGTGTTTCTGATCGTATAGGTACCGGAAGACCAGCGCTTCGTCCGTTGACATGCCGGCGGCAGCTTTCGGGGGAATGACCATCCGCAGGTCCCCGTAATCGTCGTACACGAAGAAGGTCCGGACCCATTCATTTCCCAGCAGTCTTTCCTTCAGAATGCTCTGACCCAGGATGGTTGTGTAAATGCGGCTCCGGTTCCCGTTCTCATCCTGCTGTTCGCTTACCAGCAGCAATCCGGCGGGATAGGTTCCGGAGGGGTTGCAAGCGCCCGATTCACTGACGGTCCACCTCGGTATGGGTTCGTCATTGGACGATTCGGTGTATTCGATGCGGTGTTCGCCGTCGACCGCCCACGTTTTTCCCGGGGCACTCTGTTTTATGACCTGGTTCAGTGGCGAGTTGTCGAACCGTTTCTCCGCATAGGGCAGGGTAGTGGGTGCAACGGTTGGCGGGGGCTGGTTGTAGAAGGCGGTGATCTCCGTCAGCGGATCATCGACAAACTCCCCTTTGGGCTGCCCGATGGTGAAGGGGAGGTAGTCGAACAGCTGTCTGCCGGCAAGGTCATACCGGAAGGCCCGCACCAGGTCGTTGCGGTCCGGACTTGCCTGGATTGCCACGGACTGGATCGTTCTGCCGATGCCGTCGAAATAGTTGACGGAGGCGGATAGCTGTTCCGGGGGAAGGGCGGAGAGTCCGGCGCTGTCGGATAGTGGTATTTTTGGAATGCGCGAGACGACGTAATTCTGCCCGGGGTTCTGGGCATAGCCAAGTAAGGGGATCAGGATCAATCCCGTTATGTTCAGCCATTTTTTCATGTACAAAAAGGTCCTGAATGGAAGAATGTCTCTCTATCTATACATTCTGAAAACGGGCAAAAGGTTACCCGAAAAAAATATGTTTTGCAACATGTTTTGTGATTTTTACTATTCGTCAGACGACTAACGCTCGTCTGACGAATAAAACGATTTAATGAAATAACGATAATGCATCAGAAATTTGCACAATGTTGAAACGTCCAATTGGGTCTCTCTACACGGGTATATTTATTTGCAATACGTTTTCTTATGGGTAGGGGGATTTAAGGTCACTACAATCGGTCTGACGGTTCCAAACCGTCTGACCGTTCAGAGAACCGGGAATTGTTGGCTGCTTGCCGTGCCTTAGGGATTTCTTCCACCTTGCGGGCGATTGGGAACTCCATTCGTCAGACGACTAACGCTCGTCTGACGAATGAAACGGTTTAATGAAATAGGG
>CAYMFM010000171.1:0-2766 GCA_964389685.1 uncultured Rikenellaceae bacterium
ATCATTCGGGGGACGAACCATCCGATACCCTCCTTATCCCCGCAGCGACCGTCAGCTTCGATCTGCGATGCAGCGTGACGACCGGCGGGGAAACCGTCACGCAGGAAATTGAGATTATTGTTGCGGAGTGATGAAGCAGTGAGCTGTGAGCCCTGCCTGCGGCAGGCAGGAGTGAACAGTGAGCAGTGAAAAGTCCACAGTCTACAGTCCTCAGTCAACAGTCTCCAAAAAACCATTCACCATTCACCATTCACCATTAACTAAATTCGCTATCTTTATTTGTTCATAAACCAATATTTTGTATAATGAAAAAACCGATTGCTTTGTTTCTGATCATAGCATTCCCCGGGCTGGTGATTCTTGCCCAGGAGGAGCGCAAGGTTCCTTCGTTCGAGGAGGTGTTGTCCCTTAAAAGGGCAGGCATGCCATTCCTTTCCCCGGACGGGAAGCACGTTGTTTTTACCGTCAGCCAGACCGACTGGAAGGAGAACCGCACCGACACGGAGATCTGGATCTCGAAAAACGGGGGCACGCCCTTTCAGCTAACCAACAACCCGGAAGGAAGCAGTTCAAGTCCCCGGTGGTCACCCGACAGCAAATGGATCGCCTTTACCTCGGAGCGTGGAAACAAGAACCAGATCCATGTGATCCGTGCGGATGGTGGCGAAGCCTTCCCGGTAACCCGCACGGAAGATGGTGTCGGCGGATTTGTATGGTCACCCGACGGGAAAAAGATCGCTTTCACCATGACAGAGAAAGAGGAGAAGAGTGACAAAACCCGGAAGGAGCGTTACGGAAGCTATGCCGTGGAAGACGAGGAGTATCGCCTCACACGGTTGTGGGCTATCGAGTTCGATCCGGCATTCCTGGAATTTTATCCCCTACCCTGTTACGAAACGGATTCTGCAAAAAAAGCGGATCTATGCCTGAAATGGCCTGAACCGGAACCCCTGATCGACAGCGTGGATTTTACCATAACCGGGTTTGAATGGTCACCCGACGGGAAAATGATCGCCTTCAACCACCAGCCCGATCCGCTGATCAACTCCTGGACAAAATCGGATATTTCGATCCTGCATGTTGATACGAAAAAGATCATGCCGCTGGTGCAGAATCCGGCTGCCGACGGATTCCTTGACTGGTCACCCGACAGCAGATCCATTCTTTACAGCAGCGATGTGGACAACGCTACCTCCAATTTCTACATGAACAGCCAGTATTTCCGGATCGATATTGACGGCTCAAACGGGAAGGAGCTGGCAACCGGGTTTGATGAGAATCTCTCGAGCCTGACCTGGACGAAGAAAGGGATCTACTGCACTGCGTACCAGCAAACGGTTCGCCCGCTTTTCCTGATGGACCCTGACAAGGGCAGTTTAAAACCGATCCTGGCCACGCCGGCCCGGATCTATGCGTTCACCCTTTCAAAAGCCAGCGATAAGATGGCAATCATGGGAGTGAATGATGAAAGCCTGGTGGAGATCTACCTGACGGATCTTACGAACAATCCACCCAAAAAGATCACCGATTTCACAAGCCAGATCAGCAACTGGAAATATTCCAGGTCGGAAGTGATCACCTGGAAGAGCAGGGATGGAGCCACCATCGAAGGGATTCTTCACAAACCGATGGATTACGATCCGGGTAAAAAGTATCCCCTGCTGATCAATATTCACGGTGGCCCCACCGGTATTTCGGTACCTTCCCCGGTACCTGCTTATGTCTACCCGATCCTCCAGTGGCTTGATAAGGGAGCGCTGGTGCTGATGCCCAATTACCGCGGATCAGCCGGTTACGGCGAAGATTTCCGGAAACTGAACGTGGAGAACCTGGGTGTCGGAGACATGTGGGATGTCATGTCAGGGATTGATTACCTGGACCAGATGGGAATGATCGACACCGATAAAATGGGCGCCATGGGATGGAGCCAGGGGGGATACATTTCGGCATTCCTTACCACCAATACGGACCGGTTCAAAGCCATATCGGTCGGTGCGGGGATCTCGAACTGGATGACCTACTACGTCAACACCGACATCCACCCGTTCACCCGCCAGTACCTGAAAGCCACACCCTGGGAGAACGAGGAGATCTACCGCAAAACATCGCCGATGACCAACATAAATAACGCCTCGACACCAACGCTGATCCAGCACGGGGAATTTGACCGCAGGGTCCCCATTCCCAATGCCTTTGAACTGTTCCAGGGACTGCAGGATGTCGGTGTGGAAACCAGACTGATCATTTACAAAGGTTTCGGGCACGGGATCTCCAAACCGAAAGAGCAGTTGGCAGCCATGTGGCACAACTGGCAGTGGTTCGGAAAATACATCTGGGGCGAGGAGATCGAGATACCGGTTGTGGAGGAATGAAATAAAGGTTAAAGGAGGTGAGTGGTGAGTGTTTCAAATGGTTCTGCCACAGGCATCCTCCCAAAGGGATCTGCCATAGGCATGGCTCCTATGGTAAATTTTTTACTGTAAAACTATCCAATATTTATTGATTTTTAGGTATTTAGCTCCATAAGAGCGTTATATTGGTAGGAGGGTGTCTCAAAAGTCAAATTTTTGGTCATCCTGTCCATAGGAGGCAGAAAGCAAAAGGCAGCAGGCGGAAGGAAAAGTCCACAGTCTACAGTCCTCAGTCAACAGTCTCCAGTCCAAATTAGGCTGAAAGTAGCAGGTAGCAGGCAGTAGGTAGTAAGCAGTAGGTGATATGTATCAGTACATCGTTTACACTAAAATATCATAACATCGTTTACATCTA
>CAYMFM010000172.1:0-2612 GCA_964389685.1 uncultured Rikenellaceae bacterium
AATTCCGTGGAGTAGTTATCATGTTCAAAGATGTTACCTCCTCCGTAATAGTAGTCGGAAGTCTTTTTGGGATAATATCCCCAGGAAAAATCCTTTGTGGTGTTGCTGTATTTTGCCTTGTGGCCAAACTTTACATTCCCACCAGGCAGTACATCTTCCGGCAGGCCAATCCATGTGGTCGGTTCAGGTCCGTTGGAGTGATCAGGATAGGTGTGTAATCCGAAAAAATTCATGCGCATTTTCACCATCTGGGAGAAATACGCTTTATAGTCATCTGCATCCCACCAGTCGGGTCCCTCCGGGAAATCATGGAAAGGCAGGATACCTCTTATCCTGAACAGGGGTTTCTCCATAATTGCTTCCTCCGGGATAATGAGAGACTGCCTTTTATCCGGGATCACATCCCCATGCAGGTAGTATCGGACCCCATATTCCTCTATATATCGATAGACACCATAGAGTATGGCCAGAGGAGAGCCTCCAGATATAATTAGAGATTGTTCCCCGGCCGGTAGAATATGAAATTCCTCCTCCCCAAGTGGCTCCTCTTTCAGCAAAATTGAATGGGGCTGATTACCCTCTGCGGTTGCTGTAACGGGAGAAAGAATAGGCATTGCTCCGGTACACTGGTAAATGTATCGACGCAACTCTTTTGCAGCCAGATTGATCTGCTCAGATGCATTTTCTTCATAAATAATCCGGACCGGATCATTGACACAAGTTGCCAGGGATAAAAACAGCACTAACAACAAGACGAGGTTTTTCATTTTTTCCATAAATGTTGAAGTTCTTCAAGTGTTCTTTGTTTTGTTTCAGGGACGAAACGGCTGACAAAAATGGCAGCCAATATCCCCATCAATCCGTAGATCCAATAGGTGGTCCCGTGGTTAAATTTCCTGACTAGGAAGGAGTTGTCATTCAAAACTGGGAAGGTCCAGGAAATGATCAGGTTTGATATCCAGATGGCTGCTGTTGCCAGCGCCATGGCCCTGCCCCGGATCTGGTTGGGAAAGATCTCGGACAAAAGGACCCATGTGACCGGCCCCCAAGACATGGCAAAACCTGCTATGTAGACCAGGATGAAGATAAAAGCTGCGTAGGCTGCACCTTGACTGCTGAACCGGCTGACCGATTGTCCGCCATCAAGGATATCTTCAAGGCGGAAAAAAAATGTAAAACCCAGTGCTCCCATTGCCACGGCCATCACCAGTGCCCCCATGATCATGATGCCCCTGCGACCGAACCGGTCAACCGTGAGGATCGCAATCACTGTGAATATCATATTGATGGCCCCAACATAAATTGTTGACAGCAGTGAAGCATCCGTTTTGGCTCCCATATCCTTGAAAATTGCCGGAGCATAGTACAATACCACGTTGATTCCAATAAACTGTTGGAAGATGGCCAGTACCAGACCTATAATTATAACGGCAAAACCGAAAGAAAATAGCTTTCCTGTTCTGGCCGTCTGCCGGAGGGTTGATTTGATCTCCTCCAGGATATCTCTGGCCTTGTCCAATCCGTTGATATGTGTGAGAATTTTTAGGGCCTTTTCATGATTGTTCTTCAGTACATGATACCTTGGAGTTTCAGGAATAAATATTAGCAGTAAGGCGAACAGGGAGGCGGGTATAACTTCGGAGGCGAACATCCATCTCCAGCCAACCTGATGCAACCAGGCATCTTCTCCCTGCAGGGCTATGCTGTAATTAACAAAATAGACAACCAGCATACCGAAGACGATGGCAAACTGATTCCATGAGACCAGCCTACCCCTCAGGTGAGCAGGTGCAATCTCGGCAATATACAGGGGTGATAGCATGGATGCAAGTCCGACCCCAATGCCCCCGATGATACGATAAACCACAAATGCGTACAAAAAACTGTGATCAGCCTGGCCGATAGGCCTGATAAACATCTCAGGCATAGCTGAGCCAAGGGCTGAGATCAGAAACAAAAAAGCTGCCAGGAGAAGTCCCTTTTTACGCCCCAGGTACAGGCTGACTATCCCGCCCGAGAGTCCTCCTGCAATACAGCCGAAAAGTGCTGAGGATACCACCATTCCATGGTAGGCATTGGCCTTGGTTTCAGCCCACCCATAGGGCCTGATAAAAAACTCCTTCAAGGATTCGACTGTTCCAGATATAACTGCTGTATCATAACCAAACAGGAGCCCTCCGAAAGTTGCAGTGAGGGTAAGCAGCAGCAGGTATGAAAATTGTTTCGAGGACATTTATTGATCCACTTAATGGATTAACCGAACTCTTATATGGCTTCCAGCATGGCCAGTACGTTTTCAAGCGGCACTTATATATTCATTAACTTAATAACCTGTTTATTAACAATATACATGTGCTGAAACAGAAAATCAGCAAATCCTTCTATATTGTTAAGTGAATTATTTAACAATGTTTTCCCATTTTTTCCTTGAAGTAGCGACTTAATCACCATCGGTCGCTCTTGGTTATAACAATTAAACCATCTTTATAAAAACACTCTTCTAATAACAGTCTGATAAAATCAGCTGTATTCCCTTGTTCATTTTTCATAGGTTGGACCTTCGACTAATAAAAACAGTCTTAAAAGATTAAGCTGCAAAGGTTTGCTTAAAG
>CAYMFM010000173.1:0-2558 GCA_964389685.1 uncultured Rikenellaceae bacterium
ATTTCAGTATATTAGCAGACACCCATATCGTCCGTCAGGACGACTTTTGCCCTCAGATCATTTTCGGAAAAAGTACCGGTTGATGAAGGTTGCGAAGCGAGGGCCCCTGCCCTGTGAAATAGAGGTAACCACTAACAGAGTACAAATACTAAGCATAATTTCACGGGGCCAGCCCTGTGAAATAATGCAAGGCAATTAGTACTCATTACAGGGGAGTTACTATTTCACGGGGCAAGTAAGCGTTACTGTCTGAGACCCTCACTATTTCATGTCAGGGGCGAGTTGTAATGCGTGGGCAACCGAAGAGACCGGTACCCGAAAATGATCTGCGGCCGCCCTTCTTTTGGTACTTTTCTTTGGCGTAAAGAAAAGTACAAAAAAGAAAAATTTATTTTATGATGAAATGATTTGCAAAAGGGGCTGGCCCTGTGAAATACTGTAATTCAGTAAAAGTTGTGTTTTTATTTCACGGGGCTGGCCCTGTGAAAATAAACTGCGAAGCAGTATTTCACAGGGACTGGAGCACTGCGGTCCATGAGGTGTTTTCCCGTTTAAGGTCATTGCAGTTGGACCGTCAAAAAATGGTTGATATCGTTTCTATAGACATTTCGCCCCTGTCGGGGCTGAGAAAATCAAAACCTGAAATACCGGGTTTTTATTTGTGGATTACCCGCATGTAGAGGGTGTTATCAACGTAGAGACGTTGCATGCAACGTCTCTACCATCGTTTCATGGATTAGACCATACAGGTAATAAAAACGACACAATGCAACAGATATTTTGCATGTTTTTATTAAACCCGCGTGTAGAGACGCCATGCATGGCGTCTCTACGGCAATTGAAAATAACCGAAAATCGTGCCATTAAAATGATCCCCGTACCGGAAAACCAAACGAACACCGTAACCTTACTACGATCCCGAATTACCGGTTCTTTGTTTCATTTTTCATGCAACATTTCTTATATTTCTTGCCGCTTCCGCATGGACAAGGATCATTTCTGCCAATTTTTGTATCCGCACGATAAGGTTCTTCCTTCTGGTGTTCCGAAGAACCGTCCTCCCCGGTATAGCCTGCCCAGGTTGAAGTAATCTCATCATACCGGTCGAAAATATTCAATAGCTTTTTTTTGTAAAAATCCCGGAAAGGTCCGTAAATATCCCGTTCAACCTCCTCATAACTTCCGCATATTCCGGTACCCACGTAACCGAGATCATACAGTTTCTTTATCTCGGGAAGGAGTTCGGGAGCTTGCATTTCAATTACATCACATATTGCAAGTCCTATAAAATCGCTGTCGATTATTTCGTCATCCAACGATGCTCCCGCAAGGGATATGAACATATCCCTGAACCACTGGATCACTTCCTCCTTTCTATCAGGCTGATGAAGTGCTATCTGTCCGACGCAAGTTGCAATTTCAGTCCGGGCATACGTCCAGATCCCCGGAGACAGAACAAATTGCTTCAGAACATCGAGCCGTTCACCGGCAATGTTATAGAGCGGCTCCCACAGGTTGCCTGTCATGAAGTCGCCGTACCAGAATTCAATGAACTCCTCTCCCTGCCGGAATGTTTCAAGAATGGTTGGCAGTGATTCCTCCGCTTTCAGTTCACCCAGCAAAAACACAGCATGAACAGGAAAGCTCATGCTGCTCTCCTGCCATTCCCCACGCTTATCGGTAAGCTTCCTGAAATATTCATACCGATAAATTGCGTCTTTCAGAACGAGTGTTAAATCGGACACCAGGCTATCATACGGCAGCTCGAGAATGGTTTTCAGCTTTTCTTTATCAATTTGCAAGCCGTATTCATAAAGCCAGTTGATTTCCTTATTTATAAATTCAGGCTCTGTTTTCCTCTGGACCGCTTTATTATGTTCAGAGGTTTTAACAGAGATTCTGGTTTTATCTTCTTCCTCCATTCTTTTTTTAGCTTCCTCCAGACGGGCTTCCATTAGATAAGGAAAAACATTTTTCGTGTCAGGATGATCTGGAGCGAGTGCCTCTATAATCTCATAGCGTGACTCAGCTGCCTCAAGATTTCCCACAGCACAGAAATACAATATTGCCATTCTATTAAAGCCTGTAACCTCCGACAAATGAAAACAATCCCTGTCCGGGTACAGATCCTGGATATCCATCAGATCACCGACCACTTCAGGCATTTTGTCATATTCTCCATCATTATAATATTCAAAAGCCAGATTCAATTTCCCAAACAGGTAATCAGGGTGCTCTTTTAATATCCAGTGATTGACTTCCCTTGCTTTCCCGGGGTTGTTGCTGTTCATGTAGGCAACCGATAAATAATTCTTGAGGTTAGGGACATGCGGATACTTTTCGATTAATTGAATCAAACGTTCAATAATTTTCTCTCCTCCTTTCAGAGCTTTATGGTGCAATGTCTCAAATTGCCTGAAAAGTTCCGGTGTGATGTTATGTTTTTCATTCAGGAATTCAGGGTCAGTTGTTATTTCGTAATTGAATGATTTATACCTGCTATCCATTTTATATAATAATTTTTCCAAAGGTACTGAAGATCCGACTTCTGACAAAGA
>CAYMFM010000174.1:0-2529 GCA_964389685.1 uncultured Rikenellaceae bacterium
AAATCTGAACTTCCGGATTTAATAATAAAAGAAATAAATAGAACTGCATAACAAGGCGCTCGAGCTGAGGATGGGCTCGACGGTCTTGCCCTCCTCAAACGACGTGTCTATTGTGCTGCAAGTAACCGTTACGCTGTCAGCCCATTGCAGCTTAGCTTTGCCATTGGCAGGATTTATTGGTGGTTTATGCATGCCAGTTAGTATGATTGGAAGGAGTAAATTACCG
This sequence comes from uncultured Rikenellaceae bacterium, assembly GCA_964389685.1. GTDB lineage: Bacteria > Bacteroidota > Bacteroidia > Bacteroidales > VadinHA17. Next base: position 227 of record CAYMFM010000174.1, read on the forward strand.
TACAAAGAGGAGCGTTCACCTCACCAGCAACTGGTGTGATGGCTTGTGGGTGTGAGTCAAGCATATAAAACTACTCTTCTATCAACTCCTCCAGCATCCGTTTGATCTTCTCTCCATCCCATTTTGTTGCCCCTTTGTGTTTCATCACAATCTCTCCCGATCTGGAAATGATGAATGTGGTTGGTATGGATCGGTGGCTGAAAACGGATGGAATCTGAGTCATGGGTGAATGTGTGGGAAGTGAATAATCGTGTTTTTTAAGGAAGTCATTCACCGTTTGCTGGTTTTCCTGACTTACGAGGATGAATGATACCCGGTCGCCAAATTGATCATACAGGTCCTGAATGCCCGGCATTTCTGCAATGCATGGAGGACACCAGGTTGCCCAGAAATTGAGGAATATAACATTGTCCTGAAGGTCCGTGAATCTGATCCGTTCTCCGTTGAATGCAACAAGTTCCCAGTTCAGAGCCTCCTCGTCAATGATTCCGGATTCGGCAGACCCGGTGAATATCGGTTGATGTAGTGTTACCTGAAGAACCAGGGATGAGATCTTCTTCCGGGTGGGTGGAATAATCATGAGAAGAATAAACAGGTAAAAAAGAATGTCAAACACCAGTGTTAAGCGACTTTTCTTGCTGTAGTAAGATTTGATTCTGTTTATGATCCCCATCATCAACATGTTTAAACCAACACTGCAAGTATAACATATTTCACTCCATTTTGTTTTAGTCTACTTCAATATATCTTGTTTCCTAAACTTGATTATCTGTTGGATATCCCTAAAATCTACTCTATCTTTGATACACGATAATCCCTATAGCTGAGTGATCGGTGCTCGTTTTTCAAATCCTGTGATAGTGAAAAAGAACCTTCCCATAAGTGCGATAAAAGAATTTTTAAGTTACGAAGGTTCCAGTGGAGTTTTGCTGATGATTGGAATGGTATTGGCCATGGTTGCTGAAAATACAGCTGCAAGAAGCCTTTACGATGCTCTTCTTGGTATTCCTGTTGAAATAAAAATTGGCAACTTTGAAATTGCAAAGCCTTTGTTACTTTGGATTAACGATGGATTGATGGCCATTTTCTTTTTCCTGGTTGGTCTGGAGGTTAAGCGTGAACTGCTGGCTGGTGAGTTATCTGAACCTGCCCGTGTTGTTTTACCGGTCATTGCAGCAGTTGGGGGTATGGTTGTTCCGGCTGCAATATATACCAGCTTTAATTTTGGTGATTCGGTGGCTATGAAAGGGTGGGCAATTCCCTCAGCTACTGATATTGCATTTGCACTTGGGGTACTTGCCCTTCTCGGCAAACGCGCACCAAATTCCCTGAAACTGTTTTTACTGACCCTTGCCATCGTGGATGATCTGGGTGCTATTGTTATCATTGCTATTTTTTATACATCGGATCTGTCTCTTGTATCCCTGCTTATTGCTGGTTTTACAATCCTCCTATTGTTCCTTCTGAACCGGAAAGGCGTTTTAAATCTTGCTCCTTATCTATTCCTCGGGGTGGTTTTATGGGCAGCTTTACTCAAATCGGGTGTACATGCAACGCTCGCAGGTGTAATCACTGCATTGTTCATTCCCTTCAAGAAACAACAGGATGAGAAGAATACCCAGCTGGAGATTCTGGAGCATGATCTGCATCCGGCAGTGGCATACGGTATCCTGCCGTTGTTTGCCTTCGCAAATACAGGAATATCCTTCCAGGGGCTTGGTTTCCAGGCTTTGTTTCATTCCGTACCGTTAGGCATCGCGGCAGGCTTGTTTTTTGGCAACCAAATTGGTGTGTTCGGTTTTTCCTGGTTGGCCATAAAAACCGGCATTGCTAAACTACCAAAAGGTGTCAGCTGGCTACAACTGTATGGTGTGTCACTGCTCTGTGGTATCGGATTTACAATGAGCCTCTTTATTAGCTCCCTGGCCTTTGAGCAGGGTGGACCCGATTTTGCGGTAAATGACCGGTTGGGAATACTGGTTGGAACTTTTGCTTCGGGTATAGCCGGTTTTCTGGTTTTGCGGTTTACTTCCAACAGCGGAAAAAAAACCGAAATGGATTAAGCTTTTTATGATGAAATCAAGAGATCAAATGGGTTATTCCATTACATTGAGAAATTATCCTCAACGGATCATTTCCCTGGTACCCTCGCTGACAGAGCTGCTATTTGACCTGGGATTAGAGGAAGAGATCGTCGGTGTGACCAGGTATTGCATTTTACCGGAAGAAAAAGCAGCTTTAAAAATCAAGGTTGGTGGTCCCAAAGAATTCCGGTTCCAGGTAATTGATGGTCTGAAACCGGA
>CAYMFM010000175.1:0-2516 GCA_964389685.1 uncultured Rikenellaceae bacterium
GCGATCATTCACTCACCCGCATGAAACAGGAACTCAATGCCGATACCGAGGTGCTTAAAGCCGGAAGGACTTACCGTTTCTGACTCAGGATTCTGGTCGGTTCTGACCGATTAATTTGTTCATATTGGATTGTGCCAGAGCAAAACTTACCGGCACAAACAGAATGGTCCACAGGATGACCGCCCAGTTTCTGTAATAATTGAGTTTACCGTCTTCTGTGAGCTTGCAAATCAGGCTTTGGTTTAAAGAAGCAGTCATCACGGGCATTAATACAGAAAGCAGTATGGTGCACCAGGCTGCCGCACAAGGAGATAGAATATTCTGGGTTGGATTGATTGTATTGACCTCACCGTGATACCGGTAGGATAACCGGATGATATAATAAATATTGAACAACGGAACCAGGCACAACAGTGCCACGGCCACCTGCAATGATTGGGGGGATTGAAAGGGCAACGGCACCAAAACCGGCAATAGATTTTATTGACAAAGCCGTACCAATTTGGCTGGCACTGAGGTTAAGCTGCTCCGTGAAAATCGGATACGAAAAATTCAGGAAAACATTTGGTAATAGTATGAAAATAAAGAAGAGAAAAATACCCCAGAACCTGTAGGAACTGATCTGGTCAGCCCAGGTCCATGGACTTTCATTCATTGATTTTTTTTCAGATTCCATTTTTGTTGTTAATTTGCTATATTCCATTATACCAGCAAATTATGAGAGAAATATTTTTATGAACAAGGTCATAATATGAGTCGATTTCTTAACACTCACCGGGTGACTCCGAGTCCCCCGGTGAGTAAACTTGGTCGGCTTGACGAAGAACAACCGGTTATGCCCCACCACCAGCCGTGCACGCACTGGATTCGAATGGTTACAAACCTATTTAACCTGTATCAATACTTTTTTTGATTTCGTTAGATTTTTGTATTTTAACAGGGAGAAACATATAATGCCATGAATTACGAAATAAAATGTGCATACTGCACCGCCGAATTTTGCGAAGATGAACTGAGCAAAACGCCGGGGTTCTGTCCGCGGAGAACACTACCAGACGAACTGGAACGTGCGAAGAAAGTGTACAGCACGGATCCAATGGTGAAACGAGTTTCTGAGGTTGCCGGCAGTGTTGAAACGGAAGGGTACCGGGTATGGCCCAGGGTGCAGGAGTTGATTGAATTCTCGAAGCGGATGGGATTCAGCAAACTCGGCGTAGCCTTCTGCGTCGGGCTCAGGGAGGAAACCTTGACCCTTTGTAAAATCCTGGAAAGCCATGGGTTTAATCTAAGCAGTGTCTGTTGCGCTATCGATGGGGGCTGTAATCCCGTGGGCCAGGCGATGGTCCTGAACCGTGCCGCAACGGAGATGAACATCATCATGGGGTTGTGCATCGGACACGATCTGTTGTTTACCCGGTTCTCCAACGCTCCCGTGACAACACTGGTCGTAAAAGACCGGGTAACCTGTCACAATTCCGTGGGACCGCTCGTAAACCGGTATTGGCGGGATTCACTCTTCAAAAAGGATTGAGGAGAAATCTTCCACGATCTCTTCATCAGTTGCTTGTTCATTTTCAATAACCAGATCGAATGAAAGGTCTGCAGATAAAGCCTTTCGGTTTATCTCTTCTACCCGGTCATCTGAAACGGGAATGTGAATCGACAGATCTCTTGCTTTGATGCGCTCAAGACACAGGTTAAGTGGCGCTGTTATGCAGATGAGTTTAACTTGATATTTGTTTTTAAGTCGGGCAAGAAAGTTGTAAAATTCATCATGTGCTGCAGTTGACTCAGTAATTAACTGGTCTGTTTCTTTGCATTTTCGGTCAATTTCTCGCTCAACGAGAGAAAATCCTTTTTTAACGTACCTGTCGGAATATCTCTCTTCTTTTACCCTGAGCCAAACGGTTTCAACGCGGAAAAACGGAATACCCAGCTGACGCTGCAGTAATGAGCCGATATACGTTTTACCGCTACCTTTTGGACCGATGAGAATAAAGATGGTTCCCCTCATATTTTTTCTGGCTCAGGAAGCCATTACTTCCTCGTGTACTTGTCAAAAACCTGGATCACCGGCAGTACATTCCCTTCATCGTCAAAAAAACTCCTGGAACCTCCCCTTGATACGGCAGGTTCCCACCAGAAAACGCCCATTCCCCTGTTGTCAGGCAGCCCCAGGACAATCCGGTTCACCTCTTCAAGGAACGCCTTCTGTCCTTCGGGCGTTTCAGGAAACGGGGCGTTTTTGTTTATATACTCTCTGGGTTTCCAGTTATAGGCAGCTTCCACGACGATGATATCTTTCCCGTATTCCTTTGCCGTGAAGTTCAGGCATTCCCGCAGATCGAGCAGGCTGCCATGCCACCACGGATAATAGGATTGCCCGATGACATCGTAGTCTATCCCATACGAATTCAGCTTGTCGAAAAAATATTCCGTAAACTTTCTGTTCCCTCCCTTGTCGATATGGATCATGATTTCAGGACAGGGATTGTTTCCACAGCTGGCATATACTC